>JADQBR010000042.1 GCA_016278515.1 Bacillota bacterium
ACCACCACAGGATCCACGATGAAGGACGGAATATTGACAGTCTTTGCTATTTCGTATGCCAGGATTGCACCCAAGTTAGAAGCATGCTGACCGTGCAGGCCTGTTCTCAAGTCAGACAGCATTTTTTTATTTATTTCATAGGTGCCTCCCGCAATAAATTTTAAAAGCCCACCTCTTCCTACTACGGCAGATAGAGTCTCAATGGCTAGGTTATTTTCTTTAAGGGTTTTAACAATAATATCTTTTCTAAACTCAAATTCATCGATTATTTTTCCGTAAGGAGACAACTCTTCCAAAGTGTGTCTTATTGTTTCCTCAAACAGTACAGTCTCACCGTCAAACACCGCAATTTTAGTGGAAGTAGACCCCGGATTGATGATTAATTGTTTAATTTTCAAAACCTCCAATGCATGAATCACTGCGAAAAAGATTACGCAAAAATCGTCAAGCTTTATATGTTATGATATCAACTTAAATGGCTGGGATTAGTAAAATATCCGCTAACAAAAAGGACGCATACTCAACGCCCTTTGCAATCACCCAGACTAAGGCTCTTGCAGTCATAACCGATTACTTCCTTCATAATCTGCAAATCATGATCAACAAAAATCGATGCCAAAAATGCGCTTACACTAATTATAGTTGTTAAAGTAGAGCATACATAGTAACAATTAACTCCTTCACTTAATAGTTACGACAACTTGGCAAACAAAACGTCCCCATGGCATCTTACCAGAAGGTGATTTGCTTCAGTCTAAAATCGGCAGTTTAGTTAGTACTGCGAAATCCTTAGCCGCATTTGGCTTAACCTTAACAGCCTCTGCTACAATCTTCTCTGATTCGGCCTGCTTACCCTGCTTAAACTTAAGAACTGCCAGCCAGAGATTGGCTTCCCATATATGGTCCTTGGCCTTTAAACCTGCGGTCAAATCTTTTTCTGCCTGCTCCCAGTCGCCTAAGAAATATTCTCCCATACCCGCATTTAGCAAATCAAAAGGCCGGGGTGACAGCCTAGTGCCTACCCACAATTTCTTTTCCGTCTCACCTAAGCCCTCATATTTGGTAGTCATTTCCTCCGGCATCTCAGCCGCCTTTTCAAACAGAGGCTTCGCTTTTGCCTCTTTCTTTTTCTGCATATTATTAATACCGGCAACCACATACATCCGCTGTAAGTTATCCCAATTCTGCTTCATCCAAGGCCCGTTATCCCTGGCCTCTTCCATATATTCAATGGCTTTATCAATCTGGCCCTCCCGCCAGAAGATATCCGCCGCATTTGTCCAAACCTTAGGGTCATATTTAGCTAAAGTTACTGCCTTCTCAGCTGTTTCGAAACCTTCATCCTTCTTATCTTTTATCATATATACCTTGGCAAGGTCCAGCCGATAGTTAACCGTCCACGGATCAAAGGTCACAGCCTTTTCAAAATTCACCATAGCCTTATCATAATTTTTATCCTGAAAAGCGCTTACCGCCTTTTTAGCATAGCTGCTTCCCAATAACAATGTTGAAGAAAGTACCACCGTCGCCAGGACACAAACACCTAAACCGCCTAAGTACATCCACTTTACTCCCTCATAATCCTTCCTAGACAGTATTTTAGGCTCACCTAACCGCATCTTCTCCAGTGCCCGAGTCAAGCCGATAGATGCCCAAAGTACTATGTACACAGCTGACAATGCCATATCAAAATCAATAAAAGCATGTACAATCAGCATCGCCGATGCAGAAAGCAAAGCCCACTGCAATAGCTTCGTATCCTCATCACCCTGCCGGTAATTCTTCCAGGCCGTCCAGAAGAAGTGAAACCAAAGACCTACCAGCACTAGCATTCCAATAATGCCAATTTCTGTCCCCATCTGCAGCCAGTGGTTGTGTACCTGGGTAGAACTATAGCCATAACTTTGTATTCGTCGATAAGAGCTTTCCCAAGCACCGCCGCCTAAGCCAAATAGCGGATGTTCTTTAATCAGCTTAAAGCTATCTTTCATCCAGTATACCCGGCTACCGGCAGAGCGATTCTCTAAATTAATACTCTGAAGCCTCGTCAAGAGGTTCTCAGGCAGCATCTTACTTAACAGATCATTATCCGCAGTTCCGTCATCAGGATTTAAGACCACACCTGCTGCCAGCCCCACGCCAATTAATACAACTGCGATTACAGCTAAACTGACTATCTTAACCAGCTTGTCCCGGTCAAAAAACTTACCGACAACATCCAATTTTAGCTGGCCCACTAAAGCAATCGCCATTCCCAAAAACAGCCAACTCCATGCCGCGCCATAGTTCTTCTCTATAATAAAAGACATTAGTTTAAAGTTAGCGACAAAGGCCCCCAGCATAGCAAAGCCCCAATGATAAACCACCCACCAACGCTTTTTAAAACCGATAAAGAATAGTATTACTGCCGGCAGATAAACTAAAAAACCGCCCCGAGATTGAGTAGTTAAAAAGATAATAAGGAGAAGATAATTGCTTAGAGAATAGAAATACCGCTGCCAAGTGCTGCCCTTATACCATAGATATAACCCCATAAAAGTTGCCGCAGCCAATAAACTGGCAGTCGCATTGGGATACTGTAAAGTAGAAAAGATCCTCCCGCCGCTAAAACCATCATTAATATGAATAGCCTCAATAGCAGTTAAATAACCGGCCAGCGCTACTCCTACAGCACTTAAATAAATAACAGTTAACAAATACTTAATCTTAGCCTTATCCTTACCAAGATTAGCAGCCAACCAAAATACGTACAAATATAAAGCCATCTTGACAATTTCCTGTACAGCCAAGCGAGCACTAGAAGCACCCGCAAAAGCAATCAAATAGACAACTAAGAGTCCTAAGACATGATAATCCAGCATTTTATTGCCTAGGCTAACGTCCCTTTGGCTTAACTTCCAAAGATAAGTCACAAGCACAATAACAGATGCCCCGAGTAGTGCCCAGGACTGCTCTACAGGAAAAAACAAGCCCCGGTAATATGCCGGGAGAAATAATAAAAGACTAAATAGTCCAAACCCTAGCCAGTAATATCCGTTTTCTTTAACATGTTCCATCCAGCTTCACCCACTTCTTTAGAATCCACTCAACAAATTTCTATCTTTATCGAATATATTCCTGCATGAAGACCTGCCAAAATAAAGAAACCTCCGCGGACAGGCGAAGGTTTTATAGTATTAAATCCAGCAGAAGAGTTATCTTATTCCCCTTTAGTTACAGCAGCCTCATTAATTGCAGTATTCTTCGTTTCTTTTTCAGTAACCTTTGTTAAATATCTAAGAAACTCTTCACGTAGATCTTCTCTTCTCAAGGCAAATTCCACTGTAGCCTCTAAAAACCCCTGCTTATCACCAACATCATATCTTCTTCCCTCAAAGATATATGCATACATAGCTTCCCTGTCAGCTAATTCTTTCAACGCATCAGTTAGCTGAATCTCCCCGCCCTTTCCAGGTTGGGTATGCTCTAAAATTCCAAAGATGGCCGGGTTGATTATATATCTCCCTAGTATAGCAACATTTGACGGGGCATCATCTACATTAGGTTTCTCAACTAACCCTTTTACCTCATATATCCTATCTGCCATCTGCTTTCCATCTACTATCCCATACTTAGATACTTCTTCTTTTGCTACTTCCTGCACCCCTAAAACAGAAGTCTTATATTCATCATAGGCTTCAATCATTTGTTTTAGGCATGGCTTATCAGCATAAACAATATCATCGCCTAAAAGAACAGCAAAAGGTTCATTCCCAATGAAACTTCTCGCACAATAAATAGCATGACCTAATCCTTTCGGCTCTTTTTGCCTTATGTAGTGGATATTAACCATATCAGAAATTTTTCTAACTTCTGCTAATAAATCATGTTTACCTTTTCTCTCTAACTCAAGCTCAAGTTCTACGGATTTATCGAAGTGATCTTCTATGGATTGCTTATTCCTGCCGGTAATAATCAATATCTCTTCTATACCTGAATTTACAGCTTCCTCAATAATATATTGTAGAGTAGGCTTATCCACGATTGGCAGCATTTCTTTCGGTTGTGCCTTAGTAGCTGGCAAGAATCTAGTGCCAAGACCAGCTGCAGGTATAATGGCTTTGCGTATCTTCATTACATCCCTTCCCCCTATAAAACAATCTATTCATCACATATAATAGCCGTCTGGCGTCAGCCAATACAGCCTCTTTTAATTATAACATAACATTTTTCATACTGACACCAAGAGGTATTTTGACATGACTAACGAAATAGATATGATTATGATTGATACCCGAACAACTCGTGGATAATACTTACAGTAAGGGCAAAAAGCAAGTCCGCAGCCTATATTAATCCTCAGCATGGAGAGTGACAAATGAAGCCGTCTGTTGTAGTAATTATCGGAAGTATTATTTTAACTTATACAGGAATTAATTTCTATATTGGTTTGAGAGGCTGGCAGTCTCTAGGCAGGTACATTCCTTTCTTAAGCAGCAAGGTTTACTGGTCAGTCTTTTGGCTGATGGTATTCTCCTACATCTTCACTAGGCTGACCGTGAAATATTTACCTGATTCTTTCACTAAATTTTTCTCTCTAATAGGCGGTTACTGGATACCGGCCATGGTTTATTTGTTGCTAGTTTTATTAACACTTGATTGTCTTAGGTTGATTGACCGGTATTTCAATATATTTCCCCAAGTACTCAAGGCACACCCCAATGCAGACCTTTATACCGGTCTCGGCGTTTTGTTAATTTTGTTATTTGTCTTAACCTATGGTAGCTTTAATAGCCGAAATATTAAAATTACCAATTACCAATTAACAATACCCAAAGAGACTGATATTAATCAATTACAAGCTGTTTTAGTTTCGGATACACATTTAGGATTAGTCATAGACAATAGACGGCTGACGAAGATAGTAGATAACATCAATGACCTAGAACCTGATATTGTTTTTCTGGCAGGGGATATTCTCGAAGAAAATATCAACCAGTTGAAAGGAAAACAACAATTTTCAGATACATTCCGTCAGTTAGATGCTAAATACGGAGTTTATGCCATACTAGGCAACCATGAATATATCGGCGGCAGCGCAAACAGCGTTGCTAAGTTTTTTAAAGATGCCAATGTCAAAACCTTACGGGACCAATACGCAAAAGTGGCCGATAGCTTTTATGTGATTGGGCGAGATGACTTATCCGCCACCCGGTTCAATCAAAGAATGCGGCAGGACATTACTGCTATAATGGGCGATATTGATAAATCGCTCCCTATGATTTTACTTGACCATCAGCCAAGCACCTTAGATGAAGCCCAGCAGGCGGGAGTTGATCTGCAGTTATCAGGACACACCCACCAAGGTCAATTTTTTCCCTTCAATTTGTTCACAGACCGAATTTTTGACGTAGATTGGGGATACCTGAAAAAAGACAATTTGCAGACCATTGTCTCCTCTGGCGCCGGTACCTGGGGACCGCCCATTAGAATAGCAACCAGATCAGAGATAGTAAATATTGAGATAGATTTTAATAAGTAGGGACAAGGGACCCGCCCCAAAAATCACCATAACGACTTTAGTTCAATCGATAACCCGGCAAAATCAGGATGTTCTACGACATCATTATCCATGCCATTAGCAATTAGTGCATACGAACCTTCCCGGAGGGCAAAGTATTCTAACGTTCTATCCTCCGGATTAGCAATCCAATAGTGCTGTACCTGCACCTTTTGGTAAAGCCGCAGTTTTTGCAACCTATCCTTGCGACTGTTAGTAGGAGATATAATTTCAATTATCAGCGTGGGCGCACCGTTAATACGCGTATGCTTAATAATGTCTTTTCCTTTCCCTGATACGTAGAATAAATCAGGTTGCACTACGGAGATATCCTGAAATGTCACATCTAACGGCGCATCAAAGATTTCTCCTTCGGGATCAACCTTCCAAAAATAATCCTCCAAGATCCGCTGTAGGCGCCGAGAAACCCGCTGGTGGAGAACGTTCGGTGAAGGCTCTTTGATTAACACTCCATCCAAAACCTCGAAGCGATAACCAGGTTCTTCCGGCAGTTCCAGATAGTCTTGGTATGAGAGCTTGTTCTTAGGCTCGGTGTTGTTGGTCTCCGTTTCATACTCGCTAAACTTTTCCCCAACGCTTGAACCACTCAATGTTCCCACTACATCAGAAAGCCGATAACGGTACTGCCTGCTGCCCAACTCAACATAAGGAATTTTTTTCTCTCTTGTATATTTCCAAATTGTATCCACAGAAAGATTTAAAACTTCAGCCAGAGTTTGAGCTGTCAGTAATTCATTATCGTCAGCCATGCTATCACCTCCAAGTCTATTATATGGTAAACATCAACTAAAGACAACTAAATTTAACTATAATTAACTAGGAAGAGCATGCCACGGGGACGTTTTGTTTGCCATCTGCTGCTTCATGCTATCTAATATTCCTCTTCCAATATTAAGCACTCTAGATAATTGTCTATTACTAGCCCCAGTAGTCTCTTTAATATCTTTCAATACTTTATTTCTCGTTTCTATATCCAATGTTCCCAAGTCATTTATTGTTACCAACGATGAAGCAATTTCCTGCAATTCTTTATCTGTATATCTCTTTGGAGGATTATATGCGAGACATTTATCTTCGTTGTACTCATTCATGAACATCTCAAACTGCTTAATGTCCTTAAATAGGTCCAAAACAAATGTAGATTCTATCAACTTATTATTGCTATTGTTAAAATAATCAAAGTGCCAAACAAAACGTCCCCGCGGCAGCCCTCGACTTTGGCTAAAGAAAGCTTCATCCCTGAGGCTATTTGCTCTAATATTTCTCTTGGTAGATAGCCTACTTGATCCTGTACTTCTTGCAGCAGAGACACTATACCTCCAGCACTTCCCCGATATTTATCAATTAATTTCCTGACATCATGCTTCAGGTCCTTAACTTCTTCCTTCTTCAAAGACATCTAAATCACTCCTAAGCCCTTTTATAAAGATAAACAAACCAATATCCCAGGCCTACAAATACGCCTCCGCCAATAATATTACCGATGGTAACGGGAATCAGGTTATTTAATATAAAGGTAGATGTTGTTAAACCCGACAAACTACCGTTAGGAACTGCAGCCATATAAGCTTGCTGCACTTGTGGATTAGCTTTTAACATTAAAGCAAAAGGTACAAAATACATGTTGGCAATACTATGTTCAAAACCTGAAGCCACAAAAGCAGAAATCGGGAACACCACAGCCAGAACTTTGTCGGTAAGCGTACGGCCACTATAGCTTAGCCAAACTGCCAAAACCACTAATAAATTGGCTAAAATCCCTCTAACCATGGCTGTAATAAAACCATTGTTTACTTTAGCAGTACCTATTTTCAAGGCTTCTACTGCAAAGGCAAAATCTTTTAAAGCCCATTGTCTAGAGTAATACACCATTAAAGCAACAAATACGGCCCCAATCAAATTTCCCAAATAAACTAAACTCCAGTTTCTTAATAAATCTAGTGAATTTATCTTTTTTGTCATGTAAGCTATTAACAGTAAGGTGTTCCCGGTAAAAAGCTCTGCGCCTGTAATAATTACCAAAATCAAACCCAAAGAAAAAACTAATCCCCCCAGTAATCGCTCTATACTATAACCTAAATTGGATGAAAAAACTACCATGGTATAAAATTCTCCAGCCAAAGCTATAAATGCCCCTGCTAAAATTCCCAACATAACCGTACTACGCAAAGTATTCTTGGCCTTTTTCACACCAGTTTCTTCCGCCTTGGCAGTAACTGCATCAGGCGTTAGAATATCTACATTTAATCTATCAGGCATTGACTACCCTCCTATTAATCTATTCATCAGTTTATTTTGCCAAAAAAACCATACATTATGAGGTACAATAATAAAATACAAAAAGCTAATCTAAAAACATCTAATGTATTAAAATATCCTTTGATCAAGTGAAGGACCAAAAAAGATAAGGAAAACGTTCAGTGTGTTGGCTTAACAAGGCAGACAATAGGATTAATGATGAACGCATCATTGAAACCAAAAGAAAAATTTGTTCTAAGGCTTTTCACATTATGCTGTGGGGCGTGTAACCTGGATCACCGCCTACTCATAACGAGGAAGGCGGAGCAACGTCCAAGCCTATATAGATTTCCTTCTGTTTCTCAAGAAGCTCACCGATACGCAGTTTCTGACCCGGTTCTTCAAAACATTCAATAACATCAAGCTTATCTAGGGCACTCTGCAAGGTATAATTTTTGAACAAATCCGTCTCCTGCATCTGCTTTTTGATGTAAGAAAGATAGATGAGGGCTACAAACTCCACAAATAGTTTACCGTCAAGGCTTTGCTCCGAGGAAACCAGTGTGCGGCGCATGTTCAGTCGTTCCTTAAGGTTTCCGAATGCTTTTTCAACCACATCTTTGTTGCGATAAAGCTCCAGTGCGGTGATAGCATCCATCTTCTCGTTGGTCAAAAGGGCAAAGAATCCATAATACCGTTTTGCTTTGGTGACGGCCTCTTCGTTGACGGTGACCTTTGTGCCCCGTTTGGGGGTGGTTTTTGTCTCAAAGTACTTTTTGTAGAGGTTTTCATGTTCCGGAACCCTTTTGCCTGACTCCAGTTCGTGGCGCAATGCGATTAGCTTTCGATCAAAGGCTTTTTCGTCTTCAGCGGCTTTGTCAATGTTGTAATAATAGTGAATGTAGATGCGCCTGGGTTCCGATAGGGTGTCCC
>JADQBR010000056.1 GCA_016278515.1 Bacillota bacterium
TTAGCTGTGAGTCATTTTTTATCTGTGTTTGGGCACTTAATTATACAACTTATCTCCAAAAATAATAAGAATTAAGCAGAACCAACTCTCCGCCACTCTCGATAAGAGCACAATATGATTTATATATTACTAGTAATACTTATTTTACCATCATATTTGGCAGCACTAGTACAATATCAGGGTATAAGGTTATTACTATCACTATCACCAATATAATAAAAAATGAAGGCAGTGCGTAATAAGCAATCTTAAAGACATCTTCGCCTACAAGCCCATTGATAACGAATAGGTTGAACCCTACCGGTGGTGTAATCTGGGCTAATTCAATCATGATTACCAAGTAAATACCGAACCACAGAGGATCGAACCCAGCTGCGGTGATTAATGGCAGTGCAAGAGGAAGGCTCATAACGATCATGGAAAAGCCATCCAGCAAAGTGCCGAGGATTAGGTACATAATAGATAAAATAAATATTAGCTGATATTTGGAAAGTGCCAGACCGCCGATATATTGGGTAAGTTTTGATGGAATCCCCAGGTAACCTACTGCCACCGACAAAAATGAGGCTCCAACTACAATCAACATAATCATTGCACTGGTCTTTACAGACCCCATTACAGCTTCCCAAAATGTGTCGCGGTCGATACTACGGGATATCAAGGCGAAAAATAGCGATCCCACCACACCAACAGAGGCCGCCTCGGTAGGTGTAGCCCACCCAGCATAAATACTTCCTAGAACCATGACAATTAGAAAAATAACCGGTAGTAGCAGAGGCAAAGTAGAAATACGATCATGCCAGCTATAGTTCGCATCTCCCATCGGTGCCAATTCAGGGTTTATCATGCAACGTACTGCCGTAAAACCGCTAAAAGCAGTGGCCAGCATAATTCCAGGAATAATACCCGCTATAAATAATTTACCAATGCTGACCTCGGCAACAATCCCGTAAACAAGCATCACCATACTCGGTGGTATGAGAAAACCTAAAGTCCCGGCTCCGGCTAAGGAACCTATAAAAAGGGATTTACTATAATTTCGCTTCTCTAATTCGGGCAAAGTGATTTTTCCAACAGTAGCAGTGGTAGCTGCCGAAGACCCGCTGACAGCTGCAAATAAACTGCAGGCCACAATGTTTACGTGGATCAAACGACCCGGCAAGTAGTTCATCCATGGAGAGAGTCCTTTGAATAAATTTTCCGAAATCTTACTTCGAAAAAGAATTTCTCCCATTAGGATAAACAAAGGCAGTGCCATCATAGTAGAGCCACTGGTATTGTTCCATAAGATATTAGATAAAATCGTAAAGGGAGGACTGCCCGTAAAGAACACAAACCCCCCTATACCTACCAGGAACAAGGATATGCCAATCCATATAGTACTACCTAAAAACAGGACGAGAAGACCCAATAAAGTAATAGAAATAGTAAAAAACAAGGCAGTATCCTCCTTAAAAATTAGTCTATTAGTGTACCGCTTAACGCCCTAGTGCTTCGGATTCCACTTCTTCATCCTCTAAATCTCCTGTACGAAGCTTAAGTACCGAGCGTAATATTTCACCAACAAATTGCAATGTAACTACCAGGGAACCCAAAGGCATCAAAGACTGAGGAATGGCAAGATAGGTTTCTGCAATTCCCATGGAACGACTCCCGGAAACCACAGAGTCCCAGAAAAATTTATAAGTTGTGACAGTAATTATGCTAAAGATGGCAAAACCTATAATAAATGCGTAAAGATCAAGGACAATCCGCGCTTTCCCTTTTAGTACCTTACGTAGAAAAATCATACGAATATGACCTTTTTCTTTTAAGGTGTAGGCTAAACCCAAAAAAGTAACCCCTACCATAAGATAACCGGTATACTCTTCCGTTACATAAAGTGTTTTGTCAAGAAATGTTCGGAGTACAACCTCAATTATTACCATACAAACACTGGTCAACATCATGATTCCCGCAACGCCGCCTAGTAATTGGGAAATGCGGTCAATAACTCTAACAATTTTTTCCATATTATCGCCTCCCTTCGAGAGAAACTATCATGAACTTTCTACAGATTGCAGCTTCTAGTTAATCGCCATGCGTGGCGAATATAAAATGACAGCTGACAATATTTATTGCCAGCTGCCATGAAGACACCTAAATATTAATCGCGTCCAACTGCTTTATTGAACTCCTCAACGATTTTCTTTGCTTCTTCCGGTGCATTCTTCAAGTACTCTTGACGAATGCTTTCTGTAACTGCAAACAATTCGTCCATGAATTCCTTGCTGGGTTCAACGGTCTCTATACCGTTTTCAGCAACAATGTCTTTCTTTGCTTTGTTTTCAGCCGCAACGCTTTCCCACATTTCAGTTTCTGTTTCCTTAGCTGCTTTAATTAATGCATCCTGAGTTTCTTTGTCCAGTTTATTGAATTCATTCAAGTTAACCGATACCATATCGGTACCCATAGCTACACTAACCGGAATATAATAATCCAGTACTTCCCAGAATTTCGCATCAACTGCAGTCGGCGGGGAGGTCATAACTGAATCGATTACGCCGGTCGCCAGAGAAGAATACACTTCACTAAATGGCAGAGGATAAGGCGTACCACCTGCAGCTTCGACTACCAAAGCTCCATTCTTATCAAAAGTACGCATTTTTAGCCCCTCTACGTCTGCCAAAGACTTAGCTTTATTCTTGGTCCAAAATCCGGACGGTGGCCATGGAGCAATGTAGAGAATCTTTTGGTTCCATTTTTCTTCGGCTATTTTATCAAAGTATGGGCGAGCAATATTTATTAAAGTATGTCCTTCTTCGATACCTCGAACAAGGAATGGCAGACTAACTACACCAAAGGTCGGCTCATCTCCAGCAACTCCGCTGATAAGCATATCAGATACGGGCACAAGTCCATCACGAACTACTTTTAAAAGTTCCGGTCCTTTATAACCAAGAGCTCCGCCACTTTGCACCGTAATGTTAACCTGTCCATTTGTAGCTTCGTTGGCTTTTTTCGCAAAACTTTCCAAGCCAACACTAATGTGGTTGTTTGGAGGCCAAACAGAGTTGGCTATCCAATTAACGGGTTCAGCTTTTTCTTTTGGTTGTTCAGCTTGCTGATTACCATCTTCTTTTTGTGTGTCGTTACTGCTATTACTGCTATCGTTGCCGCCTCCACCGCAACCTGTTACTATCAGAGAAATTGCTAAAACAAGTAGAAACATAATTAAGACTGTCTTCTTTAACAAATTTATAGCCCCCTTTTAATGTAAATCTATTAACTACTTCTTGTACTTGAACATTCTTCGAAAGATTAGGAATTCCTTCTTAATTCTAAAATTTTAGATAATTCTACAAAATTCTAAGTTATAGTTCATTATAATCGGGTAAGGCTATGATGTAATGTTACTTGCCAATGGTTTATGAACTTTGTTTTACTATAAATGGAACAACTTATAAAAATGGGCCTACACCTAACTCCAGCGTAGGCGAAGCCCCGAAACAGCATTAACGGAATTTCTCTTTGATATATCTTACAGTGACTTAGCTACTTTACTAAACGCAGGACACTTTCATACAAAACTTCAGTCCCTAGAGCAATGTCATCCCAACTTGAAAGTTCTTCTGGGCAATGACTCTTCCCGCCCATACTTCTCACAAAAATCATACCGGCAGGAATTATTTCCGCTATGTACTTAGCATCATGGCCGGCACCGGAAATAATTCTATAGTCTGGCAGCCCCACCGATTTTGCAGCCTCACCGATAGTATTCACCACCGTTTCATCAAAATGCGTTGGGGAATTGTTCCACAGACGGTTAATCTTAAACGAAGTTCCTTCTTCCTGGCAGACTTGCTCAAGTACTTCATTTACTTCGGTTTCCAAATCGTCCAGCGCCCCAGAATCTTTGTGTCGAATATCCAACGTAAATGTGACTGTTCCAGGGATTATGTTAATTGTACTGGTACTAGTAGTAATACGGCCTACAGTTGCCACAACTGGATCTCCATGTCGTAGAATACGCTCACGAATCCCAACTATGGCCTTGGAAGCGGCCATCAAGGCATCATGTCTTAAGGACATGGGGCTGGGACCCGCATGATCTGCCTCGCCCTTAATAGTTATCTCAAGCCAGGTGATACCAAGAATCCCTTTTACAACACCTACTCCCTGATTATCTGCTTCCATAACCGGCCCCTGCTCAATGTGCATTTCCACTAAGGCCTTAGCGTTTTTGAGTCTATTATTTCTATCGCCCTGATAGCCTATCCGCTGCAATTCTTCCAAATATGTCTTGCCCTCGGGACTTTTTAAACCATACACCCAATCAGACTCAAAAATTCCTGCGACCACCCCACTTGCCAACAAGGGAGGTTCAAAACGCGCTCCCTCTTCATTAGTCCAGTTAATTACTTCAATAGGATGTTTGGTATGAACATTATTATCATTCAAAGACCTGATTACTTCCAACGGCCCCATGACTCCTAATAAACCATCATATTTCCCTCCATTTGGTTGAGTGTCCATATGAGAGCCTAAACAGACAGGCAGCGCATTGGGGTCTGTCCCGGGGCGGCGTCCGTACATGGTGCCCATATCGTCGATTCTGACTTCCAATCCTGCTTCTTCCATCCATTTCTTCAATAAATCTCGAGCTTGTTTGTCTGAATCCGTTAATGCCAAGCGGTTCATTCCGCCTTCTTCAGTAACTTCAATTTCATTAATTTGATCCATGCTGGCTTTTAATCTTTCAGCATTAATGTGCAATTCTACTCCTCCTCGGCATATTTCCAGTTAATGTATCAAATATCCGTAAAGTAAAATATTATTCCTCTTATTTCCAAAACAGAACGGTCAGCTCTTTAATGCTTTACACGCAAACCGGCTTTCTTTTAGGAAAGCCTATAGCGAGCATAGCGGCGGTCCCGGAAAACCGGAATTTTTTCCCGCGCCTGTCCTACTGCGTCAGTATCCAACTCTGCCTGGAGAATTATTTCTTCTTCTTCAGCTTCCGTCAGGGTCAGTCCCCATGGGTCAATCACAGCCGAATGCCCGCAGAACTTCAATCCGTCTCCGGCGCCCATTCCGTTGCAGCTGATTAAGAACAATTGGTTTTCGATGGCTCTTGCTCGCTGTAAAGTCCGCCAATGCTCAACCCTTGGATGAGGCCATTCGGCAGGTACAAATAGCATTTCAATACCATCCAATGCCTGCTTTCTGATTAACTCCGGGAATCTAATATCATAGCAAATAATTATGCCACATTTATGTCCCTCAATCTCAAAAATGGCAACCTGCCGGCCTTCCGTGAAATAGTTGTTTTCACTACCAGGTGAGAATAGATGAATTTTATTGTAGCTGGCGATTTCAATCCCATTTCGGTCGAAAACCTTAGCAGTATTAGTTATGTTATCGTCTTCCACGGTGGCTATAGAACCGCCAACAAGATAAATTTTTAATTCCCTCGCCAATTCAGACAATTTTTCTGCTGCTGTTTTTCCTGAACTCTTTGCTAATTCTGCAACGTTTTTCGGAACAAAACCGGTGTTCCAAGTTTCTGGTAAGACAACCACGTCTGCCTTATCGGACGCTGCCTGCCGCACCAGTTTCTCCATATTTGTCATATTTGCTTCTGTCTGGCCCAGCAGCACGTTCATTTGAATAACAGATACCTTAAGCCTTGACACGAATATCCCTCCCAATACAAAAATTAGTTTTTTTGCAAAAATCCTAACAGAGCCATTGATTGATTTACATGTAATATATTAGACACAATGGTAATTAGTACCTTTTTATAACATAAAAAATAAAACTGATTGGAAACGCTTTCCCTCCAACTTAAAATCAATCTGCCGAGTACTCCTTAATATCCCATTGATATTCACCTTGGGTCACCTGTTCTTTTATTGAGTGATATTCATCAAGGGTTATTGGTTTAAATCTGATATAATTCCCTGGCTTTAGAGGGAAAAAAGGAGTATCCCCTTCTCTTAATTCAAACAATTTAACTGGCGTGCGGCCGAGCAGTCTCCAGCCGCCGGGGCTCTCTTGGGGGTAAATCCCTGTTTGTTTGCCACCGATACCCACAGAGCCTCTCGGTACATGCGTCCTCGGATTAGTTAATCTGGGTGCTGCAATCCTCTGGTCCATACCTCCAAGAAACGGAAAGCCGGGTGTGAAACCAAGACAGAAAATCAGGTAGTCGACTGACGTATGAATGCGTACTACTTCTTCAACGGAAAGACCGGTCAGCCCAGCCATGTCCTCCAAATCAGGCCCTAGTTCACCACCGTAGCAAACAGGCACTGTGGCAATGAACGACGGCGGCAGTTCTGCAGAATCCAATGTTTTTTCAATATCTTTTAATTCGTTTACGAACCTGTTAAATGAAAACACTGCAGGGTCAAAATGAATTAACAAAGATCGATAGGTTGGTACTGTATCCACAATTCCGTCCTTTATCCTTTTTTTCACTATATGATTAAATTGATGTACTTTTTTATTGACCGCAGCATCTATTTCTTTACCGAATTCTGCCACCACACATCGATCTCCCGCAGCCAAATAACGCACTGCCATTTAAAATCCTCCTCCCGTTACAGCAGAGTTAGGTTTCTGCTGCACAAATAATCTTATTTGCTTTTAAGCCGTACTGAAGTTTGACTGCATCTTTGAGAGTATGCAACAGCGATCCTTGATGCTTCATCTGTTGATACCGCTTTAAATTTGACATTGTTTCCAGGTACTAACTGAGCAAAGATATCTAAATCAGGGAAAATTACTGTTGCGATCTTAGTATAGCCGCCAATAGCATGACGGTCCCATAGCATTACAATAGGCTGCCCATTGCCGGGAACCTGGATGCCCCCAGGGGCAATTCCATCGGAAATAATTTGGAAAGTTTCCTTATGCTCAATGGTCTCGCCTTCAAACCGATACCCCATTCGGTCCGACTGAATGGAAACCTGATAAACTGAATTTAAGAATGTTTCTATGCCTCGATCTGTAAAGTAGTCTTCCTCGGTACCCATAACTACCCTGACCTCTACCACACCTCCAGAAGGCACAGCCGGCATTTGCCTTTCATCCACTTCCCTTTCAATAAAATCTTCCGGTTGGTATTGTCCGCTGTCGATGACATCACCGGTCATAAGGTTGCGCCCTTCGAAGCCGCCAAAGGCACCGCGAACATAAGTGGATCGACTATTCATGATAAGTGGTACATCAATACCTCCTGCAACAGACATAAAAAATCTGAGCCCTTTTTTCTGCTTCCTGCGAAATAAAATCTTATCTCCAGCATAAACCTTATAGCTGGCCCAGGAATCCACTTCCTGGCCATTTATCACAGGCGCAAGTGAAAAGCCAGCGAACCCCACTAATGTATCTTTTAAAACTTCTAATCTTGGGCCCATCATTGTGATTTCCAACGTTGCCTCTTCAGCCTCATTCCCTACCAAAAAGTTGGCCATACAGTGCGCAAAGTTATCAGCCGCTCCGGATACAGGAATACCGTACTGCTGGTAACCATATCTTCCTAAATCTTGTGCTGTTGTAAAAAAGCCCTTGTCTACCACTTTCAAAGTAGGCATTTTATCCCCCCCAATAATTTTTGATATATTCCTGCTCACAATTTCAAACTTTAGACAAACGGAGTTAATCCAGTGTTCTCTTTCACTACCTTTCCATCTAAATACACTTATTGACTGAAAGCAGCAAGAATAATTGTAATGTATATACTTCTTTACATAATTGGCACCTCCTCCATTTAAGAGAATATTTTGTTCAATATTAAAATTTTTATCACTAATCTGAAAAATCTGTTAGAATATTAGGAAGTAGTATTAAGCTAGGTGTATCTAAAAGGTTTTGGAGGTATATAAGTGAAAAATCACAAACGTCATTACGGCTGGATTGTACTAGCAATGGGAGTATTTGTTGTTGCCGCATCCCTGGGATTTGACCGATTTGGCTATGCTGCCATACTGCCTTCCATGCAGGAAGGGCTCAAATTAAGTGACGCTCAAGTAGGAATAATCGGATCTGCCAATGTATTTGGCTACTTAGTTGCCGCTATGGGCGTCGGATTTCTGGCTTCACGATACGGGCCCAGACTGATGATAACTTTATCCATGTTTTGGATGGCCTTGAGTATGGTGATTCTTTCTTTCGCAAGCAACTTCGCTTTAATAGTCTTCCTGCGTTTTCTGACCGGAATTGGCGGTGCCGGCGGGAATATCTCTATTGTAGGCCTAGTTTCAGGTTGGTTTTCCCAAAACCGCCGAGGGCTTGCCAACGGTATCTTAGTAGGCGGGTCAGGAATTGCAATAGCAACCACCGGTTGGTTTGTCCCACTGGTTAACAAGGTATATGAGGTAGACGGTTGGCGCTACAACTGGTTCATCATCGGGATAATTATCGGCATTATCGGATTGTTGGCGACGTATATAATTCGCAATTCACCTAGGGATAAGTGCCTTTCTCCAATCGGATATAGTTTGGCAGGCCCTATACCAGAAGCGGAAGAGAAGGAAAAAATGAGCATTAAGGACATCAGCAAACTAGAGGGAATTCGTACCCTATTAGTGATTTATTTTTGTTTTGGGATGTCCTATGTTATATATGGTACTTTCTTCGTCAATTTTCTGGTAGCAGAGAAAGGTTTTA
>JADQBR010000085.1 GCA_016278515.1 Bacillota bacterium
GTTTTGGCATGCCCCTTGCGGGTAGACCCTCCTGCATTTAACATAAGGGGGCATACCCCCTTAACAACCCCATGTCTATGTATAGGAAATTATCCACAACCATAATTTCCTATACATAGACAAAGGACATCGGCTGCTTTTGCAACTCGATGTTGTAACCAAGAACTATGGGAGAAGACGGCTGGCGTACAATACGGTCTGTAAATTCCACCTGAAGATTTTCTCCATCCTTTGTTAATAAAAGCGTCAGCTGCCAAACACCTTCCTGGGGAAACTGCAGGACAGTTTCATATTCCCCGCTGTTTATCTTTTTAAAGACAGCCGTTTCATTCTTATTACCAGCAGTTTGTGACTGTGCAGCCAGCTCAATCTGCCAATTATTCAGTGCCCTACCCCCGGCATCAGTGAAGGTCACAACGTAACGGTGCCCTTCCTCCCTGGGGAAACTGGACAGCTTAATTACCTTACCGGCAACTGTCTTTGTCATCGACCCCATGTGGGCAAAAGCTGGTGAGGCAACCGCAAATAATAATATCATCACCGCCAAAAAGGCAGTTGGTTTGTTAATCCGTTGGCAAAAAAAAGAGTTCTGCCCCATTTGTTTAGGGCAGCCCCCATTTAACGCTACTGGAAATGCTTTCTTTTACATTTACCCCGTTGTGGGATAAAACCGTTTTGTTCAATCCTCTCATAGCGTTTTTCCAACCGAGACAAAATCTTATCTGCTTTTTCTTGGGGAATGACTCCATACTCAACGTATTTGGATATCACTTGTTTCTTCTTATCAAGAATCTCTTTGTGCAGAGTCGCTAACTCTTTCTTTTGGGTATCAGTTAACTGTACAGTCACCTTTCCTGGATCCACTGATGCATCTGCTGCTAGCGCCGGAAATGCTCCTAATACTGCTACAAACATAAACATAGAAGCCACTAAAGTCATCCAGAATTTTTGCATGAAAAATCACTCACTCCTTTCTCAGTTGGTATTGTTATTTTCTGCAGTTTTTTTATTTTCATGTAAAATCGCAGTCAAATTTAACTTTCCAAAAAATAAGTATTATCCCTAAAGTTAGCATATTAACCCAAGTTTGGCGACAATATTTTCCAACACCTTATAAATACTCTGTATGCTAAAACAGGGATTTAATTGGGCACAAGAGAATTATATACTCATATCAATTATAAGGAGCACGAACATTATGCACGAAAAAATCCTGGTCATTGAAGATGCAGAAAATCTGTGCAGCCTGATTAAACTGTATTTAGCCAAAGAAGACTTTGAAGTTATTATCGCCAACGACGGCGTAAAAGGATTAGAACTATTTAAGCAGGAAAGTCCGGACTTGGTGCTGCTGGACATCATGCTACCCGGCCTTGACGGATGGCAAGTTTGCCGGGAAATGAGAAAGATCAGTCAGATTCCCATCATTATGATTACTGCCAAAGGAGAAGAGTTTGATAAAGTATTGGGCCTTGAACTGGGAGCAGATGATTATGTGGTCAAGCCTCTTAATTTTAAAGAACTGATTGCCCGGATTAGGGCAGTACTTAGGCGTTACCGTCCTGTCGGCCCGGACCCTAATAAATTAGTTTTTCCAGGCTTAACCATAGATGCGGACACCTATTCAGTTACCGTAAACAAGCAAGAGATCACCTTGCCGCCGAAAGAATTTGAACTGCTGTACTTTCTAGCCAACAACCCGAATAAAGTTTTCACCAGGCAGCAATTGTTGGATCATGTCTGGGGATTTGATTTTGCCGGCTCTACTCGTACTGTGGACGTACACATTGACCGGATTCGGAAAAAATTGCAGTCATCAAATAACGCCGCACAGCTAAGCACGGTATGGGGAGTCGGATATAAACTTGAGGTGATAAACCGTGTTTAAGGGTATTTTTGGGCGGCTGCTGCTTACTTCTCTTGGTGTTATATTAATTATCACTGCTATCCTATTATTGCTGCTTTCTTATACTTACACGAACTTTTACACCGCAGAAAAAGAAAAAAGACTGACTACGGCCGGGAAAGAAATAACCAACTTGGCGGAAAGGTACCTACAAGGAGAAATAGCAAAAAGTGATCTGACCGATAAACTAAAAGGAACTGCCCATAAGCATGATTCGGAAATTAGTATCTTTCCCCTAGAGACGAATTTGGGTATAGAAAAAAATGCTGAAGGCTTAAAACGTTTTACCACCCACCTTACCAATGACTATTTCTCCAGTACGGATATCGCTAGGGTGTTGGCCGGCGAAACTGTCAGCAAAGTAACTCCGGAACCGGAAATAAACCTGATGTCTGTGGCCGTGCCCCTGAAATTTGAGGGTAAGGTAATCGGCGGGGTTTCCCTCCATTCGCCTATGTACGACGTAACCGCAGCTTCCGCCAGACTGTATCGTCTTAGTGCCGTTATTATCGTTATTGCAGCATTAGTTGCAATCATACTAGCCTATTTTTTCTCCGATTACTTCAGCCGCCCGCTGCAACAAATGAGTCGCGCAGCATTACAAATTGCCCAGGGTAATTTTTCCGAAAAAGTAACTGTTAAGACCAAGGACGAGCTGGGTGCACTTGCTGATAGCTTTAATCATATGGCCGGGCAGTTGGCAAAGGTAGAGAAAACAAGGCGCGAATTAATTGCCAACATCTCCCATGAACTGAGAACACCGATGTCCTTTATCAGCGGTGTTCTTCAGGGTGTTAATGATGCCACCTTTAGCGACCGTGACAGGGAGAAGTATGTTACTCTAGCCCTCAGTGAAATTGAGCGGGTTAACGGTCTCATCAACGACATGCTGGACCTTGCCCGTTTGGAGCACGGAGACGTTAAGTTAGAGCGGCAAAAAGTAAATGTGCAGGAATTGATTTTGGAAGTGTTGGCAGAAAAGGAGCCTGACTTTCTCCAGAAAAAATTAGAGCCACATTTGCATTTCAAGGAGGACCCTTATGTTTTAGCCGACCCCAACCGTGTCAAACAAATGATAATAAATTTGCTGGATAATGCCATTAAATTTAGCGGGCAGCACAGCTTAATCCAAGTCGGGGTTGATATCGCAGATGGCATGGCTGAAGTTTGGATCAAAGATTTCGGGCCGGGAATCCCCGAAGAAGAACAGGAATATATCTGGGACCGGTTCTATAAAGTGGATAAAACCAGAAAACCGGAGCAAGGCGGGTCGGGTCTGGGATTAGCCATTACCAAGATGCTGGCCTACGCCCACAACGGCACTGTGGGCGTAAAAAGCGAAATTGGTCAGGGCAGCACCTTTTATTTTATGCTGCCGCTTTGGCAGGCTGAAGAACGCTGGTGCTAAAATGCAAGCTTTAACAGGTTATTCTTTTGGCTTCCCGGGGCTGCTAACGCCCCCTTAACGTTATAGCTATCATTTTCCTTCAACCCCTATTTAACCTGTCCGGCCTCGCCCTCCTATATACGATGCTGGGTAGTGCAGCATACCGAGTTAGGGGGATCTCACACCGGTTTTTACGCCGCGGCTATTGTCATTACCCCCAATGGGTATTATAATTATTATAGCGGTTTTACGGAGGGATTACTGTGACTAAAGCAATCTGGCCTTTGTTCACGTCTATTTTAAGTATCGTTTTTACTATCTTATTGTTACTTCAGTTCAAAGACAGGCGTAAAATACACCAATGGGTTTGGGCCTTGGGCTTAAATAAAGGCTATATAAAGAGACCTTGCGGTTAGATGACTGCAAGGTCTCTGATACTCTTATTGAAATAACTTAACCGCCGCCTCTATACTTTCCCTGCTGTGGCCCAACAGGTTACTTGCTTCTGCAGCATCAGGCTGGGGTTTTTCCAGAATTTCGCCCAGTTCATGGACGTGTTCCTCGATATCCGCCGCTGCATCGCTGTCCTTGGCCGCTATCTTATCCGCGATGGCATCAAACACTTCATCCAGCTCCGCGGCTTTTTCCGCCGCCGCTGCCAAATTCTGCCCATCCAATGCGCTCTGGATTTCGGAAATAACTGCTAAGGCGTTGTCCAGTTGAGCAGCTATCAGTGTAGCTTGCTCATCTTCACCGGTCTCAGCTTGATTATCCGCTTGCCCTGAATTGGTCTGGTCATCAGCTGTACTAACCTGTCCGCCCGCCTGCTCAGTTTCTTCACCCATGCCAATGTGCTGCTCAGGCTTGGCAACGTAGGCATTAATAGTGAGACCGAACGCCAGTAGCACTGCAACAGCTCCTAGGGTAACAATGGCTTTTCTCTGCTTGAGATTATTGGAGACGGCGCGGTCAACAAACGGAACGGCAATGAGGGCCAACGCCAGCAGTGCGGCACTCCCCAACAATCCCGGCAGACCGGCCCAGTTTTCAATGGAAAATATGCTTAAAAATAACCAGGGCGGTTTGGTGGCCTCTATTCCCGCTACGGGAACCGCCCCTAATTTTGGCGGTAGAAAAACTGCCAGTATCATCACAGCGCCCGTCAATACAAAACCATAGCCGACCAGCTTTTTCAAATGCCGAGAAAACATTTCCTTAGAGCCGTTGTGCCCGCTATTCCACGGCAGCGGCGATATTTGTAACAGTTTTACCAAAAGCAGATGCCCTGCCAGCAGTCCTATAACCAACAGGGGCAGCACGCTGGTGTGGAGGGAAAACATTCGCGTCAGCAGCGGTACCCCCTTGGCGAAGCTGTCTGCAAACATAAAACCGAACACACCTACCAACTTCGCTGCCGCCTGGGTATGGGCTAAAGCCTCAAAAGCTTCCTGGTCCCATTTTAGAATTGTTCCCGTGTAGTATAGCCCCATCATCCCGAAAAACAATCCCACTCCCAACAGCCAATTAATTTCCCGGGGACGCTTATAAGAACCATAAATAAATACCCGCAATAGGTGTAATATGACAGTAACCATAGCTATTTGAGCAGCCCAGAAATGTATGCCCCTGATCAATGCGCCTATCTTCACTTCCGTCATCAGCACTCTGATGCTCTGATTGGCAGTGTCCGGGCTGGCTGTGTAAAACTGGGCCAAAATAACCCCGGTAACAATTAAAATAATAAAACTAATCAGCGTAATTCCACCCAAAGAAAATAGCAACGTATTGGCATGCTTGGGCACTTCATAGTCCAGACCGGATACTGCCAAGCGTTCCCTGACCCATGTCCCCAAACCTTTATTACTCTTTTCATTTGCAGGATTTTTAGCCATGACTGATGCCCCCGTTTCTATGGGAAACATTTTTTTTGCTGCTGCTAATAAACAGCCCTCCGGCAGCTATAAGAACTATTCCTAATACTATCACTGCATAATCAGCGGCATCACCCTTAAATCCAGGGTGGAGTGCAAGTTCCTCCGCTGTGGCGGACTGCTTACCTAAGGATTGCACTAGAAAACTTTTAGCCTCTTCCATGTTACCATCTGCCAGGGCTTGCCGCGCCTGCATCAGCATCTCCCGGTTAACCGTTTCACCGTTAAGTTCCAAAGCTTCATTGATGCGTTCCTCTGCCTCCGCGACATTACTAGTCCCTTCTAAAAATGCGATAGACTGGCGCACATAGGTAGGCGCATCAACCACACCGCCGCCCCCATGGGCATAGGCATAAGATGAAGCGCCAAAAATGGCTGTGGCTATAAATAGTAGCAAAATCATTCTTTTCAATTCTATTAACCTCCTTTTTCAATATGTAAAACACCTATTGCTACTAATGATAACAGCCAATTATCACGTACTTATCAACAGATTGTAAACAATTAAAAAAAGCTATGGTGAGGGGCTTTTTTGTTTGCCAGCGGGAGATGGATAGTAAGGGAATACTTCGTTTGCCACTGAATGGTAGCGGGATGGGAGATAAACAATAAAAGGACCAACCATTATCGGTTGACCCTTTTTGAATAGGCGTAAATTGCTTTAGCTGCGCAACATCATCGGCTGACCCAACATCCAGAAGTTTAACAGCACAAAACCTGTAAGCACCAGTAGAAATGCAGCAGTTACCACAGGTGAAATTCGTTTGCTTTGATATAACTTGTAGACTGCATAAAATGACCCCGCTGCCCCTAACAGCAGCGTTATATTTTGCAGTGCCACTATGGTCGGTTGGTCCAACAACATAATCGATGTGGGGTTTGCAGCCACATTCATTGAAGATACTGCCGTCGCTCCCGTGGAAATACAATCTCTTACCATCACTACAAGTAGCTTTCCTTCCGCTAGTAAATGCAGCAGGTTGTGAGCCACATGGGAGCCAAGGTTAAAAGGAATTAGGGCTAGCCCCAGCAGGCCAAACTTTTCAACCCTTGACTGCCCTGCACCTAACCGGGCAATAAGCCAAACTAGTAAAGTAGGTAATAAGATCACTGCAGCGAAAAAGATGGAAAACGCGGATATGCTGCCCACACCTAATAAGCTAACTAAGCCGGCGTTGATTTGCTGCCACATTTCCAGCATTACGAAATTCTGAACAAAAACTACCCCTACCAGTACTGCCACAGCAATGCTGGGTTTTCTAGCCTCCTGTATTTCCAGCACCGGGGCACGCAAATTTAGTTTCACCGCATCCCGGGGGCATGCCTTAATACAGTTTGCACAAAGGTTACAGTGCCGGCTGCTTTCCAGGGTACGCGGAACCACCAGCATCGGACAACCCGCAGATTTTTCATTACCCCGGTAACAATCCACGGTGCGACATCCTTGACAGCGATTTTGGTCAGTGCGAATTTCCAGCAAACTGGTGACATTATAGTTACCCCACAATCCGCCTAGAGGACATAAATAACGGCAAAATGCTCTGCGCTTGAACAAGATATCTACTAAAATTGCAGACAATGCTATGATTAGCAATAACATACCGCTGGCTCTGACTTCATCCACCAGGCCAAAGGCATAGTCATACCAAGTGATAAAAAGGAAAATCACATTTACTACCCAAATACCATATTTCCGTAAAAACTGTGGTACCGGTTTATGTCTGCCGAAGAACTTTTGAAAAAAGTCGCTGATTGCAGCCAACGGACATACAGCACACCACAATCTTCCCAGCAGCAATATGGTAATAGGTACCAACGGCCACCAGATGAGCCATGTTATCGCCCAGCCTAGATTACCATGGGTATCAACGGGACCCCAAAACAAAATAATGGTGATGACGATAAAAACAAGCACTGATATCAGTCGGAATAAGCCCGGGTACCACCTGCTTCTCAGGAACTTATTGACCCCCGGATACTGCAGCAGGTTCCAGGTCTTTGCCGCAACAGTTTTATTACGCCTGTACTCTACTGTGCTTTCTCCCTTCTTCAAATACCGCTTCGCTGTCCCCCACAGCAGTATTATTAATAGCAAGTAACCAAGAACCACGGGAGAAGACGGCTGACGGACAATACGGTCAGTAAATTCCACCTGAAGATTTTCTCCGTCCTTAGTTAATAAAAGCGTCAGCTGCCAAACTATAAACTATTTTCATCTCTATTGCTATTGTATCTGTATTATTTTTCCTTCAAAAGTATAAATAAATACTTTATACCTACATTCCCATGCCGCCACCCATCATAGAGCCGGTACCGTGCATGGAGTTATGCATATCCTGCACAGCAGGATTATTATGCATTTCTGTATGATATTCTTGAATAACCGGGTCATTCATCAACTGCGCCATTTCCTCCATGGCTTCGGGGTTATTCATGAGGTCTTGCATGGCCTCAAAATCTTGCTTTTCCATGGCCTTAAACATTTCTTTGCCAAACTTGGTTTGTTTCATCGCCTTCCAAAGTTCAAGATAGTCTTCATCACTTTTCCCGCTGGTATCCCAAATGTTCTGGTTCATTGCCATCTGTGACTTGTCTCCCTGCTTAGATAAGTCTACCGAACCTGCAAAAGCCGCGGAAAATGCCATCAGAGAAAAGGCCGCAATCAATACTGCAATAATATAAGATTTCTTCATTGTCCGTTCACCTCCTTTATGGAGTCATGTTTACCTTATTGGGTATAGTAATAATATAGCAGGTGTTTGTGTCTAATCTATGGAGTATCTATTAAGATTTTGTGATAAAAATTTAAAATATTTTTAAATGGTTCATAAGTTGATGAGTATGTTATTTAAATATCACATATTATCATCGTTTAAGTCGGTTCCAATCGGCAATGTAAAATAGAATCTGCTGCCTTTACCAGATTCACTCTCAGCCCAAACCCAGCCTCCATGGGCTTCAACCAACTGCTTAACTATAGCTAAGCCAATGCCTGAACCGCCGCTGGATCTGGCACGGGATGCATATGACCCATACCCAGATAACTCCAGAACTGATCGGTGATATTAACTTTAGCTATATACGCTGCAACTAAAGCAGATACAGATACCACAAGCAGAAAAGAAAGTGTTAACTTCCACCTAATGCTTTTCATACCATCCCTCGACTATTCGAATTAATCCCTCTTTGTTGCTCTTAAGCTTCGCCTTTAATGCTGCCAATTCATTATCTACGTCGGACCCGCCTCGGTAAAACACTCTTCCAGATAAACTTGTGGGAAAATAAGGGGAGGGAACCATATGGTTCCCTCTACACTCAACAAAATATTCGTTATTTATCTGAAAATGTACTACATAGCTTGGCTGGCTTCAGTTTCTCCAGTTTCCATGTGAAAGCGCCATCTCTTAAGGCGAAGGGCATTAGATACTACGGAAACCGAACTAAACGCCATGGCTGCACCGGCAATAATCGGATTTAATAAACCAATCGCTGCCACAGGTATGCCGATAGTATTATAGATCAGAGCCCAAAATAGATTTTGTTTAATATTACGCATGGTGGCTTTGCTAAGCTGAACAGCAGCAACAATACTGCGCAGGTCCCCGCGCATGAGTGTAATATCCGCAGCTTCCATGGCTACGTCAGTGCCCGTACCTATTGCCATACCTATATCCGCCGTCGCTAAAGCCGGGGCATCGTTAATACCATCACCAACCATGCCAACATGTTTTCCGGCATCCTTTAATTTTTGTACTTCTTTTGCCTTATCCTCCGGCAGTACCTCTGCCAGTACGTTATCCACTCCAACTTGCCTGGCTATAGCATTTGCGGTACGACGATTATCACCCGTAATCATATAAACTTCAATACCCATTTTTTTAAGTTCTGCAATTGCTACTTTAGAATACTGTTTCACGGTATCAGCCACTGCAATTAAACCGGATGCATGCCCGTCTACTGCCATAAGCATTGCGGTTTTACCTTCGTCTTCCAGTCTAGACTTCTGTTCTTCAAAACCAGAAACATCAATACCCCGGTCAATCATTAGCTTGGTATTACCTATCAAAATTTCTTTTCCTCCAACTTGTGCCTCAATACCATGACCGGGAACAGCGTTGAAATGATCAGTTTCCGGCAGTTTAGCATCTTCTTGAGCTTTTTTCACAATAGCTTGGCCCAGTGGGTGCTCGGAGTTTTTTTCCACCGCACCTGCAAGAACAAGTAAATCTTCTTCTTTAGATCCATCCAATGAAACCACATCCGTGACTTCAGGCTCTCCTTTGGTAATAGTACCTGTTTTGTCAAGTACAATAGCGTTCAACTTATGGGCCTTTTCAAGATGCTCTCCACCTTTAAAAAGGATGCCCGTTTCTGCCCCTTTACCCGTACCAACCATAATAGAGGTTGGGGTTGCCAATCCAAGGGCACATGGGCAGGCAATAACTAGAACAGCGGTAAAATTGATTAGTGCTACGGGTAAATTGCCGGGAGTGACGATGAAATACCAGATTAAAAATGTTATCACAGCTATCACAACCACAACCGGCACAAAATACCCCGAAATAATATCAGCCATTCTTTGGATAGGTGCCTTTGATCCTTGGGCATCCTCCACAACTTTAACAATCTGAGCAAGAGCCGTATCCTTACCCACCTTAGTTGCTTCAAATTTAAATGCCCCATGTTTATTAATAGTGGCACCGATAACTTCGTCACCAGCATTTTTATCAACTGGGATGCTTTCACCCGTCAGCATCGATTCATCTACTGCCGATGTCCCCTCAATGACCTTGCCATCTACCGGGATTTTTTCGCCGGGACGGACTATAATTACATCGCCTAATACAACTTCATCGACTGGGATGTCCATTTCCTGCCCGTCACGAATAACTCTAGCAGTCTTGGCTTGAAGCCCCATGAGCTTTTTGATAGCTTCCGAGGTTCTACCCTTGGCAACTGCTTCTAGTAAGCGCCCCAATAAGATTAAAGTAATTAAAATAGCTGCTGTCTCATAATAAAGCGGTCCGCCAATAAATGTATTCACCACGCTGTAAAAATAGGCCGCTGAAGTCCCCATTGCAACCAATACGTCCATATTAGCCGACCCGTGTTTAAGATTGAGATAAGCACCACGATAAAACTGCCAACCTGCAACAAATTGCACGGGAGTAGCCAGTAACCATTGGACCCAGGGTGATATTAGAATTTCCGGGTACCAAGCCCATTCAAGAATATGAGCAAACATACTTATTAGTAAGGGAATAGATAATATAGCTGAACCGATAAATAGATTTCGCTGGCGGGTAATCTCACCCTCACGCTGCCGTCTTTCCTTATCCTCATTATTTTCTTCAGCTAAATCCGCCGTATAGCCGATACTTTCAACCGCTTTTCGCAATTGTTGAATTTTGATTTCTGTGGGCATAAACTCAACAGTTCCCTTTTCAGTTGCAATATTTACTCCTGCCTTTATTACTCCCTTAAGACCATTAAGTTGTTTTTCTACCCTGCTAGCACATGCAGCACATGTCATACCGCCAATCTTCAGTTCCACCTTTTCAGTACCAATGTCATATCCAATGTTTCGAATAGTTTGGATAAAATCATCTACCCCTACTTGATTAGGATGGTATTCAAGTGTTACTTTTTCGACAGCAAAATTCACATTAGCCTTGTCAACACCCTCAAGCTTATTAAGTGTTTTCTCAATTCTACTAGCACATGCCGCGCAAGTCATTCCGGTTACAGGCAGGTTTATTGTAGATGTATTAACTCCAGACGCCATAATTAATTCCCCTCTTTCCTGCGATAAATATTTCCCTTTCAAGATATATTTTTAAACCTTCTCTTTATATCTTATTACCCCTATAGGGTATTAGTCAAGGTGCTAGACCTTAAAGTTTTTGCCTTCAGCATAGGAAAAATGAGAAAAGTCTATATATGCCCGTTATTCCGGAGACGCAATAATAAGTTTAAGTATTTTCCCTAAGTTATCTTGAATTTCAACAGGTTTGATTTGTGCCTTTTGAACATTCTCAACCGTACGCCTATTGATATTTGATCCGACCATGTATAGTGACATCGGGTTTAAGATATCCATTAAGGCCCCCAAAATTACATTCTCGCTCCTGACGTGCTCTAGTAATATAACTCTACCTTGGGGCTTGCAGACTCTGCGCACCTCCTGCAGCCCTTTCACAGGATCGGGAACTGAACAAAAAACACAGGTAGCTACCACCGTATCGAAAGTTTCATCTTCAAAAGACATATTCTGGACATCCATTTCGATCAAGTCAACCGGTACTTTTGCTAGGTGCAGCTTTTGGTGTGCCTTGGCAAGCATGCCAGGGCTAAAATCAATTCCCGTTACTTGACAACCCTCAGGATAAAACTCCAGATTCTTTCCTGTTCCTACTCCAACTTCCAGTACTTTACCATTGGCATAGGACAGAGCTTCTTTTCTCATTCGGGGATTAATCATTCTATCCATCCAATCGTAGAATCTAGCTGTCCGGTTATATCTTCTCTTGATTATTTCTGTTTTATCATCAACATATGGAGCCATTCTGTCATCTCCGTTCAAAATTAAAGCGCTTTGTAATCAATAGTTCTATAGTTCCCCTAAATATTCTCCCCCCACCATCACAAATCAATTCCAACCATGGAACTACCGTGAAATAGTTAGCGGCGCTATATACATCATGCGTATGAACTAACATAGTTCTGTGATGCATGCTCTTCCCCTTCTGGAGCCGGCGGATGACTTCTGTAAGCCAAATAAAATAACGTCACGAAAATAAAAATAATAAATGTTGTTAATACTAGTCCTCTTTTCAAAGAAATCCCCTCCAAAAATTCTTTATAATATTCACTATGAAAATCACTGGGTAAGCATACTTTTTGTAGTACTATTCATGCGTTACCTAGCCTTAAATTAATAATATCGTTTGATTTCGTCCTCCACTGCCTCCTCATACTCAGCCATATCTGCTTCATCTACCGATAATTCTGCAGATGTTTTTCTATAGAATACCCATTTATCTAATGACAAATAGATAACCAGCCCACCTACAAGAATGACTAAGAAGGGAGTCACCCATGCTGTAAGGTTAAACAGTACACTAGGTGGCGGTGCAGCCATTACTTCTTCTCCATAAATGCTAATCATGTACCCATAAATCTGTTCCGGGGTCTGCCCTTCTGCAAGTTTTGTACGAATGTCTTGCCGCATCTGCTGCGCTGTGGCGTTATCACATGCCTTCAAATACATCCCACATCCGTCGGTACATACTAACGAGGCCTCAACTTCCCTAAATACGTCCTCATCAAATGCTCCTTCTGCGAATGCGGGAGGCAGCACAGACAGACTTAGAATTATACCCAGTGCTATCATTCTTATGAAACGAAACATTTAACTCCCCCCAACATCGTACCCCCTTAGGGTACAATTCAATAATACTACTCACTGTAGTATTATGTCAAGTATATCCCCAAAGAATGAAAATCTCAACAATCTCTTATAAATAAAAGTTAAGCAAAAAAAGTTTTAAGCTTTTTGGTATCGTTGAAATTTTAGTACAAAGACTTCGTCAACAATTAATCTCCTGTAGTACTACCGAGTTAATACCTTAGTATTGTTGAGTGTTTGCCTGTTCTACTATATGCTCTGCCGTGCGGGCAGCAATAGCCATGATGGTTTCCGTGGGGTTGCCCCCGCCGGAGGTTACAAAGACGCTGGCATCGCAGATATATAAGTTAGAAATATCGTGGCTTCTGCAAAACTCATTCACAACGAATTGGGTAGGATCTTTTCCCATCCTTGCCCCGCCCAGCAGGTGGGCGGTATCAGGTACTGTAAAAGCCGGTTTACCACCTGCTGCTTGAAGAATTTCATTAGCTTTCTTAACACCATGGTCAATGAGTTTACGGTCGTTCTCTCCGTAACTAAAAGAGACGACCGGTTTGGGCATACCGTACTCATCGATTTCCTGCCCCAAAGATAAGTTGTTATTGATATCGGGCAGCACCTCACCCACCTGAGTAATTCTCCCATAATAATTATAATCACGCATAATTTCGTACAAGTCCTTACCCCAAATTCCGGCACTTTTGGCCAAGCCCTGAGCCATTTCAACCGGTCTGGAACCATGGGCATGAAGTGTATAGCCTCTGGCAAAGCCACGGCTTTTGTCAGTTTCATAAAACTCCTGGGATGTAGCCAGTACCGGAGTCCCCTTATAAAGCCTAACTTCTTGGTCAAATTTGGCGTACATATCATGCCCCGTATGAGGCATCATGTATTTGCCTACTAAGCCGCTGCTATTAGCCAACCCATCGGGAAACTGAGGACACGCTGAGTGAAGCAGTAATCTGGGAGTTTCTACTGCAAAGGCAGCTAAAATAACCAGCTTTGCATTTTGGCGGTATTCTTTATTATCATGCACAAAAGTTACGCCGCTTGCCTTACCTTGCTTATCCACGTTAATTCGAGTGACCATACAATCACTGAGTACTTCTGCACCATTATCGATGGCTTTGGGTATATGGTGAACTAAAGTACTGAACTTGGAATTGGGCATGCAACCCTGATTGCAAAAACCTCTGTTAATACAGGGCGGACGTCCGTCAAATGGGGCAGAAATAATGGCTAGAGGAGCTACTACGCTGGGAATACCCAGTTTTTCACAGCCTTCCCTAAAAACTTGGGCGTTGGCACTAATAGGCACTCTTTCCGGATATGGATAAGGTCCATGAAAATTACCCCATGGAAAATGCTTAGGTCCGGAAACAGCGATATCACGCTCGATTTTATTATAATACGGTTCTAAATCCTGGTAAGTAATGGGCCAATCCTCACCCACTCCATCTAGAGTCTTTGTTTTAAAGTCACTTTCATGAAACCGCAGAAAAACTCCTGTAAAATGAACTGTACCACCCCCGACTCCTCGGCCGGAGTTATTATGTCCAAAAGTTAAGGGATTTTCCCCAGTTGATAAGCGAGTATCTTGCCAGGCTAAAGATTGTGCTACCAACTCATCACTGGCGAAGTCGGTCTGAGGATTCCAAAAGGGACCCGCTTCAATGGCTACGACTTTAAAGCCGGCTTTACTTAGTTCATAAGCCAGTACTCCCCCGGCTGCACCTGTACCTACTATACAGATGTCCGCCTCATCCTCATATTTTCTATTGTTTAAGTGGCTATACCTATGTCCATCAAAATGGTCACAATTGTGAGTTACATAATCATTATTGTTTTGCATCACGCTTAGCCTCCCATGGGTCTGTAAGCCATCGTTCCACCCTGACATAACCGCGGGGATATGCAGGCCCTCCATAACCGATTTCTGACCAAACGGTTGGGTGAGAGTAATAGGCACTGACTATTTCTGCAGCCAGCTTTTTAAACAATTCTTTTTGAGGCACTTTAGCCCATTCGGGAACATCCTCAGCCTTTCCGTTTTGAAGTGCAGCCAATATGCCGAACTGTTGTTTTTCATCCAGTCCCAAAAATACAGCTTTATACTTTATAGTCGCCACTTTATCGATAGCTTGTAAACCCCAACGAATTAAATCTTTTGCCGGCGGAGCTTTGGGTGCTCTTTGACCCTCACCAATATTCGAGGTTAAGCTTTGATCTATATGATGAATAATCCAGTCCATTATTTGTGACCTATTATCAAACACAAGATGATTAGCGATAATCTTAAGCATCTGAACCTCATTTTCCTGTAAAAACTTGGGCTTGGGAAAAGGTCCCAACCTTTTTAATACAATCTCTCTTGTATGAGGATCCCATTCTTTTTGTTCTTTTAATATATCATAACCGGGATACCGAGTACGTATATCCTGCATATCATCACCTCCAATAAAGTGCTATCAATCCTAAAACACTTATAGCCAGAACCATCATTGGCAGCACAACAGGCGGCCCGACCATAAAATTATTAAGATTGTAACCGCCGACTCTCTCGCTGACTCCACTGGTATGCAGTACAAAACCAGTCGTTCCCGCAGCCACACCTACGAAATACAATATCCCAGCAGTTACGACGACAATAGGACTAATGTAGAAAACTGCTGCTAATGATACTACCGACAGCACCGGCAGGGCCAAAACGGGAACCCATTGGGCCCAATGCTGGAAATTCTGACGGTAGTGAAACATAGTCACTTGAATAAAAATTGCTGTAAATACTACTGATATAAATAATAGTATCACTCTAGAAATTGGCCATCCAATCCACATGAACCGTCACTCCTAAACGTGTTTTTTGTTACTTACTATTTAAGTATCGGTAAGGAGATATCGCTAAGGTGTACATCTATTACCGTGGTTTTACTGTCAGTAAAACTTTCCATCAGAGCTTTTTCTAACTGGTCAGCTTGGGTAACAGATATGCCTTTGGCCCCAAATGACTGGGCCAGCTTACTGAAATCTGGTACTTTAATATCATAACCAAAGGGGGTCATCCCTGCTGCCTCCATCTTACTTTTCTCAAGATTATACTGATGGTTATTAGCCACTACCACGATAATCGGTAGCTTATATTTAACCGCTGTGGCTAATTCGCCCAGGGACATTAGAAGCCCGCCGTCTCCTACCAACGCCACTACCGCTCTGTCCGGCCGGGCAATGCAGGCACTTAGTGCTCCGGGCAATCCTCCTCCCATACTGCGCCAATGACTGGACACCATCACCTCTTGGTCCTGTGCTTGAAAGTAGGTATCAAACCAATGGATGAATCCTCCGACATCACATACAATGGTAGCATTGGCCGGCACTGTCTTGCTCAAAGCAATCATCAGGTAAGCAGGCTGAATGGGTGTAGTATTATTCTCTTCCTGCTGCGCAATCATACTAACTAACCCTTGTTTTTCCGCGGCTACTGCTTGTAACCAATCAGCATTTTGCTTCGTATTAACTCTTTCCGCCAGTAGTTTTATTAATTGTGCCAGATCACCAATGATATATTGAGAGGCTCTACTGTAATCCACAGCAGTAGAGTTATCCGCCAATTGGATCAGTTGTGTGCCCGAAGGTATAAACTTCTTTTCAAAAGAAGCTGCACCAACCAACAGAATATTATCAGCTTGGCCAATTATTGTCGGTGCGTTTGCCTGGCCTATTCCACCGATTACAGTTGGATGATTATCAGGTATTACTCCCTTGGCCTGTTGGGCTAAGATAATGCCCGCATTTAACTTATCCGCTAGTTTAATCAGATTCTTACGCCATGCTTGTTTGGCTTGCCCAACTATTATTAAGTTTTTTTGACTGCTATTCAACATCGGAATGATTTTTTCAAGTTGGTCTGCAAAACCGGTCCCCCAAGAGTTCCCGGCATTGACTGAGATTTGCGGTTTGACAGAATTTGGCACTGCTTTAGTAAACAAATCTTCAGGTATGGATACGTGGGTCACTGTTTTACTGTTAACTGCTTGAGCCAATGCTTTAGCAAGTACAGGTAAAACACTTTCGGCACTAGTTATCAATTCAGAGCTCATGGTAACACTTTGTAACAGCTGTTGTTGATTAAGATACTGCTTAGCGTTGGTACCAATTTTTTTAGTACTTACCTGGCCGGTAATTGCCAGTACCGGAGCTTGATCAAAATATGCTTCTGCCAATCCGTTTATTAGATTAGCCGTTCCCGGCCCGGAAGTAGCCATACAAACACTTGCCTTCCCCGTCAGTTTGGCCTGATAGGACGCCATAAAGGCAGCTCCGACCTCATGGCTGGCACCGTAATACTTAATCTTATCCTGCTTCCCTAGCTCATCAAAAAAGGGAAATACTGCATCACCTATCACACCAAAGATATTATTGATGCCATTAGACTGCAGCAGACTTATAATCCCTTGCGCTACTGTTTGGGACATTGGCAGTCATCCTTTCCATCATCAGTCAGGTTTAGGTTTCCCTCTGAATTGTGTCATATTCAGATTGGGGCATAAATTTGGCCTTAACGGCCATTTCAACTTCTTCTTTCACACTAGTAAGTTTTTTTATCTTATCATTTACTTGACTGAGCTGTTCCTCAAGTAATGTGAGACTTGCTGAAATTCTCTCTTTCTTAGTTGTTTCTCCATCACTAGGTCTAAATAGCTCTTTTATGTCATCTAAAGAAAAACCTAGTTCTTTAAAACGCTTAACAAATAACAACTTTCTTAAATCTAGCTTTGTATATAAACGAAACCCTCCCGGGCTAGTTTTTGTCGGTGATATGAGGCCTAGTTCTTCATAGTATCTTATAGTGCGCACTGTTACGCCTGCGCACTTTGCTAAATCCCCTATTTTGATAAGGTCATTAGGCTCATTTTCGTCCATAGTAATCCTCCTATGCCCATAGATTATGATAGACACTTGTCCCTCAGGATTAATAATATATATCATGTTGGGTAAGTTACCGTACAGCTTTTGTCCTATTCTCTTTGAAGAAGATGATGGTGAAAACCTTAAAGGTAATGAAGAAAGTTTACTATTGACTTCATTGGTAAAGTAGCATAAAATTTTAGCCAAGAAATGAACTTGAATTCATTTTTAGGGGGTTGCAATGGTATATCAAAAGACGGAAAAGGTAAAAGCAAAATTAAGTAGCAAAAGAAAAAAAATAATTGAAGTTACCAGGGAAATTTTAGCCGAAAACAGCTACCGTGAAACCTCAATCAAAGCGATTGCAACAAAAGCAGGTATTGCTACCGGAACCTTTTATCTATATTTTTCTAATAAGGACGTACTGATTGACACCATGGTGGAAGAAATGTACCAGGAGCTGCTGGTTGAAATTAAAAAAGAACGGTCAAAACATAGCGATATTTTTGATAAGCTTGAGGCCTCTATGCAGACATGCATTAAGCTGTTTGTAAAGGAAGAAAATCTTGCAAAAATCTTTCTTGTTAAACTGCCGGGCATAAATAACGCTTTTAACAAAAAACTTGCTGAAATAGAAAGAGATCTTATCAAGCTGACGAAAAAAGATCTTGACGACTTAAAGGGCAAGGGTTTTCTGCCTGAACAGGATACTTTGGTAAGTGCGACCGCTTTTGTCGGTACCTTTCGCCAGGTTTTGATCAGTTGGCTTAAGGAAGGTGAACCTCGGGACTTGGAAAGTGCCTTTCAAACTTTAATGCAATATAATATGCGTGGATTGGGAAAGAAGGGTTAGTTTCCACATGAGTTATATAACTATTAAATCTCTCAACGTTGATTTTAAACAAAAAAATGAAAAAACAACTGCGCTTCAGTCAGTTAATTTGGCGCTGGACGAGGGTAAGATAGGAGTTATAATCGGGCCCTCGGGCTGCGGCAAAAGCACATTATTAAACGTTTTGAGCGGTCTTAACCCAAACTACAGCGGTGAGGTGCTGATAGGAGATACACTTCCGCACCAAACCAGGGAGACTGCGCTCATTTTACAGGAATACGGATTATTACCCTGGAAAACTGTGTGGGATAATGTCAGTTTGGGTTTATTAATCAGAAAGCCGACAAAAGAAGAGATTATAGCCAGGACGGGAAAAATACTTGAGCAATTAGGGCTTAGTTCACTTGCCAAAAGATACCCCGCCCAATTGAGCGGCGGCCAGCGGCAAAGGGTAGCTATCGCCCGCTCCTTAGTGCTGGAACCTAAACTCTTGTTGATGGATGAACCCTTTTCATCGTTGGATGCTTTAACCAGAGAGGAAATGCAGAATTTACTGTTGAAAATTTGGCGGGAAAAAGATCTTACTATTCTATTGGTAACTCATAATATTGAAGAAGCGGTATTTATAGGGCAGCGGATTTTTATTATGACTCCTTGTCCGGGGAATATCGTGCAAGAAGTAAATAATGAAATTGCAGGAGATTATGATCTAAGAGGAAAAATTGAATTTTTGAAGATATGTAATCAGCTTCGTTATTTCTTTCACAGGGGGTAAGTGTTAGTGCAGACGGTAATCAACGGTTTAAAAAAATTAAATTACCTATGGGTAATTGCACTATTAGTAATAATGTGGTGGAGCTTATCAGCTCTTTTGGAAACCGCTGCTCTGCCTTCTCCTTGGTTGGCTTTTGCAAGTTTTTTCTCCAGCCTGCAGGATGGTTTGTTAGTCCATATTGAGGTAAGCCTTTATAGAGTGCTTTCCAGCTTGGTATTGGCAACACTATTGGGAGTACCTTTGGGTCTGTTTTTAGGAAAAAACCCGCAGGTTGACAAGTACGTTGCTTTGCTAATCTATTTAACATATCCCATTCCCAAGGTGGTCTTTATGCCTATCCTCTTAATTTTATTGGGGATAGGGGATGTTTCCAAAATAGTGTTAATCACCCTGATTGTTTTTTATCAAATTTTGGTTACCACTCGTGATGCAGCTAAAAACTTTAAAAAGGAATATGTACTTTCGGTGCAGTCGCTGGGCGCCACTTCCGGTGAACTGTACCGCCATGTCTATTTGCCCGGATGCCTGCCGGCCATCCTCACTTCTCTCAGATTAGGGTTGGGAACTGCACTGGCGGTGCTTTTTCTGGTAGAAACCTATGCCACGCAAAAAGGGGTAGGTTATTTTATTATGAATGCGCTCAGCCGGATGGCTTATGAGGAAATGTTCGCAGGTATCATTGCCATGGGCGCAATTGGCTATGTACTATACCTTATCCTCGATGTAACGGAAAAGTTTCTCTGCTCCTGGGCTAAACTATAGTAGTATATTTAAAGAATAAGTTTATCAATAACATAGCCTAAGGAAAATAATATGCCGTAAAGAAATCCCAAGCGGGCTGTTTCCGCTAGTGTCTCATTGAGGGAAGAGCCTTTGTTGCTGAAGATATCCTTGAATAAGAGGACGGCTAACGGTAAAGAGAACCAGGTTATGAGTATCATTGCCGTGGTGAGACCCGCAAGCCAAATAACCACAGGGACCGCATAAGAGAAAGCTAAAAGAACTATATATTCAACCTGAGTGCTCTTGGCCCCCAAACGGACGGCGAGGGTTTTTTTGCCGCCTTTGCGGTCGGTTTCAATATCGCGTAAATTATTTACCACTAAAATTGCAGTTACCAAAAATCCTGCCGGTAAGGATGCCCAATAACTGATAGTACTTACCGTACCTGCCTGAAGATAATATGTAGCGCACACTGCCACGGGTCCAAAAAAGATAAAAACAAAAATATCTCCCAGCCCGTTGTACCCCAATGGATAAGGGCCTCCGGTGTAGACAATTCCCGAAAAGATGGATAGAATTCCTATGAGTAGAATTGGCCAGCCGCCAATTACTACCAAATAGAGACCAATTAAAAATGATACACCAAAAACAACCCACATACCTGCTAAAACCTGATTTGGCGTTAAAAGTCCGGCATTGGTAACTCTAAGAGGCCCAGTTCTTTCCTGAGTATCGGTTCCTTTTTTAAAATCAAAAACATCGTTTGCGAAATTTGTTCCAACTTGAATTAATAGTGCTGCTAAAAGTGCCGCCAAAGCAGGCCCAAAATTAAAGCTTCGGTCACCAAGTGCAAGAGCCGTACCGACAATCACAGGTATTGCTGCTGCAGGGAGTGTCTTCGGCCGGGCCGCAAGCATCCATGCTTTGAATTTAGTTATTTTTTGCAGTTCAGAGTGCTCAGTCATGTTTCTCACTTCTCCCGTCAAATGTTGGGTTCATGTTTTATTGTTCTATCCTATTTTAAGGTATTGACTTTATGAAGACAAGCATATATGATAAAAAATGAATTTAAGTTCATTTTTTGAAAAAACATACTTTAGGGAGTGGAGAACCGTGGCCAGTAAGTCCAACTTAACAATAATTACCGTACTTATTGTTATTGTCTTAGCAATAGCAGGGTGCAACGGTAAAACAGATACGGATAAAGAGCCGGTAACACAAAAGTTGAAAATCGGTGCACTTCCCATAGAGGATATATTGCCTATAGTTACAGCGGAACAAAAAGGGTATTTTGCCGAGGAAAATTTAGAAGTTGAGCTGATGCCGTTTCAAAGTGCGCTGGAAAGTCAAATTGCCATGCAATCCGGTGAATTGGACGGAATGGTAACGGATATCATCGTAGCTACTTTACTAAAGGATTCCGGTTTGGATACTAAGATAACTTCGCTCACACTGGGGGCATCACCTCAAGAGGGACGCTTTGCTATTATTGCAGCTCCAAAAAGCGGTATAGAAACGATGGGCGATTTAAAAGGAAAAAGCATTGGCATTTCCAATAACTCAATTATTGAGTATATAACTGACGGACTGTTGAGAGAAGCAGGCATGGAGCCTTCAGAAGTCAATAAAACCTCTGTGGCAAAAATACCGATTCGCCTGGAAATGCTCTTAAGCGGTCAGATTGATGCCGTTACTTTGCCGGACCCTTTGGTAACATTTGCCGAATTCAAAGGAGCAAAAATTGTTGCTGATGACACAAAAAAGAATCTTTCACAGGCTGTAATTATTTTCAAAGAGAAGACTCTTAAAGAGAAGAAAAAGGCGGTTGAAAGCTTTTATCGAGCTTATGAAAAGGCTATAGAAGATATTAATGCACGCCCGCAAGAATTTAAGGATGTGCTGGTTGAGAATATTAATATCCCGCAGCCGATTGTAGATATCTATAATGTGCAGCAATATCCGGTACCTCAGCTTCCTTCAAAGAAAGACATCAATAATATACTTGACTGGCTGAATAAAAAGGAACTATTGAAAAATGACCTTAAATATGAGGAACTTGTACAAAGCATTCTTTATTGACAGCTGGTTTCACATTTTGGGGGACTTCCTGTTAGAACCTCCAGAAATTCCTAATTTTGATTTCTCGCTCCATAAATCATGCTAAATATGCCGATCTTTTCAGCTTTTAAAGTTGTTTCTGGTTTTAGCCCTGTTAATTTACTGTCTATAAGGATAAATAGATGTGCTTTTTATCTACATCCACTAACCCTTCTTGCTTCATTTTCTTTAAGGTATTCGTAACCATCACTCGAGAAGCATTTACTAATGATGCCAAGTCCTGATGGGTCAACGACAAGTTTATTTTAACTCCCCTTTCGGTTGTCACTCCGTAATCTTGTCCAAGCTTATAGAGGGTTTTTATCAGCCGTCCTTGCACGTCCTCAAAAGCCAAGGTTGCAACTTGTTCAGTATAACCGGATACCTTTTCCGATAGTCCCTGAATAATTTTTAAGGCTATCGGTGGGTGCTTCAAGATTAGGTTTTTAAAGTCATTGCGAGTACAAGCACAAACAAAAGATTGCTCTAATGCCTTTGCATTAAAAGTATGTTTCTGGTCATCAAAGATGCTGCTCTCGCCCAAGCAATCATCTGGTTGAAGAATGCCCAGAGTAAGTTCTTTTCCGCCATGAGATAGCTTGTATAGTTTAATTTTACCTGTCCTAACCAAATAGATAACATCGTTGGGATCTCCTTCCCGGAACAGTTCTTCCCCGGGTCGGTATGCTTTTTTTATAGCCAGTTCGCCAATTTTGTTTTTTTCTTCTTCATCCAGCGGCGTGAATAAACTTAAGTCCTTCATGCACGCAAATTTACGGGTCATTAATAACACCTCCATGCCTAAATTTTATTCATTAAGGCATCACAAGTCAATACAATGCCTAAATTCAGGCGAATCGTGTAAACTGGTTTACAGCTTTATTCACTAATAGGTGGTAAGATTCATTTGGAGGTGATACCATGAATGTGGCCGATATTATTAAAAAGCAAATTATTGGTGCTTTAGCGGACGCTGCTTTTCCTATCGCTACCCCTGAAGAATTGTTGAAGGCTTTCCCAATGGGTGCGGATACTACCTGCCAGGCTGGAGATGTTAAGGTTACTGCAGGAGAAGCGGGCAAACTACTAAGGGTGGAAGATTTCCCTTTTAGCTGCGCACAAGAAGTTGCTGCAATTATTGTTGAGCGAGCTGCTCTATAAGGAGTTTTTAAAGTATGAAATTGATTGCATGCGGTATCTTTGAACGTGAATTAAAAAAGTTAATGCAGGATGATCCTCAATTATTTGTGGGAGTCGAACCGGTATTTCTTACCCCAGCATTACATGTCGATTTGACAGCTTTAGAGAAAGAAATTAATGGACGATTAGAGACCGAATCTATAAAGTCGCTATTATATGGTTGTAATTGTCATCCGGACTTAAAAGAAAAATGCCATGAAAAACAGTGCTTGCTTCCTACGGAAGTGGACTGTGCCGAAATTCTTGCCGGTAAAGAATTTCTAACGGAAATTAACCAGGGAGGAGATGAGTTTTACCTAACTCCCGGTTGGTTGGAGTACCGTGACGAAATCTTTAAACAAGGCCTAGGCTGGGATACCATCGATGCACGACAAAACCTAGGCTTTTATAACCGAGTAGTACTCTTGAACACGGGCGTAAGACCTATCGACGATTTGGAGATACTGGAATTTTATGACTATTGCCAGATACCGGTCGAGACTGTACCTTTATCACTAGAATATTTTAAAAGCCGCCTGGAGAACCTGCTGAATGAAACCAACAGAAATAAGTTCTAGCCCAAAATCAATGCCAATCTTAACTAATATTTAAATTAACCAAGCTTTGTAATAGCTAAGGCTTGGTTAATTTTTAAAATGTTTACTCAAGCATTTTATCCTTCAGTTCATAATACCTGCCCTTTATAACTATAGTCCATCTTTTGGGCTACCATGACCCGGAAGGCATAGCCAGCCCTTCAAAGATAGGTAGTTTATGTAAGCAAACTATACACCTGGCCATACATCAGACCTCCAGAAGTTCCTTTTTTAGATTTTCGGATCCATAAATTTATATGTTTATGCCTTGTTCCGTAATATTGAATCTAACAGTTTACCTGTTTTGTGTACCTGAAAAACTGTATCATCTTGTCCTTCAAAACAAGGCGGATAATGTTCTTCCTCAATTTTTTCTATAAACCCATGTGTCCTAACAATATTCCCTGCCTCACAATCAAGGCCATATCCACATGTATAACATTGAGAATATCCATGGGCAGAGACAGTATCAATTACTGCCATCATGTTAGAACTCATAATTCTCTTAATTATTAAATGTACTGGATCTTCCTTTTCTTTACCATAACTTGTGCTGACAGACACACCTAATTTCCCTGCTAAATTAAATACTCCTCTATGACGAAAGCAGAAAGTTCGCTCTAAACATGCATGACCAAGAGCATTAATTGTTCCTTTATAATTAGGTGCACCAAAAACAATTGCATCTGCTTTTTTCATCTTTTCCCCTATTTCAATCCAATCATCTTCAACCTTGCATTGATTGTCGGCAGCACACCGAGTACATCCTATACACCCATTAATTCTTTTACCAGCAAGCGATATATATTCAGTTTCTAGATTACTTGTTTCTAATATAGTTTTAACCACCTTACTAGTAATGCCATCTTTTCTGCCACTTGCACTAATACCTAGTATCATATCATCTCTCCCCCTCATTATATATATTAGTATATATTATATATCCTAATATTAGCTGTAAAATATTTTACTTATCTGTCAGTTATTTAAATTACTTTGATTCTGCAGAGGCGCCAAAAATGTAGTATTTTCTCAATCCAAACTGTGCGCTGAGACACAACTTTACCAAGAGTTTTTTGGTATTATACACTAAACTATTCTTTTGGCGGTGATATAATGGAATATGTACCCGAATCTGTGATTGCGGAAATATTCACCCATCCTAAAGGGGGATATTTATTGGTGTCTTATGGTGCTGACTGCTGCCTTACCTGTTCTAACGCATATGATGAATCTATCAAGCAGTTGTGCCAAAAACATGGTATTAACATGGCTGAGTTGCTGCAAAAACTAAACAATTAGAATATGGCTGCAAATCAGTAAGCAAAGAGGTTCCCGTATAATTACGAGAACCTCTTTATCTATTTTAATGGGAGTAGGGCCTATATAAAGTGCCGCGGCAAATAACTGACAAGGCGGCGGCATAATCTGACTGTAAGTTCACCTTAATTACGCTTCACTGGCATACAGTCAGACTGGCAATGTTATTGCCGCGGCAAAATTACTTACATATCTATTTTTATATCTACATCTTCATTTTTATTTAAGGTAAAAATTATTTAGTTAGCCCTCTCTTTTCTGACCAATCTTCGAATTTTTTTTGAGGCCAATAATTACCGATATCCTCAACTGGTTCGGGAAACTTATCCTTATTTTCCGTCCTACAGGCTGATACGCAGTCGGGCACATCTTTTCCTTTACACCCGTCACATTTTGTCAAATCTATCATGGTACCTACCGTTTCACCGGTTGACGCCTCAGCAACCTTTATTCCGGATAATGCGATGCCACCTGCAACGCTTGAGGCTGCAGTTCTTTTAAGAAAATCTCTTCGTGAGAATCCTCCCACTGAAAACCCTCCTTCTGTCATTGTACCCATCCCCGGTACATATGCTCTGTTTGTTTCTCCTATTATACTATTATATATTTACGCTGTAAACACTTTTTTAGAAAGAAATTAATAGTATATTTCACGGCTGAAAAATTCCTTAATAAAAAAATTAGACACCTTTAGAACAAGATGTCCAATCATAGAAATATTTACTTAACCTATTATATTACCCTACCTGTTTAACCGTCCTATAGAGAAAAACTCCTGTTCCCAAAGCCAATACAAGTAAGCTGAGCGGCATAAGCCAAGGCATCCGTTCGGTAAGCGGCATTCTATTATCAATCTCTGAGAAGTTTGGATTTTCTTCTGCGTTAGCTAGATAAAACTGCTGGTAATCACCGGGAGTGCGGGACAGTTTTAGGTTATTTATGTCATAATTTGGTGCCTCCAGCATCTGGTCGCCCCAGTAAACTTCAGATATAAATTCTTCAGGCTCACCTGTGGCATTTACCAATAGATAAGTAGGAACCGGCTGCACCTTAATCCCTTCAATGGAAAGAGGGTTATTGTCTTCATCTTTAATAGTAAGACGTAAATAATGATAGTTGCCAGGGCTATACTGAACATCTAATTTTTCCCCAGTACTATCTTTGAAAATTATGTCCATAGAGATATGCTGCCATTCACCGTCATTCCTCCCCTCCAGCGTTACCTGCCTATAGAAGTTTTCATCAGGGGTTTCAATATCAACCCTTTTGGAACGGAAGTATGCATATTGATTATCAATTGTTATCTGGGTCTTCTTCCCTTCATTAGTCACATTATAGGCAGTAAATTTAGGCTCCCTTTCTTTCACCACTTCCCTTACTCGACTGTATTCCACGGTCTTCACTTCCAGAAGGCCTTCGTTTGGAAGTTGATACTCAATTTTGATAAAATTATAGGCCACATTGTCTAAAGAAAAACTGTTAAAAGAGTTGTTGACACCATAAAGTGTTTGCTTTTTAAGAAATTGCCAGTTATACCTGTCATTACTTCCGTAGATATCAGCTTTAACAAGATACTCGGCCGAATTCAGCTTCACGGTATACTTTAATTCTTCATCATCTAACTTGCCAGGAGGAACAACAAAGAAAGAATACTTGTTATCAATAAGCCCTTTGTTAAACACTTCCATTTTCTCAGTCAATGTATTATGTCTTTCTACTTCCCGTAGCACCTGGTAACTTAATTCGTGATCTGCACTGTATATCCTAAAATCTTTAAAAGATGGATCGGCAACCTCAAGAACATTAGGACTGAGTTCCAAAATAAAGAAATCATCATGCAGTCCCTGCACTGGTACACTACCTTGGTACTTAAAATGCTTGGTGTCTTCAGCACCCCAAGCGATAGATTGAAAAACAAGCAGAAAAACCAATAGGAATAAAATACGCTTCATTACATTTCCTCCCCACTGTCTTGGCCGATTATCACATCTTTTTTCTTTTGATAAATAAAAGAAACACCCAGTAAACACAACCCGAGAATGATAAACAAAATTATTTTATAGACTGTTGCTAAATCAGCAAGGTCAATAAAAAATGCTTTTATTATCACAATGCCGATCAGTCCTAAGCCCCCAAAACGTAAGTATCGATTATATTTCTTTAGCCCTAAAGCAAATAAGACAATAGCATAAAGCATCCAGATACCGCTCAGACTTAATTGCTCAGGTGATAGCAAAAATTCAAAATCCTTCGTAGAGAAGAAATGACTGTTCTGCATGGTGAGAAATATAAAGAACTCCACTAGGACTAATCCATGTAGAATATAAGCTAATGACTTTTCATCTTCCCTGCCGTTTTTAGCATAGAGCCAGGCAGTTAAGCCGGTGACAACAATTGCATAGAGCCCTATTAGAGTGCGGTAATTCAAAAGAAACATTTCCTGAGTCATCCACCAAGAATCAACAAATTCCCATACACTTATTAACGCTATGGCTAAGATGATAAGACCGCCCACACGTAGTTTCTTGCTGCTAAGTTTGAAACTAATAAATATGACACTTAATGCCTCTGTCAGCCAGGCGATAGCTAAATATTGCTCTTTAAGCTGAAGCGGCATGGCGATGGTGATTAAAACAAGTGCTGTACCAAACAAAACAAAAAGCTGATTTTTATCTTCCCTATATACCGCATAGACGGTCCTCCCGAGATAGACATAGCAGCAGGCTAAAAAGATGGCATAAAAGCCCATGTAGTCCTCGATAATTGTACCGTCTAAAGCTGCTGTGCTCCAGGCAAAAAGTAGAAAAGCATTGAGACCCATCAAAATGGTCTCTGCTGTAGTTGAAAGCTTTCGATGCCTGATATTATAGGCAGTGGTTATGCCCACATAGAGAACAAATGTGATAACAAGAAATAGCAATGTGGGTGTAAGATGCTTTAAATTAAATTCTCCGATCATCCAAAACAACATAATTATTTGGTTAAAGAAAAAACTCAGGTAATTAAATACTATCCACTTACGGTAGGATGAGACACCAAGAACTCCTACTGTCAGAATGGTTAGGTATGTAAAGAGTATCCAAGGGTTCGGGTTATTGCTTCCCACCATAAATGGCGTTGCATAACCACCGATTATCCCAAGTATACCAATGGCCATGGCATCATACCGTATAGCCATCACCACTGTCAGGGCCATAATTACCACCAGTACAATGAATGTGGCTACCTGGGAATAGAGGTTATAGAAGCTATAGCCGGCATAAATTGAAAAAAACATAGCCAGACTACCGCCGCCCAGTAAACCTTGAGCATACCGGGGGTATTTTTTCTTGGTGTATTCGCCTCCGGCCCATAAGCCAACTCCCAGCAGCATACCGAGGATTATTCGCCCAGTAGGGCCAATCCACTGGTTGTCAAAAGAATATTTTAAGAAAATGGCCAAGCCAACTATCAGTGCCACCACGCCGAGGCGGTTTAGCAGTTGGCCCAAGCGAAGTTCCAGATTTGCTTTGGGGCGTTTAACCTTAGTCCGAATCTCTTTTCGTTTTTCCTTATAGGTGTTAATAGTCTTTTTGGCCAGTGGCTGAGGTTCCGTTTGCGTATCCAAAACCGACGTAGCTTTTTTTCTGGTTTCCAAAAATTCCAGGCGGCTCCCCAAATCCTTAACCGTTTTTGTAAGTTCCGTTACTTGTTCCTGCAAAGCTTTGATTTCGTTTTCCACATGACCGCCCCCACCCAGACTAATGACCTTATGCATTACTTCATTTTTATAAATTCAAGCTCTAACATACTCTTCGTTAATTTGGCTTTACTTAAGTTAATTAGACATAACATTTCTGCTTTCCTTTATTTATACTTTAACATGACAGGATTATTGATAAATACCGATTCATTGCAAAAATATAAAAAATGTTTAAAAATGGACGAATTATTTAATCAAATATAATTACTAAGTGAATTTTTGTTTGGAAAAAATATGCGCTTATCCATTAGCTAACAATTCGAGAATTGCATGGGGACTTTAACCCCCGCTTAACATAGGAATAAACTCTACAATATCTTCATCTGATAGTTTGAATTTTTTAGGAGGGATATCAGTCTGCCTGACACTTTTGCCATTAACCAAAACAATTGAACCTTGGGAAACTGTAATCTCATAGTAGGTAAAAAAGTAATCATACACCTCTTGTAATGAAGCCTGGTGCTTGAATTCTAGTTTATGCTGTGACTGCCGGGTAACCTGCTTTAGTTTACCGTATACTTTTACTGTAATCTTCATATTTATCACACCTATTTAACTAGGATCATGTACCAGCCAATCCAAGCCCAATTCATAAAGCTTAGCAGTATTAGGCCGCCCAGTAACCGGATCCCAGCCCATCATTTCATAGTATAACCGCTTACCTTCTTCAAACTGCTTGTAATCAACGGTATTATGTTCATCGTCTTCCGGGCCAACAGCCAGCTTAAAAATACGTGAAGGTAATTGGTCATCAGCTTCGGTCAGTCCCTCACGCAGACTATACATCCTAGCCATATTGATACTTCGTTCTCCAACTTTAGCTAATTCCCACACTGAAGTATTCCAGCCTGTAACTGCATTAACCATTTCCGCTTGTTTTTCGTAAGGATATGGTGTAAAAAGACATACAACAAGACAGTTAGCCAAGCTCGTCCAAAAATGCCGGTATACCAATATGCGTACCTTTTGCGGGGTGATTTCTGCCATATTCTGAGCCTCAACGATTCCTAAAGGCTCAATATCTGCCATCCCCCAACCACCAGGGGCATAATCCTCATCATACATATTATGACAATGATCTGCTCCCGTAGGTGAAATTGCATATCCCAAACCTAACCCTTGTTTTAGTCTAGGTTCATGCATTGGCAACGGCTGGCCCTTAACGGTCAACACCGCTTCTTTCGCTTCAGGACCTAACATTTCCGCAGTCTTCTCGATGCCATTTGCTAATGCATCACCAATACCTTTCCTGTAGGCTATAAGGTCAATCAACTTCAACATAGCTTTTGCATTGCCAAAATTCAATTGCAAGCCATGACAATCTTTCTCAGATAGCAATCCTTTTTCATAGCACTCCATGGCAAAAGCAATTGTATTTCCCGTTGTAATAGTGTCTAAAGAATAGGCATTGCATAGTTCATTAGCCTTGGCGACAGCAGCTAAATCATCCACCCCACACAATGAACCTAACGCTGCTAATGTCTCATATTCCGGGCCACCATACACTTTGTTTACATTATAGGGGGCTTTTGTTTCCACTACCAGTTTACAGCGAACGGGACAAGCATAACAACTGTCCCTGCCTACTAGAATTGTCTCATGCATTTTCTCCCCGGAGATAGCTTTAGCTCCTTTAAAAGTACCGGATTGAAAGTTTCTTGTAGGTAACATACCCATTTCATTATGCATTAAAACACTGCCGGGGGTGCCCATCTGGGCTGCCCAACCTGCAAGATCATTTAAGTTATCTCTAAACCATTTGCCAAACATTTTAACAGCATCGGGATTCACAGTTTCAGGCATTTTATTGCCGCGTACAGCAATAGCTTTCAGATTCTTAGAACCCATCACCGCTCCCATCCCGGTGCGTCCGGCAGCGTGAGTAATATCATTCATAATACAAGCATACTGAACCATATTCTCCCCCGCCGGGCCAATAATGCTAGTACGTACCAATTTATCGTTTAGATCATCCTGCAGCTTTTGATGGGCATCAGCCACCGGTCTTCCCCACAGTTGGCTGGCTGAACGTATCTCCACCCTGCCATTGTGTACGCATATATAAGCGGGGTTATCAGCTTTCCCTTTAATAACCACAGCATCAAATCCGGCTTTCTTAAGCTCTGCTCCCCAAAAACCTCCTGCCTCGGCCTCACCGTAACCTTTTGTGACCGGTGATTTAGCGCCGACACTATTGCGACCGCAACCCGGAAGCGGAACTCCGGTAAGAATTCCCGTGGCAAAAATCAAAAGATTTTCTTCGTCATATGGGTCCATTCCTGGTTTAGTCTCATTTAATAAGTAATAGGAAATAATGTTTCTACCACCAAAATACTGGCGATAAAATTTATCACTTGGTTTATCAATGGAAATTTCCTTTTTGGTCAGATTAATTTTTAGAATCTTACCAGTATACCCGTACGGCATAGCTGACCCTCCTTACTGCGTTCCATTAAAAGCAATAAGGACTCTGTTTGCACAGAATCCTTGCTTGCTGCTTATTTTAAATATAATCATTTTCTTCAAGAAACTCCCGGGCGATATCTTCAGGATTAACTGTTTCAATGTCGTGACGATAATTTAATTTACTCATCTGCTCGTTACTTATTTCACCACTAATAATCTCTAGAATTTCTTTGAGTTTAGGATATTTTTCAGCAATACTTCCTCTCAACACATACGCACCACTATAATCAGGGAAGAAACCTTTATCGTCTTCCAATGTAACAAGGTTTAATTCTTCAATTCTTGGGTCAGTCGCATAAGCTGCGATGACATCCACTTCGTCTTTATCAATGGCTCTGTATATGATACTATATTGCATTGGCAGTACCTTCTTGAACTCGATGCCATACGCCTCAGACCACCCTGGATAAGCATCGGGACGAACATCAAAATTATCGTCTCCTGCTAATATCCAATCTTTTGCATATGGTGCCATATCAGATGACTTCTGCAAATCAAGTTCTTGGACTACTTCTTCTTTTGCCGCCATAATATATGTGTTATTAAACCCAAAAGGCTTTGTCCAAGTCATATCAAACTGATCTTCAAACCCTTCTTTCACATAATCCCATGTTTCCTGACTGCTCATTTGAGGTCCTTCATAACCCAAAACACCTGTCAATTGAGTCCCTGTCCATGTTGGGTAAACATCAATTTCATCCTGGACCATAGCTTGATGCAAAACGGAAGAGCCAGTAAAGTCAGTATTTACATTTACTGTTAACCCAGTATTCTCTTCGATAAGCACTTTTGCAATATGAGCCAGTACAACCGTTTCATTAACGTTTTGGGCTGCTACATTTAACTCACCTTGATAGTCCATTGGGTCATTACTGTTACTGGCTGAATCATCTGCTTTATCCTCTTGACCCCCGCCGCATCCGGTTAATGTAACTAACAACGATAATGCTAAAAAGGTTACTAACAATAGTTTACTTGTTTTTTTATGCATCCATTTCCATCTCCTTTTGATTATTACTATCCTTGGCCTTATTTTCCGCTAGCTTATTTAATCTTGCTGCCCGTCTCTTAGGACTCATTGCTTCCTGCAACTTTTTCAGTCCATAATCTATAGAAAGCGCCAGAGTAGTTGCAGGTAAAGCCCCGGCAAAAATTATATCATTTCTAATGAATGACAAACCAGAAAATATCAAACTACCCAAACCGCCACCCCCAATAGCTGCCGCAAGTGTAGCAGTACCTATAATCCAAACTGAAGCTACCCTGATGCCGGCAATTATCACCGGCCTGGCCAATGGCAGTTCGACCATCTTTAATATCTGAAATTCTGTCATGCCTACTCCTCTGCCGGCTTCTGTAGCTGATTTTGGAACGTTCTTAATGCCGGTATAGGTATTTTGCAGCACTGGTAGTAATGCATAAAGTGTCAATGCGATGATGGCATTTTTATCACCAATACCGACAACAGAAATTAACATACCCAGTAAAGCCAAGCTGGGTATTGTCTGGCATATATTAGCAAATCCTATTACATACGGAGCAAGTTTCTCATTCCTAGTGATGTAAATACCGGTAGGAATACAGATAATTACAGTCAGCAGTAAAGCAATGCCGGATATATAAATATGCTCCCATGTTAAGTAGAGTATTTTCATGTAATTTGCCGATACATAGGTGAAAAAATTAACCCAAAACTCTAGAAATTTCTCACTTAACGACTGGATACCCAGTGAGTACAAATTAACTCACACCTTTCTTATCTGCTCCGTCCGCAGCTAGTTGTGCCTGTTCCTGCATCTTTTTTTGCTTATTTAAGCGACTGATTGTTAATTTGGCAATCCCATTACTGGTCACCAAGCCGACGAACTTGTTGGTTTCATCAACTATGGGAATAGGCAAGTCTGCATCTATCAGCATCTCTGCTGCGTCACTTAATACTGCTTCCTCGATATATAATTTCCGGCCAGCCACTGCAGCCTGCTTGACTTTAGCACCCTGGCGGGCTGCTCGCTTAACTTGAGGAAGCTGTGCCATACCCAGCCAACGACCGCTTTTGTCCACTATCTGTGCTGATTCCCTTCCTAAATCCTCAATTTGTTCTAATACCAATTGTGCATCTATATCAGGCGTAACAACCAGCGGGGCATCTTCCATAATGACATACACAGGAGAATCCGCGCCTACTGAGGCAAGTCTTTCTTGCCCAATAAAATCTGCTACAAACTTATTAACCGGCTTAGCTTGTATCTCTGCCGGTGTGCCTGCCTGTACCACTTTTCCCTGACGCATTATGACAATTTTATCTGCCAGCTTAAGTGCTTCATCAATATCATGAGTAACAAATACTATGGTCTTCTTCAGTCTCTGCTGCAGGTCTATTAGCTCGTTCTGTAGACTTTCCCTACTGATAGGATCCAGTGCACCAAACGGCTCGTCCATCAGCACAACATTCGGTTCTACTGCCAATGCACGCAGCACGCCTATTCGCTGCTGCTGCCCACCACTCAACTGATCAGGTAAGCGATACTTATACTTGGATGGAGGTGTCAGACCTGCCAAAATGAGCAGTTCATCTACTCTCTTGGCCATTTTATTCTTCTTCCATTTATGAAGCTTTGCAACGATAGCAATATTCTCTTCAATGGACATATGTGGAAATAGCCCTATTTGCTGGATAACATAGCCAATACTTCTTCTTAATGCAACAGGATTAGTAGAAGAAATATCTTTACCGTCAACATAAATAGTCCCGGAAGTGGGTTCTTCCAACCTATTAATCATTTTGAGTGATGTTGTCTTCCCACAGCCGCTCGGCCCGATAAGAACAACCAATTCTCCTTTTTCAATTTCCAGGTTTAGATTCTGTACCGCCACAGTACCGTCTGGATATTCCTTGCTTACATTCTCAAAAGTCACCACTGATTTAGACACCCTCACTTAATTCTCTTAGATTTTAAGCACATTTATTTATTACTTTTTTTAGTGCATCAAGAAACATTTCGTTCTCCTCGGGTTTGCCAACGGTTACTCTTAATGCATTAGGATAACCCCAGCCGGCCGCTGACCGAACAATTACACCTTGATGCATTAATGCTTCAGCTATCTCATCAGCTGAACAATCTGTTTGAAAAAATACAAAATTAGTCTCCGCAGGTATTACTTCAAAACCCATGGTTTCTAAGTTGCTTTCCAACTCAGCTCTACTGTTAATGGTCCATTCCAAGGTTTTAGTGAAATACTCTTTGTCCAGCAGCGCAGCCCTTGCACCGGCTATCCCAATACGATTGGCGTTAAAAGGTTCGCTTACAGTATCAATAATCTTAATTAGTTCCGGGCGTGCTATTACATAACCTAGTCTGGCGCCGGCTAACCCGTAGGCCTTAGAAAAAGTACGCACTACTATCAGGTTTTTTCCTTCCTTCACGGCATCAAGACTTTTTGGGAACAGATCCTTACGAGCAAATTCTGAATACGCCTCATCGATAACCAGCCAAACATGACTTGGCATTTTATCAAGCAGCTCAGTGAATTCCTTATGATTAAACATAGTACCGGTGGGATTATTGGGATTGCATAACCAAACTAATTTCGTGTTTTCTGTCACCGCATCCAATACTCTTGACAGATCTATTTTGTAACCGTCCATGGGAGTATTAATAACTTTGGCACCCATAACTTTAGAAATTTCAGGATACAAAGAGTAAGTTGCCTGGGGAACAACTACTTCATCGCCTTCTTCTATAAAACTTTTGGAAATGGTCTGCAGAACACCTTCAGCGCCATGAGACAATGCAATATACTCTTCATTAACATCACATTTTCCCCCGATTAACTTCTTTATCTCCACAAAATTGGCATCAGGATAGCAATTTAGGTTTATAAGTTCCTGCTGCATAGCCTCCAAGACACTGGGAAACGGCCCATATGGGTTTTCATTAGATCCAAGCTTAACTACATGGGAAATTCCTAGTTCCCTTTGGATCTCCTCTACTGTTTTTCCCGGTATATATTTTTTAACGTTTTTAATAGCTTTTCTTACTCGATCCATACCCATCAACTTAACCCCCCTGCAACATCTACTTCTATCAGCATAGGGTTTTCCTTAGAAAATGCTTCTTTTAGAGCTTGCTTCAGTTCTTGAGCGGTTGTAACACGTTGTCCTGAAATACCATAACTAGCAAAGATACGTATAAAATCAGGGTTTTTATGATCTACTGCGATAGTTTCACCGGGGTGTCGTGCTTTCTCGTTACGTTTAATCTCCCCAAAACAACTATCATTCCAGATAATAATCGGCAGAGCTATATTATGTTCAGCAATAACCGCCAACTCTTGAAGGGTGAATTGAAAACCGCCATCACCGACTAAAACTAAAGCTTTGTTATGTGTATCTGCCAACTTTACACCAATTGCTGCCGGCAAAGCCCAACCCAATGTGCCAAAACCAACAGGATGTAAAAATGTATTTGGATGGTAACTGGGAAACTCACTTAAAGCAACATAGGCCGGTGTAGTCATATCAGCCAAAACAACTGCATCTTCCGGAGTTCCTTCACGGATAGCAGCAAGCATCTCCAAAATATAATCCATTTGGTCATTAATTCCGGTGACACTCTTTAATTGACATCTACCCTGCACTTTAGCGTCTGCAACTTGTTTATGTCTCGCATCAGCATCAAAATCTTTCTCGTCCAAATTGGAAACTATCTTATCTAAGACCATAGCCGCATCACCACGTATAGGTATATCCGTTCTATAATTCCGATTAAAATTAGCCGGGTCCATGTCTATTTGAATTAATTTACCATCCAAAGCCAGCGGAACTTCCCACAAGTCAGTAGGCGCCAATTCTGTTCCCACAGCAACTACAGCATCCGCTCTTTGAACAATTTCTATTACCGCAGGAAGGTGGGACCTTGTGCCTAAACATAGCGGGTATTTCTCAGACACACTTCCTTTTCCTGCTACTGTTTGCACAATGGGGGCTCCCAGTTTCTCAGATAACTGCATAACCTTATCAGCCGCAGCTATGCTGCCGCCACCAGTAATTATGACTGTTTGGTCTGCTTTGTTAAGCAGTTTAACAGATTTCAAAATTTGCTCTTCCTGCTGCTCAATGTTCCAGTTTTGATAATAGGCTGGATTTTTGAAAAACAATTGAGGGACTGATTCCACAGTATCTTGTAAAATGTCCATAGGGATTTCCAAGTGCACCGGGCCCGGACGACCTGAAACAGCTAAATGATATGCTTCTTCTAAATAGTGTCCAATATGTTCTTTCTGTGTAATTGTTCTACTTTCTTTGGTAACACTTTTAGTTAAGTACGTGGGGTTGTTTAACTCGTGAAGAAAACCTGTGCGTTGGCCGATAAAGGAGGTCGGCATTTGGCTCGAAATAACTATCATGGGAATGGAATCGCCAAATGCTTGGCCCATGGGAGTAATTATATTTGTTAACCCAGGCCCGGTGATGACTAAACACACACCCGGTTTGTCGGTTACCCGGCTATAGCCATCAGCCATATATCCCGCACCCTGTTCATGTTTGGCGGTAATATGTTTAATCTTACTATTAAGAAGTGAATCGTAAATATCTAAATTATGTATTCCGGGAATTCCGAAAAGAATATCTACACCTAACTGTTCAAGAGTATCAACCAGCAAATCCGCTCCATTTCTTTTTACCATTCAATCACCTTTCTGCAGAAAAAATTCTGTCGAATATAACATCATCTAAAATTCTATGGCAAACACTGCTATTCGTCAATTACGCTATAGCACAAGCTAGAGCCCTTACCAGTAAATAACAACTATGTCGCTACTTTAACGTAATCGTAAGGTAGTAGAACTCTAGATAACTTATGTTAACTCGCTTAGACTTGTCATTGACTTCAGATATTTCAAAATCAACTGTCAAACAATATTAGAAAACCACTCAAAGTCTTAAATACGTTAAGAGATCTTGAACCTTGCCTTACTACCCTTCTCGATATTTGTAACCTCTAGGCGGGCATCAATTCGCTCTTTCAGTTCGTTCACATGAGAAATAATCCCGACTAACCGGCCGCCTGCTTGAAGGTCGATCAATGTCTTGATAGCAAAGTCCAATGTCTCAGAATCCAAGGTACCAAAACCCTCATCTACGAAAATGGTATCTAAGCGTATACCACCGGAGTATGCCTGTATTACATCAGCCAAACCCAGTGCTAACGATAGTGATGCCAAAAACGTTTCCCCGCCAGATAGAGTGGATACATGGCGATTGACACCTGTATAGTTATCAAAAACTTCTAGTTCTAAGCCAGCCTGGGCATTACGGCGTGACCGGTCCATAGTACGTCTTAATAAGTAACGTCCTTTACTCATCAACTGTAACCTGTTACTTGCAGCAACCAAAACATCATCTAATAAGGCACCAAGGATAAATCTTTCAAGGGTAATGTTATAATTGTTCTTTCCATTTGCGACGCCAGACAATTTACCAACAACATAATAGCGTTTTTCTGAGTCTGCAATTTTCTTCAGAAGTTCTGCAATAGCTTTTAACCAGTCTTTTTCATTTTTAATATCCTTCGTAAGATCGCGCTGACGGTCTGCAAGCTGTTCTTTGTTCTGCCCCGCTTCTTTAAAAATATTTTTTAATGTTTCTAAATTAGGCTCTTCAAGACCTTCTGCTTCTTTACTGGCACGCTCTACCCAACCATTAGCAGCAGAAACTTTTTCAATAAAATTATTTATTTCTCTATCCAACTGGTTAATAACTTTATCCGGCCGCTTAGCCTGTTGATAACCTTCCTTGTCTTTAAAATCCTTCTCAAGTAATCGGTCGTTAAATTTCTCTTCTTCCTTTTTAACTTTTTCACCCATAGTTAGATAAGCAGATTTGGCTTTTTCTACCGTAGTTTTTATGATAGTTAGCTGCTTGGTTATTTCTTTAACCTCTTCATTAGCAGCTTTATATGCTTCTTCTAATGCTTTTAACCTTGCTTGAGAATTTTTTATAGCTTTGTCCAGAGCTTGCTCACTTCTTAACTCCTCAGGTATACCTGTTTCTCTATCTATCAGGATGGCTTGTGCTGTCTGATGTTCATTATTTGCCTCATTAAGTTTATCTTTGGTAATATTAACGCCCTCTTTTAAATCTTCCTCCTGTTTTTGAAGTTCTTTACAACGCAGTTCCTGTTCGCTCAATGATTCTTTAGCTTGGCGGACAATATTTAATTCTCCCTCTAAGTTTTCTTTCTCTTCCCCCAATTGTTTCAAAGGTATGTCCGCTTTATCTACTAGTTCACCCTCAATATTTTCTACCTTTGCCTCCAGCGCCGCTTTTTTCATGCTCAAGTCAGTTTGTTTTTTCCTCTTTTTCTCTAATAAGGACTCTAAGTTTTTTACTTCCTCCTGGGCCTCTTTTAACTCAGATTCTGAGGGAATATCCCCCTTACTCTGAGCCGGCAAAGGGTGCTCCATGCTTCCACAAACAGGACATGGGGTGTTTTCTTCAAGAGACTGTGCCAGAACCGCTGCTTGCCCATCCTGCCATTTACTTTGGAAAGAAGAAAGCTTATTTTTCGCATCTTTATAGGCTGCTTCAGTTTTTTTCTGCCCTGCTTCAGCACTTTTATACTTTTCTTTAACAGTATAGTATTCATTAAGGATTCCGTCGAGTTCTATTCGTTTATTGACAAGTTTAATAATTTCATTAAATTTTGTTTCTACTACTGGCAAAGTAAAAGCCTGTTTTGTCGCACTTTCTTTACTTTCCATAACCTGTTTCAGTTCCTGCTGTAGGCTTTTATGTTTTTTATTTACCTCATCAGAATTCCGTTGTACTCGGGTAAGATTTTTTGCCAAGTCATTTACCTGTTTTTTGGCCGCATCAAGTTTTATGACATTTTCTTTTAGTCCATCTAAGTTTATAATCTCCTTTGATAAAACTTCCCGGTCAGGCGCTTTATTTTCTTCTTCTATAAATACCTTCTCGGCCTCATAAGCTTTTTTCCGGACAATTTCTAAATTACTCTCTTCATTATTTAATACCTGTAAGGCCTCTTTCTGCTCGTGAAGCCTTTGTTCAAGATTATTCTCAGCATCAACAAGACTTGCTGCCTGTTTTGCTAGTTCCATCTCTTTTCTTTTAGTATCTATTTCATCCTTTAAAGCATTAAGCTCTTTTAGAGCATTTCCGGCTTTTTCTTTTTCTTCAATCCTTTCTTTCACCTTTTGAGCTGCTTCCAGCCTACTGTCTGCGACTTTTTCTTCTTCTTTTGCTTGTTTAAGCGCCACTTCTATTACCTTTAAATCTTCCATATGCTCATCGTATTTTTCTTGAAGTTGGTCAATACCCACACATCCGGTAACTTCCAGCTTAGCGGCTTTTGCCGTATTTAACTGTTCTATTTCATTTTCTAAGTCTTTGGCAGCTTCCTTAAGCTTTAGCTCTATTAAATGATAGTACTCGGTTTTAAATAATGTCGTTAATATCTCTTGGCGATCTTTGGAATTTGCCAGTAATAGCTTCCGGAAGTCACCTTGGGGAAGTAACACTACCTGTCTAAATTGGCTGCTTTTAAATCCCAATAATTCTTCTACCTTACTATTTACATCGGTTATACCATCAGCAAGCACCATTCCTTCTTCATTGTCGCTAAATCCAGTATAGTTCCAGACAGTAGCACTGGCAGGTGCAGTTGTAGTGCCTTCACCAACCCGTTTGGGACGCTCTTGCTGCGGCTTGCGCTCAATACGATAATTATTGTCTCCCAAAGCAAAGTTAAACACCACTTTTGTGGTTGTATCCATATCGGCATAATCACTGCGCATTTGTTTACCGTCCCTAATATTACCACTGGTATCACCATAAAGCACAAAACTAATAGCGTCCAATATAGTCGTTTTGCCTGAACCTGTGGGACCGCAAATTAAGAAAAACGAACGATTACCTAGCTCGCTAAAGTCTATAACTTGAGTATTAGCGTACGGACCAAAGCCGGTCATTGCTAACTTAAGTGGTTTCATATTAAGCACCACCTTCCAAGTCTATGGTCCCAAGTATGTCAGAGAAAACATCTTTTTGCTCTTCGTTAAGTTCAATATCTGTTACCTGGTTAAAAAAGTCATCAAATAACTCGACTATACCCTTGTTCTTATAGTCCCTACTAGGCCCGGCAAGACCATTTGTTGCAGTTACGAATGGCCGATCAATATGTAGGACATTAGGGTAAACCTCCCGCAGCTTGCTCATTGGGTCGAGTAACGCCCCATCGTCAGTTAACGTAACCATAAAATAATCTTCTTTATATTTTTCGCTTTGCGCATCTTTAAGCACTTGCGCTAGATTACCTTCAATGCGGCGAACATCCCGCTTTGGGTTTAAAGATACCGTTTCGATAGATGCTTTCCCCATTTCATCAAGTTCAACTATGGTTACACCCTTTTTATGTCCAGATTCGTTAAAAGAATATTTCATGAGTGATCCGGCATATCGAATATTATCTGCGCCGGCTGCTTGTGGCCTATGCAAATGGCCTAACGCTACGTAATTAAATTCGTTAAAACAAGCATTATCTACAGCCCCTGTGCCGCCAACCGATATAGGCCTTTCGGAATCTGTTTGATCACAACCAGCAATGAAGGCGTGTGCTAAAATTACTTTTCTTACATTCTTAGGAGTATTAGATAATGCGCCAAGAGCCGCTTTTGTCATGCAAGACATAGCGGTATTATAATCTATTGCCTTTTTATCACCCAAACGTTCTCTAACTATTGCCGGTTCTGAAAAAGGTAGTCCACTAAAATAAACCGGTCCAAAGTCATCTTTAACTATAATTGGTTCTATCTTTGGCGTTAATCTTCCAACTACATGAACCCCTTGGCTTGTCATTAAACGATAGCCAAAGCCTAAACGATCCGGACTATCGTGATTACCGGCAATCAGTATTATCGGTATCTTACAATCTAGACTGACCCGTGATAGAAAATCATCCAGCAGGTTTACTGCATCTGCCGGTGGTACTGACCGGTCATAAATATCACCGGAGATTAACATCACGTCAATCTTCTCAGCTTTAATTAGATTGGCTAATTGTTCTAGTAAGTGTGATTGATCTTCAGTTAAGTGGACCCCATGAAATACTCTTCCTAAATGCCAATCAGCAGTATGTAATATTCTCATTTTTATCCCCTTCTAACCTCATATACTGATACTACCATTTTGACAATTTACTTCTCATCTCCTGTTATATGTGAAATATTTTTAATAGTTGATTTTCCTGAACCATTAGAAACTCCACCTGGCTCTTTAGAAACATCTAAAAAAGTGACAATCCTTGAAAGTCAATCTGAAGAATTTATTCCAAAACAGCAATCATCAGAGTATCCTCTTCAAACTTTTAATGTTTTACTACTAGGGATAGATGCAAGAAATATAGAATTGTCTCGCACTGATTTAATAATGCTCGCCAATATAAATCCAACTACGAAAAAGATACATGTCATCTCTATTCAGATGCCTTATTTTGTGATGACGACAAGCTTCTAAAATATTGATAAATCCAACTATATTTGAATAACCCAAGAAAATATTTACACAATATAGTAATAATGGTAAAGTATAAGTATATTTTGAAAGGGGTTGGAAAATTGATTTATCATCATTTATACAACAAATTCCGCAAGCAAGAAAATGTAAAAGCAGGAGTTATCGGAGCTGGTCAATACAGTACTGCAGTTATTACCCAATCTATGTTCAATCCATTTTTAACAATACCCGTTGTCGCTGACCAAGACATTAACGCCGCTAAATTAGCATATCATCGCGCAGGTATACCAGATGAAAATATTGTTGAATGCGAAAAATACTCTGATGCAATAAAAGCGATAGAAGCTGGAAAGTATGTAGTAACTACTGATCCAATGATATTAATGAAACTTCCCCTAGACATCATTGCAGAAGGTACTGGTGTGCCTGAAGCAGGGGCACTCTATGGTTACGAAGCTATCAAAAATGGTAAGCATGTTGCTATGATAAATAAGGAGACTGATTCAGTTGTAGGACCGATCTTAAGGCACCTGGCCGAAAAGGCAGGTTTAGTTTATACGCCCGTTGACGGAGACCAGCATGGCTTATTGATGGGACTAGTATCCTGGGCAAGAGGTTTAGGCCTGGAGGTAATATCTGCCGGCAAGGCGCGGGATGCAGAATATGTTTATGATAGAAAGACAAATATAATTACCTGTGAGGCCGATGGAAAGACTGTTCTTGAAACTAAGAAGGTCCATCTAACGAAGGAGACTGAGAAATATATAAATCCACTTACAGATGATGTTAAAAATTATATTTGTAGGCGCCGTGAGATAATGTCTGACCTCCCCACTGCCGGCGATTTTGACTTGTGTGAATTACAAATTACTGCCAATGCCACAGGGCTAATGCCCGGTACTCCTACTACCTATCAACCCATTAGTCGCATTAGTGAAATACCAAAGGTTCTGTGTCCTGTAGATGAGGGTGGCTTATTAGAAAACAAAGGAATAATCGATGTGGTTACCTGTTTTAGAGAACCACATGAAGCCGGATTAGGCGGCGGAATATTTATAGTTGTTTCCAGTGAAAACGAATACTCAAGAATGATCTTAACGACCAAAGGACTTTTGTCAAATAGCTCAGGTACAGCTTCATTGATTTATCGTCCCTATCACCTATGTGGTGTAGAAACTCCAACATCGTTGCTATGTGCAGGACTATTGGGGATATCTACTGGAAATGATGAATATCTACCTAGCTATGACTTAGTAAAAGTAGTGCAAAGAAATATGAAAAAAGGTGAAATACTGGGCGGTGATTATACCCCTGATCTTAAAGCCTCTATCCTCCCTGCCGAGGCTACAGCTAATGGTGCACCTATCCCTGCTCATTTATTAAATGGTAACAAGTTGATTAAAGATATTCAGGCAGGAACATTACTGACATATGAAATGGTAGAACCGCAAAGCGACTCAATCTTGTGGAAACTGAGAAAACAACAAGATGAACTATTCTTAAGGTAGTCTAACCAGGAAATTATATCTTCTTTATAAGAACTTATATAATAGGAAGGATGGGACTTATGAATGACGTAAAAGGAAAGGTTGCCTTAATAACGGGCGCTGCTACAGGCATCGGAAGTTCTGTAGCAATAATGTTGGCTGAAAAAGGAGCAAATATTGTTATTAACTACTCGAAATCCGCAAAAGACGCGGAAGATACACTTAAAGAAGTGCAAGGGCTTGGTGTTGAGGGCATTACCTGCCAAGCTGATGTTTCAAAAGATGCCGAAGTTTGTCAAATGGTTGATAAAGTAATAGAAAGGTTCGGCAGATTAGATATCTTAGTTAACAATGCCGGGACCACAAATTTCGTGGAACTACATGACTTAGAAGGCTTAAAGGAAGAGCATTGGGATCGTGCCTTCAATACTAATTCCAAGGCCATCTTTTTTGTCAGTAGAGCCTGCGCTGAAGAATTAAAGAAAAACAAAGGGTGTATTGTCAATACTACTTCAATAGCTGGTCAAACCGGCAGAGGAAGTTCTATGGCTTATGCCGCTTCCAAAGCCGCAGGAATCAGTATTACAAAATCCTTGGCATTGGTTTTAGCACCAGAAGTTCGAGTAAATTCAGTTGCACCAGGGATAGTTACAACCCGCTGGGTGGAAGGTAAAGAGGACCATGTGAAAAAACTATCTGAAGGTACTCCTATAGGAAGACCAGCAAATGCGGAAGACGTAGCAGAAGTAGTGCTAAGCTTAATTACAAGTGCCGGTTTAGTAACGGGCCAGACAATAGTGGTAGATAGTGGGTTTACCATATAAATAAAACTGAAAAAAATTGCAAACGCCAACCCCTTCCTTCACCTGGGGTTGGCGTTTTTAGTTACCTTTGGCTTCCCTAAGTCATAGCTTTAGCGTTTCTCAGTTCTGCGTGATAAACAAGAAACAGCAGGGGTAAAGAAAGCAATAAAATACCGGCTACAGCAAGATATGTAGGCGTAAATCCCCATGACATCGCTAGTTGGACCCCGACTATAGGGCCTAGAGTTCCCCCAATATCCCCAAAAAACTGATAGACTGCAACGGATTTTCCGCGGATTTCTTGGGGTGTTATATCACCCAAAACGGTAATCAGCGGGATGTTTGTGGCGCCCATAGACATCCCGAGAAGGATCAGGCTGGAAATTAGTATTAAAAGATTATGAGTCAAGGCCAGTAAGACATAACCTGCTATTAACCCTCCTAGAGCAGGAAAGTTAATCAAAGTGCGAGTACGGGTTTTATCTATGATGCGTCCTACAATCATAGAAATGCCCGCAGAAGAAAGAATTAAAAATGACATAGTAATCCCGGATACCGCTTGGCTTTTTAGTCCCCAAAAAGATAGTCCTCTTTCTTCCGTAAACAATACCAATGTGGTCAGTAAGACACCTTGCATTGAGAAAAAAATTAGGGTGTTGAATAAGCACACGACCAAAAAACTGGGGTTTTTAAAGGACACCTTCAAAGAATACAGCAAGCCCGGGTCGTCTCTTTTCTCTGTTGAATGGGGTACTTCTTTCACTCCGTACATTACTAAACCTGCCCCAAACAGCGCTACTAAGCTGGAAGCCCAAAAGGCGACGTGCTCACCAAAAAAACCGGCTAAAATTCCGCCAACTATTAGACCCCCCGGCATTCCCAAGCCTTGGGCGGTTCTAACTGAGGCCGTCGAGCGTCCTCTGTTCGCGTGGTTGGATAAATTAAGGGCCAAGGTATTGGCCCCAATCAATAGCAGTGCCGAACCAATACCGAAAATTATCCTCCCAATGAGCAGCAGAAGACCTGTCATCTGTGAAGATAAAGCAAGTACGTAGAAAAAACTGCCAATACTTTCAATGGCCAGACCGACAGCGAGGGGCAGTTTTCCCCCGACCTTATCCACAAAGATACCCGCGGGCTGACTTACGAGCAGGCGCGATGCCCTTGGGGCAGAGAGAATTATTCCAATTAAGGCGGCACTGAGATGATACTTTACCCCTATTAAGGGAATAATGGGGAAGGCGGCACCGCCTCCAATCCCCCCTAAAAAAACACTGATAGGTATTGCAAAACCCGTTCCTTCTTTAGACTTTAATGCTGCCATATGCAGCCCTTCTTTCCATATCAAAGCAGTATTGCTGATTAGATGGCTTCTTTCGAACATCGTTTTAGTAACAATTTGCCACCTATGTTTGGCACGGCTTCTATTCTAGGATAATATAAATCATACTCCCAATAAGTCATCTATGTCAATAATGCACTAGAATAATAAGCAAAGCAAAACCAGACCAACAAAGTATCCTTCCAATATTATTGTCTCATCAATTTAAGATACCTTATAAATAGGCTGATTGAACCTGCAGAAAGCCTTAATACACTAAAGACTCCGAATTTCTTAATGAGATACATAATATTATTCCGCGCTAGATTTACATGAAGATTAGTCTTTAGTATTTCATAGTAATACCTTCTTAGGCTCATACCTGACGGCTGTATGGTTACCTCACCAAAACTCCACTTTTCATATTCTTCTTTACCTACCAAAAGCCTGTCCTGGTATTCTGCGTACAGAGGCAAGTTTGGAAAAGGTGTCAGAGGAGAAAAACTAGATACTTCCGGATCCAAAGTTTTTAAGTACTTCCTAAAGTCTTTAAAGTCCTCTACGCTCCAATCCGGGTGGAGCATGAAAGACGCCCACACGTCAAGACGAATTTCCTTCAAGAATCGGCTTGCTTCTATATTATCCTGAATAGTTGATTTTTTATTGTAGCTGTTAAGCTCATCATCCTTGAAGGTCTCATACCCTATCAGTACAGCCTTTAAGCCTAGATTTTGAAACCTCTTGATCACTTGCTTATTTTTCAAGACGCTTTTCACACTGCCATAGCAAATAAAATTCTTTTGGATCTGCTCCATTTCTAAAAAATCACATAGTTCCCTTATACGGTGCGAATTATGTAGAAAATCATTATCAAAGATCATGATATTATCTTCTTTAATATTCAAGATATCCTCTTTAACAAAATCTATAGGAAAATAGCTTTCTTTAGCGCCTTCAATCCTCCATCTTAAGCAAAAACGGCAGTTTTGAGCACATCCTTGGGATGTACCCATAATAGCAGAGGGTTTATAGCCAAAATAGGAGTATTTGCTTCTGTACTTTGCTGTAGACTCCCTGTTGGGAAGTACATATTCATTTCTATCATGTTTATTGGTGGTCTGGTAATCATTTATCCGACTGCAAATTCCATCAATAATGGGCGGCTCTGCTCCTAATTCTAGGTAATTATACAGCTGAGCAATATTCTCGGTAGTAGTGTACTTCATTACATGGTCTACTGCATCAGAAAAAAAAGCTTTACTATTTAAAAGTGCCTGAGTACCGCCAATAATGGTAATAATATTTCCACCATATTTTTTTACTCTTTCCGCCAACTCCTTGACTGCCGGAACGTCTATGCAAAGTGTAGTGATTCCTACTACCTGAGGCTCGTAATCTGCCAGTTTATCTTCTATGCAAATTTTCTCTGACATCAGGTCCAATATTTCCACCTGGTGCTTAGCCTCCAACATGGCATACACCATTTCGAGACCAATAGGTTCGCTGTACATAAATTCACCCAAGGCAATAGCTTTTTTTATTCTTGGGGGTCTTACCAAAAGTACCTTCATCAATCTGCCTCACTAAATTATATTTGGAGTAATCCTCCGTTTAATTTGATATCTATAATATAAATTAACCATAAGATAAAATGTATATCTGTCCATCCTCTTTAGAAAGTCTTTTCTGAGTATAATTCTATTAAATATAGATTTCATTGAAAATACTTTATCATAAAGTTCCCAGTATGCATCTGTTAACTCTTGGAGAGTCATGTTTTTGGGTATGTGAACAGCCTCGCTGCCGTTATAAGAATATATATCTGTCTTATAAATCCTGTTTTCTTCCTGCAGAATTTCAAAATATTTTGTTCCGGGAATGGGAGTAAGTATATAAAACCTTGGTATTACAATTTTATTCTCTTCAATAAACGCAGCTGTCTCCTTAATGGACTGAAGAGTATCGCCGTCAGCCCCCACCACCATTTCTGTGGATACATCTATCCCTGCTTCTTGAATATTGTTTATCATGGCCGAATAATCAGAAGGATGCGCCCAAGACTTATTGAGATATTTGAGGCTTTCTGCCGATATGCTTTCCAGACCAAAGCTTAATGCTATGCAACCGCTGTCCGCCACAATTTCCAGTAGTTCTCTATCCTCTCCAATTTTAATAGAGCATTGGGAAGCCCATTGCATGTTAAGTTTCTTAATTTCCCTGCATAATTCTATTAAATACGCCCGCTCCGATATGATATTATCATCTAATAATAAAAATTTATGAAAACCTAATTCCTTTACCTGAGTTATATCCCTGATAACCTCTGAAATGTCTCTTTTCAAATACTTATTCTTATAAAGGCAGTACACGGAGCAAAAGCTGCAAGAATTTGGACAACCTCTTCCAGCCTGTACGGGTAGAAAATCTCCGATATTTTTATTAACTATTAGATCAAATCTTGGCAACGGCGTAGAAAGGCTATCTAATTCTTCTTTATAGCACTTTTTTAATAGTCCACTTTCAAAATCACGGATGACTTTTTCCCACACTTCTTCCGCATCGCCAATAACAACGCTGTCACAGTACCGCTGCGCTTCCTCGGGCATCAGGCTTGCCATATAACCACCCAAGATAACGGTCTTACCCCTTTTCTTAAATTCCTTAGCAATATCTATAGAACGTATGATAGCATGTCCCATACTGCCGACAGCGATAATATCTGCATCTGTATCAAAAGGAATATCCTCGATAGTTTCCAAGATAATTTGTACATCCCAGTCTTCTGGCGTTAGGGCAGCCAACAGGGGTAGACCCAGCCCCACAAAATAGAGTTTTTTCTTTTTTATAGGATTCCTAAACGAATCATATGGTGTTGATTGAATGAGAAGCAGCTTTTTCATCTATTAATTACCTCTTACTAACTTTTTTATATACTGTATGGTTACAACACTGCTTCCTAGAGATAGCTTTAATACATCTTTCAATCCGTATTTTTTAATAAGCCGGGCAACATTTCCCGGGGCCATAGTTATTTTGTAATATAACTTTATCATTTCAAAATAATATCGGCGCACAGACATTTTCTCTGGTTTTAATACTAGGTGAGCCAAATCCCATTTTTCAAACTGCTCACCGTCAACGATTAAATCCTCTTTATACATTTGATAAATCTCCGTACCTCGCAATGGAGTTAACGGCTGTAAATTGATAAAGACCAGCCCCATTCTTTTTAACCACTTATACAGATTATGAAAATCCTCTTTGGAAAAGTCCATATCTAAGATTAAGGTTCCATACACTTCTATATCATACCTTTTTAGTATTCTAACGGCCTTCTCGTTCTCCCGAATGCTGGTCCGTTTATTATATTTATCTAGTACCTCGTTTTTAAAGGATTCCAGCCCCACTATCACTGCCTGCAGACCATGATCACGAAAGACCTTTATTACATGTTCATTATTACTTATGAAATCCGCCCTGCCATAAACCAAGAACTTTTTATTCAGATTATTTTCCTTTAGTTTCTGGCAAAATTCCAATATCCGATCACCTGAAACCAGAAAATCATCATCCACAATGTAAATTTCTTGTTCAGGGATTTGTTTTAACTCCTCAATAACGGAATTTACACTTCTGGTAAAATATTTTCCCTCGGTTATTTCTTTGCAGAAACAGAAGCTGCAGCTATAGGGACAGCCAAAGGAAGTCTTAATCAAAGCGCACGGATTATGGAACATATAGTAATACTTCCTTCGATACTTCCCCACCTTCTGACGGTCAGGAAACTTATAGTTAAATGAGGCGTCTTTGACATTCTGTCTGCCTTCCCTATAGGTACCCTGGACATCCATTAACTCTAAGTTGTCTAGGATAGCGTTAAAGGTGCTTAATCCGTTGGCGTCTACAATGAAATCTATGTGCTCATCCGTAAAATCCTGGGGCTGCACCTCTGCATGGACTCCCCCCACCACCTTACAGTCCGGCCGAATATCTTTAATTCTCCTGGCATAATCTTTTATGACATTGACATGGGTGATATAGCCACTGATACCCACAACATCAGGTTGATACCTTTTTATAAAGTATTGTAGGGACTTCTTTTCTAGAATCATATCAATAATCTCGACATTAGCATCCGTTCTATCAATATTGGCAGCTAAATACTCCAGTTCCAGGGGTTCACAAACCATTACATGCTGCAATCCAATGGTCTCTTTGTCGGGTTTAGGTCTAATTAGCAGGATGTTCATTTCTCATTCCCCTTCTAGAGGATACTCGTCACACATTTTGAGTACAAAACAATAAATGGAGGGCATAAAAACACGGTCCTTAATCCTGAGGACTCTTTCACATTGAAAGAATTTCTCCGTCATGCTTAATACATTTTCGACACTTAAATATTTGGCCTTGCCCGTCGTCATTTTCACAAAAAGCATTGCCGCATGATCGTATAAATTATTCTGTGATGCCTGGGCCAAAAGCAAGTGCCCCCCAAGCTTTAATCTATCTTTGAATTGCCTAATCGCATAATCCTGTCTCTCATAATAAGGAAAAGAGTGAGTACAAATTATTATGTCAAACCCTTTTCCTAAGCTATCTATATCACTAACATCCAGTTGCGGATAGCGAATGTTACCACCCATGCTTGTTGCTCTATTAACCATACTCTTAGAGAAGTCTATTCCTGTCAGTTCCAAATCGTATTCGGCAAACTCAGCTTCTATTTCCCTTAGAAGCTGACCTGTGCCGCAGCCTACATCCAGAATACTGTACCGTTTACCTGCTATGAGCAGCATTTTTAATTGCCTCAATATCTCTCCCCGAGTAGGCGCCAGGGAATACTTTTGTATCCATAGTCGTTCATAATACCCGGCCCAGAAATCCCAAATCACCTGTTTATTCATTGCTTCCTCCAGGGTTTAATAATATTTTTTAATGCTTTATAAACAAGACTTCTTGCCGGCCTGCTTCTTAACAACTGATCAGCATAAATTAAGTAAAAATAAAAATAGAACAACAAAGCATTCATGTGTACAGGCTTTATTGTTAAATGTAAGAAATCCCATTTGGAATAATCTTTGACCTCTATCTGACTTTCATATGCCTGATAAATTGCGGTTCCCTTTAGGGGAGTGAATATGGAAATAGTATAATAGTTTAGCCTCAGTTTTCTAATCCAGTCTCTAAGCCTCTTAAAATCTTTCCTAGTAAAATCAATCCCGGCAATAAAAAGTGCCGTTAAATTTACATTGTTCTTTTGTAAAATATCTGTAGCCTTGATACTGTCATTAAAGGTGTATTGCTTATTAAAACCCTCCAAGATTGTATCATCTACCGCCTCCATTCCCACTATCAGCTCAACAAAACCTATGCCGGCCAATTTGCTGATAATGTCAGGGTTATTTGCGATAAAATCAATTCTAGAATAGGCAATAAATTTCTTAGCTATTCCTTTTCTTCCAATCTCATCAATAAACTGTAAGATGCGCGTTCTATCTAACAGGAAACTATCATCCACAATCCAAACATACTCCCCTTTAATTGCTTCAATTTCCTCTACCACAGACTCGATACTCCTAGCAGCATAGATACCCATATTCAGCATCCGACAATAACAAAAGTTACATTTAAAAGGACAGGATATAGCTGTCTGTATTATGGCAATAGGACTGTATCCCAAGTATTTGGTTCTACTTTGATACTTTTCGAAATAATTTCTGTTAGGCAATGACATGTTTTCTAAAGAAGTAGACTTTTTTCTATTTGCCTGCCATTTCCCCTGGTGAAAAAAGGCGATACCATCAATGGCTGCTGCCTTCTCGCCCTGAAAACCGCTTTTCAGTAATTGTTCCAGAGAATTGACCGAGTCCGAATGAACAATAAAATCTACGGTATCCACAAAAAAATCTTCATAGTTTACCGCGGCATGAACCCCACCAACAACAACTTTAACATGATCTTGCCTGTTCTTAGCATAGCGAGAATAGCTTACAATGGTATCCACTGCCGTTATATATCCGCTCAGTACCAGTACATCCGGTCTATAATCGTTAAATACTTTTTCAAAACTGCCACCTTCCATTAACGGGTCGTAAACTCTATAAGGTACCGTCAGCCTGTCTAATAACCCTGCCAAATACTCCAACTCAAGGGGTTCTGTGACAATTGGCCCTATTCTTGAAAAAAAGGTCTTTTTATGACATTTTACCAACAGGATTTTCATCCTCTTCCCCCTTAAACACCGTATGGACAATTTCATAATGTTTATAGGAAAACCTGCCTGCCAGCCTATCAAATAGGATACTTAACACAGGATTACTATGATGTATATACATAGATTTCGGCTGCTGCAGAGCACCTAGTTTCATCTTGGTTTCCTCAGCAGTCTGTCCCAAGTCGATGCATTTATAACCGTTTTCAATTCCATAGCGTATGATAAGGAGCAGCATATTCATATATAAATCATATTTATGATTTATATCGTGTTGAAACCCTCCAAGTAAAAAGATCAATTCATCTCCGTTTTCCACCAATTGAATAAATGCAATCACTTCGCCGTTGCTTATAAATGTGAGTATTTTTGAGGGATAATTCTTGAAAAAGCGTATTGGCAGCTTTTCTAATTTTTCATTGGAGTTCTCATATACATTGAGATAAAGGTTGTACATTTCTTTATCAAACAACTTATTATCTTGTAACTCCTTAATTTCGGTACCGGAAAATCTTCGAAGTGCCTTTTTCACTCTATGCCGGTAATGACTTCTCATACTTTTAAGATAGTCATCAAAACTATTCCATCTAATTGCAATTTTGCACGTGGGAAGGGTACTGCCTTTAGCAATTTTAAATTCATCATCACTATTTAGAATAAGATAAAACCCTTTTAACGATTTTACATACTTACTAACATCAACCTTATTCCTAGGGCAACAAATAGAATAACCGCATTTAGAAACAGACATTGGAATGCCAATTATATTGACAGGTATTTTAAAGGACAAATACTTAGAAAAAGTCAACAGGTCAAGTTTTAATTTATAGGATACCAAAACAATATTTTTTTCCTGGTTTAGATGGTATGATTGATTGCACGGGTTCAATTGCTCCAGGTTTTGTAACGAATCTCTTTTTAAGAACGGATTGTCTCCGGCTAAATCATCCCACATTTCAGGCAAATTACCCGCATCATTATAAACTTTAAACATGGACCTGTCCTTTCTACGTATCTATCGTAAATACTTGATAGTGCTTATACTCTTGATCAGCCCATCTCATACCTAATCCTCTTGATGCCAGGTTATCCTCCAGTATCCATCCTGATTCACAATAATCATAGCGTCCCTGCACCAATTCCCTGCATTTATGAAATAATGCCAGCACTGCTCCCTTTTTATGATATTGGGGAAGCACACCCAACTCTACTATCTTAAATTTACTTATTTTATTGGGGAAAAGCTTATTCTTTAAAACAGTTTTCAATCCAACAGTTTCTCCAGGTCTTATTAATTCATTAAAGTCAGGATACCAAAGCATAAAACCGATAGGAATCCCCTGATCCTCTAAAAATAGCATATTTTCCTCTTTTAACAATACCTTAAATTGCTTAAATAGCTCTAAATCCTCTTCCAGCCTTCTTTGATAGTAGAACTTATGGTTCTTAAAAGCCTCATTATTAAGATTGGTATAGGTCTCTATTTCCCCTGTAAAATTGCCAAAATCCATCGTTCGCACGTTATACTTTGCAGCAACCCTATCTACCAGCCTGTTATCCAGACGTGCATCAAAATTTTCCATCTTAGTCAAATAGCTAACTAGGTTAAATTGTTCATCAGCGTACGGTTTAAAATAATCAATGTAATAAGAAGGATTATAAGCTGTACCAAAACTCGGAACAAATTCATGCTGGTCTGCCAGTAGACCTAATCCATAATTCACATGGAAGTTCAGCCCCAGTAAAATTTTACTGGCACCGTACCTACGTGCCAACTTTTTCCCATAATCCACTATCATTTTCACTGCTTGTTCTTGATTATCTAGTGCTTCAAAAAAAGTAATCTGCAAAGTATCACTAAGCCTATCCACCAAAGCAAATATACAGACTGCAACAATTTTATTCGAATCCACTACCATTACAGGTACCACCGTGCTGCTCTTACAAATCTGCGCCTTTCCCATTAAGATACTCTTCAGAATTGTACTCATGCTATCCCTGTAATAGGCATCGTTTGTATATACCTCTTTACAAAAGGCCATATAATCCTTAATGGAGGCTCTGTCAACAATTTCTATTCTCATATGTCACCTCAAACTGCTTGGGAAAGATTTAAGCTTATTAAACAATTATATAACTTTTCGGTAATTCCTTTAGTTCATTTTTTCCTTTCTGCTCTCCAACTGCAATTCCAAGAAAATGGGACGCGGGGATGTTTCATCTGTCTTGTCGAAAGACAACTGAAACGTCCCCGCGTCTCCGTCAGTTATAAGTTTTCGATGAATAAACGGACTACGTTGGCTCCACCAATCACCGTACCTAAAGTGCTGCCTAAATTTGTCAAGACTACTATAAGTAGAATGCGAGTTACCTTATTCCTCCAGAAACCTTTAACTGTTAAAACATCTTCTGACAGATTTTGAAAGTCTTCTACCATCGGTCGGCGGAGATAGGCTTGAGCAATTCCCGCAAACCATCCAGCTGCCATTAGTGGATTTAAGGAGCTTAATGGAGCTATAACCAAGGCTGTAATAATGGTGAGAGGATGTCCAAGAGCAATCGTGGCCCCAATTGCTGAAAATAAACTATTCCATAAAACCCAGTTCATTGTTTGCTCGAATCCTGCAGATGGATTTGCATAAATTGTATATCCAATAATACCAAGAATGAGTAGTGGTATTGCCCAAGCAATAACTTTAGGAGCTTTAGATTTGGTAGGAAGTTGAGATAATGCTACTAAGTCATGTTCTTTTTTAATTTCTTCTTTAATGCCTGGAACATGGGCAGCTCCTACGACAGCAATAACCTTATTTCCTGAAGCCTCTTTGATTTTCTGGGCCAAATACTGATCTCGCTCATCAATTAAAGGAATCTTTAATTGAGGATAGGATAGGGTGAAATCATTCAGCATAGAGTTAAGCATATCTTGTGATTTCAATTTTTCCAATTCCTCTTCTGAAATACTCTCTTCACTGAAGATACTGTAGACAATCTGCAGAAGAAGGTTAACCTTCCCCCATAGCCCTATTCCATGCCAAATTCGCGAAAAGGTTGTTTGAATATTCCTATCAGCTAATACTAGGTTAGCACCTGTCTCTTTAGCTGATTCAATACCCTGAATCATTTCTTGTCCAGGCTTAATACCAAATTGCTTTGCTAAACGTTTTTGAAAGGAGGATATCGAAAGATTCATTAAAAGAAAAGTAGCTTTCTTTTCTTTAATAACCTTAAAGATATCCATCTGCTTCCATTGATCACCAGCCGTGATAGATTGATATCTTTGCTCATCTAATTCTATACAGACAGAGTCTGGTCTTTCAAATTCAATAACTTCCTTCACTTGTTCTGCACTCTGCTTAGATATGTGGGCAGTTCCGATAAGTATCAATTCCTTACCATCTAAGCATATTCTAGTTATATTCTCTTCAACCATTTTAGCTACCTTCCTTTTAAAGAATTATTATAAATCAACGTAAGGTTTTCAGCGTCTTCCCTTCTACTGTAGAATTATATATATTCACCTATGCTTCTGCGCGAGAAAACCTAAATGTTGCTAAAATAACAAAAACAATACCTAGTAATGCTACGCCTAATATCTCATCTGAAAAAGTAATCAAATGATTAAAAACAGTTAAATCTAACCCCATTGCCTTTCTTAAAGCTGGTTCCATTTTTTCGGGTTGAAGAATTATTTTCTTAAACATATCAACAGAATAGGTTAATGGATTTATTTTTACTAAAAAGTTCATCCAAGCCGGCATACCGCTTAGTGGGAATAGTGCTCCGGATAAAAATAGCATCGGGAAAACCAATACTTGTATAACCATCTGGAACCCTTGCGCTGTCTTTAAAGAACTGGCAATTATAAGCCCTATTGAAGAAAGCGTAAATGCTACCAAAAACATTATAGGTATTAATTTTAACACCATCATCACTGAAATAGCTACCCCAATAAAAGGTACGAAAATAAGCATCATTAACCCTTGGAAAACTGCTACAGTACTTCCTCCTAATACTTTTCCAATAGCTATTGAAACCCTAGAAATCGGTGAAACCAAAATTTCTCTCATATAGCCAAATTCTTTATCTTGTACCACGGACAGCGCAGAGAAAATAGCCGTGTTAAACACTGTCATACCAATAATACCGGGAAACATAAACTGAACAAAATCAAAATCAGCTAACGGTCCAGATCCAGCGCCTCCCATCATTGAAGATATTGCTCCACTCATTCCACTGCCAAATAAAATTAGAAACATGAACGGCATTGCAAAGGAACCAACAAGGCGAGCGCGATCCCTAAAAAATTTGATTACATCTCTTTGCCAAATCGCTACTATCCCTTCCATTTTAGTGCATCCCCCTTCGCATTTTATTTCTCCTTATATCTTTTTGCGCAACTGTTTCATCACGTATTTCTCTACCAGTAAGTTGTAAAAATACATCATTTAGCGTTGGTTTTCTTAAATTTACGCTCTTAATAGGAATATCGAATTGCTTGATAAAATCAACTAAAAACTCGCTACCTTTGGCTACACGGAAACTAAGATGAGCATTTTCAATTTCAATTACTTCAGTCTGATAGTTTTTTTCTATTAATACTTTTGCTGCAGAATTGTCTTCTGTAGAAACTTCAATAATATCTCCACCAACGTTGGACTTTAATTGTTCCGGTGTGCCAAGTGCAATTAATTCGCCATGATCAATTACTGCAACGCGGTCACATATCTCAGCTTCGTCCATGTAGTGTGTTGTCATAAAAATAGTAATGCCTGCTTTTTTCTTTAGTTTTAGGATATATTCCCAAACATGTGTCCTTGTCTGGGGATCTAAGCCAACTGTGGGTTCATCTAAAAATAGCACCTTTGGATAGTGGAGCAGGCCTCTAGCAATTTCCAGCCTTCGTTTCATTCCACCCGAAAAAGTTTCTACAATATTTGTCCTTTTATCTGTTAAATCTACTATTTGCAACACTTCTTGAATACGCTCTTCTCTTATTTCCTTTTTTACACTATAAAACTTACAATGCAGCATTAAGTTTTCATTTGCTGTTAACTTTTCATCCAGCGTAGGTTCTTGGAAAATCAAGCCTATACTGGCGCGCACCTTATTTTTCTCCCGGACGTTATCATACCCATTAATTTTTGCGGTTCCTTCTGAAGGTTTTGTAATCGTAGACAACATATTTATCGTAGTGCTTTTTCCAGCTCCATTGGGGCCAAGAAACCCAAAAATTTCCCCCTCTTTTACATTTAAGTCGACACCTTTTACAGCCTCAAAATCTTTATAGGATTTTTTTAACCCTGATACTTCAATAATGTTACTCATCTGAATCGTCCTTCCTATTTTAATGTCAACGTCACATGTTTAAGCATCTCTGTTATTTAACAATTTGCATATCCGGGAGACGCGGAGACGTTTCATCTGTCTTGTCTAATTTTCACTCCAGGTTAAAAGTCTAATTTTCAAGTACGCAACAACTTATCCAAGTCATTTTTGACTCTTTTATTTGCCAGTTTTCATCTTTAGAGTAAACCGTAACTTCTACACCAATAGCACCATCACCTGCCCTATATTTAGAGCCTTTAAAGAAGATATTATTATTAAATTTAAATTCAACTTCCTCTATACTTAGCAGAACACCCTCTAAAACCATCGTATCAGGATTATATAAGCCTTTTTCTTTCAGTTCTTCAAATGTAGCTTCCATTACGTCGATTTTATACTTTTCTTTAAAATAACCTAAGACTTCTTCTTTTTCTTGTTTGCTTAAATTTACCCATTTTGGTCTGCAAACCACCAAAAGCTCAATGTACTGATAAAACCTATCAAGCTTGTGATGAGGATGATGCTTACACCTGTGACACTTAATAGGTTGCCTTCTCCTGTCACATTACTGAACAGGGCCGGGATGGACCAAGGAAAAAAACTGCCATAACCGATAGCACCAATAATTTGAGACAGAATCATCGTCATAATAACAAACCCCAGCGGTGCTAAATAGCCACGCCCGTAGCAAGCGAACAAAGCAACCGGAGTACTTAATAAAATAGTTAGCACAGAAGTTACTACAAGCACATACAACCCGTGCTGCCATACCTCAGCTGACCATTGTGGTAAACCGATAACTTGCCCAACAATAAAACCAATCCCAATTACCCATGCAGTTACTAGTGTTGACCATATCAATGCAGTTATAAATTTAGCTATCGGTACACTGGTCCGCGGAAAAGGAAGAGCTAGCAAATCCTTTACTGTTCGGTCGGAATACTCTCTGCCAAAAATCCAACTTGTAATAAAACCAAATACAAACAGCCCCCCTATCGCGATTCCCTGTGCGAGCAAACTAAAAAAGGAAGGCCAATCCGCACTTCCCGCAAGTTGTGCTTTAGCACCCAATAAACCCGACGTTTTCGCAAAATCAGGATGTTTTAACACAAACATAAAAAAACCACCCATAATTGGTAATAACGTAAAGGAAATAAAAGTTATCCAAATAACTTTCGATTTACGAGATTTAAGTAACTCCGTTGATATAAGTTTACGCATTTGATTCATGGAGCGCGTCCCCCTTTTTATCAATTACACGCAAGAAGTAGGATTCTAAATCCTCTTCCTCCACAAGTACCATTGTCGGTGGATGGTCAGCCTTGACTAAGGCTTTCACCAATTTATCTGGATGTCTTACAGCATCCTTACTTTGAGTTTCCAGCAAACCCTTTTTGTTTTCCCTAACAGCATATCCTGAATGAGATAGGCTTTTTATTGCTCCCTTTATATTCCGCGTCTTTATTAGTAGCTTTACAATACGTTGTTGCTCTAATTCCTTTTTTCCAAGTTCCTGAATTAATCTACCATTATGGATGATTCCAATTTTCGTCGCAATTTTAGAAATTTCTCCAAGTATATGGCTTGAGATAAAAATGGTCGCTTCTTTGTTATAAGTAAGTTCCTGTAATAGCTCTCTAATCTCTACTATTCCGGCTGGATCTAAACCATTTGAAGGTTCATCCAATAATAAAACCTGCGGCTGATGAAGAAGTGCTTTGGCTATACCTAGTCGCTGCGCATTTCCCATCGATAAGTGTTTTGCTTTTCTATATTCATAAGCAGTTAATCCCAGTCGTTCAATTACGCGACTGATAGCAGAATCATCGGGGATTTGATGAAGTTTACTTGCAATTTCTAGATTCTCTCTAACAGAAAGATCTGGGTATGCGTAAGGAGTCTCCACCATATATCCAACCTGTTTCCATATGTGATAATTACCAGCGCTCACTGTCTGCCCATTAATAAAGCATGATCCCGAAGTAGGACGAATCATTCCAAGCAGCATACGAATCGTTGTCGTTTTTCCTGCACCATTCAATCCTAAAAATCCATAGATTTCTCCCCTTTTAACGCGTAAAGAAACATTATCAACTGCACGAAATCCTTGATAACTTTTAGTGAGATCATGCGTACAAATGATATCCTCCATCACTTACTCCTCCTTGCTAACAAGTCCTTCAACTATAAAATCTACTAATAACTTAAGTGCTTGGGGATATACACCTTCCCCGATTTCCTTCTTGTGAAGGCTCATGGTGAATAATGCCCGAAATAAACCTGCCAAAACATCCTCCTCGATCTCACGAACGATACCCATTTTCTTCCACTTAGACGCTACAAGTGCTACCGTATCGGAATCCTTTTTAAAATGAGCTTCCAACTTTTCCTTAGGCAACTTTCTAAGCAGAGCATCAAAGTTGTTTTCAAACAAAAGCTGACTAAACAAAGCGTTCTCTTCAATCATGACAAAGGTTTGCAATAGTAATTTTTTCATTGCTTGTTTTGGATGCTGCGCCATGTTTAAGTCAAAATTCATAAACTCATTTTTGATCGTTTCCTCTTCTCTTTCAATGATTTCAAAAAATAATTCTTCCTTAGAATTGAAAAAGGTATAAAAGGAACCAGGCGCAATACCAGCAGCTTTGGCCAATTCATTAATGCTTGTCTTTTTTAATCCAAATCGACTAAATAGAACTTTCCCCTCTTCCATCAATGTCTGATGGATCTTCTGTTTCTCCTGTTCATTAAAACCTCTGGCCATAATAGCTCACCTCCTTAAATATATGAATAAATATTATTTTCATTCATATATTATATATCAAACTAGGACCAGATGTCCATTTGTTTAAGTCCTTTCACTTTTGTCACAATCTAAATAATACCCTTAATACAAAAAAATTAAATTGAGCCATCAGACTAGCCGTCATCTGTTTAATTTTGACGTTAAAAAAGGCCTTAGCTAAATAGCTAAAACCTTTGATATAAGTTGTGCCGAGGACTATGCCATTGTGAACACACCCTACTATGTGTGCTCAATTAGTCATTAAAAATTCTTTTGTACAGCCTCAAGCACTACCGTTTTTTCCCCATGAGACATCATCCAGTCAACAAGAAAGCCCATCAAAATAATACCGGGAATGTTAATTAACCAGCGAGTAACAGCAAAATCAAGACCCAACGCCGACATCTCGAATAAAAACATCGGTATCTTCAGTGTTGACCAAGCTCCCAAAAAAGAAATGACGTTTGAATATTTCGCTCCTTTTTTTATCATCATCACCGCTACCGGGAAAGCCGCGTATAATGGTCCCGCTGCTGCTGCACCCAGGAAAATACCTAGTAATATCCCCAATAAACCAGATTTATCTCCCATATATTTCACAATAGCCTCCCGGGGTACCCAGATGTCCATCAACCCAAGCAAAATAAAGATGGGGGGAATTACAGCCAGCATGGTCCGGAAGTTTAGGACCGTATTTTTGAACACTAAACCACCGTCGCTAGGGCTGAAAATGGAAATAATTATGTCTATAAGTAATATCAAAATTACCCATTTGTAACGTTTTAGATATTTCATGACAGCAGCACCCCCATTGTAAGAGCCACAATTATTGCGTAAATAAAACTCAGCCCATTTCTAAGAAAAGTCTGCTTCCTGCCAAAATACTTAATTTCAACAGGAAGGGTCACCACACCTACCATCATCAAGGTAGAGACAAAGGTAGCTATAGGCACCAAACCCGCGCCCTGTTTTAATAAAGATGCTGCCAAAGGAAAAGCAACAAAACCTGGTATTAATGTAATAGAACCTACAATAGATGCTAAGCCAATTCCCCAAACCCCTGATTCTTCACCAATAAACCGCCCGATAAAATCCGGAGAAATATAAGTCATAAGCAACCCTACCAATAACAATACCAAAGCAAGATCTCCAAATATATTAACAAATGCCTTGTAAGACTTTTTAAAAGCCATCTTTGTTTTTTTCCGGTCCTTAGCAAAAGAAGCTGCCAACCCTACCACTGCCAGTATATATGTAATAATAGTAAAACTCATGCTACCACCCCACTTATCTCTCTTATTAATCTTTTTTATAAATTTGGACTCTCCCTCCGTTTATATTGAGCATATGCTTAAAACCATTATATTTATCACATCGGGTCTTTGTCAATAAAAGCCTAGTCCTTAATTAATTATAGTTAAGATTTAATCTTACTCATTTTTAAAAAGCCAATGTCATCCACCATCAATTTACCCGGCCCATCTGTAAAAAATATTGTTATTCTTTCAATTTCTTGCAATTGAAGGCCTGCTTTCAATTCTTTAAAAGATTCCAAAGGGATTTCATACGTTTGAAATACCGACTCAGTCGCTTCACTATATTTTCCTTCTCTTAAGATATCCTCTAAATAGCGGTTTCTCGTATATTGGGTATGAATAGAAGGTTCAATTTTCCTAAACCTTTCGAGAGGAACATTCGCTGTTTCCCCACCTCTCGTTTCTAACGTCACACTTAATTTCGGGACAGTCACAGCAGCATCATCCTCATGATCCTCCATATTGGCCATTGAGAAAAAGAAACTTTCAAAAGAACCTGTTAAATGTTCCTCACCATAATCTTCTGGGATAAATAATGAGTAAGTTCCAATGTCCTCCCATTCGAACACCATCCCTTGCTTTTGTTTTTTATTTCCAGACCGATTAACTTCTGATTGGATTTCCCAAACATCAAAACCAATTCCTTCAGCTGCAATTCCTTCGGAAAATTTTGTTTTACTGTTAGTCTCGTTAAAGTTCACTAGGGGGTGAAATTCACTATTTTCAAATCTAGTCACATACTGTGTATTCGGCAGCCATTCACTTCCATGGCGCACATCACGAAACAAAGGAATATACTGATCATTACCACCTAAAGTACTTTCAATGAAAGCGGAAACATAAACTTTCGCAACTTCCCTTTGATCAGCAGCATCCATAATTTGACTGTAATTAAGAAACAATCCGCCTGGAAGCTTCTGATCCATTCTGCCCCAATCTTCATTGAATTGGCTATGATTAGCCTCAGCAATATACACACTTGCTTTAAACCTGTCAGAATCACCTTCTATCGATGTCCTGGAAAATTGGCGGTCACCGTGGTAATTTTGGACATCCCCATCACGGGCTCCTTGTAGTGTCAAGTAAGATACACTATCTAATTCAGCCCTCTTATTATCTACTCGTCGATCTGTAGGGGCAATTCCGATAACAGCCTGGATGTCGATGTCTTCCATTCCAGCTATGGAAGGATCGTCATCAAACCATTTCTGATAATCACCCACCATGGCTGCTGCTTGCCCACCACGTGAATGACCCATAATTGCGACACGATGCATATCAACTTTTTGATAAAACGGTGATTTTGGCATCTCTTTGTACTTATCAATTTGTAATAGATGCTGTATCAACATCCATGTTCGTAACTTCATATCCTCCTTGGGAATCCCTGTCCAACTCGAATAGTTTAAGAAATTTTGATCCACAGATATAGCAATATAGCCTCTACTAGCTAATAGCTCGCCTAAATATTCATACCCAGCATCAGAAAATTTTTCCATCCTATGGTTTCCGTGAACCATCAAAACGAGAGGAAACCTTTCTTCACCTTCAGGCATCCAAACCCGACCATTAACTGGCAATTCTTTTTCATCAAATCCCCAGAAAAGTTCCCTGAAACTATGCCACTCTTTTATGTAATCTGAACCATCGACAACGTCAGATAATACATCTGCATCATTGCTGAATTGTTGACGTTGATTATCTAATCCATTTGCATATGTAAAAAATTTAACCGAGTAATCCCCTGGTTCAGCAGGATTTTCAGCAGCCAATGGGGTAATGTAGTCATTTTCTTTGAAGGATAGCTCCACATGATCATTCTCAATCATTGGAGACCAAGTGAATATAAATAATATGAAAAACGCAGGAATAATCGATCCTACTGCTTTCCTTAACGGAGTCATCCGGTTCGATCGATAGATCGTTATTATAATCCCGATGCAAAGACCTAACATTAAATAAACCGCGGTAATAATCCAAGAAAACAAAGACCCCAAGTTTGCTACCGTTAAAATATAATAAGTGATATAAATGGTATAAGATAAACTTCCTACAAAAAGCCGTGGTAAAGGAACATAGAATAACGAAAGTAGAAAACCAATGATAGCAGTTGTTAATAAGAACAAAACTGTATTTAAGGACAAAAACATGAAAAGATCTACATGGGCACCAAACCCTGTAGGTATAGCCAAACTAGCGATGCTAACTGCGGTGAGCGTCATCAACCATAACGAAAGCATCATCACTTTTAACTTGGCATCATTCGCTGGTGTTTTATCCATTCGATCTTTCAACCAAGAAAAAATCATCTTTAATTTATATAATAAAACACCTCTAAAAAGAGTATTCCTTTCAACAGAAAATTCTCTTCCAAAAATGTTGCTCATATTATTTCACCTCTAGTTAAAATCATTTAGTCCCTAAAAGCCGTGACACTGGTATTAGTAGAATAAATGACTGGACAGTTTCACCAGAGGAGATACCTCGGCGACTGTAATTTGACCCAACGACGATAAAGATTTTTTAATTGCTAAAGCCGACAGTTAAATTGACGACCCTGTTAAGTCAATTACGCTGCCGGCTATCTTTTCCCTTTTTATCCGTCATAAAAAACTGACGGTAATTTATTCTATATCGTCAATTAGTTAGGCTGCCGAAGCAAAAGACTTATACGTCTATTTCGTCTGGTACTATCCCATTGTGTTCATTCTATTAGCAAATAATTAGCAAAAGACCGTACCGTGTTTTGCTAATAAAAAGAGGAAGACCAACAAACGTTGGTCTTCCAATGGTTTCTGGTGCCGAGGACGCAGATGCAACTAGGTATTTCCCAGCACTTCTAAGTTACTGCAACTAAAACCAAAATTCTGGATAACGTCTCCGCCCAGCAACGTTATTGCAAATAAGAGCTATAACAAGGAGCACTAATGCACCAAGCCCTACAGGTATAATGGCGTACAAGTATCCTATAGCATGAATCTTAGGCCCACCGATAACCGCGATAAGGGCAGTAGCACCTCCAGGCGGATGAAGAGACTTGGTAAGCTGCATACCAACGATGGCCAGAGATACGGCAAGAGCCGCGGAAAGCCAGGTGATAGCAACCAATTGGTAGCAAGTGACGCCTATTACCGCAGACAATATATGACCTACTATAAGATTCCTAGGCTGGGCCAATGGGCTCTTAATACTTGCATAAAGAAGAACTGCGGAAGCACCGAATGAGCCAATAACCAAAGTTAGGTCATTCGGGTCCAACCACCTTCGAGAAATAGCTGCAACGGCAGCAATTCCTATAAAGCTTCCCAACCATGACCAGAAAAGTTCGTAAAAATTTGCTCTGCCAGGCCCTTGAGCTCCACCTCGCATTTTTGAAAAAAACTTTTGCATCATTCATTCCCCTTACTATAAAGGGCTTTAACAATGTCGGAACGGGCAATAATCCCTATCAGCCGTTTATTTGCATCCACAATGGGAACCCGGTTTATATTTTTCCTAACCATAATAGATGCGATCTTCGTTAAAGAGGTATTTTCAGTACTGACGATGGCAGGTGTAGTCATGGCATCTTCTACAGTTAAAGCAGCATGCTCCTCTTTCTTTAATAACGAGAATAGTTTACCTGTATTAGAAGCACCTTTTGGTACCAGGCGCTTAACAAAGTCCGCTTCAGATATTACCCCTATTACCTTTTGGTTTTCATCCACTACCGGGAGCCCGCTTATATCGTGCTTTAAGAGAATATTCATTACCGCTTCCACAGTATCATCCATATGTACTGACACAACATTGCGGATCATTACATCACACGCGGGCATCCCGCCAGCCATTCTCTTTTTCGCATGCTCCACTGCTAAAAGATATATCTGCATCAGGTCTTCATCGGTAATATCCACATAGGTTTGCATCTCCTTCAGTACCGCCTGAAAATCCTCAAGCTGGATGTTGATATTGTTGGTTACCTTTTGTTTTTCCATATGTTTCACCTCACACTATTTATCAGCTGGAGAGGAATGCACCTCGTTTTTATTTTAAATCAACTCAGAAAATTAAGAAGTAATGTTTATCACATTAAAATGTGAATCAAATCACATCTGGCCACGGGGACGTTTTGTTTGCCATCTAATAAAAACTCTCAACAATATGAGGCCACCCAAAAGACCACCTATCGCACCCGTACCTACTTTATATATTTTAAATTTTCACCAAATAACTGGAACTTCTTCATTTAGACATTTCTGTCTTAATGGTTTGTCATTCGAAACACATGTCCAACCATATTCCTTGGCAAGAATTAAACATAATCTATCCTGAAAAAATAATGGTCCTTTGTCTTGCGATGCTGAAATAACATGGTCTAGCCCTGGTTCTACGAGTACAATTCCAAACTTTACGCAGTCATCCGTCAATTTCGTCTACCTCGCTTAAAACAGGGGTAGCTAAATGTTTTTGCCCCACATGAGCAGAAATCAATTTTACTAAGGCCCAATCAAAGAGGTTAGTTACGAACTATGTCGAATACAAGAGGGAACATTTAACATGCAAGGATGGATGTCATGCCCTACAGTAATTGGTCTCTAGAAAAACGATTTGCTATA
>JADQBR010000105.1 GCA_016278515.1 Bacillota bacterium
GCAGTAGGGGTACTGATAGTAGTGGGGGGATATTTTGGCACCAGAACCGGTCTGCCGGCAGCGGTATTCGGCAGGAGTGTTTTTGGTGATAGATTTGGACATTGGCTGTCTACTTTAATCTTACTCTTTACCATGCTTGGATGGTTTGCGGTTATGATTGGCATGACCGGGGAAATAATTAGTATGATGATTGAACAAGTTACGGGGTATTCCATGTTTATGGGTGTAATCATTATTGTAGGCGTTTTAAATGCCTTGACGGCAGTTTTTGGCTACCACAATATCCAGCGTCTCAGCAAGGTGTCGGTGCCTTTGCTGGGCATTGTTTGTCTAATGCTTGTGATAAAGATTTTTTCATTGGGTCAGGTGTCTGAAGCTATCAGATATACGCCTGTAAGAACAATGACCTTTGGAGAAGGGATAGATCTGATTATAGGGGGCTATATTTCTGGGGCACTTGATAACAACATGCCACTAATCAGATAACAAGTAATCATCATAGTCACTAAACTCCTGCTTTAGATATAGCTGTCGGTACAGGGTAACCACTAACACGCCCCACAGCATAATGTGAAAAGCCTTAGAACTAATTTTTCTTTTGGTTTCAATGATGCGTTCATCAAAGTTCCTTTTCATTCTTACTCCCTCCCATAATACCCCTTAAAGATCTAATTTTTTCCAAAACAAGTCATTTAACGTTTTCCTTGTCTTTTTTGGCCTTCACTTAGTTGTGACATGGGCTGTTTGCCTAACTTCTTGCCTTCCTATTACTTCATAGACAGTGATGAGGCTCGTAAAAAATTCGGAGAGTATTGGAATACGGATATACCTAGTGAAGTGGGAATAACAGTTACGGAAATGATGGAAGGGGCAAATACGGGTTCCATTGAAGCCATGTATATCATGGGAGAAAATCCGGTACTATCGGATCCTGATGCAAATCATATAGTAGAAGCTCTTAAGAACCTGGACTTCTTAGTTGTGCAGGATATTTTCCTAACAGAAACGGCAGAGTTGGCGGAAGTGGTCCTCCCTGCAGTAACCTTCGCCGAAAAAGAAGGTACCTTTACTAATACGGAACGCCGGATTCAAAGGGTGCGTCAGGCCGTCAAAATAGAAAGCCACGCAAAGCCTGATTGGGAGATACTTGTTGAATTGGCAAATAAAATGGGCTGCTCTTGGAGCTACCCCAAGGGTCCTGAAGAGATTATGAAGGAAATAGCGGGTGTTACTCCGCTTTACGGTGGAATTTCTTACGAGCGTTTGGAAGAAGGAGGTTTACAGTGGCCTTGTTCATCAAAAGACCATCCCGGAACTTACTTACATGCCAATAGTTTTACTAGAGGTAAAGGGAAATTCCACAGCGTTGAACATCTCCCGGCTGCCGAGAAACCTGATGAAGAGTATCCTTTAATTCTAAGTACCGGCAGAATGCTTTATCACTTTCATACAGGTACTATGAGTAGGCGGGGGCGTATAGAAAAAATTCGTCCTGAGGAACTGATGATGCTCCATCCGGAAGATGCCGGAAAATTAGGAATAGCAGACCTGGATATAGTACAAGTTGAGTCTCGCCGGGGTAAGATAAAAACTAAAGTACAAGTGACGGATCATGTTCCGCCGGGAATGGTATTTATGACTTTCCATTATAACGAATCACCGGCCAATGTTTTAACCAACAATGCTACAGACCCTATTTGTAAAATACCTGAACTAAAAATGGCAGCGGTTAGGGTTACTAAAAGTGAGTAACGAGAAGGAAGAGATATGGGCACGGGGGATGCCACGGCGACGTTTTGTTTGCCATAATGATTATTTTAACAATAGCAAGAATAAGCTAATAGAATCAACATTTGTTTTAAGCCTATTTAGGGTCATTAAGTAGTTTGAGACGTTCATAAATGAGTACAACGAGGATAAATGTCTCGCATATAATCCTCCAAAGAGGTATACAGATAAAGAGTTGCATGAAATTGCTTCATCGATGGTAGCAATAAATAACTTGGGAACCTTGGATATAGACACAAGAAATAAAGTATTGAAATATATATAAGAGTCTACTGGGGTTAGCAATAGACAACTATCTAGAGTGCTTAATATTGGAAGAGGAATATAGATAGTATTAAGTAGCATATGGCAAACAAAACGTCCCCGTGGCTGAATAAGAGAGGGAAGCAAGAGAATTGTAACCTCTGCTTCCCTTCCCCTGTTTTAATGTGGGTCGTGACACTGAACGCAATCCATTTTACCCCTGGTGAACTGCCCCTTCTGATAGTCCTTACCCTTGGAGTGGCATGATCTGCACTCCTGGACCGAAGCCGGCAGTGTAAAGGCAGGAACAAATTTCTTATCATAGAGGTCGTTCAACAGCTTTACCGCATGTGCTGCCAAATCGCCAGTAAGCCTGCCACAGCGTTCGCTACGTTCCGAGGAACCGGAGGCGAAGCCGGTGGCCTGACACCAATTGGTAACTGATGCATGGCAGAGAGGGGACCCTGAGACGCTTTTGCCTAGCTCTGCATCAGTTTTATACGTATCGACCAAAAAGGCATGCTTCACAGCGTATTTGTTGCTGGTGTCGGTGGGGAGCGGTGTTTCACAATAATAACTCATCAGTTCGCTAACAAGCTCCTTGTAATTGTCTTCACCGGTCACAAGATTAATCGCTGCACATGTCCCGTTTATTGCTCCGCAAAGGGAAGCCCAACCTGCTACTCCGCCTTCTCCGTACCGCATCATATCAGATGGAATCTGGGTAAAGGGAGAACCGATTTTGTCGCTCAACTCACCGATAATTGCGCTAAATGCGCCATAACAGCAAGCGCCCTCATAGTATCCAAGATGGCCCTTCTTTCTGATCACTTCGGGATCAAGCTTGGTGTAGGGGTAAGGCCATTTAGCTGCTGCAGGATTTCCTTGGGCTTGACCGCTAATGTTTACCGTTTTATTTGTACCATCCCAACTAATCTTCGCTCCTAACCCCTCGGCTACTTCCCTTGCAGGTACGAGGGTGGTATTTTTTTCGATTCGCGGTAAGACAGAGCCCGTAATTTTTTTACCGTTTACCATAACTGTTACGGGTGCGCCCGCTGCTAACCCCGGTTTAACCAGTCCCAGAATTCCTCCTGTTGCCAATGCTCCTACTGCTAATGCACTTGTGCCCGTAAGAAACTTCCTTCTCGACAAGTTCTTTTCTTCACTTTTGTTTCGATTATCCACTAAAATGCACCTCCTGTGTTTTGTTTACTTCCAAAATTAATCCCCTTAGAAACATTAGTAACAATAGACTAAGGTCTGGCTGAAACACCTCCCTGTCTGTTATTTTTACAACAAAAAATCCCCAAGAAAATTTCTCGGGGATTAAACTCCTCAGGGATGAAAAATATTTGGATGGTATCTATTTTATTCTTCTGTTCAACTTTTACTATATGATATCGGTCTTTCCCTGCTCTTTTGGGGATAAGTAAAATTTATAGATATAAACTTATTTTATGGATGCTACTTCTTGATCCAATCTATAAGGTTAAATCAATCACGTCCTATCATGACACACATATTTTTGGGGGATTATGATTAGGTTTTCTTGGTATACATTGCTTAGATGGTAGGCTATAATTTAGGGTAAAGGGGGGGCTGTAATGAGCTTAGTGAATTTTGAGTTGTTTTGTACGGTGGCGCAAGTGAAAAGTATAACAAAGGCGGCCAGGCTTTTACATATGACACAACCAGCAGTTAGTACGCAGATAGCTAACTTGGAAAATGTTTACGGCATAAAGCTTTTTGAAAGAAGTAAACAGGGGGTCACTCTTACCGAGGTTGGCGAGGTAGTATTCGATTTTGCCCAAAGAATGTTGGATCTTCACGATACCATGGAAAGAAAGATTGATAGTGTTTTGGATAGTAATATTCAGGAGTTGATAGTGGGAGCCAGTTCTTCGCTGGGTAACTATGCAGTCCCTTGCAGTATTTGGTCTTTTAAGGAAAAGTACCCCAAGGCAAAAATCAGCTTGATAGTGGCAAACACTGAGGAGATAGTCAAAAAGGTAAGAAACGACAGTGTGGATGTCGGATTGATAGAAGGCCCTCTTAAAGAGGACAGTGACCTGGTGGCAAACGAAATATCCAATGATGAACTAGTTGCTATAGTTCCCGGTAATGACCGGTGGCTACACAAAACTTATCTTACAATTGAGGATTTAAAAAAAGAACCCTTTATTTCTAGAGAGGAAGGTTCCGGAGTCCGCAAAGTACTGGAAGCATCAATTGAAAAACTGGGTCTTAAACTGACGGATTTCAATGTGGTATCGGAAATGGGCAGCGTAGATGCTATCAAATCATCCATTGAAAACGGCCTGGGAATATCAATCTGCTGCCGGCTTACTGTACAAAAAGAGGTTCGCTGGGGAAGCTTAAAGGCTATACCGATTGAGAACCTTTCCATGCCAATTACTTACCGCCTTCTTTTCAGAAAAACTAAATTTCGGGCAACTATAGCTAAAAGGTTCATTAGGTTCATGGTTCAACCTGACCTACGTTCTTTCTGCTAATTTTATTGGTAAAGGTGAAGCATGATTTTAGAACCCAGATAGGCTCCTGCTGCTACGAAAACACCGAATACCCAACCGTGAAGAGACATTGACGCAATTCCTCCTATCAATGCCCCAATATTGCATCCAAGGGAAAGTCGTGCTCCGTAGCCCATCAGTATTCCCCCTAGCAGGGCACCCAGCCACATTTTTCTCGAACGGGTTTTCCGCACCCGGAGCTGAGAGGAAAACAGGGAAGATAGCAAGGCACCGTACACTAACCCCAAGTTTAACCATGTCCCGTGATAGAGCAGCGGGGAAGATTTAAACAGCATGGGTCTTTCCAAAAAGAAGAGCCAGCTTTCGGGAGAGCCGCCAATGGTCTGAAAAATATATGCTCCCCAGTAGGAAATTGTTGTTGTAATGGACCAGGGTGAGCCTGTGGCTGCAAAAAGAGCTATATTCAACCCCGACAGTAAAAGAGCACCCAGCCAATAAGGCCAACCGAGGTGCCGGTTTTTCTTTTGCACCTGATTTAACATGGCTTTATCCTCCATGAGATTGCTGGTTTAATCTAATCTTGATCTGCCATATCCCGTTTTCTATTTCCTCTATATCATATTCAAAGCCGTGTTTTCCCGACCAATTTATAATGTTTCGTACTGTCCGGCTGAAATCAGTTTCTACCACCAAAACTTCTCCGGGTTTTAACCGGTTTGCCTTTTCCTGTGTCTTCAATAGAGGAGTGGGACAAACCTCACCTAAAACATCCAAAAAGAATTCCTGCATCTTGATCCCCTCCGAAATAAACTGATTGATTGTTGTTCATATGATTGTACAAGATAATAAATAAGACCGAACAAGGCAAACTGTGTTGTTAAAGCCGCTGACCAACCCAAAAGAGCAGGTAGGAATATTGGGTCAGCATCCACAAAAATGGGCTTCCAAAAACTATAATGAAAAACACCTACTAATGAGCCTATGAGGAGTCCGGTAAACGTAATTGTGTACAGCAAAAATCCTTCCCCAAGCCTTGCCAGGGAACTGCAAGCACATCCTCCCGTAATAACCATACCTATTCCGAAAAGAACGGCCCCTGCAGCTGTGTTCAAACCAGCAGGGTATAATTTGCCGGGAATTGGCGCCCCCTGCAGATACGCATGAAATTGAATAGCCGCAAATCCCAAAGTTGTGGTAGCCAAGACAAGTATCATCGCTCGTGTCAGAGCGGCATCACGGAACAGGAAAAAATCCCTAAAAGCTCCAGCAAAACAAAAGCGTGAGCGGTGTATTACCACGCCAAAGGCAATGCCAAAAAACCAGTTCAATGCCAATAGCCGCCCGGTTCTGGCCAGCTGAAACCCAAACAGAAGGGCGATTAGAAGCATAATGACAAAAAACATGGACTGTGATTTATGTTTCATAGGCATACCTCGCTTGTCTCTTTTTTCACAAATATCACCTAAGTATACTATACCATGTTGGATATCAGAATCCCTGCTGCAGGACCATAAATTTACAGTAAATACTTTTTAAATTAAAATGTGATGCGGAAATTTCTGAGGTATAAGAAGGATGAGTAAGGGATAGCAGCCAAACACGCCACGGGGACGCCACGGGGACGGGACGCCACGGGGACGTTTTGTTTGGCAATATATTACAAAATATGGTATTATATGCTTGGGGTGATGGCTATGGCAAGAACGGCTCGCGAGAAAAGTGAAACGGGAATATACCATGTTATGCTTAGGGGAATAGATAAGAGAAAGCTTTTTCTCAGTTATTCAGATTATCACAAATTTATTGATTACATTAGAAAAGCCAAGGATAAAGTAGAGTTTACGGTGTATGCGTACTGCTTGATGCCAAACCATGTACATCTGTTACTTAAGAAACGAACAGTCTCATATGAATTGGGAGATATTATGAGAAGAATAACAGTCGGATATGCTCAGTATCATAATATAAAAAACGGCAGAACAGGACACCTTTTCCAAAATCGGTATAAGAGTGAAGTTGTTGATAATGATGCTTATTTTTTTACAGTCTTACGGTATATTCATCAGAACCCATTAAAAGCGGGGATGGTAAAATCCATGCGTGAGTATAAATGGAGCAGCTATAATGATTATTTTAACAATAGCAATAATAAGTTGATAGAATCCACATTTGTTTTGGACCTATTTAAGGACATTAAGCAGTTTGAGATGTTCATGAATGAGTACAACGAAGATAAATGTCTCGCATATAATCCTCCAAAGAGATATACAGATAAAGAATTGCAGGAAATTGCTTCATCGTTGGTAACAATAAATGACTTGGGAACATTGGATATAGAAACGAGAAATAAAGTATTGAAAGATATTAAAGAGACTACTGGGGCTAGTAATAGACAATTATCTAGAGTGCTTAATATTGGAAGAGGAATATTAGATAGCATGAAGTAGCAGATGGCAAACAAAACGTCCCCGTGGCACGTCCTTTATTAAAGCCGGAGACCAAGGCGAAAAGAATGTTTGCTATGAATTGAAGAACTCATTTATACCTATGTTGGTATTACACAATGTTGTAATTCAATATGATGACTACAAGGCTCAAATGGATTATATTCTAATTACAAATAAGTTCATTTGTATTCTTGAAACCAAGAAGTTAAATGGAAATATTACAATTAATGCGGATGGTGACTTTATCCGATCTCTTACTAATCGGCGAGGCAAGGTTTATAAGAAGGAGGGAATGTATTCACCGATTTCGCAAAATCAAAGACATGTTCGAATTCTAGAAAATCTTTTACTACGAGAAAAGGTTATAAAGAAGACACCCGTTTTGTCATTAGTAGTTATTGCGAATCCAAAGTCAATTATTAATTCCAGATATGCTAGAAAAGAAATCAAACAACAGATTATGAAATATGATCAGCTTACGCCACGTCTCACCAGGATGTTAGAAGATAATAATGAGGTTAGATTGGTGCCTAAACGTATGATCAAAATGGCGGATTTTTTGCTAGAGAATCATGTCCAAGTGGAGAATGCGTTCATCCAAAAATATGAGAAATATATGAATACTGATGGTACAGACATAAGTACTGAGCCATATCAATCACCGGTTAAAGAACCTGTGAGTACGGTTGCTGAACAGGTTGCTTCTACAGTTGATGAAAAGAATGATAATAAATCAACTCATTACGATGCCTCACCTAACAAAGAAATAATTCGGAAAGATTTGGTTAAATTCCGTTTAGAACAGAGCAGGGCAGAGAACATCAAAGCATATATCATTTTTAACAACAATCAATTGGATGCTCTCCTGGAAAGCATGCCAAGCACACTCGAAGAAATCATGCAGTGTAAGGGATTTGGGCCAGTTAAAGTTGAAAAGTATGGAGAACAGATATTGAAGATTTTAAAGGGAGAGGGGGCACCGGCGATTAGCTGCTAGGACATATGATAGCAAGTGCACTACATGTATATGGAGCTGTCGGATGCCTGTAGAGATTATTATTGATCAATGGAATCCGGGAAGGAAGGGACCTGTCCCCTTTTAGATATGGCAAACAAAACGTCCCCGTCCCCGTGGCCGTCCCCTGGTCACTAAATTCCTGCTTTAGATATAGCTGTCGGTACAGGGTAACCACTTACTACCTGGATTCCCGCTAAACTCATAACGAGACAATAACAAAAAACACTTCAAGCCATTGAAAAACCTGGACTTAATGTCATTTTTTACTTGCAGCTAACATCGTTATG
>JADQBR010000115.1 GCA_016278515.1 Bacillota bacterium
TATACATTGGGGTTGTTAAGGGGGTATGCCCCCTTATGTCAATTATAGGAGGGTTTACCCGCAAGGGGCACGCCAAAACTCTAAAGCAACAAGTTGCTAAGATTTTTGCTGACAGGGTACCGACCTAGGGAACCAGGGGTTCCCTGGGTAAGAATATAGAAGACTTGGCAACTTGTTGCCTTAGTCGCCCTTAATGCCCTTGGGTGCAAAAGCATTACCGCTTTAAGCCGAAAGGCATGAAATGCTTTTGTTCTTTTACCATATATATTGCTTTTTCGTTAAGGTGGTGCAGTATTCTAGTCAGGATATCGGTTTTGAAGGCGGGCCTAAAAATCCGTCACGGGCACATCAATGAAGTTCCTGGTGCTGGCTGCCGACGCCCCGTTGGGGGTCGGTGCTGGGAGTTAAGAGGGTGGGGCGATCTACAAGGGCATGTAGGCGTTGACCCCGCCCCCGCGGAGACCTAAGTGCGTGGCAGAGTCCTATGGGAAGAGTTACGGCTTAGGGTATAAACCTGCATGTGGTATGAAAGTGCTGGGTGCAGTGTAGCCTGCCTTGAGTGGTAGTGGTGGGATAAACGAAAAGGTTATATGATGCAAATGGCCATTGGTCATATAACCTGTTTTGAAACCACTATTGCAAAAGAGGCTAGAGACCGATTAACTGTCGAGGAAAACTCCTAGACTGTTTGCTGTTGATGCAAAGCTAAATAGGGATTAAAGTGTGTGCTAAGTGGTAATCCAGCCCTGGTATCGGAGACGGGCCAGAATTAATCTTAAAGGGAAACCGCCAATGCGGCGACGCGTGGTGATTGATTGGGAAAACCTGCTGGACCTAAGCCGCAGCGTTTATCTATTTAGCTACCACCATTTACATATTTTAGTTTTAATTTTGTTTTTAGATATTGAATGGAGTGAATAGGGTTTGGGAAAAAATAATAATCGCAATCCCTTGAATCGTAGCCTGTTGGTTGGTGCGTTTACGTTTATACTGGCTATAATTGCGAGCTTTGCTTCGCAATATATTTTAGAAAAGATAACTTCATTGATATTAGCTTTTATTATTTTAGGAATAATTATTCTAATCGGAATTATATTTGATACTATTGGCGTAGCGGCAACTGTTGCCAGCGACAAGCCTTTTCATGCAAAGGCAGCTAAGAGGATTCCCGGGGCGCGACAGGCCATAAGGGTTGTTAATAATGCCGGTTCCGTCGCAAGTTTTGCCAACGATGTGGTTGGAGATATATCGGGAACCCTTTCCGGTGCGGTCGGCGCTGTTATTGTGTTACGACTTGTAGTGGAGCGAACCAGCAGTACGCAAGTCCTGGCAGGGACTATAATGACCGCTTTCATTGCAGCCTTAATTGTCGGTGGCAAGTCTTTTGGCAAACACATTGCCATAGAAAAGGCTGATGACGTTGTATTCTATGTCGGCAGATTATTGGCCTGGTGGGAACGAATTTTTGACGTGGAGTTTTTTGCAAACGGAAAGAGAAGGTGATTTGGCGTGGAAAAACTGTTACCCCGCATCCAAGGACCGGAGGATTTGAAAGGGTTGGACAACCAGCAGTTAGAACAGCTGGCAGAGGAGATAAGAGCAACCCTAATCGATACAGTAGCAAAGACCGGCGGCCATTTGGCGCCTAACCTGGGAGTTGTTGAACTTACTGTTGCGCTGCATCAGGTTTTCTCTTCTCCAGTTGATAAATTTGTATTTGATGTGGGGCACCAATCTTATGTTCATAAGTTATTGACCGGTCGCCAGTCAGAATTTTCCTCACTAAGGCAGTATAAAGGGCTAAGTGGTTTTCCTAAGTTTCAAGAAAGCACCCATGATGCGTTCAATACGGGGCACAGCAGCACGTCTATTTCTGCGGCTATTGGCCTGGCTTTGGGTCGTGATCAACAGGCTGCCCAGCATGATGTTATTAGCGTCATCGGTGATGGGGCACTGACTGGTGGAATGGCTTTTGAGGCATTAAACCATGCAGGTCATTTAGGGACCAATTTAATAGTTATTCTAAACGATAACGAGATGAGTATAGCTAGTAATGTCGGTGCTATGTCCTCATATTTAAGCCGAATGCGGTCTGACCCCATGTATTACCGGGGTAAGGAGGAGATTGAGAATCTCTTAAAGAAACTGCCGGCAGTTGGCAGTCGCGTGCTGCGCATAATGGATCGACTTAAGGATACGGTTAAGTATCTGGTTGTGCCGGGAATGCTGTTTGAAGAATTGGGTTTTACATATTTGGGCCCTGTAGATGGGCATAATTTTAGCAGTCTAAAATCCGTATTGAGAAGTGCAAAAAATACTAAAGGACCGGTACTGGTTCATGCTTTAACTAGAAAGGGAAAAGGATATCTACCTGCAGAAAAAAACCCCGATCTTTTTCATGGCATAGGTGCTTTTGACATTGCCACAGGTAAACCTAGGAAAAAACCTGGCCCGCCAAGCTACACTAAAGTATTTAGCGATGCGCTAATAGAAGTTGCTCGCAAAGACCAAAAGGTAGTTGCTGTCACTGCGGCAATGCCCGGCGGAACAGGTATAGACAAATTTTCTGAAGAATTCCCTAAACGTGCTTACGATGTGGGAATTGCAGAACAACATGCTGTGACCATGAGTGCCGGCTTAGCTGCAGCAGGCTATAAGCCGGTAGTTGCCATTTATTCTACCTTTTTACAACGAGCATACGACCAGGTGATGCACGATGTTGCCTTACAAAATTTACCCGTAGTTTTTGCACTGGATAGAGCGGGCATTGTCGGCGAGGATGGAGAGACCCATCAAGGTTTGTTTGATTTCGCCTTTCTACGCAATATTCCACGCATGACCATCATGGCGCCTAAAGATGAGAATGAACTGCGTCATATGCTCTTGACGGCAATAAAACAGGACGGCCCTGTTTCCATAAGGTATCCTAGAGGTAAAGGAGTAGGTGCTAGTTTGGAGGCGCCCATGCATGAATTACCTCCAGGTAAGGGAGAAATTCTGCGCCAAGGTGAAGATGTTTCCATAATTGCAATTGGCAACACTGTTTATCCCAGTTTGGAAGCTGCTGAGTTGTTGGAGAAAGAGGGTATTGCAGCTGCAGTAGTAAACGCTCGTTACGTAAAACCATTAGATAATGAGCTTATTTTAAATCAGGCTGAAAAATCGGGTAAATTACTAACCGTAGAAGAACATGTGCTTGCCGGCGGTTTCGGTGGCGCTGTGCTGGAACTGCTAGCGCAAAAGGATTTGCGGGTTGAAGTATATAACCTAGCCATTCCTGATGAGTTCATTCAACAGGGTGATACCGCGATTATGCGCAAGGAGTATAAGTTGGACGCGGCAGGAATCGCCGACACGGTACGCAAACGTTTCTTTTCTTCTGAGAAGGGGCTAAAGAAATGACTAAGGTAAGGTTGGACCAACTGCTGGTAGATAGAGGTTTTTATCCTAGTAGGGAAAAGGCTAAGGCAAATATAATGGCCGGGAAAATTATGGTAGAAGAACAGAAAGTAGATAAAGCTGGAACAAAGGTATCGGAAGATGCTGGAATAAGAATTATTGGTGAAGTAATACCTTTTGTTAGCAGAGGTGGTCTAAAACTTGCCGGTGCCGTGGAAAACTTTAATATTGAATTAGAGAACAAGGTGGTACTGGATATAGGAGCATCCACAGGAGGATTTACTGACTGTGCGCTGCAAAATGGCGCTCGAAGGGTCTTTGCCGTAGATGTTGGATACGGCCAGTTGGCTTGGAAATTACGTCAGGACTCGAGAGTTACTTCCATGGAAAGGACTAATGCTCGATATTTAACATTGGAACAACTAGGGGAAGTCGTAGATATAGTAACCATTGATGTAGCTTTTATTTCCTTGGAAAAGATATTACCCGTTGTGCCGCCTTTATTATCTACAGGCGGTCAAGTTATCGCCTTAATTAAGCCTCAATTTGAAGCGGGAAAGGAATACGTTGGCAAAAAAGGCGTGGTTCGCGATCAGAAAGTACATCAGCACGTTATTAAAAAAGTATTAGGCGTCTCTCGACAATTGAACCTTGTTGTTAAAGGGTTATATTACTCGCCTATACGCGGCCCTGAAGGCAATATTGAGTATTTGCTGTATTTATGTTCAGACGGACCAGCCATGGACGTCAATATAGAGGAGATTGTTTCTGCTGCACATAGGCAACTGTAATTTAGCCAAGTGCGGCTTTTATTTTTTAGTTGGAAAGTTAGTAAGTTGGAAAGTTGGTTAGGAAGATTCACTTTGCTCTGAAAGTTTTTGGAATTATCTTGCTTTTGGATTATTTTAGGAAGGAAAGTCACCGTACGTCTTAGAAATACTAGTAATAAGTATTATTTTCTGCCAAAGGGGGTTGGAGGACTGTGTTGGATCGTTATGATAAGGTATCATCTGCGTGGTATGAGTACATAAATCATGGAAAGTTTTCAAATAATTTGTCCCAGGTGGTGGCAAAATCTTGGGAACGGCATGGAAAACAACATGACCCATTGGCTAAGGCAGAAATAGATAAATTGGAAAGTCACCAGCTGCGCCGGCAGATGGAGAAAAATAGTCTTTTGCTCGAAGTGGCAGTACCTACTATGAACGAAATATATCAACATATAAAAGGCAGCGGATCCTTAGTAATTCTTACGGATGCCAGCGGTTACATATTAAAGACAATCGGCGATGACCGTTTCTACGACAAGGCGGTCCGGGTTAATTTGTCTGAAGGTGTAAATTGGGGAGAGCATATTAAAGGGACTAATGCAATTGGTACGTCATTAGTAGAAAAGGCACCGGTAACAATTTTTGCACATGAGCATTTTTACAAGGAAAATCATTTTTTGACCTGTGCAGCAGCCCCGATTTTTGATTTCAGCGGTAAACTCATTGGGATCTTAGATATTTCCGGTGACTATCAAGGAGCACACCCCCACAGCTTGGGCTTAGTGGTTGCCGGCAGCAGGGCTATCCAAAGCAGGTTGGTGGTAAAACAACTTCAACAACGTACCTATAATAAAAATAAGCGGGTTGGTTATGAAGCTGGATATACTTTTGAGAGAATAATTTCAAGCAGCCTGGTGATGAAAAAGGTTATAAAGCAGGCGCAAAAAATTGCCCGTAGTAATTCTCCGGCACTATTATTGGGGGAAAGTGGGACCGGCAAAGAGTTGGTTGCACAGGGCGTGCACAATGCCAGCCCGCGGGCAGATGGACCATTTATAGCGGTAAATTGCGGCGCAGTTCCGAGAAATTTGATAGAGGCCGAATTATTTGGCTATGAAGAGGGGGCCTTTACCGGCGCTCGTAAAGGCGGATCACAAGGTAAGTTTGAATTGGCTCAAGAAGGCACTCTTTTTCTAGATGAAATAGGCGATATGCCCTTTGAGGTGCAGACCGTGCTGCTGAGAGTGCTTCAAGAAAAACGTTATGCCCGCGTAGGCGGTCACCAGATGCGAAACTTGGATGTGCGGATTGTGGCAGCTACCAACAAAGATTTATTGCAGCTGGTAAATGAGGGGCGTTTTAGGTTGGATCTTTATTACCGACTGAATGTATTAAGCGTAACCTTACCTCCACTGAGGGATAGAAGAGATGACATTGAGGCTTTGGTTAATCATTTTATGGCTCAATTTACCGAGGGTCAGAAAGTGCTATCTGATGCAGTAATGAAAGTTTTACGGGAATACTCTTGGCCAGGCAATGTAAGGGAACTTATTAACGTTATAGAACGGGCAATAACTATGATGGATGATGTTATAGTTGGCCTTGAACACCTGCCGGACGAAATCAGGAAAGAGGTTATGGCTAAGCGGCAAAATCATTATCAAGGATCTGCTTCGGACACAATGGGCAGCCTTCAACAAGCCGAAAAGCAATCTATCAAAAATACATTGATCGAATGTGAGGGGAATGTCTCTCAAACGGCAAGGAAGTTGGGCATAGGGCGGACTACTCTCTATAGAAAAATAAAAAAATATGGTATAAACGCATAAAGAAGCGGAGGCAAATTGCCTCCGCTTCTTATATCTATCCTCCACCTACGGGAGGAAAAATCCCTATCCGGTCACCGTCTTTTAATGAGTAACTTTCCAATTGGCGTTTGCCGTTGACCATAATGATCAGTGGTAAATCCCGGGGAATATCTAAATGATTAATCAGGTCTTGAGTAGTACTGCCTTCCGACAGGACTACTGCAGCCTGACCTTTGTTTTCCTTAGGCAAGTTGTCACGCAGGTTTGCAAAAAGCCTCACTTCAAGTTTCATGAAACCACCCTAACTAAAAGTTATAAAGCTCATCTAATTCTTCGTCAGTTAAATCAAAGGTTGTTCCGTGAGGAGGTAGTTCCTCTTTAAAAAATTCGGGCAACCTGTCGTGTGAATTGTTAAATCCGGCAGCCTTATTAAATTCTCTTTCCGTGTTTAAGATAGCTTTGCCAAGTTCTGATACGTCATCTACCGTCAATGATAAGCCGTACTGAGCGTTTAGCATGTCAACTACCCGCGGCAGTGCCTTTGGTTTATCCAATACTGCAAAGGCAACAAAGAGGCAGAGTCCGGTGCTGTCCACAGCAGCAGTTGCAATCTGTAGGTTACGGGACAAATCAACCTGACCTTCTTTGCTAAGCGGGTCAACATGACCGCCTACCTTTAAGATATTAGCTGTAACACTATAGCCGGCTGTGTGGTCTGCACCCATAGTAGTAGTAGCATAAGTTACGCCCACGCCCTTAACTGCTCTGGGATCGTAAGCAGGAATACTTTGATCTTTCACGGTCGGAACACGCGTTACCCCATATGCTTTACCGGTAAAGGAAGCGCCATTACCCAGTATTCTACCCAAAGGTTTACCTTCGCCGACTTGCTGAAGCAGGTCAATGGCACCATCCGCGTCGCCGAAAGGAATAATACCGGCTTCCATAGCCACGCCGATAGTTACGCCCATTTCAATTGTATCCAAACCAATGTCGTCACAGAGGCGGTCTAAGGTTGCAATTGCATCTAAATCGTCGATTGTACAGTGCGCACCAAAGGCCCAAATGGTTTCATATTCAAAGCCGGCAGTCAGGTAATTACCATCCTTATCGTTATAAACCTGGGAACATCTCATTACGCATCCTGGATGACAGCCGTGGGTCGGATTGCCTTTGCGTTCATTGATTCTATCGAACATTGCCTCGCCGCTGATTTTATCAGCACCATCATAACGGCCGCTGCGGAAGTTTTTAGTCGGGAGTCCGCCGGCTTCGTTAAGAATGTTTATCAGCACTGCCGTTCCATAAGTTGGTAGTCCTTGGCCGCAAACCGGATGATCCAACAGCATCTTGCTGAAGTCCTTGGCTGCTGCCTTGAATCCTTCCTTATCTTTGACGGAAACGCCAGGTGCATCTGCATCATCAATTACTATGACCTTGATTCCTTTACTGCCCATAACAGCGCCGGTACCGCCGCGTCCGCAGTGACGAACCGGGCGACCCTCGCCATCAGTTACTGCAATGGATGCAGCAGTGAGCTTGTATTCTCCTGCCGGTCCCACAGAAACAACACAGACGCTGTCGCCGTATTCACCGCGCATCGTGTTGCCCAAATCATAGTTTCTTTGGCCCAGTAAGGAAGAAGCATCTTTTAGTTCAATACCATCCTTGGAGACTTTTAAGGTGTAAAACTCGCCATTTTTAGGCTGCCCCTCCACAATAATCGCCTTAATGCCTAATTTAGCCAGCTTTTGAGAAGCGGTACCACCGGCGTTGGATTCTTTAATAGTGCCGGTTAACGGACTCTTGGTTCCTACGGATAAGCGTCCTGAACTGGGTGCGTTTGTCCCGGATAACAAACCAGGAGCAATTACTAATTTGTTGTTGGCTCCTAAAGGATGGCAGGTAGGATCCACTTCATCTGCAATAATTTGAGAAGTAAGGCCTCGGCCCCCTAAAACGGCATAACCTTCTTTAACCTCTTCGGTTGTTACTTTGCCTTCCGTCATGTCCACACGATAAATTTGCATTAATTAATACACCCCCATTTTTTAATCACTAAGCTAGTTTCACTTCGGAACATCGGCACATAAACCGTATCAAAATGAAACAACCTAAGTGTTATAGAAAAATCTCCTATCATATTTCAAGCCCTATGTTTGCTAGTTTTACTCACCCCCACATAAAACGTTATGCATATAAATAGTGCAAACTTCATGCCACTTGAATTTGGGGTACCCGCAGGGGGCATATCCAAAACTCTAAAGCAACAAGTTGCTAAGAGTTTTGCTATACTCGC
>JADQBR010000016.1 GCA_016278515.1 Bacillota bacterium
ACTTTAAGAATAAAAGATAAACGAGAACAGAAAGGTGACTGTACTTATTTTCTAAGTATAGTCGCTTTTTTTAGTAGTTTATTCTTGACTTTCTAAAAAAATAAGCATATTATGACAGTAACATAATGTATGGAATAAACTATTCTATACAGAATGCCTTTAGTAATGGAGGTGTCATAAAATGTTCGGAATATTTTTTGTAATGCTTTTCTTGTTCCTTTTTGATTTCTAGACTGCAGATAATAATAGAGTCTAAAGGTGGTGACAACTAGTTATGGAAGAAAAAATGTTTTCCAGACGAGTGTTCGTTTTACTAGAAAATATTAGTAGACACGAACTTGCAAAAATAGTTGAGTATGAAAAACAGGATGGCTGTATTTATGCGTATCAATCTCTCTCAACAGAGTTATTACGACTGACTGCTATTACCGCAGATATAGAAGAACGGTTGGAATCCATGGATTTATTTACAAACTGTTACCAGCCTATTCTCACCAATAACAAAGCCAAAGAAGATCACTATGCTTATGGATTATTAAATGAGTTGAGTAAAACTTTTAATTCTTATCAGAGCATGGTACATGATTTAAAGTTGAATTTTTCACAACTTTTGAAACTATTTCTAGCTGAAGCTCCTGGAGATATTCTAGGTAAATGCAACTTACCAAAAGTTACAGATAAGCAGTTAATACACCTGCTGGCTTCAAACTATATAGAAGTCACGTCTGCATTACTGCCCCAAGATTCTTTTAACCTTAATCGCGATGCACAATTCTTAGGAAACACATTAAAGGACATTCTTGCAGAAACAGAACTAAAAAATGAATAAGAATATAAATTGCTGAAACCACCATGCTAAGATAAGATTAAAATAAAGTTTTGAGGTTTGAGAAAGGAATCCAAAAGATGAAAAGATACACTACCCAGTTTGTTTCTGTCCTTAATAGCGATAGTACGGCAAAAGCTTATCAAAGTGCGCTACATCAATTTGAAGCATGGTTAAAAGAGCGGCAGCTTAAGCCGGACCCCAAGCAGGTTTCATCTCAGCATATCGAAGCATTCAAGGTGTTTCTCCAAAACAAAGGCAGAAAACCTGCAACTATTAATAAAGTAATGAGTGGTCTCAATAGATTCTTCAATTGGGCTTTAGATGAAGGGATTGTAAAAGTTAATCCTGTGACCAGGGGTAGTATTGCTAGTAGTGAACCAATTAAACCACCAGCATATCTGACAAAAGAGGAACGAATTAAGCTGTTAAAAGTTCTTGATTATGAAGGGAACCGCCGAGATAAGGTTATCATAATGCTGATGCTTTATGCTGGTCTGCGCCCAAACGAATTGATTGAACTAAACACAGATAATATTAAAGCTGGCAGTGACACAACCTTTCAAATAAAAATAGATTATGCTAGAATGATCCCGTTAAACCAAAGGACTTCTATCTCACTAAGAAACTACCTAACATCAAAAAACTTATTAGATACTGATTTCCCAAAAGTTCTATTTTACAATAGACAAAACCAAAAACTCACGATTAGAGGCCTTCAATATATCTTAGACAAATATAAGGATAAAACAGGTTTTGAGAAGTTAAATGCACATACCTTGCGACATTCGTATGGCTACATGCTATTTAATAGTACAAAAAACATCGCAGCTGTTGCCCTGATGATGGGTTATAAAACAGAAGATGGTTTACCCAACATCCGAACAGCTCTAAAATATATTTCTTCTCCCGAACAGCTATATGAACAGCTGCATGAAGAGGTCACTAAGGCTGTCTATAATTTAGATGAATAGTGTAGTTTTTTACCTCCGTGTGCTTATTAAAATTTACTGCATGGGTGGCATGTATTACTATTGTATAGCCTAAACCGTACCATAAGAGACTGCGGTTTGTTTCTCAAGGTATGTTTCGATATGATAACAATTGGAGTGTGTGGTGTGGATAGATCGGAAGTAGGTGGTATCATGAGGGTTTTGCTTAATGTATCTAGATTTAAGGAAAACGGCCCCCATTTACGTGAATCTAAATCTGAGACTAAGCGCATTGAAGCTTGTATGTTTATCACTTGGGGTTCACTAGGGGTTTGAGCCCCACCGCCTCCACCAAATAAGAACTCAAATTTTGATACAATGAAAATCCCTTGATAGCAAGGGGTTTTCGTGATTCCAGGGGTAAAATGGTCGTTCAGAAACGGCCGATTTTTTTATTTTGCACACACTTCTGCTAAAAAGTATGCACCCGGGGGGTGCAAATTGGTGCAGGGGTGTGCATACTTTTTAGCGGAAATAATTAGCCATATTTATATTTCGTGTTGGAGTGGCGGGATCGGCAGACGCGTCGTTTGAGGGGCGTGTGGGCAACCGTATGGGTTCAAGTTCCGTCTCCGACACCAAAATTTGTGATAGGGAACCTAGGTTGAAAAGCCAAGGTTTTTTTATAGATGTTATAACTAATCTTTCACTTTGGTTAACGAAATAGAAGGAAATAGAAGGAAATAATAGGAAAATGTAGAAATAAGTATTGTCAATATTATTATGGATAAGGGAAAACAATCCTGAGAAGGGAAAGATGAGTACAACATTTGGAAACTTTTATTACTCATTTGGGAACCCAGTAATTAGGGGCTTTCCGGCTAATATGCCGCCAGCTATTTTTATAGCATTAAGCAGCAAACACTGGAAAGCCCTATTTTAGTTCTATGAGGAAACAGGTCAACTGCATTCTATGATAGAGGGTTGAGTTGACAGATTAGATAACGGCCATTTTTGTATATGAAAAGCGTGGCAATGCTGAGAATTACATCAAAGAAGCCAAATATGATATGTCGGTAGGACATCTTCTGCTAAAATCATTTTGGGCTAATGAGGCCGTGTTTCAAATGATGATGCTTTCATACAATCTGTTTTTGCTGTTCAAATTTGATTCTTTAAGCATTTCAGAATACAGACAGCAAATAAAGACATTTCGTTTAAAGTATGTATTTCTTGCCGCCAAAATAATCAAAACCGCTAGATATGTGATTATGAAGTTATCAGAAAATTATCCGTATAAGGAAGTGTATCAAAAATGGCAGTGACCTTAGTGATGAGCCGGTTATCGCAGAAGTTGTCAGCGGTATAATAAAGTGCAGCAATAATGTCGATTAAAACTGCAGCGAAAACGGCCACCTAATACAACACTCTGCTGGAAGAAATGGAATGTAATACCATAAACACAATTTTATTTGCAAGGGAGTGTTTGATTTGAACAAACTATCTTTCGCAGCTCAAAATCTTTGGGCAAAAAAATCCTACAAAGACGGAATGATGCTTTGGTTGCCATTAATGATTCACATGAAAGACAGTGCGGTGGTAGCAGAAAGACTGTGGAATTGTTGGCTGTCCAAAGGAGTCAAAAACACCATTGGTGCAGGAACGGGCGGAGAAGAACATGCGGAAAAACTTTTTGTATTTTTGGCAGCGATCCATGACTTGGGTAAAGCGACTCCTGTCTTTCAAGCAAAATTGACTCGCCCGCTATGTCGGGATTTGGATGAAAAGATAGAGGAAAAACTAAAGATTGCTGGCGTACCATTAAAGTCTTATCGTGAGTTTTCCCACGCAGGTAAAACACCACACGCTTTAGCAACGCAAATCTTGCTGCAAAATGCCGGATGCAACAAGAACGTAACAGCTGTGTTGGGTGCCCATCATGGAAAACCTCCCAGTCATGGCACGTTGAATGCGTGTGGTGTGGAGTCCTATGGGTTCAATTATCATCTTGAAAAAGAAGGTAAGGAAGCCTGGACCAGTGTACAAAAAGAACTGACGGAATATGCTTTAAACCTAGCGGAGTTTTCCAGTATGAAAGATACTCCCCACCCTAACATGACCTCCCAGGTTTTATTGAGCGGTCTGCTGGTAATGGCAGACTGGATTGCTAGTAATGAAGATTATTTCCCATATATTCGCTTGGAGGATTCTGCCAATTATTTACAGACAGACAAACGCATCAAAAGCGCGTGGAAACAGCTATCATTATCCAATCCATGGGAAGCGGATAACGCTTGGATGAACAGTGATCTCTATCAGGAACGTTTTGGAATTGAGTCTACTACATTGCAAAAAACTGTGACAAAAACAGCCGGGGGCATTGATACTCCGGGCATATTTGTCTTGGAAGCTCCTATGGGCGTTGGAAAAACTGAAGCGGCTCTGGCCTGTGCTGAAGTATTTGCTGAAAAAACAAATAGACATGGCATTTTTTTTGCCCTTCCTACCCAGGCAACCTCCGATGGCATCTTTCCCCGCTTAAAGAACTGGATCAGCCACTTGGATCAGGAAGGAGGCTATACCATCAGCCTGGCACATGGAAAGGCACAATTTAATGAAGAATACCAGTCTTTGAAAATTTTTGAAGGCAGCACCAACATAGGTGCAGATGAAGATGGTGGTGTACTAGTGCATGAGTGGTTTGAAGGGCAAAAAAAAACCATGCTGGCCGATTTTGTTGCCGGCACCATAGACCAACTTCTACTGGCTGCCCTCAAACAAAAGCACCTGATGCTTCGACATTTGGGATTGGTCAACAAGGTGGTGATTATTGACGAATGTCACGCCTATGACGCCTACATGGGGCAATACCTGAATAGAGCCCTAAACTGGCTGGGAGCCTATGGCGTGCCGGTTATAGTTCTTTCAGCCACCTTGCCTGCAGAAAAACGACAGTCGGTGATTGATGCCTATCTTAACAAAAATATACTTCTCAAACAGCCAAAAGACCCTTTGGCAGGAAATAAAACCCTCTTTGAGGAAACGCCATCATGGGCGCAAAGCAGGGGATACCCCCTAATCACCTATACCGATGGGGTTCAAGTGAGGCAGAAAACAGTACCGACTGATGGACCAACACGAAATGTGGAACTGGGTTTTCTCACAGAAGAAACAATGCCGGAAAAGCTGGATGAATTACTATCTGATGGAGGATGCGCTGGGATTTTGGTCAATACCGTTAAACGAGCACAAGCCTTGGCAGAGGAACTTAGAATAAGGTTCGGAGAAGAAAAAGTGAAGTTACTTCATTCCCGGTTCCTTGCCCCAGATAGAGCTGAAAAGGAGCGAGTGCTGCTGAAGGAATTGGGAAAACCTAGGGGAGGAAATAAGCGCCCGGCACTCCAGATTGTAGTAGGTACCCAGGTGTTGGAACAATCCCTGGACATTGATTTTGATGTGATGGTCACAGATCTTTGCCCAATGGATTTACTGTTACAGCGCATCGGCCGTCTTCATCGACACACAAGGACACGGCCATTAAAACTTGAAAGAGCCCAATGTTTCATTATGGGAGGTGACGATGAAGATTTTGAATCAGCCACTGAGATAATTTATGGCAAATATTTGTTAATACGTACGAAAGCACTGTTGCCCCAGCAGTTAAAGCTTCCCACTGACATCCCTGCTTTAGTGCAGGATGTGTATGACAACAACGTCGCTCTTTCTCAAAAACCAACAGACTATGGCGAGGCAAGAAAGAAATGGGAAGACTTGATAGCTGACAAAGAAAAACGAGCCAAAGACTTTAGAATTGGTCCTGCATGGCAAGAATCTACTCAAACCCTGGTGGGCTGGATGGACACTGATATGTCCCAGCAACAAGGGGAGGCAGCTGTCAGAGACACAGATGAGTCAATAGAGGTACTTCTGATTCAGGAAAAAAGCGGCAGTCGTTTGCATTTTTTGCCTTGGACAGAGAAGGGACGAGAGATACCATTAGATGAAGTGCCCAGCAAAGAACTGGCTCGTGCCCTGGTCAGACAAAGAATACGTCTGCCCAGCATTTTATGTGCGCCATGGTCCATTGAAAAAACCGTTTCAGAACTGGAACAATCCAACAGCATAAAACTCTCTCAATGGCAACAATCTCCCTGGTTAAAGGGTGAACTGGCTCTGATCCTTAATGAATCATTTTCAGCTAAACTGGGGAATTATTGTTTAACTTACCATCAGCAGGAAGGACTAAGCTATGAAAAGGAGGAGGATGCGGATGCCTGAAAAAGAATTTAATTTATTACATGAACCGTGGATCATGGTCATGGGAAAGGGTGGAGAAACTCAGGAAATATCCATGCTGGAATTGTTTAGGAAGGCATCGGAATATCGAAGTCTTGCAGGGGAACTGCCAACCCAAGACGTGGCAATACTGCGGCTGTTACTGGCGGTACTTCACGCCGTCTTTGGTCGGTATGACATAAGCAGCACCTTCGCACCACCCATGTCTCCAGAAGCAGCTCTGGAAAGGTGGAAAGCTCTCTGGGATAAAGGTAATTTTCCCATGGAAATCATTGAAAAGTACTTGTTGCATTTTGAAGACCGATTTTACCTATTTCATCCGGAACACCCCTTTTACCAAGTGGCTGACATAGGGAAAGCTACATCATTTACCGCTGCAAAATTGAACGGCGAAATGTCAGAAAGCAATAATAAAATCTGTCTGTTTCCACAGCGGTCAGGGAGTAAGAAGATAACTTTGCAGTATTCAGAAGCAGCCCGGTGGTTAATCTACATAAACGCCTTCGATGACGTTGCTGCAAAGACCGGCACTGGAGTAGGATGGCTTGGGAAACTGGATTTGATTACAGCCTTAGGAGAAAACATATTCGAAACACTGATCCTCAATCTGGTTCTTCTGAAAGATGGTGGTAATGAATTATGGGGAGAAGAAGCCCCTGTTTGGGAAAACGAAATAGTGAAAAGCGAAGAACGGACAGAAAAGACCATACCGGATAATCCTTCCGCTCTCCTGACATTTCAGTCCAGACGGCTTTGCCTCAAGCGTCAGGGCAATAAAGTTGTGGGTTACGATCTATTGGGAGGCAATTTCTTTCCCGAAGAAAACGCTTTTTTGGAGCAAATGACATTGTGGCGAAATGCAGCCAAAAAGAAAACAGCCCCTCCTAAATTTATTCCAAGGCGGCACGACCCTTCTCGACAACTGTGGCGCGATTTTTCCGTGTTGATGGGACACAGTGAAAGCAACCGTACACCCGGTATCATCAGCTGGCTTTCACGTTTAAAGGGAGAGCAAATGATTCCGTGCACACACTTTCATTTTATGACAGCAGCGGTTAAATACGGAGATAAAAATTCCTCTGTTAATGATGTATTTAGTGATTCCATTACCTTTAGTGGAGAAATACTCACTGCTCTGGGAGAAAGTTGGGTGAACCGAATCATCGGCGAGATAGAAACAACGGACAGACTGGTGGACCAAGTAGGACAGTTAGACCAGAATTTGGTCAAGGCATCTGGCAATGCCGACACTAACGGACAGAGAAATACCGCAAAGGAGCAGGCCTATTACCGAATCAACCAACCTTTCCGCCGATGGCTGGCAAGTATTGACCCACAAAAAGACGATGACAAAAAAGATGAACTTTGTAGTCAATGGTGGGAACAGGCAAAAGGAATCATTCAGGATTTGGGCAAAGAAATGGTAAACCAGTCCGGTCCCCAGGCATTTGCAGGACGTGTTGAAAAAGACGAAAGAACTGGAAGGGAATATCGTTACACAGCACCGGAGGCTTACAACCGTTTTCTCTACCGCACGACCAATAGAGAAACTCTAAGCAGACTGTACAAGAAGGAGGACTGAACATGGCTGATGAAGCCAAGATGGTAAAGAATTTTGTAAAATATCAAATCAGCCGGTTGTCCGGCAGCAACAACGAAGCAGCGGCCCGAGCAACTTTAGCAAAGTTGCGGCGGGGCATTGGTAATGAACCAGGAAGTATGCCGGCATTGTGGGATCTAACCTTAAATGGGCTGTCGGAGTCGCTAACCAGTAAAGATGGAGCACCCACAAGAGGAGAGTGGGCAGTGCATACAGCCTTAACCCTTTTTGCATTACATCAACAAGGGGCAGATATGCACCAGCACGCCATGAGTAAAGAAAAAAATGCTCTGGGTATTTCTCTTCGTAAACTGATTAAAAACGAGGAAGATGAAAAAAGGGTTAAACGCCGGTTTGATGCCGCTGCCACATCAGACAGCATGGAGGAGTTTTCCCATCATCTGCGGGGGTTGATTCAGCTGTTAAAAACCCAAGACATACCTTTGGATTACCCAGCACTGGCAGAAGATTTATATTGGTTTCAGTTTCCTGAAGCCAGAGACTCAGTAAG
>JADQBR010000045.1 GCA_016278515.1 Bacillota bacterium
AAACGTCAATTTCAGACCTCGCAAGAATTTTAAAAAAGTTCATGCGTCAGCTCTGTAAATAATTGGGTCTAATAGATATTTATGCAAATTAGTGTTACAATGACTTTAATTAATATAATCGAAAAGGAGTCTACTAATGAAACAAATTGCCCTGGTCACCGACAGTACCAGCGATATCCCGGCGTCAATCAAGGAGAAGCTAAATGTTACCGTAATCCCTTTACAAATTGTCTTTGATAATAAGATATATTCAGACGGCATTGATTTAACTTCAGACAATTTCTACAAACTGCTGCAAGAGAGTCCCGTACTTCCCAAGTCATCGCAACCTACTCCAGAAGACTTTATAAACGTTTACACCAAACTACTGGAACAATATAAAGAAGTCTTATCAATTCATATTTCATCCGGACTGAGCGGCACCTTAAATGCGGCTCATCTAGCAAAACAGAAATTGGAAGATAGGATACATATTGTCGATTCTAAGTCCATCAGTCTGGGCATCGGCCTCCTGGTTAATGAAGCTGCTAGGCATATTAAAGAAGGCTTAAGTGCTAAAGAAATTGTCAATAAACTGCAAAGTGTACGTAAAAATAGTGAAACCTTATTTACATTAAACACTTTAGAATACCTGCACAAAGGCGGTAGAATTGGTAAAGTTTCGTCTCTTATGGGCTCTATGTTGAACATCAAACCGATTATACGGGTAAACGAAGATGGAATTTATGTTCCTTACGGCAAAGTACGTAGCCAAAATAAAGCCCTGAAGTATATTACCGAAAGTTTTCAGGAACTAGCAAAAGGACGGAAGGCAATAAATATGGCGGTAGCCCATGGCGCTGCCCATGAAGCCGGCTTAAAACTTAAGGAAATGCTGGAAAATGCTTTTAGCGCAAACGCCACCTTCACGCAAGTAGGCCCGGTCATCGGTGTTCATACCGGCCCAGGCACAATAGGTGCAGCCATCCAATTTGAAGACTGTTAATCAATAATTAAAGTAAGTCTAATTGGAAACTTAGCAACATAAGACTATAAAGATTACGTAAAAAGCATAACAATCTTAAAAACCAAATAAATTACAGGGGAGCTTATAGTGATAAGCTGAGAAAGAGATGTTATCTCTGACCCTTATAACCTGATGTGGGTAATGCCAACGTAGGGAAAGCATATTCTTAATGCAGCTTCTCTACTGAAGCTGCATTCTTTATTTTGTTAGAAAGGAGGATCTTCATGCAAGTAAACGGTAAACAGTTAGACCTAGATAACATCACCATAACAGCATTACTTGAACAATATCAGCTAAGTGCAGACAATGTAGTTATAGAATTAAATGCAGAAATCGTACCAAAAGAACAATTTAACCAAAAACTCATCTATCAAGGAGATCAAGTGGAAATAGTCAGCCTTTTCGGAGGCGGGTAAAGCTAATTATTTACGTTATACTTAATAGGTGATGGTGTTTCTTTAGGCAAGAAACTTAATTTATGGGAGTTGATTATAATGAGTAAATTACAAATTGGCGGTACGGATTTGGACAGCAGACTGCTAATAGGCACCGGAAAGTTTCCAAACAAACAGATTATCCCCAGGGTCGTAGCCGCATGTGGTACACAAGTAGTAACCATGGCACTGCGTCGGGTGGATCTTAGCTCTCAAGAGGAAAACATCTTAGAATATATTCCTAAGGATCGTATCCTTCTCCCCAACACCTCAGGGGCCAGAACTGCTGAGGAAGCAGTACGCATTGCCCGTATGGCCAAGGCCATGGGCTGCGGCAACTGGGTTAAAATCGAGGTGATTTCTGATAACAAATACCTGCTGCCAGACAACCAAGAAACTATTAAAGCTACTGAAACCCTTGCCAAGGAAGATTTTATTGTCCTTCCCTATATGAGCCCGGATTTAATGGCGGCAAAACGGATGGTTGATGCAGGCGCTGCGGCAGTGATGCCTCTGGGTGCACCCATCGGTACCAACCGGGGTATTAAAACTCGAGAACTAATAGAGATCCTTATTGATGAAATAGAAGTACCCATTATCGTTGATGCCGGGATTGGAAAACCGTCAGATGCTGCAGAGGCGATGGAGATGGGCTCTGCAGCTGTGCTTGTTAACACTGCCATAGCCACTGCAGAGGATCCTGTTGCCATGGCAGAAGCATTTTCGCTGGCAGTAAAGGCTGGCCGGATTGCATATGAAGCCAGATTGGGAGTAGAAAGCCACCAAGCAAATGCCTCTTCCCCACTAACTGGCTTTTTATTCGAAGGTGGTAACTAATGAGTTTTTTTCACATTTACACAGAGTATAAAAACTTAGACTTTGAAAAGTACTTAGACCAAGTCACTGAAGAAGATGTTATCAGGATTATCAAAAAAAAAATTGGTCCGGATGACTTTCTCAATCTCCTATCCCCCGCTGCCGAGGGATGCTTAGAACAAATGGCTCAGCGAGCAAGGCAGCTCTCCCTTCAGCATTTTGGTAAAGCGGTGCTACTTTATACACCCATGTATATAGCCAATTACTGTGTCAACAAATGTGCTTACTGTGGCTTTAATGTGGCCAACAAAATTAACAGAAAACAATTGTCCATGGACGAAATTGAAGCAGAAGCCAAAGCAATTGCCCAAACTGGTCTGAGACACATATTGGTATTAACCGGCGAATCTAAGGCAAAAACTCCTGTATCCTACATTGTCGAGGCGGTTAAGGTGCTAAAAAAACACTTTGATTCCATAACCATTGAAATTTACCCACTTACCGAGAAAGAATATGCAAAAGTTATTGCAGCTGGCGTGGACGGACTGACTATTTACCAAGAAGTGTACGACCAAAAAATTTATGACAAAGTCCACCTAGCCGGTCCTAAAAAGGACTATAAATTTAGGTTAGACGCACCGGAACGGGCGAGTGCAGCAAAGATACGCAACATCAACATCGGTGCCCTGCTTGGCCTTAGTAACTGGAAAAAAGAAGCATTCTTTGCCGGGATACATGCCCAGTATCTTCAGAATAGATATACTGACGTGGAAGTGGGCTTATCACTCCCTCGTATTCGCCCTCACGTAGGTATATTTAGCGATATTATTCCGGTCACTGATCGAAATTTAGTTCAAATCATGCTCGCTTTTAGACTACTGCTACCCTATGCTTCCATAAATTTGTCCACTCGGGAAAATAAAAATTTTAGGGACCATCTTATCCCCTTAGGCGTTAACAAATTATCTGCAGGGGTATCCACTGAAGTAGGCGGCCATAGTAAATCTTCAAAGGGCGATGGCCAATTTGATATTTCTGACACACGCAGTGTTGCTGAAATTAAAGAATCTTTGATAGGGAAAGGTTATCAACCGATATTTAAGGATTGGATGAATATATAGGCAGGCAGAACTCAGCTATCTCCTATCTTCTGTCTTTTGTATTATATTTTTTAAAAAAGGAGCCAATGTTATGACTTATACGACTCAAATGGATGCCGCTAGAAAGGGTATCATCACTAAACAAATGGAAATTGTGGCTGAAAAGGAAAGAATGGATGTGGACCAATTAAGGGAACTGGTGGCCCAAGGGAAAGTAGCTATTCCCGCAAATAAGAACCATGTCTCCTTAGACCCCCAAGGTGTTGGCGAAGGTTTAAGAACTAAAATTAATGTTAACTTAGGTATTTCCAAAGACTGCTGCAATATTGACGTGGAGTTGGAAAAAGTTCAAGCCGCGTTAGATATGAACGTAGAAGCCATTATGGACCTTAGCTCCTACGGTAAAACCAAAGAGTTTAGACAACGATTGGTAAATATGTCTCCTGCTATGATAGGTACTGTCCCTGTTTACGATGCAGTCGGCTTTTATGATAAAGAATTACAAGATATTACAGCAGAAGAATTCCTGCAAGTAGTGGAAAAACATGCTCAAGACGGCGTTGATTTTGCCACAATCCATGCCGGCATTAACCGAGAAACGGCATCCGTTTTTAAAAGAAACAAGAGACTAAATCATATTGTTTCACGTGGTGGTTCCCTTCTCTACGCTTGGATGGAACTGAATGACAAAGAAAATCCATTCTTTGAACACTTTGATGAGCTATTGGACATCTGTCAAAAATATGACTTAACATTAAGTTTAGGAGATGCCTGCAGACCTGGTAGCATAAACGATGCAACTGATGCCAGTCAAATTAAGGAATTAATGGTTCTTGGCGAATTAACAAAGAGAGCTTGGGAGAAGAATGTTCAAATAATAATTGAAGGCCCCGGACACATGGATCTAAAAGAAATCCAAGCCAATATGCTTATAGAGAAGAAACTCTGCCATGGCGCTCCCTTTTATGTGTTGGGCCCCGTAGTTACAGATGTTGCTCCGGGCTACGACCATATTACCAGTGCTATCGGTGGTGCCATCGCCGCAAGTCATGGTGCAGATTTTCTCTGCTATGTTACTCCCGCAGAACACTTACGCCTGCCAAATATGGAGGATATGAAAGAAGGTATTGTTGCCACTAAGATTGCCGCTCACGCTGCTGATATTGCTAAAGGAATTAAAGGAGCAAAAGAGTGGGATTATGAAATGAGCAAAGCGCGGCAGAATTTAAATTGGGAAAGAATGTTCGAATTAGCAATTGATCCGGATAAACCCCGAAGATATAGAAAAGAGTCCATGCCTGAACACGAAGACAGCTGTACCATGTGCGGTAAAATGTGCTCCATGCGCAATATGAACAAAATCATGGAAGGAAAAGACCTTAACCTATTAAGAGAAGATGACTAGAATGCTTTATCTAATCACCAACAGGAATTTAATAACACATGATTCCTTAGTTAAAGTAGTAGAGCAGGCTGTTAAGGGCGGCGTGGATAGAGTTATTCTTAGGGAAAAGGATCTACCCACCCCTGACTTAATCTCTATTGCCAAAGATCTTAAGAAAATCACAAACAATAATAATGCCCAAATAATTGTGAATAGCAACCTGGTTGCAGCTAATGCAGTAAACGCTGACGGCTACCATATGTCCTTCCAAGATTTTATCACCCAGCGGCCTCAATTCAACGGACTAATTGGGGTGTCCGTACACAACCTGGAAGAGGCAACGGAAGCTGCCAAATATGCTCCCGATTATCTGTTGGCTAGCCATATCTTTGAAACAGACTGCAAAAAGGGTGCGCAACCTAGGGGTATTCAACTGTTGAATAACATTAAATCCAACACCAATATTCCTGTTATTGCCTTAGGGGGCATAAAACCTACTAATGTAAAAGAAGTACTTACAACAAAAGTACATGGTATTGCTGCAATGTCATATATTATGGAATCAAACAACCCATACCAGTCAGCCCACCTGCTTAAGAGTAGTACTATGCTGAAATGCGCCCATGCCGGGCGCACCTTATAAAACAGCCTCAGGAAAACCTGAGGCTATTTATTTAGAGTTTAAATTTACTTGTAGACTGGGAGAGTTTTTCTGCCAAACCTGCAAGTTGTGCAACTGCCTTAGCTATATTTCCTATTAATCTATTCTGTTCGTCACTGGAAGCGGCAATAGGTGTGATGTATGTCACAGATTTGTGCTTTTTCCCAATGTCTTGTAAAATATTTAGTATAAGCTAGTCTAATATTTAAAGGAAGGGTGAAATAAATGAAAACCACCGTTAGTTGGAAAGGTAACATGGCCTTTGAAGGAGAAACACCGCATGGTAATAAGGTTTTAATGGATGCTTCTGCAAAAGCAGGCGGAGAAGACCGGGGGCCTTCTCCAATGGAGACTGTCTTAATGTCCATCGGAGGCTGCACAGGCATAGACATTCTTGGTATTTTGAAAAAAATGCGCCTGGAAGTAGTGGATATAAAGGTAGAAATTGAAGGTGACCGGACTGAAGACCACCCCCGTGTATTTAATAAGCTGAACATGGTCTACAAAATCTGGGGCAAAGATCTACCCGAGGATAAAGTAAAAAAAGCTGTTGAATTGACCCAAGAAAAATACTGCAGCGTACTGCACATGGTCAATAAAACAGCTAAAGTTACCTATACATATGAAATAAATCCTTAGAAGACAGGAACCTAAATTCTGTCTTCTTTCTCTTTTACACCACCCAAGCCATCAAGACACTCAACGTAATCAAGCTCACCACTGTACTGATAAATGTTATAGACGACACCATATCTGGTTCACTGTCATATTGCAGAGCGTACATGGTGGTAATGGCAGCGCTGGGCATGGCAGCTTCTATGATCATTACCTTAGCGAGCAGTCCGCTTACAGACAGCAACGCCACTATGCCCCATGCAATGAGGGGTGAAACCAATAACCGCAAGCCAATTGCCAGCCCCGCCTTTTCCAAACTAAGCCGAGACACCTTAATCTCCGCCAACTGCAAACCCAGTACCATCATAATAGTGGGAATTGCCGCCTCCCCAAGCATGGTAATGGTTCTTGCTATATTCTCAGGCATTGGCAGGTGAAAAAATTGCCATATTAAACCCAGCAACGCAGCATGCATAATTGGCATCTTCGCAACAGAGAGAAGCGATTCTCTTAGAGAGAATTTCCCTTTTGCAGCATAGTAAATTCCGATGGTGCTCATGACAATAGTATGAAACAGCATAATGGCGATAGCATATTGAAATCCGGCTTCACCAAGAGCAAAAAGAATAACAGGAGCACCTAAATTGCCATTATTCATAAAAGCAGTGGATAAAATTAAGCCGCTGGTTTCCGATTGACTGTAATTTCTTACCGTAGCCACAGCCTGAACAATCAGGATAATAACACCTGTCAGCAGAACACTGTAAATAATAATATTTAGATAAGTACTATCGAGCTTCGCTTTGTAAAATGTGTCAAAAATTAGTGCCGGGGTCATTATGTAAAGAGCCGCCGTAGAAACAGACTTCACATCAAGTTTCAATACTCGCTGCGCTCCATAACCGGCTAAAAAAACCAAAAATACCGGTAATATAACCTGAAAAAATAAATCTAACATCTTCAATCTCCTAAGTCATAATTTGCATGTGCTGAATTATTTATTCAACATGAAGTTACGAATTCCTTTAAAAATAAGAACCAATACCACGGTGTCCGTATGAGCAATACAGCGAATTTGATCCACTGGGGAAAGCTCGGACTCAAAATAAGGCATTACAAGATTTAAAAACTCGCTTTGGGGAGTTAGCTAAAGATAAAAAACCGGTTAGAATGGCAGTGGCCCATGCTGCATCACCGGAACGGGCAAATAAATTTAGATCAGACCTGGAAAACTTATTGCAAATCGAGACATCCATCTTCACCCAATTAGGACCCCTTGTTGGCACATATTCCGGTCCCGGCCTGATAGGTGCCGCAATACAGTTTTCGTAACCAAAAAGACCCCAAGGGTCTTTTTTCTTCACCCTGAAGCCGGTGTGTTTCTCTGTGGAAGTATAAGTGTAACTAACTTATTTTTAATACTTCTAAAACTTCTTAATCGTAAAAAATTTTCTTATATCGCCGGCCAAAGTAAGGGATGTGATAGAAACTACTAACACAAATAACCACGTCTGGTAGAAATCACTGCTGTTATCGTAGTAACGAAAAAAACTCAAGACTAGAACTACCGTTAAACCGCAGCTGAAAATGCTTCTTATCATTTCATGAACACGTTTCATAGGTACCCCCTTACTTCGTAGGCGCATGTTAGACACAAATTAGCTGTACCAATATCTCTCATGCTTTTTACCTTCACCCAGATTATATGAAAAGTTCAAGAAAATAATTGTAATTTTGTGTAATACGCTGTTATTAATTTACTACAAATATGTATAACGTTCGGTTGTTTTAAGAAGTAAAAACCCCAAAACTGGACAAACTAACAGGAAATGTTGAAAATATTTGTATTTGAGGGGGTATTTAGTTTGAAGATTTATAGAGTAAACATGACTGAAGGAAAGGTGACCAGCGAAGAAGTCAAGGAACAGTATGCCATGCTGGGTGGGCGGGGACTGACTTCACAAATTGTGGCTGAAGAGGTTGATCCCCTCTGTCATCCGTTAGGTGCAAAAAACAAAATGGTGATTTCCCCGGGTTTATTATCAGGCACCAATGCACCTAGTTCAGGGCGCTTATCAATAGGTTTTAAAAGTCCCTTAACCGGGGGAATAAAGGAAAGTAATGCCGGTGGGACTGCAGCTCAGAAGCTGGCTAAGCTAGGTATTAAAGCAATAATTATCGAGGGGAAACCTAAAGAAGACAAGTATTATTTGTTGAAAATATCCAATGATGGGATAGAACTGGATAGTGCTGACGATTTAGTGGGTAAGAAGAACTACGACATTAGTGAGAGCCTCCGGAAGAAATTTGGTGATAAGGTTGGTGTAATGTCAATCGGACCTGCTGGGGAGTATCGCTTGACTGCTGCCAGTGTAGCAGTTATAGACCCTGAAGGTCGACCTGTCCGTCACTGCGGGCGGGGCGGCGGTGGTGCTGTGCTCGGTTCAAAGGGTATTAAAGCTATCGTTATAGACGATAGCGATGCACCAGGTGTTTTAGTACACGATAAAGGGAAATTTAAAGAAGCAGCAAAAGACTTTAGTAAAATGCTGACCAGCCACCCAGTCAGCGGGCAAGGGCTACCAATGTACGGCACAGCGGTGTTAATTAATATTCTTAACGAGGCCGGCGGATTACCAACGAGGAATTTCCGCCATGGCCGTTTTGAATTTGCCGAAAAAATCAGCGGTGAAATGGTGCATGATACTATTGAGGAACGCAAAGGCAATCCTACCCATGGCTGTCATGCGGGGTGCGTCATTCGTTGCTCCCAAGTTTATCATGATAAGGAAGGTAAGTATTTAACCGCCGGTTTTGAATACGAAACTATTTGGGGCTTTGGTGCCAACTGCGAGATTGACGATATTGATGCCATTGCTAAGATGGACTTCCTCTGTGATGACATTGGCGTGGATACAATCGAAATGGGGGTCACTTTAGGCGTAGCCATGGAGGGCGGTGTTATTGATTTCGGAGATTCTGCCGGGGCAATTAAGTTACTGGAACAAATCAGTCAAGGCACCGATTTGGGGCGCATAATAGGTAACGGTGCCGGTTTTACCGGTAAAGCCTTTGGGGTAACTAGAATTCCGACGGTTAAAAACCAGGGCATCCCCGCTTATGACCCCCGAGCAGTTAAGGGTATTGGCGTAACTTATGCGACCACTCCCATGGGTGCTGACCATACTGCCGGTTATAGTGTTACGGCCAACATCTTAAAAGTGGGCGGTCTTATTGACCCTCTTAAAACGGAAGGTCAAGTAGAGTTGTCTAGAAATCTGCAAATCGCCACTGCGGCAGTAGACAGTACCGGATTATGCTTATTCGTCGCTTTCGCCGTATTGGATGAACCGAAAGCCTTAGAGCGAATTGTTGATATGCTTAATGCCCAATATAATCTGAAATTAACTACTGATGATGTTACGGAATTGGGCAAGTCCATCTTAAAGACTGAACGCCGATTTAATAAAAATGCGGGCTTTAATGATGCTGATGACCGTCTCCCGGAATTCTTTGAAGAAGAATTAGAGCCCCATGGGGCAGTTTTTGATATACCGCACCAAGAATTAGACCAAGTCTGGGACTTCTAGCGGTAAAAAAAATGAAACTAGAGATTAGGTTATTTGCAAATTTTAAGGGATCTGCTTGCTAAGGAAAACAAAGGCCAAACCCATGTGGAACTGCCTGAAGGCAGCACGGCAGATGATTTGGTTAAAATGTTAAATATTCCGGAAGAACTACCGTTAATAATTATGATAAATGGTAGACGGGAAACGGAAGACACTAAATTGAAGAAAAACGATCGTATCGGTATTTTCCCACCCGTTGGCGGAGGGTAGAATAAAATCTGGCTAGCAATGTTTTAGCGCTAAGCCTTGGTTAAATTTATGCACTTGGGTGAATTTATAAGGCAGCCATAAGGCTGCCTTTTTATTTATACTCATTAAGTTTACGGTAGATCTCCACCACCTCATCCAACTTCATGCGGACCAGTCCGCTACATGTTTATCACTTCATAAACAACCTTGCTTAATTCTTCTATTTCATATGGTTTTGACACACGAGCAATAAAACCGTAATCTGCATAATTGGCCATAACCGGATCATTGAAATAACCGCTGGATACAATAGCCTTGACTTGAGAATCAAACTTTTTAAGTTCCCGCACTGTTTCTTTACCGCCCATCCCTCCCGGAATGGTTAAATCCATTATAACCGTATCGAATGGCTGTTCTTTTTCCTTTTCTGTCTTGTAAAGTTTTAACGCTTCCGCACCACTTCGGGCATACATTACTTGGTATCCCAGATAGTGCAACATCTCTCCCACTACCTGGCGCAAGGCTAGATCATCATCCATTAGCAACACCCTGCCAGAGCCAACCTTCAAGTTATTATCGTCTTTCTCCAGGGTCTGCAAAGCCGCTTTTACCGCTGGCAAGTAGACATTAAAGGTGGTTCCCTCACCCACTCGAGACTCAACAAATATGTATCCACCATGCTTCTTTATTATTGAATAAGTTGTTGCCAGACCTAACCCGCTGCCGTCCTGTTTGGTAGTAAAATAGGGATCAAAAATTTTAGTTATGTTTTCATCTGAGATACCTTCCCCATGATCCGCAACCAGTAATCTTACGTAATCTCCTTCTTTTAGGGGAATAGGATCAGTAGAGTCAATTGAGCAGTTTATTATCTCAACTTCCAAAATGCCACCCCTAGGCATAGCCTGAACAGCATTAATAACCAGGTTATTAATTACTTGATTTATCTGTCCAATATCTACTTCCACCGGCCATATGTCATCTGAAATCCTAAAGTTACTTTGGACATTAGTACCACTAAGGACTAAATCCACAGCATTTTTAACCAAATCACCTACTGTCGTGACCGTCTTAACTGGAGACCCGCCTTTCGCAAATGTTAATAACTGCTGAGTCAAGTCCTTGGCTTGATTAGCAGCTTTTTCAGTTTCTTCTAATCTTTCAGTTAATTTGATATTGTTATCCACTTTTGATTTTGCCAGTGAGACATTTCCTAAAATTACTGTCAACAAGTTATTAAAATCGTGAGCAATTCCTCCGGCCAAAAAACCAATGGCCTCCAGTTTACTCGCCTTTAAATCCTCTTCATCCAACATTTTTCGAGTGGTAATATCCCGGGCAATAACCTGTACAGAGGGCTTACCACGATACCTAAAGGGCAGCGAACATATTTCTATGTCCTTAATTTCTCCTTTTAATGAAAATACCTTATTTTCTGTTGTAGGTATATACTCGCCGGCCAATGATTTCTTAACCCGATCTTCAGCAAGCAGTCGATAGTCAGGTAATAAAAAATCCAACGGGGATTTTCCTACGATATCCCCCTCTTTCTCTGCACCAAGCAGCTCGACAGCCGTTGCGTTGGCGTAAACAAAGCTACCATCGCAATGTACTAAAATTGCATCAGGTGAATGTTCCACTAACCGTCGATACCTTTCTTCACTCTCCCGTAGCGCATATTCCATGGCTTCTCTTTCCCTAAATTTTTGTTTAAGCTGCTGGTTTGCAATTTGTAGTTCTTCGGTGCGTTGTTCCACTAACTGTTCCAGTTTCAATCGATGGGTTTTGAGATCTTGTTCAATTTTCCAACGGATATTAAATTCACGACTTAGTATGAGCAGCAGTAACCCGCCGGTGACAATAACAAAGAGCCATCCTTTGTATGTTTGAAAACGGGTCAATAACAAGGGGTCCTTAAACAATGTCCCTATGAGATAATCCGACAGCAGTATCCACAAACCTGCAACGGAAACGTAAGCTAGGCTAATACGTATCGACGCCGGCAATTGGAATTTTCTCTTCAAACGAGTCACTCCTTACATTTCCAGTTTTAACCTACTTTTTCCCTTTCTCCAATATATGAGGTAATTCCTTGTTTTCCGCTCTCTCGCAACAACAGCTAAAAAAATATGGCCGCCAAACGGCGACCAACTATTATCCGAAATATACTATAAAAAGAATCCACATGACTAAATAACTGACCACAACGGCACCTATTGCACTGGCAATAATGCCGATCACCCAATAAGACATTGATCGCGGTTTCTTTCTCGCTACCACTAAAAACATTAAAAAGAATAAGGCCAATATTAATAAATAGATCCACAATACACGATTTACTTCACCTCTTATTTTTCAATCGTTTCGGATAACCAGATACACTATAATTCCAATAATTGGGAAGAATAAAGTTCCTACCAAGACAATTAGTGAATACTCCTTAGTGTTCCCTCTCGCCAAGGAATCACGATAGGCCCAAATACTGGTGATGACATTAAGTATTAAGCCTCCGAATATGATAATGAAAATAAAGATGACAAAAAACGGAACGCCAATTGCAGCAGACATCATTTTAACCTCACCCACCTTTTACCTTTTTAATCTACTTTAGATTATGCAATCTAAAGTATCATATGTGTTAATAATCCTTTACTTTAGACGACAATGCCAAAAATTTAGTTCCTAAGATCTAAATGAACTTCACGCCGGAATAGATAAAATATATAGCTAGCCCAATTAAAAAAAAGCCGCAAACCAAGAGAATCCCCCGATATACTTTATCGGATATGAATTTCTTGCCGGATGTAATTCCTAGGGAAACCAATGTGTACCATAAAAAATCCGCACTAATATGCCCTAAATAAAATATCATTAACGCCCCAATGCCTTGACTGAAGGCAACAGTAATATATCCTAATCCTATGGTGGCCCACCAGATAGTCCAATAGGGATTAGAAAGTGATACTAAAATTCCTGTTAATTCAAGCGGTATTGATTGGGTAGCCCCTGTTGCTGCAAATTCCAACTTTACCTTGCTAAAGCCTGCATCTTTTAAAATACCCCAACCCATCCAGAGTAAAAACAAACCGCCCACAAATGCTATGACGGCTTTAACGCCAGTAAGCACCAAAACATTTCCCAAACCCATAATTAGCCCAATAACCAGCATCAATTCCAGTAGACTATGACCCAGTATTAACCTTGGACCCGCAAAAAACCCCCTATGATAGGTTTCATTAATTGTTGCCGTCAACAATGGCCCGGGCATCATTGCCCCGGATAAACCTAGAATGAGAGCCGAAAAAAATAGTGCGACTAACCCCATAACCAAACCCCCATATTACTTCACCTAAAAGATAATAATAGTATATCAGCCACCCATACAATAGTGTGTCTATATATTATTTTAAACTAGATCCGATCTTTATAGTGCGCATTATTTGCTCCGTTCGATCTGATAATAATCCGTAAGCCTGCTCCATTGCCGTGTCCAGGTTAGTAATTCCTGGAACAATGGAAAAATACGCGTCTATCCCCTTTTCCAATACTTTCTCCACACCGGGCTGCAAAGAGCCGGCCAAAGCAATTACTGGAATTTGAAACTCTTTTGCAGCTTGAGCGACTCCTACAGGCAGCTTGCCATAAGCGGTTTGACTGTCCATCATTCCCTCACCGGTAATTACTAAATCAGCAGAGCGAGCCTTTTCACGAAAACGGGCCGCTTCCAAGACAACGTCAATCCCGCTTCTTAGGGTTCCGCCCAGGAAAGCACATGCTCCAGCACCGGCCCCTCCGGCAGCTCCACCGCCGGGAACGGTTAAGACGTCTATACCCAAATCTCGCTTAACAATCGCAGCTAAACCGAATAAGGCCTTGTCCAGACGCGCAACCATCAGTTCATCTGCTCCTTTTTGAGGACCATAGACATAAGCGGCCCCTGTTGGGCCACACAGCGGGTTATCTACATCACATGCTACCAAGACCTCAATCGCCTTTATCCTAGGATCTAAACTGCTTAGATCAATTCGCACTAAATCCTCCAGGGCCTTTCCTCCAGGCCCTATCTCTTGACCCTGATCATTAAGAAACTTGCCGCCAAGTGCTTGGGCAATACCAACAGCGCCATCATTAGTGGCACTCCCCCCCAATCCAATCACCAGCCGTTTGCAGCCATGATCTAGTGCACTTTTGATTAGTTCCCCGGTACCATAAGTGGTAGCAGCTAATGGATTTAAGTCTGCCTTTGGTACTAAAGTAAGACCCGATGCGGACGCTAGCTCTACTACGGCAGTGTTGCCATCCGACAGATATGCCCAGGTCGCTTCTATCTTATCACCCAAAGGGCCAGCGACTGTCTGAGAATAATATTCCCCGCCAAGCGCCTGTACCAGCGCCTCTGCAATACCTTCCCCACCATCGGATAATGGTAGTTTCTCAATCTCTACATCAGGAAATACCCTATGAATTCCTACTGAAATTGCTTCAACTGCTTCTTTACTAGTAAGACTGCCCTTAAAAGAATCCGGGGCTACAACTATTCTCAATGCACTTTCCTCCTTAAAAATTGTGAAACACCTAAAGCCTACCAGCCCTAAAAATACATCGGACTGCTTTGGGTGCTTTATAACAATATTTATATACTCATATAATGACCCATTGTCTTTTTTAACTAATTCCAAAATGAGAACCGCACAAAAAATAGTATACACCATTAACCATGATATTGAAATATTAGTGACTAAGGTAAGGTTCTATTATTACAAGCCAGCGGGATAATTAATCCTTTATAATATGCAATGATCTCCTTTGAAGAGATACTCTGCAAAAATCCCCGGCTTTTAACCCCCGTTTATCTACCACATGTCGCGGTAAAAGCATTTCGACATCATAATAGTCTGCAGTAACCCTGAGCAGCAGTCTGCATAGGGATTTCTCATCAATTATGTCAACAATTCTAGCTTTCAAGGTATTTATCTTGATACTCAAGTCTCTATCCGGCCTTAAGTAAAGCACATCCTCAGGACGTATTCCGAATACTACTTTTGTCCCCTCTGTAACAGGAAAATAAGGAACCTCCACATCAAATTTTATTCCTTCTATTAGTACTCTTTTGTTGGGCACTGTTTCCTTTACCCTGCCTTGGTAAATATTTTTCATTCCTACAAACCTGGCGACTTTGCGGTTTGCGGGCCGAGAAAAAATTTCTTTTGCCAATCCGTACTGTAAAATATTACCTTCATCCATTACCGCAATCTTATCACCAAGCATCAGTGCCTCTTCTAAATCATGGGTAACCAAAATTCCTGGTATGTTATATTCCTTAAGCACGTTCATTAAGTCAACTCGCACTTTCTGACGAACGAAATTATCTAATGAAGAGAACGGTTCATCTAATAACAGAATGTTGGGTTTTGTTATTAAGGCTCGGGCTAGAGCTACTCTCTGCGCCTGCCCGCCGGATATTTGTGCAGGCATTCGTTCTTCAAGCTTTTCTATGCGTAAGAGAGACAATAAGTGTTGAAGTTCTTTCTCGGCCTGCCTGCCTACACCATAAAGTATATTTTCCTTTACAGTAAGATGAGGAAATAATGTGGGGGCCTGAAACACATAACCTACACTGCGTTTGTATACTGGAACATGGGATTTTGTTTCGGAATGATAATACACTTTATTTCCGAAGATTATCTCTCCTTTATCAGGCACTATCAGTCCCGCTATCAAATTCAAGAGGGTTGTTTTGCCACAGCCGGAAGGGCCTAACAGTACCGTTAACCCTTTGCCAATCTGCAGGTCCACTTGCAAATAAAGTTTATCAAGCTGTTTGCTTACATTTATTGAAAGCGTCATATTAATCACCTTGTCTATTTTAATTACAATATTATTGATTTATCAGACGTTTAACTAATATCAATACTGCCAAAGAGATAATTACCATTAGAGACGAAATAACCATGGCAGCTTGGAAGTCACTTTCCATTGCCGTGTATATTGCCAGTGGTAATGTCTGGGTGACCCCGCGAAAATTACCTGCAAACATTATAGTGGCACCGAATTCCCCCAATGCTCTGGCCCAACTCATAACAAGGCCGCCCATTAGACCGGTTGCGCTTAAAGGCAGGGTAACCCGCCAAAAGGTACGCCATGGTGTTACTCCTAAGGTTAGCGAAGCACTCTTCAATTCTTTAGGTACCGCTTGAAAACTGCTTTTTGCCGCCCTGACAAAAAAGGGTGCTGCAACAAATATCTGTGCAAGCACTACGGCCACAAAAGAGAATGAAATATTTAATCCGAAACTCTGACCGATAAGTCCTCTTCTTCCGAAAGACATTAATAAAGCAACCCCCGCAACGGCCGGTGGTAGTACCATGGGTAAATCTACCAAGGAATCTAAGAGTCTTTTCCCTTTAAAGTCTTTACTGGCTAGAACATAGGCGAAAGGTGTACCTGAAATTACAACTAGTAGGATACTTATTAAACTGGTGCTGAAACTGACGCGCAGTGCTTCATATACAATTGGCTGGTTGATTTCACTTATAATCGTGCCTATCTCCAAATTGAGAAATATGGAAATGATAGGTATGATGATAAACAGCGGCAAAAGTACTGCCGGCAAAACCCACCATAAATTTTTCATACTTATCTCCCCCGCTAACAAAAGCATTTCATACCTTTCGGCTTTATGTAGTTAATAAAAGCCAAACTGCTTTAATACTTTTTTACCTTCGGAACTTATTATGAATTCAATAAACTGTCGAGCAGCTTCACTATTGGAATTACTAATTCTACTGATGTAGTATTCAGCTTCAAAATTATATTTGGCAGGTATATCGATATCAGTCACTGTCTTGGTCGTCACGCCTTTTAAATCACTACTGTAAACAATTCCGGCATCCGCTTCGCCTAAAGCTACTTTTGCCATAACACTTTTTACGTTAGTTTCCTCAGACACTAAGTTATTTAGCACTTTGCTGCTAAAATTCTGACCTAGGTCTGCCTCTATTTTTTTCAATACCTGTCTACTGTAGCCCCCTACGGGAACATTATCTGCTGCCAACACCAAACGATTTGGTTTCACTAAATCAGTAACGGTATAAATTTTTCCGGGATTATCTTTGGGCACCACCAAGACAAGCTTATTGCGTGCAAATACTCGAGGCTTCTGAACCAATCCTTGCTCCTTTAATTCTTCAATATGATGATAATTGGCCGCAGTAAAAACATCGGCTTTTGCGCCTTGTTCAATTTGAGTACGCAGAATTTGTGTTCCGGCAAAATTCAATCGTATATTTATATCGGTATGGCCGGCTTCGAATTGTTCAGCCAATTGTTGAAAGCTTTCCGTTAGCGAGGATGCTGCCATCACGACAACTGTCTCCTCTGTCCCCGCTTTGGGTGAAATGTATTTCGATCCCCAGAAAATAAAGGCACCAACCAGTAATACAATTAGCAAGTATCTACCCTTAATCATTCTAAGTTCACCTCAGACCAAATGATGTATCTGGTTTTTTACTTCAAAAATTTATCTTCTATTACATCAACAATTCTTCTAGCATCGTTAATATCAAAACATGGCACATTGATTTCCAGTTCTTCATTTGTGGCTACACAAATTAATTCTTCGGCGGTACATAAGAGTCCCCGCTTAAGTTCTTTTCGATGCACCTCTATCTTAGGCTTGTCTCCACTTTTATACCCTTCCGTCAGAACTAAATCCATCGACGGCAATTTTTTAACCAATTCGTCCAGAGGCATTTCCTCGCCATAGGTTCGGGCAATCATAGCCATTTTCTCCTTGGAGGCTATCATTGTAACATCTGCGCCTGCTTGAAAATGTCTGTAGGTATCTTTTCCCGGTTTATCAATGTCAAACCTATGTGCATCATGCTTAACGGTTGCCACCTTATAGCCCCTTTTTTTTATTTCCGGTATTAATTTTTCTAGAAGGGTGGTTTTTCCAGAACCTGATTTTCCTACTACACTAATTATTGGTAACATTTAACTCACTCCCTAAATAAATTATGTTTACTAAGTCACCTTTCTGCAGCGGCTTACTTTCGGCAGGTATTTCTACCAAGGCATTGTAGCCCAAAAGCGAATTCATCTTTTTATCGTTTTTATGTGTCACTTTCCATTCATCGTTAAAAATTGCCTGAGCCCATAAATACCGGGTCCTATCTCCTGATCCCTTATTAAAATCATTTTGTAGCCTGGCTTTAAATCTGGCAGGCAGATAGGTTAACCTGCCGCTTAACTTATTAATTGTAGGTTGGGCTAGCAAGTAAAAATTCAGCAGTGCTCCGCTGGGTTTTCCCGACAACCCTAGAAATACGGTGTTGCCCTTCTTCGCTGCAAACACGGGCATCCCAGGCTTTATCTTGGCCTTCCAAAAAAGCACTTCATCAGCAATGTCTGTTAAAGCCTTTCTTACCAAATCAAAGTCACCCATGGACACGCCACCGGTACTAATTACCAGGTCAGCTTCTATCTCCGCCTGCATGAGCAACTCCTTGGTTTCCTCTAATTTATCCGGGACAGATGGATAGATAATAGGCTCAGCCCCTATTTCCATCACTGCCGCCGCCATCATGTACCGATTACTATTCCTGATTTTTCCCGGAACAAGAGTTTCATGGACTTCCAACAATTCATCGCCAGTAATAACAATGGCCACCTTCGGCTTTTTATATACTGAGACACTGCTATAACCTTGGGATGCCAGTATCGCTAATTCCCCCGGTCCCAGGTAAGCACCCGAATTTAATAGCTTTTCTCCTTGTGACACGTCGCTGGCAATCGGGTCAATATTTAGCCCTTTCTTGACCTGTTGGGCAAAAATAGCTTTATTACCCACCCTTTTCACATCTTCTCTTTTAACAACGGTGTCTGCCCCTTTTGGCACCGGGGCTCCCGTCATTAACATAACCGCCGTTCCCTTTGTCACTTCCTGCTCTGATACCTTGCCAGCCGGTAAGTCTTCGATAATCTCCAGCGTTACCTCCTTATTAGCCAGATCATCGGATCTAAGTGCATATCCATCCATGGCTGAACGGTCAAACGGTGGTAAAGAATCACGTGCGTTCACTTCCTCCGCTAAAATCCGCCCGGATGCTTGGAGCAATTTCACGTCCTCCCTAGGCAATTTGGATATCTCAGATAAAACCAATTGTTGTGCCTCTTTTATAGGAAGCATTGTTTTCATGTTGGCCCCTCCCAATAAACTGTTTCTCAAGCGGCGGGCTTTTTGAAGATCTTTAGGTGTATTAACATTAAAAAAAACGTCTTCTGTGCCCACCAATTCTGAAATCATGTCCCAAGATAAATAATTTACTTTTACTTTTGGATAAAAATCTATGATCTTTGAAATGCTGTTCCTTAAACATGCTTCTATGTGTTTTACGCAAGTCTTATCATACACTGCAAATAAAGGCTCCAAGTGTTTATCCAACTTAGGTATTGCTATATCATACCCCTGCGACTCCTGAACTAGCAATTCCGCTAACTGCATATCTAAAAAGGGCATATCGCATGCTAGTATCAGACTCTTTTCAAATGTCGCCTTTTGCAATGCGGAGTGCATGCCACTTAAGGGCCCTAAGCCAGGAATAATATCCTTGACGATCTTGACTTGCAAGTAATCATATAGTTCTGGCTCATTACTACTTATTATTATTTCGCTAAAAGAAGTTTTGAGGTCATTTACCAGCCCATCAATAATTGTTTTCTGCCCCACCTGCAAAAATGCCTTATTCTTTCCCATTCGGGAGTTTTTACCACCTGCCAAGATAATCGCCGTAGCTTCCATTTCTTGCCTCCTTTCTTTACAGTCATAATAAAAACCCTTGTCTTTGCTATGCAAATGACAAGGGTCCCTTTATCCCATTGTTTCTCTTTTGCCTAGCGAGCAGGTATGAAAGTTTCCTATCATACCCCGTGGGCTCTTGGCCCAGGCCACGTTCCGTAAGTCAGGTCTGACTATTAGGCTGCATGGCTTCAGAGAAAAATATTTAATTTTTTAAGTATACATTATCATCTAGAACAATGGTATTACCTATTTATTATTTACACATTTTTATTAAAATTCCTGTCAATTTTTAAAAAAATGCACTATTGTTTATATCACCCCTAAAAATAGATGGTTCTCACCTGCCACATTATACCATATGTTAGTGAAAAATAGTCTAAAGAAAACCTAAAGAAACTTGGCTTTGCCGTAGAAGCACTAATTTAAGCCTTTTCAGAATTAATTACACCTTAGAGAAGGTTTTTACGGCTAAAAAGCAGTATACTAGTTATAAAAAGATTAATACATATCTATCATTTAAGGGGGACTTAATATGAGATTTACTAAATTTTCAACAGCGACTGGAGAAAAATACGGAGTAATTGAAGGTAATTTAGTTAAAGAAATTGGGGACAACGTGTTTGGCGACTGGTCTTTTACAGGCAATTCCTACTCTTTAGAAGAGCTAGATTTCTGTCCTTTTGTTAAACCTGGTAAAGTAATCGCCATCGGTCTTAACTACCGTTCCCACGCCGAAGAGTTAAATATGGCTCTACCCGATGAACCGATGATGTTTATGGTATCGCCTTCAGCAGTCATAACCGAAGGTGATACGGTTATACTTCCTCACCCGGATCACCAGATTGATCATGAAGCTGAATTAGTAATTGTTATCGGGAAAAAAGGCCGCGACATATCTGAAGAAAATGCCTTTGATTATGTTTTTGGCTATACTATTGGTAATGATGTATCAGACAGGGTACTACAGCAGAAAGATCAACAGTTTACTCGGGCCAAATCCTTTCACACATTTAAGCCAATCGGTCCTATTGTGGAAACGGAACTTAACCCATCTAACTTAGCGATTCAATTAAAGGTTAACGGTGAAATAAAACAAGATTCCAATACAGACCAATTTATTCACGATATTCCAAAGTTGATTAAATTTGTTTCAGAAGTCATGACGCTAGAACCCGGCGACCTCATTTTTACCGGCACACCCGAAGGCGTAGCTCCCATCAAACCTGGTGACACTATGGAAATTTCTATCGAAAATATTGGCACCCTAACTAACCCGGTAAAATAAAGCGAATCTTGCATCAGGTGGGGTATATAACCCACCTGATTTTTTAATTAAGCATATCCAGGAGCTAACCGCCAACTTTTTTCCTTGAGCCTAACCTACCCCACGCCAAAGCTGCAATTGGGAAAATGACATTGGTCGCAGTCACGACATAAACCACCAACACCTAAAGTCGCAATTTGTTTCTTAGTGATAACTTCCTTTGCTAAAATGCGTGGAAGAAATTTATCAAAAGCGGTTGCCGGTGAATACATCACACAACCGGGCAGTCCAAGGATAGTTGCGTCCCCAAGATAGGCAAGCATAAACATTGCACCTGGAAAAACAGGCGTCCCATAAGTAATTATATTTGCCCCGGTTGCTTTAATTGCCCCGGGGGTGGCATCATCCGGGTCAACAGACATTCCACCGCTGACAAGGACCAGCTCTTGTCCACCTTCTGCCTGATTTATGATTTCATTAGTTATTTCTGACGGCCTATCTGGGACATAAACTTTCCTAGTAAGCTCTACGTCCATCTCTGCCAGTATTTGCTTAACCTTCGGGCTAAATTTATCTTTAATCCGTCCATAGTATACCTCATTACCCGTAACTATCATGCCGGCTTTTTTTATCTGAAAAGACACTACCTTCATTATCCAATCGGAAGTGGCAGCCATTCTTTCAACCGCTGCTACTTTCTCTTCTTTTACGGCTAGCGGAATCACCCTCATACTAGCGACCTTGTCGCCGGACCTAATACTTGAGTAATCTGGAAGAGTTGATATAGCGATTTCACCAAGCATATTCCATTCAGTAATCATCTGTACATCTATGCGCAGCAGTCCGTCTTTTAAAGAAATAAGGTCTATCTTGCCTTCTTTAGGACCGACTGCTTGAAAATCCCCCTTATTAATTGCCTCAGCTAGTCGTTGTCCTGCTTCGTCCTCATGTATTAGTCCTGGCTGGTCTTCCCAAACATATAGGTGATCTTTTCCCATTGACAAAAGGGCGGGAATGTCATCTTCCTTAACTACATGGCCCTTCTTAAAGCCAACACCCTTAAACTCTCCGGGAACTATTTTCGTAAGATCATGACACAATATCATGCCGACCGCGGTTTCTGTTTTAATCTTCTTCATTTTTCTAACACTCCTACCGGCTCAAGCAGCACTTTCATTATCCCGCCGCAAGCCATGCCGTCTTCTGCTGCGGCCTCAGCTGTCATATCTAGTTGGTAAATAGCTGCAATACCATCGTAATATACATTTAGTGCTTGACGTTTTACCTCAGCCTCACCACAGCCGCCGCCAATAGTTCCAATTACTTTTCCATCTGGAAAAACCAACATGCGCGCTCCCGCCTTTCGCGGACTGGAACCTTTTGTTTGCACAATAGTCGCAAGAACTGCCTTTTCCCCGGTATGGTAGAGTGCTTCAATCTTCTTAAAGACTTCCAAATCTGCTTCTTCAGCAGGAAAAATAGTGCGCTTCTCCTGGATTATTTCTGCAATAATACTAACAGCAATTTCAGTCGGACTCTTTGCCTTGATGTCTAAGCCTATTGGCGAGTGAAGATTTTCCAACTGTTCCGAAGTTATTCCCATCTCCTCTAGGTTCTTCTTTAGACCACGGACCCGCCTTTTACTACCGACCATACCAATATATGAAAGTTTCTTTTTGAGAAGAAATTCTAAACATTCCTGATCATAGCGATGTCCTCTAGTTGCTACAACCACAAAGCTGCTTGGATTTAACCGAATACTGGATAAAGCTGTCAAAAAATCCTGACAAATAACTTCTGCATTAGGAAACCTTACTTCATTGGCAAATTCTGGCCGATCTTCAATTACCACCACCGGTAAACCTATCAGATCTGCCATTTGTGCCAGTGAGTGGGATATATGCCCGCCCCCCAGCAGGTAGAGCATTACCGGCGGATAAAAGACCTCCGCCTTGACCCAGTTTTCCTGTTCTTCCTGCCAAACCAGTTCTTTTTTCTTCCAGGCCTTTTGTGCCGCTTCAGGCATATTTTGGCCGGGAAACATTAATTCATGTTTCACTTTTTTTTCTTTGCTTTTGGTTACCAACAGTACTGGCTGGTCCTTTTTTAGATGAGTAATTAACTCTTGATATTTGTCCAATTGGCAGCCCTCCTACTATCTTAAATCAGGGTTCAAGAGACCATGCATCACAGCCTCTAAAACTCCTCCTGCTACGGCACGCGCCTTATCCGATATGGTGAAACAGTGTTCCCTAGTCACCCGTGAGTCCACATCGCCAACCTTCATTCCGGCATGGACCGTCAAACCGGGATAAAGCAGGCCTCGAACAATGCCTGCAATTGATGCCCTTACCTCGGCCCCATTAACTCTTGCAACGAGCTGATCTTTTTCAACCTTGTTGCCGATTTGGACAAGCGGGTTCCAAATACCGTCAGATGATGCCCTTAACAATCGTTCCTCACTAAATCCACCAACTTCACCAGGAACACCCGTATTTGGAATTGCGCATCCTTCCCAAATAACTTTACCTAAATAGTGTCCGCGCATTGTTTCAACCACAGCATCCACATCTTTTCCTGCAGTAAACCCGGGACCTATTGCTACCACCAACGGGGCCATCTGCCTGTTAGTTCCGATATTCCTTTTAGCCATTATGGCATCCACTAAAATCCTTGGCCCCAGGTCCTTAATAGTTTCGCCAGCAGGATCTACCAGTACGGGCACCTTAGCTCCTGCTAGTACCGACCTAACTGATGAAACCCCCTCTGTCTTAACTGCAGTTATGCCTTCCACTGTAACCTTGCCGATATATACACTATCGGCAAAAGAGACTGTGCGCCTGACCACGGTGGGCTTGTCAACTTCCAGCATGACCACCTTAAAGCCTGCCTGCTTTAAGCGATGAGCAACGCCGGTAGCCAAATCTCCAGCACCTCTGATTACAACTAATGGTGACGTATTAATAAAATTCAGCATTATTGTCCACCCCTAATCCGTTATATGCATCTTAGGATAACGAAAGGTAATGAAATGTTTCAAAGTATTTACGAAATAATCTATCAAGCTCAATCGTTGCTTCTTGACGAAATCCATCAAAACATTCAACCAACTGCTTACCCCGCTCAGTCAGAACCGACCCTCCGCCGGAACTTCCGCCAACCTTTCTTTCTAGAAGAGCAAACCCAAGTCGGTTTTCCAAGGTATTAAGAAGTTCCCAGGCCTGACTGTAAGACATGCCAATCTCCTTGGCGGCCTGTCTAAGAGAGCCGTGACGCTCCACGCGGTTTAATAAGTCGAAAGGGCCGTCGCCAAACACCTTGCCATCTTCCTCCAGCCATAACTTACTCCTCAGTTTTATTTTTAACACCTCCTGAAATACTAATACCGTTATATGTTTCTACGCATAACGGTATTTACCCTTTTTCTGTTTTAGAATATTATTTAGTGCTTAAATATTTCAAGACTTATGTAGCTTCGATTGAATGTTCAGTGCAGTAGGAGTCACTGCCAAACCGCCTTCTGCTGTTTCACGCAAGGAACATGGAAGTGCCCTTCCTATGTCCTGCATTGCATCGATAACTTCATCAACTGGAATAGTACTGGTCACTCCTGCTATGGCTAATTCAATAGCCATAGCAGCTACTGAAGCCCCACCGGCATTCCGTTTTACACAGGGTACTTCTACAAGACCCGCTACCGGGTCACAAACTAACCCCAATAAATTTTTCAGGGCCAATGCAGCAGCAGCTGCAGCTTGACGCGGGCTGCCCCCGGTAATCTCAACTCCGGCAGCGGCAGCCATGGCAGCCGCAGATCCAACTTCTGCCTGACAGCCTCCTTCAGCACCGGATAGGGTTGCACGATGGGCAATTACCAAGCCAATTCCGGCGGCGGTCAACAGTGCTTCCACAAGAGTCTCTTCTGGTGCGTTTAGCTGCTCCCCCACAGTAAAAATGACAGATGGAAGTACACCGCAGGAACCAGCAGTGGGAGCAGCAACAATTCGGCCCATACCGGCATTAACTTCTGCAACGGCCATAGCTCGAGCTATCAGCAAACTGAATGGCAATCCAAAAACTGTTTTCCCTTGTTGGGCCGACTGAGCCAATTGATGAGCATCGCCGCCAACTAATCCGCTAGCTGATTTTATTTCCCCTACCATTCCTTCGTTAAGAGAATCTTTCATTACTTGCCACTTGCCTGCGAAGTCCTGCCAGATATCCTCCACAGTCACTCCCAACTCGTGGGACTGTTGTTCAATAACCACTTGTGCTATTTTTTTATTACCCTTTTCAGCCTCTAAAACAAGTCCTTCTACTGATGTTATTTTACCCATTGTTTTATTACACTCCCATGCTTGTCAGTGGCTGCAGCAATAAAGCATCTTCAACCACCAGGCTAGATCTAATTTCTTCGGCGACGCTGTAAGGCGGCAGTTCATCCATTTCTATCAGCATCATTGCTTTAGCACCCCTGCTCTCTCTCGACACGCGCATAGAAGAAATGTTCACATTATGCCCCCCAAGTATCTCTGTCACTGTCGCAACAGCCCCGGGACGGTCTTGGTGAGAGATGACCAAAGTAGCATGCGCTCCTGAAAGTTCCACGTTAAATTCGTTAATTCTTGTGATTAGAATTTTCCCGCCGCCTATAGAGCTACCTTGAATCTCTAAATATCTTTTACCTTTCTTCAGGCAAAGCAGCACCGTATTAGGATGAGCATCGCCTAAATCCGTGCTTTTAAAAATAATATTAACGCCCATTTCCCTGGCTGTTTCTAGAGATCTCACCAGGCGAGCATCATCTGGCCGCCAGCCCAAAAGACCTGCCGCTAAAGCCCGGTCAGTTCCGTGTCCGACACCTGTAGAAGCAAAGGAACCATGTAGCAAAATCTCTACCTTTTCCGGTTTCATCCCAAAAATGTTTCTCGCCATTGAACCTAACCTTACAGCCCCGGCCGTATGGGAACTGCTCGGGCCGACCATCACCGGTCCTATTATATCAAAAATTCCGCCTTCACCTGCCACAGCTAAACCCTCCATTCTTCTTTAAGTACGTGTTCGAAAAGTACATCGTAGCAGGAACAATAAGTTCAAGGCGCGAAGGCTTTGAAGCGCAGAGCGTACTAGGTAGCCGTACGTGAGCATCCAAAGACAGAGGAACACAGAAATTCGCCGCTCACCTGCGGTAAACTTTTCGAACATCATCTTTAAGTCAAGTTATCTTTCCTCTCTATCGTAAGGAAGACCTAGCGCACCAGGAGCCCCAATGTGCTTCTTAAGCGATTTTCTAGTAGCAATGATTAATACTATAACAGTAAAAATATAGGGAAGCATTTTTAGAAAGAAAGGTGATATAACATTAATTCCCATGGCCTGGAGACGAAATCCCATAGCATCGATACCGCCGAAAAGGTAAGAACCCAGCATTGCCTTTACGGGATCCCACATAGCAAAAATGACCAACGCTACAGCTATCCAACCTCTCCCGGCGGTCATGTTCTCCAACCACGTGGGCGCATAGGCCAGTGAAAGATACGCCCCGCCAACACCTGCAAAAGCGCCACCTACAACAGTATATACATATCTAAGAAAAAATACGTTAATTCCAACTGAATCCGCAGCTGCCGGATTTTCACCAATGGCTCGCATATTAAGCCCACCTCTGGTCCGGTAAAAGTAACACCACAATAATGGAACTATTAGATAGCTTAGATAAACCAAAGCATCCTGTCTAAATAAAATTGGGCCGAGCCAAGGAATGGAACTTAAAGCAGGAACATTTATAACTGCTAATGTTTTAGGAGCAACAATTCCAACCATAGGTTTTCCCAGGAATCCGCTTAAGCCAGTCCCAAAGATAGTTAATGCTAAGCCGCTCACCACCTGGTTAGCCCGCAAAGAAATTGTGAGAAACGCATGTATCGAAGCCATTGCTCCACCGGCAGCAGCGGCTGCCATTACCCCAAACCAAGGATTTCCCGTTCCAACCGCAACCGTAAAACCGCTTACGGCACCTACTAGCATCATGCCTTCCACGCCCAGGTTTATAACCCCGGCCCGCTCGGTGATAATTTCGCCAAGGGCAGCATAGAGTAATGGCGTTCCGGCAACTATTGCTGCAGCTAAAATAGCAATTATCTGATCAGATGTCATTAGCTATTCTCCCCTTTCCTAGTGAAGTAGATGCGATATCGAGTCAAAAGTTCTCCCCCAAGCAAAAAGAAAAGAATAGCGCCTTGTATCATAGAAACCGTAGCGGAAGGTACTCCCATGGTTTGAGTATTATACCCTCCAACCAAAAGACCACCCAATAGAAAGGCAACGACAATGATCATAAAAGGATTAAGTTTGGAAAGCCAGGCCACAATAATGGCTGTATAACCGTAACCCGAAGAGATACCATGCTGCAGGCGATGCGTTATTCCACTTACCTCACTCATCCCCGCTAGGCCTGCAAAACCCCCACTCAAAAACATGACAAGCATAATATTTTTTGTAATACTCATACCGGCATAACGTGCGGCCGCCTGATTTTCTCCTATCACCCTGATTTCATAGCCCCATTTTGTCCGCTGTAAAACAATATAAATTATTACCGCGCCAACTAGTGCAAAGATCAAACCGAAATGGACCCTGGTAGTACCGTAGACAGGTAGCTGAGCAGCCGCTGAAAAAGGTGCTGTCAACGGAAAATTAAAACCCGCTGGATCCCGCCATGGGCCGTAGACTAAGTAATCTACCCAAAGAATTGCCACGTAATTTAGCATCAATGTTGTAATTGTTTCATTAACGCCTAGAACAGCCCTAGGTATCGCAGGAATTAAGGCCCAAAGTCCTCCGGCTAGTGCACCTGCCAGGAACATGGCCGGCAACATTATCTGTGTTGGTAAGTCGGGAAACGTTAACGCCACCCAACTGGCAGCAAATGCTCCCATATAAAACTGCCCTTCAGCGCCAATATTCCATAACAGCATCCTGAAAGCAAGCGCTACGCCGAGTCCCGCAAGCGCTAAAGGAATAGCCTTCACTAAGGTTTCGGAGATTCCGTAGGCAGAACCAAAAGCTCCATCAAGCATGGCTCCGTAAATCTCCAATGGATTAAATCCTGTTGCCGCCAAAAAGGCTCCTGATAGAAATAGTGCCATAAATACTGAAAAAATCGGTATTGCCACACTAAGCCAAGGAGAAGGCAACTGCCTTTTTTCCCAGGCTAAGGTGAGCTTCCCCGATGTAAGCTCAGCCTGTTTATTGCTCACACTCCCACCTCCTCACATTTACTGCCTGCCATCAATAGTCCAATAGTTTCTAAATTGTCATAGGTCGGAGGCAATATATCCATAATTTCACCTTCATACATAACAGCGATTTTATCTGCTAGTTCCATTAGTTCATCCAGGTCTTCAGAGATGAGCAAAATGGCCGCTCCTTGTTCTCTTTGTTCCAAAAGCAGCTGCCGCACAGCACGAGTTGCCCCGATGTCCAGACCCCTCACAGGATATACAGTAACGATTAGCTTAGGTTCACTGTGAAATTCCCTTGCTAACAGCATCTTCTGCAGATTACCACCGGACATAAGCTTAATGGGATCATCGATAGATGAAAGCTTAATTTGAAAATCCTCTACCATCTTTTCCGCTAACTTGCGGCTTTCCTTCAAATCTAAAAAATGGCCGCGATGGTTTCTATAGTTTTTAAGCAAAATGTTATCAACAGCATTAAGATTTGGCACCAACCCAGTTCCAAGCCGATCTTCGGGAACATGGGCTACACCGGCAGAGATATATTCTTTAGGAGAACGGTCGGTATAATCCTCTCCTAAAATAATGATTTTTCCCGCACTGGTTTCCCTCAAGCCAGTGACAATTTCCGCCAATTCCCGCTGCCCGTTACCGGCCACACCAGCAATGCCTAAAATTTCACCTGCGCGGATTTCGGTGGAAATGCTCTGGAGCGCCAGCATTCCTTTGTCGTTAAACGCCTCAACTTCATCAAGCTTTAATACCACTTCTCCCGGCTGACCTTTTTTCTCTAACGGTTTCGCCGTCATTTCTCGACCCACCATCAAGTGTGCCAATTTATTTTGATCTGTCTCACTTGTTTTAACTGTTGCTACGTTCTGTCCATTCCGTAGCACTGTGATAGTGTCACTGCCTGCCATAACTTCCTTAAACTTGTGGGTAATAAAGATCACCGCACAGCCGGCATTTGCCATCTGTCCGAGTGTTTCAAAAAGATCGTCCACTTCTTGAGGGGTCAGCACCGCCGTCGGTTCGTCTAGAATCAATATTTCAGCGCCGCGATATAGCATCTTTATAATTTCTACCCGTTGCTGCTCTCCCACCGACAGCTGCCAGACTTTGGCTCGCGGATCAACTTTCATGCCGTATTTTTCTGCTAAGGAAACTATCTCTGCTTCCACTTTATCCATATTCAATAAAAAGGGCGTTGTACTGGCACCTAAGGCAATGTTTTCGGTTACAGTGAAAGGTTTGACTAGTTTAAAATGCTGGTGCACCATGCCAATCCCATGTTCAATTGCATCACGAGGAGATTTTAATTCTATAGTCTTATCTCTTAATCTGATTTCACCGCTATCCGGGCGATATAATCCTGTTAATGCGCTCATTAACGTACTCTTGCCCGCTCCATTTTCGCCTAATAACGCGTGCACTTCTCCGCATCTTGCAATAAAGTCCACCTTATCATTGGCCAGGTTTCCTGAAAAACTTTTAGTTATCTTTTTCATTTCGACCATAACTTGATGCTTTTTCAAGGATGAATACCTCCTGGTTTTAATATGGCCGGACAAAATTCATCCGGCCATTTAACTACAATCATTTTTTTATTTACTGAGGAATTTTACCTTCGACGCCTTCGACAAACCAGTCAAAGGATAACAAGTCGCCATCGGACATAACTTCGCCGTCGGCTACCTTAACCGTACCACTTTGATCCTTAATCGGACCTGCGAAAACCGTCACCTTACCGTCGATGATATCCTGTTTCTTCGCCATGATTTCATCCTGTAATTCCTTAGATACTAAATCTTCATTGAACGGACCAACATCTACTACATTGTCGGCTAAACCGCCCCAATATTGATCGTTTTTCCATGTACCATCTTCAACACCTTGTGCAACTTCTAGCATATAGGGACCCCAATTCCAAATAGGTGAAGTCAGTGTCGCCTGAGGAGCAAATTGACGCATATCAGCATTGTAACCGATAGCATAAGCCCCTGCTTCTTGTGCCGCCTGTTGAGGACCTGGAGTATCTTGGTGCTGAGCAATAACGTCTGCACCTGATTCTAATAAGCTCTTAGCCGCTTCTTTTTCAGTAGCAGGGTCATACCAAGTATTAGTCCATACTACTTTAACAATAGCATCCGGATTAACTGCACGAACTCCCAGGGTAAACGAATTAATTCCGCGAATTACTTCTGGAATTGGATGAGCAGCTACATAACCGATAGTATTACTCTCAGTCATCTCACCTGCTAAAATACCTGTTAGATATCTTGGTTGATACATTCTACCGAAATAGGTTCCTGCATTATCTTGGGTTTTAAACCCGGAACAATGCATAAAAACAACATCCGGATATTTCTTCGCAACGTTTTGAACGTAATCCATATAACCAAAGCTAGTAGCAAAAATCAGTTTGTTACCTTGCTCTGCTAATTGAGTCAATGCACGTTCTGCATCTGCATTCTCGGGCACATTCTCGATAAACGTTGTTTCAACGTTCATATTCTCTTCCAGATACTGGCGCCCTAAGTCTTGAGCGTAGGTCCAACCGGCGTCACCCACTGGGCCAATATAGATAAATCCAATCTTTAATGGTTCATCCTTAGCCTCATTATTCTCACCGGTTGAAGCATTATTTTCTTCTGCAGGTTGCTTGTTAGCGGATTGGTTATCGGAAGAACCGCCGCCACAACCAGCCACTAGAAACACAGCCAATAATAGTACCCCAGCTAATAACAGTAACTTTTTCTTGCCTTTCATAATAGACCTCCCTTTAAATTGAACTCTCATTACATGCTACCAAACAAAACTCATACGTTTTGAAGCCTCACCTCCTCCATCTACTGCTCAATAATAATACCTATAACAAACTCATATACGCAATAGGCATAAAACTAAGACTTAAGAAAATCTAATTGTTTTCAGATACTGAGACTATCCTGGCTTTACTGACATCCACAAGACCCCTGTTGGTAACCTTTAGTTCCGGTATAACAGCTAGAGATAGAAAGGCCATGGTGAGAAATGGATCAAAATAATTCTTTATACCAAGGCTCCTGGCCTTTTCAGCCAAATCACTCAATTTCCCTTCCACTATTTCCAAGTTTTGAGTACTCATTAAACCTGCTATTTCCAACGGTAAACAGCCCAAAACCTTTCCATCGCGTACGACTGCCAACCCCCCACCTATTTCGGAAACCTTTTCAGCGGCAAGAAGCATGTCCTTGGAGTTAATACCAATAACCACTAAATTATGTGCATCATGAGCTATGGTGGAAGCTACAGCTCCCTCTTTTATGCCAAACCCCTTGATAATCCCTTTTCCTATCTGCCCGGAGGCACGATGGCGTTCAATGACAACAAGTTTGGCCATATCTTCTTCGTTAGCTATCTGAAATTCTCCTTCAGAATGTGCTATTTTTTGTATAATTTTACGGGTGACTACCTGATGCGGAACCAATTCCATCACTTTGGCAGAATTTCCAGAAGCCCGTATCTTAAAATCTTTAACCGATAAAGGTGCTATGTTACAGGTGTTTTGAACAGCTTCAGAGTTTACATCAGTTACTTCAAATAAAGCCTCACCCTTATCCGCTGCTAATTTTCCGGCACAATATACCTTGTCCACTATAAAATTCTCAAGATCATTTAACACAACCAAATCAGCTTGATAGCCAGGTGATATTGCCCCTAAATTTTTAAGGCCATAGTATTCTGCAGTATTGATAGTAGCCATGCGTACCGCACTCACCGGGTCAAGACCGCTTTCTACCGCCAGACGAACTAGATGATCTAGCTGCCCTTCCCGCAGCAAATCGGTTGGATGCCGGTCATCAGTTACCAATAAACAATAGGGGAGGGTACCAGCCGTGACTACAGGAAGAAGACTGACAAGGTTTTTTGTAGCCGTACCTTCACGGAGCATTAACCTAAACCCGAGGCCAAGCTTCTCTTCTGCTTCTTCAGGTAACATACATTCGTGATCCGAGCCTATTCCAAAGCTACGGTATTTCATTAAGGCTTGACCAGAAAGGCCGGGGGCATGCCCATTAATTACTTTGCCAAATTCTTTTGCTAACTGAAGTTTTTTGAGCATATCGGCATCTTCATTGAGCACAGCCGAAACATCCATAACCTCACCCAACCCTACGGTTTTCGGGTGCCCCATCCACTGAGCAACATCATCGGCGTCCAACCTCGCACCACTATCTTCCATGGGAGTGGCGGGAACGCAGGAAGGAACGTCTAGAAAAACCCTTAGCGGAAGATTCTCAGCTGCATCCAAAATATATTTAATGCCTGCGTGACCACAAACATTTGCTATTTCATGAGGATCTGCTATTACTGCAGTCGTCCCCCGGGGCACGACTGCCCGAGCAAATTGCCCCGGTGATACCATGCTGCTTTCCAGATGAACATGGCCATCTATCAAGCCAGGTATAACTATTTTTTCCTGCAGGTCGACCTCTTCCTTTCCGGCATACCGACCCCAGCCAATTATTCGCTCGCCTTTAATTGCCAAGTCACTTGGTTCAAGAATAGCCCCAGTAAAAACGTTTAGAATTCGGGCATTCTTTAAAACCAGGTCTGCCGTTTCTAACATAACAAATTACCCCCCTATGCGCTGGAGTTGAAAATATTCACAAAGACACTAAGAACCCTTTACAAAAGGAAAATACCTTTTTCCAAGGGCTCTTAGTTTTAAAGATAATGCGTCGCGTGTTTTAAAATTTAGATATTGTTGATCGGCTGCCCTGGTCAGTATTAAATTGCATTCTAACTAAAATCTATCCCAGAGACCAGCTGCCAGACTGCGGGCCTTAGCAGCAACAGCAGTAGTATCTATTCCTTCAATCTTACGGTGTAACATTCGGACTTTGCCATTGATAATTGTCGTATCTACCATCCCGCCTGAGACACCAAACAACAGATGCGGATAAGCTGTATCCTCATTGAACGGAGTAGCAGGGTCATAATCCACTAAGATAATGTCAGCAGTCGCACCTTCGCGTAGGACTCCCAGGTCCTTTCCAAATATTCGCCGCGCTATTTCCTTATTATTATCAAAAATCATCTTAGGGACTTCGGCCCATGCAGCACCAGGGTCCTTCTGTTCAAGCTTATGTAAAACATTAGCAACCTTGACGCTTTCAAACATATCAGCAGTAAAACCGTCCGTTCCTAAGCCCACAAGTACACCTTGATCCATCATTTTCATAACAGGTGCTACGCCAACAGCATTTCCCATGTTTGATTCAGGGTTATGCACAACCATGGTATCGGTTTCCCGAAGGATATTAATCTCATTGTCATTAACGTGAACACAATGAACGGCAATGGTTTTAGGGCCTAAGATGCCAGCATCCCCAAGCCGTTCCACCACCCGTTTCCCGTATCGCTCTAAACTGTCTTCAACGTCCTGAATCCCTTCAGCCGTATGAATATGAAAACCGACATTGCGTTTGCCTACTGCATCTTTACAGCGTTTTAATGTGTCATCACTTAAGGTTAGTGAGGCATGCAACCCGAAGAGAGCCCCAAGCAGGGGGTGGTCTCCACCAGCATATTTTTCAATTGCTCTAATATTTTCCTCTATACCCGCATCACAGATTTCCTTACCATCACGGTCAGACACTTCGTATGCTAACGCCGTGCGAACACCGGTTGTTTCAACAGCACGCACTATTTCTTCCAAGCTGCCGGAAGCCGCATAAGGGCTGGCATGATGGTCAATAATTGTCGTGGTTCCCGCCTTAATGCAATCTATTAATGGTACCATAGCGCTATAATACACATCTTCTAAAGACAAAACCTTATCCAATTTCCACCAGAGCTTCTCCAATATTTCAATAAAATTAGCCGGCGGGTCCGCTAGAGCCAAACCTCGGGCAAAAGTGCTATATAGATGCATATGGCCGTTAATCATACCTGGCATAATCAGACGTCCCTCAGCATCGATGAACTGTGCAGACGGATAATCATTACGTAATTTCTCAGTATCATCTACCTTAACAATTGTCTCTCCCTCAACCAACACTGCTCCATCCTTTAACACTCCGAGTTTCTTATCCATCGTTAACACAAGGCCGTTACCTATTAACAGCATTTAATCACCTCATTATCCCAAAGAGGATGTTCAAACTAGTTTGGCATACTCTAGTTTATGAACTTAACCCCAATGTAAAAATTAACTAACTTACCCATTATGTTACTGTCGCTAAATTATGCTTTATCAATTTAACTCTTACTTAATCATTTCGTCATTATTGTGAAAACTCCTTTAATTTTACCAAAAATTGATTAGGCTATGATACCAGCAGATTTGGCAATGCGAGCAATATCCTTTTCAGCCTGTTTCATCACTTTATCTTCCTCAATTGTCAGTAATTTTCTATCGCGCATTAATACTTTGCCATTAACAATTGTAGTTTCCACATCTTGAGCTTTAGCCTCATAAACCAAGCGGCTATAAATATTGCTGCCATACGAAGGCACTGCGTGCAGCTGATTGAGATTAATAATAGCTAGATCAGCCTTTTTACCAACTTCTAAGCTTCCGATTTGTTCTTCCAATCCCATTGCTCGCGCACCACCTAGGGTAGCAAGTTCAAAAACTGTTTGGGCTGGCATTACGGTTGGCCCATGCAGCGGTTTCTGAATGAGTGCTGCAAAACGCATTTCCATCCAGCCGTCTAGGTTATTATTACAAGGAGCTCCATCGGCAGCAATAGACACATCTCCGCCCTTAGCCAATAGCTCAGGTACATTAGCTATACCTGAAGCAAGTTTTAAATTGGATGAAGGGCAGTGAACCACCTTGGTTTTCGTCTCTGTGATGATTTTCATCTCTTGTTCGTCCAGCCAGATACAATGTGCAAGTATTAAATCTGGCCCCGTCAAACCAATATGCTCAAGATAAAGCACATTACGCATATTATGTCTTTCCATCACAAGTTGACATTCACCCTGGTTTTCGGATGCATGGGTATGAATTTTGACCTGGTACTGATTAGCCAACTTTCCAACTTCTTTTAATAAGTCTTCGGTGCAAGATACGACAAAGCGGGGTGCAAAAGCGTATTGCAAAAGTCCGTCATTGAAGCCATGCCACTTTTCTAACAGTTCGACACTTTGTTTTAAAGATATGTCTGTAGTTTCTCTCAATGAATTGGGTACGTCATCACCGTAGTCCATCATTACTTTACCCGTTATTGCCCTCATACCACTTTCTGCAATTGCTTGAATTGCGGAATCAGTGTGATGAACCGTTTCCATATCAACGATAGCTGTAGTACCGCTTTTGATTAATTCCCCCAGACCCAATAGGGCGGAGGTTCTTATTGATTCTTGATCGTGAGCCCCTTCAAGCGGCCAAATCCTCAGCTTTAACCAGTCCAACAATTCCAAGTCATCTGCCTGACCCCGAAAAAGCGACTGGCAAAGATGTATATGCGGTTGAATTAGGCCTGGGATTATTATTTTGTTAGTTGCATCAATTATCTCATCCGCCGTATCTCTGGCGTTTCCTATCTCCACGATGCGGCCTTCTTTTATATAGATGTCTCCTTGTAAAACTTCTCTTTCAGCATTCATAGTCACAATAGTACCATTTTTTATCAATGTACTCATGAGGCTTCCTCCCCCGAAGATGCACGACGGTATGCACCGCCGTGCATTTATCTCAGCTAGGTCTGTGGTTCAAAAACTACACGAAAAACCAAATAATGAAAAGTAATGTAAGTATCCACATTGTTGTACTTACCTCTTTCCCTTTACCAGTAAAGAGATGCAGCAGACTGTAAGCCAATGTCCCGAAAATAATTCCATCAGCTATGCTGTAGGCAAATGGCATCATAACAATAGCGAAAAATGCCGGGATCGCTTCTAAATAATCAGTGAAATCAATCTTCATCACAGGCTCCATCATGAAGATACCTACGATAATTAATATCGGTGCAGTAGCAGCCCCTGGCACAATACCGATAAGCGGTGAAAAGAAAATAGCCACTAAGAACAGCATTGCTGTTGTGACAGCTGTTAAACCAGTCCGCCCGCCTTCTGCGACACCCGAGGCGCTTTCCACGTAGGTAGTGGTGGTACTGGTACCAAGGATAGCTCCAGCTGTGGTTGCTACAGCATCAGCAGTTAAGGCTTTATTAGCATTGGGTAATCTGCCGTCTTTATCGAGCATACCCGCTTTGCTGGAGACGCCGATTAATGTGCCAATAGTGTCAAACATGTCTACGAAAGTGAAGGAAAAAATAACAGGAATTAAGCCGATAGCCAAAAGTTCCTTCAAACCGCCGGCAAACGCACCGAAGGTTGGAGCAAGGCTGGGAGGTGCACTGACAATCCCAAAATTTGATATATCAGTCACTCCCATGGGAATACCGATAATGGTGGTCCCAATAATACCTATTAGAAGTGCGCCTCTAACCTTTAAAATCACTAAAACGGCAGTAAGTATCAGTCCAATCGCAGTAAGAAGCACCGCTGTTTCCTTAAAATTACCTAGCGATACTAATGTATCCGGGTTAGCTACAACAATACCTGAGTTATGAAACCCTATCAGCGCTATGAAAAGGCCGATACCAGCACTAACGGCCATCTTAAGGCTCATGGGAATTGCATCCACTATTGCTTGACGAATGCTGGTAAATGTCAACACTAAAAAGATTATACCGTTCATAAACACTGCTGCTAATGCAACTTCCCAACTATATCCCATTTGCCCTACTACAGTAAAGGCGAAAAAGGCGTTCAATCCCATTCCGGGAGCCAGCGCAAAGGGGTAGTTTGCATATAGCCCCATAACCAAGGTACCTATGGCAGCTGCCAAACATGTAGCCACCAATACTGCCCCAAAGTCCATACCCGTACTGCTCAGTATGTCGGGATTAACAAAAATTATATATGCCATGGTCATAAATGTGGTCAGCCCTGCTAGTATTTCCGTCCGGGCATCCGTACCATGCTCGGACAACTTAAATACCCTTTCCAAAAACCCTTGGTTTGCCGTTGAAACTGTCTTTGACATCTAAATATAGCCTCCTTAAGTATAATTTAACTTTTCTGCATTCTTTTATTATTACTCTTGTTTAGAAACTAATAAGTCCAATACTTTTTCCGGCGTAGCCGGTAAGCTGTTTAACCGAATGCCTACTGCATCATAGATAGCGTTTAATATGGCAGGTGCAGTCGGCAGCATGGCTGGTTCCCCGATTCCTTTAGCCCCGTAAGGACCGGTAGGCTCATCACTTTCAACTATTAGGGGTTCTATTTCAGCCATATCCATTGAGGTGGGAAGCAAGTATTGGCTAAAGTTAGGGTTATTTATCCTCCCTTCGCCCAAGTTCACCTCTTCCATCAAAGCATAACCGATCCCTTGAGCAACTGCTCCTGCAATTTGCCCTCGTACATTCTGGGGGTTAATAGCCTTACCAACATCGTGAGAGGCAATAGCTTTAATGATATCTACTTTTCCGGTTTTCGTATCCACCTCCACTTCAACTATCTGGGTACCAAATGCATAGGGCCAGTAAGGTGCTCCCTGACCTGTGTCCGGGTCAACCTCGGTAGTATGGGTGACAAAAGTTCCTTCTCCCAGCAGCCGCACGCCGCTAAACCTAGCCTGGAAAGCAAGTTCTGCCACAGACATTTGCTTTTGGGGATATCCCTTAACAGAAACAACTCCCTTAACCATTTCCAATCCTTCGGGAGTATTGACACCCAAAACAGAGGCTCCGTACTGTAAAAGTTTTTGTTTTGCCACCCTAACTGCTCGTAAAACAGCATTCCCTGACGCGTATGTTTGCCTGGTCGCTGCAGTTGTCCCCGCATCAGGCGTGCTATCGGTGTCTCCAGTAATCAAAGTAATATTTTCGGTACTCACCCCTAACTCTTGGGCAGCAATTTGGATTAATGTGGTATCAGAGCCTTGACCGCAATCCACTGCGCCCGTGTGTACCGTAGCTGAACCATCGTCATGGATTTCAACCGTGGCACTGGAAACATCAGGGAAACCGTTTCCATAACCGGTACCATAAATAATGGCTGCAATACCTTGACCCCTTTTCTTAGCCATAGCTATTCACCTCCCCTGTCTGGTCATCAATAGTCCAGCCTGCTGCCCGAGCCGCCTGAAGCATCGTTTCCTTCAAACCGACACTACTACCCAAAAACTGTCCCGTAGCTGTAGTGTCTCCTTCTTCCAACGCATTCCGCCAGCGAATGGTCAATGGATGCATTGCAAGTTTTTCCGCCATGCGATCCATTTGGCTCTCCATAGCAACCGGCGGCTGGGCGGCACCAAAGCCGCGCATTGCGCCAGCAAAGGGGTTGTTGGTATAGACGGCATAAGAATCTATCTCTACGTTGGGACATTTGTAAGGACCTACAGCATGGATGGCTGCTTTGCGTAGTATATTGGGAGCCCAAGAAGCATAGGCCCCGGTATCGCCGATAATTTTCGCCTTGACTGCAATTAACTGTCCTTTATTATCAACGCCTGTTTTATATGACATAACCATCGGATGCCTTTTACTATGAGCAGCAAAAGATTCCTTGCGATTTAATATCATCTTGACCGGCCTGCCTGTTTTTAATGCAGCCAATGCTACCAGCGGTTGGAGAGACATATCCTCCCTGCCGCCGAATGCACCGCCAACGGCAGTACAGACCACCTGTACCCGGTTTTCCGTCCAACCAAGGACCCTGGCTATCTCTACCCTGTCCCAATGTACATACTGAGTAGCTACATTGATTACCAGGTGGCCCCGTTGGTCTTGATAAGCTAGGGCAGCTTCAGGCTGCAAAAAGGCATGGTCCACCATCTGGGTTCTATATGTGTCCTCGATTATTACCTGAGACTTTTCGAAACCCTCTTCAACATTTCCCCGGCGAATGGGTAGATGATACAACACGTTCGTCTTTAACTCGGGATGAACATGAGGCGCATCTTCCTGCATTGCTGTTTCGGGATCAAAGACTGCCGGCAGCACTTCATAATCAACTTTAATTAATTTTGATGCCTTACTAGCAATTTCTTCCGTATCAGCAACCACTACTGCCAATGCGTCATTTACTGACCGCACCTCTTTATCAGCCAGAACATGCATATCAGTATACAAAACACCTTGGGAGTTTTCTCCCGGTACATCCTTAGCAGTAACCACTGAACGAACACCCGGCATTTCTTCCGCTTCCCTAACATGCATATCCTTAATACGGGCATGGCCGTGAATACTGCGCAGCACTTTACCATACAACATATGGGGTCTACTCAAATCAGCGGGGAAGCTGGTTTTTCCTAATAGTTTGCCAACGGCATCTATTCTGGGGGTGGACGCCCCAACAGCATCATTAGTTTCTTTCACGGGCTTTCACCACACTTTCTACTGCCCTAATAATTTGATCATAACCGGTACAACGGCATATGTTACCCGAGATAGCCAATTTAATTTCTTCTTTCGTTGGACTGGAGTTTGAATCTAAAAGTGCTTTTGCTGCTAGCAACATACCCGGGGTGCAATAGCCGCATTGCACAGCCCCCTCTTTCATAAAAGCCTGCTGTAGCGGATGCAGCTTGCCGTTTTCAGCTAAACCTTCAACAGTCAAAATATCAGCTTTATCAGCCTGTAAGGCCAGAACTAAGCAGGAATTCACCAGCTTACCATTTAAAATCACGCTGCAGGTTCCACATTCACCCTCACCGCAACCCTCTTTGGTACCCGTCAACCCAAGATCTTCCCGTAATACATCAAGGAGACGTTTAGCGGGATCCACTTTAATTTGGTATTCCTGACCATTGACCTTTAAATTCAAGTTTGCTGCCATCTTTACACCTCCATGTTAAGTGACATTCCTGCAACCAATCTTTCCCAAGCTGCCGAAACCACACCCTTGACAGCTTGGCGTTTGTATGGCGCTGAAGCTCTATCACCGAGCTTTTCAGCTACCTGAGCCGAAAGTGCTTCTTCTATGTCAGGCCACAACTCACGGGCAGGCCGTCTCCCGACCAGCATCTTTTCCACCGCTTCGACCCGATAGGCCTTAGGACCAACCGCGCCTAACGCCAGCGTCCCTGCTACAATTTCTCCCCCTGACATAGCCACAGTTATCCCTACACTAATTCGTGCAATTGCTAATGCATTGCGCCTGCCCAGTTTTGCAAAGGCACTATACTTAGATTGATCAAACGGTATACGAAAATAGGTTATCAATTCATGGGGTGTCAAATTTGTAAATCCTACTCCCCCTAATAATTTCTCCAATTTCACTTCACGTACTCCATGGGCGGAAGCAACACCTACTTGCGCCTCCAAAGCCATTAAAGCAGGAATACTGTCCGCTGCCGGTGAACCATTGGCAAGGTTTCCACCCAATGTCCCCTGGTTGCGTATTTGCGGCGATCCAACAGCAGCCGAAGCTTGAGCCAGCGCTGCAGCATACTTTACAATTAAAGACGATTTGCAAAGATCATCAAACGTGCACAGGCTGCCGACGATCAGACTGTCATTCGTTCGCTCTATCTTACGCATTTCGTCAAGCCGGGAAATGTCTATCAATACATTTGAATTATACTTGTCTGCCTGCAGTTGAATTACCAGGTCCGTTCCGCCCGCTAGAAGTTTAGCATCATTTCCCAACTCTCCTAATAAGGAAACAGCCTCGGAAATACTTGCTGGAACTTGGTAGCTAAAGCTCACACCTCTTACCCCCTTGCAAAAATGATAATAAATCTCAAAAATATTCAGAAAACCAACCTCGCATTTCGGCCTACCTTAAATGCCCATATAAAACCAGGCAAACGTAAAAAGCTACCAGAGCGCACTAGAATAATCATTCTAGATGCGCCCTCGTAGCTTAGCAATTTACGGTCGCCTGGTAGAAACCCCCGGTCCATATCACCAAGGATATACGAGGTTATTTATATTAATATAGTTATTCGACATCTGGTATTGAAATCCTGCCCCAGACTCTTTTTTTTACAATAAAATATTACTGGAAAGTTTGTTTAATTTAAGCAAATTTTATTGCCTCTGCCCTAAAACAGATATGGATAATCGACATAAACTGCCCAAACGAGGTTTAATATCTCTGGGCTAACCTGCGCATCATCAGACTTGCCAATGGAATTAAATGTAGTTGTAAGTTCCTTGCCGCTTATTCTTATATTAAAGATTGGAGCTTCCCCATCCTCCAAAAGAAGGAACCCACTATTTTTACTGTTAGCGAAATCCTCTTCAGTCCAGAAGAGTGTCAGTTTATCCAGATAGGGCGCGCCATCATACGGGCAAAATGATGCACAGTTTCCGCATTCATTACACATTCCGTCAACATGAACAATTTGGTTAAGATTTTTAAAGCCATCTTCCACCTTAATCATGATATTTGCCCTGTTTGGACATACCTCCGAACAGATATTACAGCTTATATTGCATTCTAAACATCTTGAAGGTTCTTCTGTTTCTTGAGTAACACATTTCAACTTACCTTTTTTGGCGATGATCTCTGCCAGACGTTTATCACCGTCAAACCTTATATCTGCCGGTCCCGTGTTGCCAATGACTTCTTCCTTATCCATAATTACATCTGCAACCTTACGCCCATGGGCAATTGCTTCCACTACAGTTGAAGGCCCTGATAAAGCGTCGCCACCTAAAAAGACATTTTCCAAATTAGTTTCATATGTCGCTAAATTCACAGCCACTTTGCCATGGGAATCTACAGATATACCATTTGTTTTGAGGATATCATAATCGACCAGTTCACCAATAGCTGTTAGGACAGTATCAATCCCCAGGTCTTCAAGTTTATTCTCTATAGCAATCGGTTTTTTCCTACCGGAAGCATCAGCCTGTCCCAACTCCATCTTTTGGCACTTAAGAATACCCTTTTTTAGAGAAACTGGCGACAGAAGTTCTTTGAATATCACGCCGTCTTCCAGTGCAGCTTCCAGTTCTTCTTTATCCGCCGGCATATATCTTTTAGTTCTTCTATAGACTATATGAACATTTTCTACACCCTCAAGTTTTAGGGCTGCTCTTGCTGCATCCATGGCAGAATTACCGCCACCTATTACTGCCACATTTTTGCCTAGATTAAGGGCATTTTTATCCTTGTTGTAATCTTCGAGAAAATCAATAGCACCTCTGACGGACGAACTACTCTGACCTAAATCCAATGAGTTAGTCTTTCCTGCACCTATGGCTAGATAAATATAGTCAAAGCCCTCAGACCTTAATTGCCCTACTGAGAATTCAGGATCTACCCCCAGCTTGAACTTGACACCGGTTTGTTTAATTAAGTCAATATCGTTTTCAATTGATGTCCTGGCTATACGAAACTCCGGGATGACGTGTTCTACTGTGCCGCCGGCTTTTTCTCTCTTATCAAAAATAGTAACATCTATTCCTGCTTTAGCTAAAAAATAGCCTGCAGCCAACCCAGACGGTCCTGCGCCAATAATCGCAACTTTTGACTTACTGGTACGCTCGGTATTAGATATTTTCTTCAAATAGTCTTTATAACCATTTTCCGCCGCTACTCTTTTCATCTCGCGTATTAAGACAGACTCATCATAGTCTAGACGAGTGCATTTGGTCATGCACTGATGATTGCAAATAGTGCCGGTAATAAACGGAAGCGGGTTTTTGCTGACAATAAGTTCATAGGCCTCATTGTACCTGCCTTCCCCTACCAGTCTAATATATTCCGGCACGTCTTGATCAATAGGACATCCAACAGTACAAGGAGCAATAAAACAATCCGTTAATGGCAATTGTTCATCGATTTTACGGCTTTTAACCGGTCTTTTTTCTTTTAGATGATTGGGATCATCAAAGGCACCGTCAGCAAGTTTCTGCAGCTTTTCTAGATCAATTGAACCTGATTTCTGATTTTGCATCAGTGGTTCCAATTCCTCTGCCATTTGCGCCATACGCAGATAACCGCCCGGTTTCAATAGAGTTGTAGCTACTGTTATCGGTTGTATACCGGTTTCGAAGATGCTGCCAATGTTAAAGAAATCAGCACCGCCGGAATAGGAAATTTGCAGCTCCCCATCAAATTCTGCGGCGATTTTTGCGGCTAAATTAATAGTCAAGGGATAAAGTGACCTGCCCGACATATACATTTCTTCACCAGGCAATTCCCCTCTAGTTATTTTAGTTGGTAAAGTATTAGAAAGTTTTACACCGAAAGCTCTGCCCTGTTCTTTAGCAAAAGCCTTGAGCCTTTTTAGCATCGCCACACCGTCAGCGTACTGCAAATCATGGGTAAAAGATTCTTCTTTAAGCTCTATATATTTATAGCCCATTTTATCAAAGGCGTTTCTAACATATTCATATCCCAATAATGTGGGATTCATTTTAACAAATGTATGAAGCTCCTTATCCGAAAGAAGGTACCTAGAAATGGCTTCGATTTCATCCGGAGGACATCCGTGCATGGTAGACAAAGTAATAGAGTCGCAGATATTAGGCGAAATGTTGTCGATAAACGCTTGGTCAACAAAAGAAAACTTCCCGACTTCATCTTTTAGAATTGTCTTACACTCTTGGAAAATATCAGTGTCTGACGCATCCTTTAACCCCTCTATGAATTTGTTTACTTTATCTGATTTAATTCCTTCCAGATCATAACCAATGCTCATATTAAAGACATAGGAAGACTGGTCTGATTGAAATATTTCCTTTTCTAAAACATGGATCAAAAACCAGCCTTTGACATACTCTTCAAAGGCAGCTTCAACAGATAATTCAGTAGACCATTCCGTGTTATAGCATTCATCTTCTGCCAGAATACACGGTTTGGGAAACTCAAGCTTATCCAAAATTTGTACCGTTTTAAGTTCAAAGAAGCGGCTACCACTAAGGTAAGCAGCTACAATATTTTGAGTCAGCTGCGTATTCGGACCCGCTGCAGGACCAACTGGTGTATCAAGTTTACCGCCAAATAATTCAATTTGGCTGCTACCCGTTTTTGTGAAGAATTTTTCTTTGGCTATGCCTAAAATCGTATTTTTTGTCTCGTATTCTTCCAATATCCAATTAACCAGTTTTTTGAAGGGTATCGACCGCATTATGTCACTCATCGTATTCCCCCTTTATATTTTTGTGATTTTTTACTGAACAGAGAATTTTTCCTCGGTTCCTGCTTAAGTGAACCGAGGAATGCTCCGTTTTAAAGGTTATCCGTAAATATGGGTGCCGGTTTCTCCTTTAATAGCTCTTCCCAAAGACTCAGGATTGGTAATTATGGCCTTTTCCCCACCGTTATCTAAGAATTTTATTACTGCTTGCATCTTAGGCAGCATACTGCCGGCCGCAAAATGACCTTCTTCAACATATTTCCTTGCCTCTTCCAAAGAAATTTTATCTAGTTCTTTTTGGTCAGGCTTGCCAAAGTTTAAACATACTTTTTCAACACCAGTAGAAACGATAAAGGTATCCGCTTTAATCTTTGAAGCAAGCAAACTTGTAGCAAAGTCTTTATCTATAACTGCGTCTATTCCTTCCAAAATACCGTTTCCATTTCTGATTACAGGGATACCTCCGCCTCCAGCAGCAATAACGCAGTAATTACTTTCTACTAACTGCTCTACTGCATCTAGCTCAATAATCCGTTTCGGCAAAGGGGACGGTACAACTCTTCTATATCCACGTCCAGCATCGTTAACCATAGTCCAGTCGGCATGCTCTGCCTGGTTTCTCTTAGCCTCTTCCTCTGTGTAGAAGGTGCCGATAGGTTTCCCCGGCTTAGAAAAGGCAGAGTCGTCTTTGTCTACTTCCACCTGGGTCACTACTGTAGCGGCTTTTTTTATAATTCCGCGTTTTAGGAATTCGTTAGTTAAAGCCTGTTGTATTTGATAGCCTATAGCTCCTTGGGTGTCTGCAACACAGCTTACTAAGGAAACAAGATGCAATCCTTCCTCCTTAAAAGCAATCTCGCCCCTTCTTAAAATGAAGCCAACCTGGGGTCCGTTGCCATGGGTTATGATAACTTCATAACCCTGTTCAATAATGTCAACAATATACTCGACAGTATCACATACTGCTTTGTATTGATCTTCCACCCTTTGGTGCTGTTTGTCTTTTATTAATGAGTTGCCGCCAATCGCTACAACTGCTACTTTCTTCATACTTTACTTACCACCCATCACTAGCGTCATTAGGGCTTTTGAAGTATGAAGTCTGTTTTCTGCCTCGTCATAAACTATTGAGTGAGGCCCATCAATAACTGAATCCACTACTTCGTTTCCACGGTCAGCTGGCAGTGCGTGCATGTATTTTACGTCTTTATTGGCTGAAGCGATTTTTTCTTCCGTACAGATCCAACCCTTACTGGCTTCAAGCAAATCGTCGATTACATCGCTGCTCTGATTAGTGACCCAACTACCCCAATTCTTAGGTATAACGACATCTGCATCTTTATATGCTTCTGCCTCATCATGAGTAATAGTAAGGGTCCCGCCATTGTCCTCAGCATTTTTCCTGGCTTGTTCAATAGCCCAATCAGGTAGTTCATACCCTTTAGGATATGCCAACCAAACATCCATGCCGTATCTTGGGAATAACAGTACCTGAGATAGGGGAACAGAAATAGGTTTCTTATGACTTTTGGCATAAGCCCAAATGATGGAAACTTTTTTGCGTTTCAAGTCATCCAGTTTTTCTTTCATGGTCATTAAGTCCGCAACTGCTTGCAGTGGATGATACAAGTCACACTGCATATTGATTACCGGAACAGAAGTGTGCTCAGCTACTTCTCTCAAATACTTATTACCTATTTCCCAGAAGCAATTACGAATGGCAATACCATGTCCAAATCTTCCGAGGATAACACCTGTATCCTTTCCGACTTCACCATGAGATATTTGCATAGTACTTGTGTCAAGAAAGTTTGCATGACCGCCCAATTGAGCAAGCCCGGCCTCCATAGAGTTTCTTGTTCTGGTAGATTGTTCAAAAAACATCAAAAACATAGACTTGTTTGTAAGATAAGATGTGTCAAGGCCCATGGCAAACTTTCTTTTTAAATCAAATGATACATCCAACAAAGTGTCTAGTTCTTCCTTGCTCCACTCTTGACAAGTAATAAAGTGTTTCCCTTTAAAAATCGTTTGCATATTTTATATCCCCCTTAGTTTTTATTTTTTGTCCGCTACTAAATTATCGGTCCCTTCAGGCATCTTATCGGCATATTTCTGGACATAAATTGTAGGAATCGTTGCATAGATAGCCGCCGCTTTGACCAGTTCGTTTTTCCATGTTTTCTCGTTAGGTGCATGGGCTTGATCCTCGTGACCCGGCCCAAAACCAATACATGGTATGCCGTACCTGCCCATGATGGAAACTCCATTGGTAGAAAATGTCCACTTATCTACTAGCGGTTTCTGTTCAAATAAATTCTCGAAGGACTCCACTAAGGTCTGAGTCGCAGGATGATCTTCTTCAATCAACCAGCTTGGGAAATACGCTTCTGTGGGATATACAAGACCGGTGTATGCAGGTTCTTTGTAATCATACATTTCCACTTTTGCATCGGCCGCTTTCACAGAGGGGAGATTCTTGATCTGTTGAATTGCAAATTCACCAGTCTCTCCGGCAGTTAGCCTTCTGTCAACGGAAATACTGCAACCGTCTGCAACAGCACAGCGCGATGGGGAACTAAAAAATATTTCCGAAACAGCGAGTGTTCCTTTGCCAAGAAAATCATGATTCGTTAGATTTTCGTTCAAGGCTTTTAATTCGGTAAGAATGGGTGCCATTTTAAATATTGCATTATCTCCCCGTTCAGGTGCTGAACCATGGCAGCTAAGTCCTTTTGTGCTTACTTTAATTTCCATTCTACCTCTATGCCCACGGTAAATGTTACAGGAGGTGGGTTCCGTTATTACTACGAATTCAGGCTTGATTTTATCTTCATTTATAATATATTGCCAGCATAAGCCGTCACAATCCTCTTCCTGTACAGTGCCTGTGACAACCAATGTATAATCTTCCTCTAGACCAAGGTCCTTAATAATTTTTCCGGCATAAACCATGGAAGCCATTCCACCCAATTGATCTGAGGCACCTCTGCCAAGAATCACTTGATCATCTTCATATCCTTCATAAGGATCATACTCCCAAAGGTCCGGATCTCCGATGCCTACGGTATCAATATGAGCATCCATTGCTATTAAATGTTTACCGTGGCCTACATACCCCAAAACGTTTCCCATAGGGTCTATTTCCACTTTGTCAAACCCGACCCTTTCCATCTCTTCCTTAATCCTTTTTATTACGCCCTCTTCCTGACAGCTTTCGCCAGGTATTCTAATTAAATCTCTTAAAAAAATGGACATTTCTGTTTGATATTCTTCAGCTTTGGCTAGTATTTTTTTGAAATCCACTTGTAAAATCCCCCTTGATAAATTTTGGAAATGCACAGATGAAAAAACTAAGTAGTTGAACATCTCTAATATGGAAAGCAGATTAATACTTTATCATTATCTGCTCCTTACCAAATTAAATTGATACTTATCTCCGCGAAAGTACTGATACCCATAGTTAATGGGAACCCCGCCTTCGTCATACATTACTCCGCTCAAGTAAATCATAGGAGCATGGGTCTTTATTTTTAGTAATCGCGAAATATTTGCCGGCGCCAATACGGCGTTGACAGTAGACATAAATTGTTTAGGCTTATACTGAGTATAGAGGTCAAAAAAATCAGTAAGAGATTCGCATTTATATCTCAGATTTATAAGTTCTTTTTCACTTAAGACAGTCAACGGGACAACATCATAACAATAAACAACAGGACTGCCGTCAGCAATTCTTAAGCTTTCAATGGCATAGGCAGAAGCGTTCTCTTCAACTTCCAACGTGGCGGCCAATTCAGAATTAATTAATATTTCCTCGACAGATATCACTTGATCCTCTGCTGTCTGGCCTGAACTTCTGATGGTGGACATTAAACTGTCAAGCCGCTCAAGACCGGCCACAATTCTAGAAGAGTTTTTATTAACAAAAGCACCCTTGCCATGCTTTCTAGTAATAACCCCTTCATTTTCGAGACTAGTAAGAGCTTCCCGCAGCGTACCTCTGCTGACCCCCAAAATCTTTGCCAGTTCCGGTTCAGCTGTCAACTTTTCTCCCGGTTTGTAAACACCATTTTCAATTCTTTGCTTAATCTCTCTGGCCACATCAACATAAAGTGATTTTCTCATTATCAACCCCCCGGCATTAGTTGCAACCTGCTAAGCCGCAAGTTGTCTTATTGTTAAATTGTACGATTGTTGAACAATCTTATATTAGAGGTATTCTATTTGGTTACATTGAACTCCTCTTTTTTAGATAAAAAAACCTTTAAAAAAACAAACTGCATATCTAACCAAATAATAGAGCAGAAAGGAGACCATCAGTCTGCTTCCTGCTCTATTATTTAAAGTGATTAGTTGGTCAGTTGGTCAGTTGGTCAGTTGGTCAGGTGAAAGGCATAAGAACCTAACCAACTTTTAGCTAACCAGCTTAATACAAGGGGAATTTAGCACATAATTCTTTAACCTCTAGAGCCAATTGTTCCTTTTCTTTCTCGAATTCATAAGACAGAGCCCTTTGGATGATATCTCCCACCTGTTGCATTTCTTTCTCTTTAAAACCTCTAGTCGTTACGGCGGGACTACCGATACGCACACCGCTGGTAATTGTTGGCGGATTAGGGTCAAAGGGAATGGCATTTTTATTAACTGTAATGCCAATTTCTTCAAGTCTTCCCTCTGTTTCTTTACCGGTCAGTTCACGCGGTTGTACATCAACCAGCATGAGGTGATTATCTGTTCCACCCGAAACAAGTTTTAAACCGCTTTCCACTAGTTTATCAGCCAGGCTCCGTGCATTTTTGACAACCTGTTGTTGATAGTCTTTGAATTCGGGTTCAAGCGCCTCTTTAAAGGCCACAGCTTTAGCAGCAATTACATGCATCAAAGGTCCGCCTTGAATACCTGGGAAAATGGCTTTATCTACGGCCTTGGCATATTCTTCCCGGCAGAGAATAATACCGCCCCTCGGTCCCCTCAGGGTTTTATGTGTTGTAGAAGTTACAAAATCGGCGTAGGGTACTGGGTTAGGATGAAGTCCTGCTGCTACTAGACCGGCGATATGTGCCATATCTACCATAAATAGAGCCCCGACTTCATCAGCAATCTCACGAAAGGCGGCAAAATCAATTGTACGCGGGTAAGCACTAGCACCTGCTACTATCAGTTTTGGCTGATGGGCCTTGGCCTGATCCCGAACCTCTTCGTAATCAATACACCCTGTCTCTTTTTTAACACCATAAGGAACAAAATTATAGTATTTTCCTGACATATTAACTGGACTGCCATGGGTCAAGTGCCCGCCATGGGCTAATTTCATGCCTAATACAGTATCTCCAGGATCTAAAATGCTAAAATAAACGGCCGCATTGGCCTGGGCGCCGGAATGGGGTTGAACGTTCGCATGTTCAGCCCCAAACAATTTCTTCACGCGTTGGCGTGCCAGTTCTTCAGCCACATCCACATACTCACACCCGCCATAATAACGTTTCCCAGGGTATCCTTCAGCATATTTGTTTGTTAGAACTGACCCCTGCACCTCCATGACTGCTTTACTGGTAAAGTTTTCTGACGCAATAAGTTCGATTGTCGTCCGCTGCCTGTTCAATTCCTTATCTAAAACTGCAGCAATTTCCGGATCTACTTTTTTCAATTCCATTGTATAGAACCTCCCTTTTCAGATGATAGCAAACTACTCGGTCTGTTTATGGCAGTTACAAGTTCCTTTTTTACTGTGATTAAGGGCTTTATCAGCTGCCTTTGTAATATTTTGATAACCTGTACAACGGCACAGGTGTCCAGACAATTCTCGCTTTATTTCTTCCTTAGTATATTGTTTATCTTTTGCCGCTAAAGCTGTTGTGGTCAGCACAAGGCCGGGAGTGCAGAAACCGCATTGAATAGCTCCTTCATCAACAAAAGCTTTTTGTACGCCGGACAGCTCCCCCTTTTCAGATACACCTTCTATAGTTAGTACACTTTTACCATCAGCCCACACCGCCAAGAAAATACAGGAGTCAATGGGGGTACCATCAATCAAAACGGTACAAGCTCCACACTCACCAACACCACATCCCTTTTTAGCCCCTGTGTAACCCAAGCGGTTCCTCAATACTTCCAATAGTGTTTCACCAACGTTAATCTCTATGGTTTCGAGCCTGCCGTTTACTTTAAAGGAAATCTTTCTAAGCAATTTCTCCACCTCCTGCTTTGGCTACTGCCACTTTTAACGCCCTTTGAGTTAATTCCTGTACAAGATGTTCTCGATATTCTTTAGACGCTCTCCAGGAAGTTCTAGCTTTAGCAGCTTTAACCGCGGTCTTACCTATTTCAGCAATGGTTTCTAACGAGATTACCTTTCCTTTAGCGAAATCCTCCGCCTCTTGACACCTAATGGGGGTCGGCCCAGCAACTCCCAATCCAATCCTCACATCTTCAAAGACATTTTTATCTTTAAGTTTACAAACAACCGCAACGCCTAAAGTGGCAATATCCATGGCATTACGCAAACTATATTTAATATAATGGCCGCTAAAGCCAGTATAGTTTTCCGGCGAAATAAGTATTTCAGTAAGCATTTCTCCGGGCTTTAAAGCTACTTTTCCGGGACCAAGATAAAACTCCTGAATGGGCACCAAACGCTCATTTTGGCTGGATTGCAGCTTTAAAACAGCATTAAACGCAAATAATGTTGAAGCACTGTCAGCAGAGGTAACTCCGTTGCAAATATTGCCGCCGATGGTTGCAATATTACGAATTTGCGGCCCGCCCATGGAAGTGGCGGCCTCCGCTAAAATTGGTATATTACCACCAACAACCACATCTACAGCAATGTCTGAAAACGTCCCAAGGGCTCCAATGCTAATTGTCCCGTCTTGGAGCATTTTAATACCCTCTAAAGATTTAATTTTTCTAATACTTAGTATGTCTGCCTCTTCAATTCTTCCTCCATGCATCTTTACAAGAACATCAGTGCCGCCAGCAACAATTGTTAAATTAGGCTTTTCTGCCAACAGTCCAGCCGCTTCTTTGATAGTTTCAGCCTCGAAGTAATTCTTAATATTGTAAATGATCGCCACCCCCTTCCTAAATCAAACCGCTTTCCTTAAATTTCTCAAAGACTCGTTGTGGGTACAAAGGCAGTGCCTGAAATGCCACGCCTGTCGCATCCAATACAGCATTACGAATTGCCGGAGCCGGAGAGATAATAGGTGGCTCCCCCAATGACTTGCTGCCAAACGGTCCTGTCGGGTCAGAGGTTTCAGCGAATGCCACTCCGATATCCGGAATATCCATTATGGTCGGCAATTTATAATCAAGCAAATTGTTATTTAAAGGCTTTCCTGTTTGGTCAAAAAGCATCTGTTCCGAGAGAGCATATCCTAACGCCATTCCTACTCCTCCGTGTACCTGGGCTTCTGCCAGCTGAGGGTTGATTATTTTACCGGAGTCATGAACATTATATATTTCTATTACCTCTATTTTCCCAGTTTTCATATCCACTTCAACCTCTACAAAGGTTGCACCGAAAGAAAAAGCATTGATCCTGGCATTGTTGGAAACATCACTGGTAATCGGTTTTGCCAAAGCAGTGTCATAATAAGTTTGCAGTGCCAGATCAGACAATGGCATTATAGTTTCCCCAGACTGTCTATATACTATCTTTCCATCTTTAATATCTAGAGCTTCGACCGGTAGGTCCGTCATTCCTTGAGCAAAACTAAGAATCTTGTCCTTAACATCCATTGCGGCCTTCCTAACAGCCATGCCTGAAACATAAGTCTGTCTTGAAGCATATGACCCGGTGTCAAAGGGAGTTATATCCGTATCTTGCGTAGAAATGACATGAACCATGCCTTCAGAAATCCCCAATACTTCAGCTGCCATCTGACCAAAGACAGTATCACTTCCCTGCCCAATCTCAGTAGCTCCGATTTGCAGCTGCAAAGATGCGTCTTGATTGAGGATAATCCTTGCCCCGGCTATCTCCAACCCTGCCGGGTAAGTTCCTGAACCATAACTGAAGCAAGCCATTCCCAGTCCTTTACGTTTCATTCCCGATTGATCCCCATACATTCTCTTTTTATTTTCCCAGTTGATTAGCTCTTCACCCTTCTCAATACATTCGCGAATACCGCAACTGAGCACTTTATTTCTATTTAAAGGATCTTCATAACCTTTTTTAACATGGTTTTTCTTTCGAAATTCAATGGAATCAATGCCAAGTTTATTTGCTATCTCTTCCAAGTGAGATTCAAGAGCAAATACTATCTGCGGCGATCCATATCCTCGCATGGCCCCGCCAACAGGGAGATTTGTATATACTGTGACCGGATCAAATTTTATCGCTTCCATCGGATAGAGCACCCTGAATTTCGAACCGCCGGCCATAGCAATAGAATGACCATGGGATGCATAAGCACCGGTATTGGATATTGCCTCTATATGCATTCCCAGTAAATTTCCATCTTTAGAAACTCCTGTCTTAATTTTAAACTTTATGGCATGGCGGGTACGAGTATCAATCATGCATTCTTCACGGGACAATTCCAGCTTAACCGGTCTACCGCCTATGGCTAGAGTCATCAGCGCGTTTAAAGGCTCAATGCAAACGTCCTGCTTACTGCCAAATCCCCCCCCGACATAGGGTTTAATTACGCGTATCTTCCCCCAAGACATATCCAAAGCCTGTCCCACAATCCTTCTGACGATATGCGGAATTTGCGTAGACGTGACAATTACAATCCGGTCCTGACTATCTACATAGGAATAAGATATATGATTTTCTAATTGACAGTGCTGTACGATACTTGTCTCATACACACCTTCGAATATATGATCAGCTTCACCTAAAACTCTTTCAATATCTCCGAACTGATAGCCTTCGGAAGCAATGATATTTCGCTCGCATTCCTCATGTATCAGCGGTGCATCTTCCTTTAATGCCGCTTCAGACGTTAATACTGCTGGCAATACTTCGTATTCTACCTTGATTAAACCTAAAGCCTTTTCAGCGGTCAGTTGATCTGTAGCAACCACCGCAGCCACAGAGTCGCCGACGAAACGTGCCTTATCAGTTAAAATATGGCGGTCAGCGCGATCTCGGTGTCCAGGATCCAAGGAATATGGATGCCCTGCAGTAGAATATGGCTTGTCCGGAACATCTTTATAAGTCAGCACAGCTTCTACACCGGACAAAGCCTTGGCTTCACTAGCATCTATGCTTTTAACGATGGCATGGGCATGAGGACTTCTCAAAATCTTACCCACTAGCATGTCTCTTTCAAAAAAATCGTCAGTATACTTTGCTTTCCCTGTAACCTTTGCAACAGCGTCCACTCGCCTTACGCTCTTCCCGACTACTTCGTTAGCCATGGTCTCCCCCCATTTCTTTAAGAACTATTATTAGAGGTTATCCGAACACTCATTATATGCAGCACTTACACTTTCTGCTTTAACAAACCGTCCTTGACCGGCAGTACCAATAAATTCGCCATTGTGATATATTAAGTTGCCTCGAAGAATTGTGGTCTCGGGATACCCCTTCACTTCCTTGCCATCAAAGGGCGTATACTTAGAAGCCGAATGCAGCTTTCGTCCATCAAGCACAACCCTTTTTCCAGGATCAAAAATCACCAAATCAGCATCACTCCCCGGTTTGATGCTTCCCTTTCGCGGGTACAGACCAAAAATCTTTGCCGGGTTAGTAGATAATAGATGCGCTAAATAACACGGATCAAAACGATCTCCGTTTACTCCATAATTATATAGCAAGGGTAACATGGTTTCACTACCGGGAATACCTGGAATCGTCGTAAAACAATCCTTACCTAATGCTTTTTGTTCTAAAGTATACGCACAGTGATCAGTGGCCACTACCTGTAATGTACCGTCAATTATTGACTGCCATAATAAATCTTGGTTACCCTTAGGGCGAAGCGGCGGCGTCATAATATAAGGCCGAGGGTCCTTTCGGGCATAAAGACTGTCATCCAGCAATAAATAATGAGGACAAGTTTCCCCCAAAACTTTTTGCCCGGCCTTTTGGGCCTCCGCAATTCTCCTGGCTCCCTGTCCGCTTGACACATGAACAAAATAGATGGGGACTCCCACTCTTCGGGCAGTTTCCAATACACCGCAAATGGCTTGTTCCTCAGCTTTCGCCGGCCGGCTCTCGCCGTGTCTAGCCGGCGAAATTTCCCCTTTTTCTTCTAAATCAATGTGTATTTTCTCAACCAAGGAATCATCTTCGGCGTGGACAGTGACCAGCATATTATGAGACGTTACATCGGCCAAGAGTGCTTCCAAATCTTTTTCCGGCAAACGCTGGTTATAAGTGGTAAATATTTTCAGGCTTTCAATTCCCAATTCTTTCAGGAGTGCCAACTGTGGTTTCATTTTCTCATCCCAACGGTGAATAACCATGTGAACAGTATAGTCAATCAATGCTTTTCCATCAGCTTCGGCCAGCCGCTGTTTTGCTCCATTAACCAGTGGCTTCCCAGACAAAGGATCGGCATAATCTATGCAGGTTGTCACACCGCCGCAGGCTGCTGAAAGAGTTCCTTCTTCCCAACCATCTGCAGTAACTGCCCCTTTTGTAACCAAGCCGTAATGGGTATGGGCGTCTATAACGCCTGGGAAAACCAATTTTCCTGCGGCATCCAGCACTCTATCAGCCTTATCCGTTGGGAAAACTCCTATTGCTTCGATTCTTCCAGCGCAAACAGCTAGATCAGCCTTAATTAAACCCTTTTCTGTCACCAGACTACCATTTTTAATCAACAAATCCACAATGGGCTCTCCTTTCACTACCCTCGTTCGGAAAGGGCCTTTACTAATAAATCCATATCCGGAGGTACCTTGATAGGTTCACTCACCGCACGAATAGCATTCTGTACGTCTTTTAGACCGTTGCCCGTCACAACAAAAGCAACGCTTTCATCTTGGTCGATAATTCCTTCCGCTACCGCTTTTTGAATTCCCGCCAATCCGGTCACTCCGGCAGGTTCTCCGAAAACACCGGTTGTGCTGCCTAAAAGACGCATAGCCTCAAGTATCTGAGTATCGCTAACATTAATCATCGTACCATGAGAGTCTCTGATGGCCCTTAGTGCTTTATCTGGATTACGGGGCACACCGACTGCAATACTATCAGCCAGAGTATTTTCTTCTGAAGGTCGGATTGGTTCATTATTGACAAATGCTGTTGTAATCGGGCAGCAACCCTCAGCCTGAACCCCCAGCACTTTTGGCAGACGGTCGATGAAACCGGTTTCGTACAAATCAACCAGGCCCTTCCAAGCACCTCCAATGGTGCACCCGTCTCCGACGGATAACACAATCCAATCGGGAACATGCCAATTCAATTGTTCACAAAGCTCCATAGAGACAGTCTTTTTACCCTCAACCATGTACGGATTTATGCCGGCGTTACGATTATACCAACCCCAGCGGTCAATTGCCTCAGCCGACAGCTTAAAGGCATCCTCATAAGAGCCTTGAACACTAACCACCGTGGCACCAAATACTAATAGCTGGGCTATTTTTCCTTCAGGCGCCCTGCCGGGAACAAAGATATAACTCTTCAATCCCACCGAGGCTGCATTACCGGCCAGCGATGAAGCTGCATTACCGGTAGACGAACAAGCAATGGTATCGGCACCGGTTTCAACTGCTTTAGCCACTGCTACTGCCGAAGCTCTGTCTTTAAGAGATGCAGTAGGATTTAAACCATCATCCTTAACATATAATGTTTTTAGCCCTATCACATCAGCTAAGCGTTCAGCATTATAGACAGGCGTCCAACCCACTCTTAACGGCGGGATTGTTTCCGGTATTATAGGCATCCAAGGCAAATAGCGCCACATAGAGTAATTTTGATTGTTTTTAAGTTTTTCTTTTGAAACATTAGCCGAAATAGCTTTGTAATCGTAGATAACATCAAGAATGCCTTCACTGCCGCAGCTTGGGCAAGTATAACTATCAGGCATCGCCGGATAGGTCTTACCACATTTAAGGCATTCTAAATTTTTTACATAAGACATCTTTGTTCACCTCCTATTTCGTTTATACGGTGTATTTTCTAAAGGTAAAGATAACCTTCTTTCACCATCCCAAACGCGATATGCATTGGCCACTGCCGCTGCTGTCGGAATTGTGGCAATCTCACCAATTCCCTTTGCGCCGTAGGCATACTCCAAGTCGCCGCCTTCATGGATCAACACCTCAATTTTAGGCGTCTCGTTCGCTTTCCAAAGTCCCAGGGAGGCCATTTTTTGCTGCTTTGGAACACCACGTTCAGTAGCAAAATCTTCCCGCAGAGCATAGCCCAATCCCATGACTACAGCTCCTTCTATTTGACCTTCGAGGGAAAGCGGATTTAGTGCCTTACCCACATCATGGGAAGCTAGCACTTTTTCCAACCTACCTTCTTCATTAAGAACCACTACTTGCGTGGCAAAGCCATAGGCAATATGAGTGATAGGATCTTCTTTTTCACTGGTTAGGCTGTCTGTGACTCCCTCAAATTCCGCATCAAAGTCCATTCCTTCCAATGCTAACAAGTTCCCGTCACCCATGGCATCTTTCACTTTCACCGCTGCACGGCGTACAGCTTCCCCGGTAAAGAGGCTTTGACGAGAGGCAGTAGTGGTACCTGATGCCGGTGTAGAACCGCTGTCCGCTATACGAATCTCTACTAGTTTAGCCGGCAAACCGGAAGTCTGGCAAAAAATCTGTAATAATGTTACCGCCAGGCCCTGTCCAATACAGGCTGCCCCTGTTCCAAGAATAACTTTTCCATCTTTAATATCCACTTTCACTCGGCCAACGTCCGGCGTACCTACGCCAAGTCCAATACTCTTCATTCCGCAGGCAATACCTACATGAGGATTTTCTTTACAAACCTCCCGCACTGCTTCAAGAGTCTTTTTCAAACCTACGTTATTATCAATCTTTTGTCCCGTAGCCAGCCTATCCCCTGGTTCCAATGCGTTGCGATAGCGAATTTCCCAAGGGTCAATGCCAACAAGTTCCGCCAATTGATCCATTTGACTTTCATTGGCAAAAGCAGCTTGGGGCACACCAAAACCCCTAAACGCTCCTGCCGGAGGGTTATTAGTATATATAGCAGACCCCTCAATTTCCAGATTATCTATTTTATAAGGTCCAGTTGCGTGGGTGCAGGCTCTTTCAAGTACTTGGGCACCCATGGATGCGTAAGCACCGGTATCTGCAAGTATCCGTGCCTTTAGTCCCGTCAATCTTCCGTCGGCATCCACCCCGGTTGTCATTTCAATCTTCATGGCGTGTCTTTTCGGATGTACCATAAGACTCTCCCGGCGACTGAGTGTTAACTTGACCGGCCGTTTAGTCTTCCATGCCAGCAGCGCCGCATGATGTTGAACGCTTAAATCTTCTTTTCCACCGAAAGCGCCTCCCACGAAACAATTGACAACTCTCAGTTTCTCAGGCTCAATATTAAGAATTTCCGCAGCCTGATGTTGATCCTCAAAAACGCTTTGTGTACCGACATAAATTGTCATCTCTTGGTCCTTTGGTACCGCAACAGCACTTTCCGGTTCTAAGAATGCGTGCTCAGTGAATGGAACCTCATAAGTACAACTTACCAGATGAGCAGAATCATTAAGAGCAGTCTCAACGTCTCCACGTTTTAAACTGGTAGTGCTTAAAATGTTTCCTTTCGGGTGGAGTGCAGGAGCACCCTCTTTAATTGCAGACTCTACGTCAGTAACAGGCTCAAGTTCTTTGTATGCCATTTTAATTGCCTGTACTGCCATTGCAGCAGCTTCCGGCGTCTCGGCAGCCACTAATGCAAGAGCATCCCCCACATAATGCGTCTCACAACCCACCTCAATTAGAGTAGGCCAATCCTTAAATATTAGGCCATGATTACGGCTGCCGGGAATGTCTTTAGCAGTTAAAACAGCTGCCACACCCGGCATCTTCTCTGCTTCTGAAATGTCTATGGAAATTATCTTTGCTCTGGCGGCCGGGCTTCTTAATACAGCGCCATAAAGCATATTTGGAAAGGACAAGTCATCGGCAAAGACTGCTTTTCCGGCAGTTTTTTCATAAGCATCCCGGCGTGGGTACCGTTCGCCTATCCGTGGCTCCGGCAATGGGCCAAACTTCTCTTCTCCGCGCATAGCGCGCCCTGTCAGCTCTACCGCATCAATTATTTTTTGATAACCGGTACAGCGGCAAAGGTTTTTGCGTAGATTCTTAGCTATTTCTTCCCGGGTCGGACTGGGATTCTGATCCAAAATTCCTTTGGCGGAAATAACCATGCCGGGCGTACAGAAACCGCATTGAACTGCGCCTGCTCTGGCAAACGCCTCAGTATAGATTGTAAGTTCCTCTGCTTCAATGCCCTCAACTGTCACAACCGGTTTATCTCCAAGTTTCTTAAGAGAAAGACTGCATGATTGACGTGTCTTTCCGTCAACTAGCACCATACAGGCACCGCAGACGCCCTCATTACAGCCATTCTTAACAGAAGTAATTTTTAAATGCTGTCTCAACACGGTCAATAAAGTGGTTTCAGGACTGACATCAAGTTCAAACTGCTGGTTATTTACATTTACGGACACCATTATTTTTTCACCTCAGTTTACTCGGGGTTTACCCCTGATAAGACGTCTCCTTGATATGTGTTCAAAGGCCTCCGAAACAAAATAAGTGTTAAAACTTTCCGAATATCAAATAAAATGCCCGACTAAAACCAGGAGTCCCCTCCAAGTTCGTAGTCGGGCAATTTCCGGTTGCCTGGTAGAAACTCCCACACCGTATTTGCAGGGATATACGAAAAGTAAAATAAAATCCTGTAGGGGCTTTCGAAAGACTCTATTTAAGCAGTATTTCAAGCACACATTGTTATCATAGACTAGTCTGCATTAGCCTCTACGGTTTTTAATTTTTTTATTATATTCCTCCGTTAAAGCATATTCTTTCTCCCAAAATTCCGGATCTTTCATGCTGTCAAGGTATTCTTGGCTGTAACCGAAAGGCAGCCAATCTTGCTCCTTTTGCTTAAAAAGCTGTTCCTTAACATCCGCTCTCCGGTAATCATAAACATCTTGATCGTCGGCCTTAAGGAAAATATCATTTGCCCAGCGTTTTAATACTTCATCAGAAAGCTCTAATTCTCGACATTCTAGATCTTCCAGGACGGAAGGATACCGATCAAAACCATCTGTGGCGACGGTAACAACGTTATCGTCAGGTCCAAGACGTAAATGTTTGGCCATCTTAATAGCACCGAGGATATTACAAATACCGGAAACCCCAAACAAGTTCTTCATACTTTCAGCTACTTCTCTCTTAACTCCCATGCTCACTAATGTTTCAGTACCATCTTGAATTAATTTCAGACCCTTAACAGTGTCATCATCAGGAATTAAAGTGACAAAATCAGTGGTCAGGAGATTATGAATTAATGTACACATCTTATCTCCAATTCCTTCGATGCGGTGTTGTCCGCGACCGCCGTTAGCCAACGTGGAACATTCATAAGGCTCAAGGGCTGTAATCTTAGCCTCAGGGAAGGCCTTCTTAATCTCATCTCCAGCTGAAATAGTGCCGGCGGATCCTGGAGCAGAAGTAAAACAGGCTATTCTTCCGTTACCAATGCCCTTTACGGCTTCAATTGCCGAATTCCCGGTCACATAACGGTGGAAACGGTAGTTAGGCATTAGTTCGAACTGGGCCAGAGGTTTATTCTTAGGATCCTTCTTCAGTTCATAGGTCCTTTGCAGTGTTAAAATAACATCAGATTCGGTGCCAGGCGTTAAATCCAGCTCTGCTCCGTACTTCTGAATGCGTTCGTATCGTTCTTTGCTCATGTTGTCCGGCATAATAACAACAGCTTTATAGCCCATTAGGTTACAAATGTAAGAAACACCAATGCCAAAGTTACCCGTTGACGGCCCTAAGATAGTATGTTCACCCGGTACAATATCTCCATCCACACAACCTTCGATCAATGTTGCATACGCCGGCCCAACCTTATGAGAACCGGAGGGAAAATAAGTACCCAACATAACCACAATATTAGCGTCTACTCCTGTCAATTCCTTTGGAAGAACTATTTTTCTTACTTGGTTCTCTTCATCCTTCCACGTAATGTTAAAAAGGTTTATGGCATCAAGCTCATTTTCCTTTAAAGCCTTAACAGCTTTTTCTCTTACCTCCGGATCAATCCTTTCCGGATAAAGCATTTCTTCATAGGTCGGCCCGAAAGGCACTTTTACATCTGACATACTGTATTCCTCCCTAAATATTCTTATAATATTGTTAATAATACTATAGCGTGAAATTGTTGAAATTGTTGGTTAGTTGGCAAGGATTCCGTTTTCAACTTTACGCTCTCTGATAGATCTTGCTTCCTAAAACATAGGCGGTGTAATGGCAGAAAGATAAACCAATTCACTATCGCCGCAGCTAATCAATTGATGAGGCAGCGAAGCGAAGTAATAAATACTATCCCCTTCTTCCAATAAGTACTCTTCATTTCCAACTATCACCTTCATCGAACCCTCAAGCACCAGAATACATTCTTCACCCGGGTGCCCAGCCGGTTTCTCTACACTGCAAGCGCCCGCAGCCAACCGGCCAATCATCAATTCCATTTGTCTATTAAGATCCGGCGAGAGCAATTCGTAGATAAGATTAGATTTAGGTAATTTTAAAACCTTACGCTCATCTTTTCTGACAACAGGATTGAATTTCTTATCATCCATTAAGAAAAAGAAAATTGGCACACCCAACGCCTCGGCAATATTGCGTAGGGATGTAATAGACGGTTCGGCTAAATCTCTTTCTAATTGACTTAAAAAACTTGCCGTCAAATTTGTTTTTTCGGCCAGTTCTTTTAAGCTCAGTCCTTGACTTGAGCGTATACTACGGATTTTTCCTCCAATCAATCCAACTCCTCCCTTCCTAAAGAGATAATGGTTTACCTCTGTTTAATAAAAGTTAAGTAATGAATAATAATTTAAACCATGTTTTACATCTTGTAAGATTACTTCGGCATTTAAATATTGAATCCTTCTCTGAAACTTAAAATATTGAAGTAAATTTTAACCACATCAAACTTTTTTCTGAAAATTTGCAGGAATTTAAGAGATTATAGGGAATTGTGTCGATAAGTTTAATGAAAATTAATAAAAGGGGGAAAATTAAATGGAAATTGAAAAGCAAGGTATATCTCAAGGTTTTATTACCCCAGTGTACGATGTTGAAGACAAACCACCACTTAAAGAAGCGGTCCCTTTAGGCCTTCAACACGTACTAGCAATGTTTGCCGGAAATATTACTGTTCCAATTATTATCGCGGGCGCTCTAGGATTAGGGACAGGAGAGACTGGTTTTCTTATCCAAATGGCCATGTTCGTCGCTGGTCTGGCAACACTTTTACAGACCATCTCTATAGGTCGTGTCGGAGGCAAGCTTCCTATTGTGATGGGTACAAGTTTCGGTTTTGTACCGACGTCTATCGCCATTGGCGGCCAATTTGGTATAGCAGGCATCCTGGGTGCTTCTTTTGTTGCCGGGTGGTTCGAAGTAGTTTTGGGTTATTTTTTGAAGCCTCTTCGCAAATGGTTTCCCCCGTTAGTGACGGGAACAGTGGTTTTAACAATCGGTTTATCTCTCCTGCCGGTTGGTATAAATTATGCCGCCGGTGGCGTAGGGGCTGAGGATTTCGGCGCATTTCATAATCTATTTTTAGCAGGTTTAGTGTTAATAATCACCGTTGTTTTAAACCAATATGGAAAAGGCATTTGGAGTCAGGCATCTATTCTGATAGGAATGATAGTTGGTTATTTGATAGCTATTCCAATGGGATTAGTAAGCTTTGCCAGTGTAGCATCTGCTTCTTGGTTTGAGTTTCCTAGACCGTTTGCTTTTGGCATGGAATTTCATCTTTCAGCGATTTTCGCCATGCTTATCCTTTATATTGTAACCACAGTAGAGACTGTTGGTGACATCTCCGGTATCACCATGGGAGGTGCGGGGCGTGAAGCAACGGACCGCGAGCTCTCCGGTGGAGTAATGGCAGACGGTGTAGGAAGCATTTTTGCTGCAGTTTTCAACGCACTTCCTAACACTTCTTTCAGTCAAAACGTTGGATTAGTTTCGTTTACTGGTGTCATGAGCCGCTATGTTGTCAGCATCGGCGCTCTCTTTCTAGTAGCTGCCGGCTTTATACCAAAGCTTGGTGCTGTTTTAGCAGTTATGCCTCAAGCTGTTCTGGGTGGGGGCGCAATCATCATGTTTGCTACTATTGCAACTTCCGGCATAGTACTTATCAGTAGTTCGGACCTTAACAGACGTAATCTTTTGGTGGTGGCAGTATCCCTAGGACTCGGTTTAGGGTTAGGCCAGGTCCCGGATGCTTTACAATACCTTCCGAATTCTGTTAATTTAATTTTTAGTGGTTCCGGAATTACAGTTAGCTGTCTTGTTGCTCTTTTATTAAATTCGGTTTTACCAAAGGAAACCTCAAAATCAGTAAATGATGCGTAAATAATACTGATTTTTTTGTACCACTGTTTAATGAAGCTTAACATAAGACCCCTTTTCAAGGCAAACACGCAACGCGTCCTTCGATAAAGGGGTCTTATGTATTTCAGCAAATCCTTGGCAGCATGGGCCCCTCTAACTTTGAAACTAACCGCTTAACCCCTAATGAATTTTCCAATAGTACTCTGCCATTTTTATCCTCAGCCGTTACCTGGCCGATAACTTCACTACCGTTACGCTAGTGTGGCATAAAAAAAGGGTAACGTATAATCGCCACCCCTTACATTTCCATCAGCCGTATTAGATTGTACATTTAAAAAGTGCTTCTTTCTCCTCTTAATTTAAATAATCAACAGACTCAATCCGATGATTATGCCGCTTGCAATTAAGGCCATAACACAATAACCCATAATGTCTCTAGCGCCAAGACCTGCAATACCT
>JADQBR010000159.1 GCA_016278515.1 Bacillota bacterium
GAAACTATCACGTACGGTGTGAACCAGGGGAAAAGCCACCCTGACTGCCAAACTAACTTAATGGTAAAAGCGGCGGCTTACCTATTGGTATTGAGAATGTGGAGCTGATAAAGAATTGCTTCTGTAAAAAGCAGTTAGGGCATTATTTAGATAACTAGTGTTTCAGATAATTAGCTATAATCGCAATGAAAGGAAGTATAAAGTATGATCAATATTCCAGATAGTCTTTACAGGAAAATTATAACACGTCAGTGCATCTTATTTATTGGAGCAGGAGGAACAAAGGACTCCGGCGGAATGCTTGGGTCGGAGTTAAGTAGGTATATTATGAACAATATTATTGAGGATGACACCGATTACGATGATGATTTGCCATATTACACGGAGTGCCTTGTTTCAAAAGGATACCGGAAAGCAATTGAGGATGGAATTCGTGAACGATTTCGTATATTGAAACCAAGTACAAAATTTAAAAAGTTGGCACATATTCCTTGGAAATGTATATATACAACAAATTATGATGATTTAATAGAAATGGCATTTGAAGAACAGAGAGAGTACGGGTATATAATTGAGGATGTACTTGATCCAAAAAATATTCATGGAGACTTAGAGACACCAATTGTTAAGTTACATGGGAGCATTCGATCTGCTTTTGATCCAAACAACCCTCTTATCATTACGTTTAAAGATCTAAAGGAAAATAAAAAGAAAAAGCAAATTATGATTCAAAGGTTAACAAATGCGCTCTATGATACTTTTATATTTATCGGATACAGTTTTAATGATGGTATTATTTCTGATATACTTGACGAATTTATGTTGTCACCAAAATGGGATTCAATAAAGGAAAAGTACATTGTTAACCAAACTTTTTCCACGAAAGATGCAATGAAATTTAAAACTTATAATATTCAAGTAATTGAATCATCAGCAGATGATTTTTTTGACAGCTTATATGAAAGATATCAAAATGACTACATGGCAAAAATTGCGAGAATTAAACATGATTTATCTAACCAAAGATTCTTTCAAGGTTTGTCATCAAAAACTGTATGTGATCTGACGGCAAGATTTAAATTCTTTTCGAAGGCAGGAGAAACACCATTCGATCCTAGATTATACTATAAGGGCGGATATATTGACTGGGAGATTATATACAATAACCTCGATGTTAACAGAGCATTGAGGGTAATTGAAACAAAAAAAGGAAGTTTAGATTCTATGAATTCTCATGATTTATATCAATATTTCATTAGTGAGTGCATAGATCAAAAAAAACAAGGTGTCAGTGTATATATAATTAAGGGAGCTGCAGTTACAGGAAAAACAACTACTATCTATCGTGTAGCGTATGACTTAATTAATAGTGGTTACTTAAGCTTGATCTTTAAATCTCAGTCAGAATACAGAAAAGGTCTGCTTTTCGATATTTGTAGCAAGGTAAAATCAAGGGTTTTTATTTTTATTGATACCTTGGTTACTGACCAAGCAGAACTTTACAAAATGGTTAATGAGGCGAGAAGAGATAATTTAAAAGTTACATTTATAATTGGGACTAGATTTTCTGAATGGTCAAATTCTATTAGTAACTTTAATAAAAGTGTGCTTGCTCCGCTAGATGGAGTTTTTGAACTAGATGATACAATGTCTGAAAATGAATGTGAGGTGCTAATTAATAAGCTTACTGAACATGAAGTGATTAAAATAAATTCAGATTTTGAAAAACGTGGATTAATAAAAAAGCTTAGACTCACTACTAACATGATTAATATTTTAATAGAAATAATTGATAATAATAAAGTAGCTGAATCTATTGGATATGAATATGATGCTCTTTCTCCGGAAGCGCAGCTCGCATATGGTCTCGTGTCTACAACGTATAAGTATAATTTGAGTATAAAATGGGAGATGCTCAAACGAGCAATTGAGGGTAGATTTGATTTTTCATGGGATGATTTTGTAACGAAAATATTAAAAGCTGATTGTAAAAATACTCTTTTTGAAGAACAAATGGGTGATGCATTTTTTATTAGAGGACGTCATAGGTATGTTTGCTCTATAGTTGAAGATTTACATTATAAGGGTAGTATTACCAATCAATTAAATGATTTGATCAGTTTAATTAATTGCGTTAATGCAATTGAGGCCGAGGAGAGATTTGCATGTACTTTACTTCATAATGTTCTAGAAGATGAAACTCTACATTTTAGTGACGATCAAAAGTTGCGGTTGTTAGATGTAGCTATAAATAAGTTCAAATTTGACCAAAATATTGCATTTGTGATGCATTTGAAAGGTGAGTTGCATTTAAATTTAGGTAAGTATGAGAGTGCTATCGATTGCTTCCAAAGTAACCTGAACAACTCGTTAAATGAGATGCATTCTTTGCATTCCTTGGGCAAATCATATTACTTCTTAGCACAAAAAGTAAAGCCTGGGACTGCAATTTCTAGAAACTATTACAACAAAGCTATAGAGAAACTAAGGGAAGGTACATTAAAATTTAGAGATAATCAATATTTTTTTACAACTTTATTCCAGGTATTTGACAGTCTTAAGCTAAATGACATTTTTAGCGAAAAAGATTTAATTACATGTGAATCAATTGTTACTAACGGAAAGAAGTTCCTTGATAAAAGTGATTTGGACACAATAACTATAAAATACTTTAAATTGTATCCCCATTCATAATAACCCGTATAACACTTACTCCCGCAAGGGTTCGAATTGACTATCTCTGGGGTAGGGCGCACTACATTCACTCAGCTAAGCACTTCACCATAGTTTCAAGTGGTTAGACTTAAACTGCCATTATCCATAATCAATTAAACATCATAGCAAGCGGGTTTGAATTTACCGCTGACTGTAACTGTTGTTCATCAATATGGGTGTAAATTTCGGTTGTAGCAACACTTTCGTGACCCAGGATTTGTTGTAGAGAACGTATATCTACTCTGCCATATTTATACATAAGTGTAGCTGCTGTATGTCTCAGTTTATGAGCAGATATTGATGTGGGGACTAGTCCCGAAGCAATAACGTATTTCTTGACAACATTTTGTATGGTCCTTGTAGTAATACGATTGTTATTCCTTGATATGAATAGAGCGTTGGAGTTTATACTAAGGGTATTTCTAAGTTGCAGCCAATTGGCAATTGATTTTTTGGCAGCAGGGGTTAGGAAGATTTTACGCTCCTTGTTGCCCTTACCAATTACAGTTAAAACATCTTGGCCCACCTGCTCAATATTCAAACTAGCTAATTCCGATAGCCTTAGTGCACAATTTAGAAAGATCGTTATTATACAATGATCCCTCGGTGACTTATTACATTCGATTAGTAACCTTACTGACTCTTCAAGGTTAAGATACTTTGGAATGCGTTTTGGCAATTTGGGAGTTTCCAGCTCCTCCGCAATGTTGTTATCAATAAGATGAGCCTTGGTTTTTAGATATTTCCAAAATTGACGAATGGAAACTATCTTTCTTGCTCTTGTGCCGGCGGAAGCATTCTTGGCTGTTTGACAATAAGCAATGAATGAATACATGTCTTTCAAGGAAATAGATTTAATGAACTCTAAATCAATAATGGCAAAGTTTTTAATGACAAGGGGAGAAATACGAGAATTCAATACATAGTCGAAGAACATAAGCAGGTCAGAACGATATTCTTTGATTGTATTATCAGCACGACCCTTAATAACTACAAGATAACTTAGATATTGCTCGACTAACGGACAAGTCGTGTTGGATTGCATATGACCACCTCTGGCTAATAGTCTTTGCATCTTTGATGGAAAATATTAGTCTGTATATAATTGGAAATGGTAAGCTGATCGGTAGATTCATTATTAGTTCGGCAATACAGGATTTTAACTGAAAAACCTCCCCCGAAATTAATTAACATTTAAAGACAAATCATGTGTGTTACATTCAAAAGGGAATCATGCTCTGTTGGAAAATGTAGTATAAAAGAGAATTTATAATTTAAACGAGGGATTATTATGACTGATGGCGGTTATTATGCAATAAAAGGTTTTGAATTCCAAATAGATAAGACTTTACTGTCAATACTTGACTCAGAAGATAATACCCCTGTTTGTCTTGAACAAATTCAGGATATTAACACAAACGGGTATGTGATACAAGTTAAGTATAAAGAAACTCAAGATTATATTCCATCAAAAATAAAAGAGCCAATAATTCAGCTTATTAATGAATACCAAATAGATTCCTCAAGAACATACTACCTTTATTGCTATTTTAAAAATGTTGAAGATGAAATTAAGACTTTAAGCATAGAAGAACTAGACGGCATTTTAGGAAACAAAAAATATGATTTCAAGGATACATTAAAAAAGAACTTTGTTTTAAGTTTCAGATTGCAATTTTCTAAATCCTTTCAAGATCAATTCGAGCAAGCTATAAAAGAAATACAAAAGTTAATAGTAAGTTCTGAGTTTGAAGAAGCTTTAATATATTATGGCTGCATTACTAACTATTTAAGAAAAATTGTTGTAACGAATCCTAATATTGCTTTTCGAACTTGTACAAAAAAGGAATTATTTGAACTAATCACAGTAAATCGTAGAATTATTTTTGACTCAGCTTATCGTACTTATAAGGGGGACGAGAAATATTTTTCCTTCATAAAAAAACAACATTTTACATTTAGGAATATTGATAATTGGGAGCGATTCTTCATTATAGAATTACTGGGTAATGAAAAGATATCGATTATTAAATCTGTAATTCTTAGTATTAAACATAAATTTTATAAGATACAAACAAGAGCAATAAAGTCAGGGGCACCCTACGTTTTTCTTAGAAATATTTCCTCGGAAAATCTCAAAATCTTAAAAAGGGAACTAATATCTGATGGAAATGTCATAATAGATGGACATGACTTTAAAGATGCTGATTTCAATAGCTCAACAATAATAGAAAAATCAACTTTAGAAAATAAAATATCAATCAAATTCTTGAATACTGGCGATAACTTAATGCAAATTATTGGTTTAGAATTAGGAGTAAATAAAAAAATGTATCAATTTTATCTATCGCAACCTTATAAAGTACAATTAGATATTGATACTGTTTCCATAGAAGTGAAAAATGTTTCGGAAATAAATAAAATTATTTTATAGGGGGTCTATTTATGTCTCAAGGAAAAGAAAGTATTAATGCAGAAGTTATCGCAGTATATCCAAATAAAGTAAAGATATCAGTTGATGATTTAAGTAAGTTTGTTGCTATAGATGACCAGGTTGAAAAACTAAAAGTAGGTTCTTATTTAGAAATTGCAGATGATGATAATCATAAATTAATAGCAATCATTGAGAGTTATTCCATTGTAGTCGATGAAAAAAAAGCATTAGGTAGAACCTTTGTCATTGAAGCGAATCCTCTTGGTATAATAGAAGATAAGGTCTTTACACGTGGAGGCGATTCTTTAACAATACCACCAACAAAGGTAGTACCTGCAAAAAAGGATGATATAGAAGCTATTTTCAATGCCTCGGTAAAAGAGGAAGATAAATTCTGTTTTTCGAGCTTAGTACAAAAATCAAGCATTGAAACTCCAGTTAATGGGAACAAATTTTTCAACAAACACTTCGCGATTGTTGGTTCAACTGGATCAGGCAAATCGCATACAGTTGCAAAGGTCTTGCAGAATGCTATAAGAGCAAAAAAAGGTCAATATAGTGGATTGAACAATTCTCATATTGTACTATTTGATATACATGGAGAATACAAAAAGGCATTTCCTAATGCAAACCACATAAACTCTCAAAACATAAAGATACCGTACTGGTTATTTGATAGTGATGAGTTGGGTGATTTATTCATTGAGAGCAATGAAGATAATTCACATAATCAAGTTTCACAATTTCGGTATGCCGTAACTGAAAACAAGAAAAAAGAAAATCTTTCTTTTCCACAAGAAAAAATCTATTTTGATTCACCGTTAAAGTTTAAGATTGATGAAGTAATAACCTACATAAAAAACATGAACAATGAATTAATAAATAAGAAGAAGAATAGGAATCCTACGACAAAATCTGGAGATTCTATAGAAAATAGGATTCCTAAATATTTTGAGAATTTGTTAGAGTTTGAAAAAGTTTCTGCAGATTATGTTAATGGCCCATATACCGGAGATTTTGAAAGGTTTATTCTTAGGCTAGAGACAATCAGAAATAATCCAAGATTAAAATTTTTATTTGATAGTGCTGAATCACTTAAATTGGAAAACATATTGAGACAATTTATTGGTTATTCTGAATCAAAATCTAATATAACAGTCATTGATTTATCAGGAATCCCTTTTGAGGTTTTAAGTATTACTGTATCGCTTATTTCTAGAATATTGTTTGAGTATAGTTATTATTATAAAAAACTATTGATGGAAGATATTGATTGTGAGACCCCACTTTTACTAGTTTATGAAGAAGCTCATAAATATGTACCGAAAAGTAATTTAGTAAAATATCGAGCTTCGAAAACTGCTATTGAAAGAATTGCAAAGGAAGGCAGAAAATACGGAGTTACACTTGGTATTGTAAGCCAGAGACCATCTGAGATATCGGAAACAATATTTTCTCAATGTAATAATTTTATCGCAATGAGATTAACAAATCCAGATGATCAAAACTATGTAAAACGACTTCTTCCTGATTCTCTTGGTAATCTAACAGATACTCTACCAAGTTTAAAAACAGGTGAAGCACTACTTATTGGTGATTCAATTGTATTGCCATCAATTGTTAAAATTGATAAATGCGCAGAACATAAACCATCTTCAAATGATATTCCATATATTGAAATATGGCAGGAACATTGGAAAGACGTTAATTTTGGCCAAATAATAACTGAATGGGAGAAATAGTAGTAATCTCAAATGAAGAGCCTAAAGATTTGTCATATAATAGACATGTTTGACCTTAAGATTTTTTGATACATGAAGCAAGATTATTCTCTCTAAAAAGTGCGTATCAAAGCAAACTTTCACATTATCCAACTACCCATTAGGCTAATAATAGGCATTTGACAGTTAAAGGGGATTTGGTATAAATACCTATAATATGTTAGGAGAAAAGGATTGAGAATGATAAATTTTATCTCTGAAAATACTTCTTCAAAAGTGAATTGGCAAGGAAAAATTGTATCTATTCAACCACGGACAAGAGTTTGGAGATATCTCACGGATAATCGAACCCATTATCATTTAGGGTACAATTTTTTTATTGAAGGGCACAGTAGTAACTCCAAAGACCAGTTTACAGTTGCAATTTCAGAAAAACAGCAGTTAAAAGGATTGTTTCGGATAGACGATATACTTGAAGGAACAGCATGGACAAAAAAATATGAAGAAAGAGAATTTGCAGATTATTATAGAGCAGGCTCTTTAAAACTTTTGGATAGAGCAAATGAAAATTTTGAGGTAATACCTCCACCATGGATAATGATGCCTCCATCCATACAGACATATGAGGAAAGAGGGGCTAGAATATTAAGTAAAAGTCTGTGGAAAACAAAGTGCTTTAAATGTATTTGGGCAAATATGGCTAATGTTGAAATTCAATGGGATTTTGATAAAGATATAAAAAAATATCGATTTGAAACTTTTTGTTATGGTCCAAAATCATGCAAATATTATAAAATGGGAAGACCTCGTGCGGTTCCATATAAAAATAGGGGTTCGGCACTTGATGAAGGATACTTAGATGAGCTTTGTACTGAAGGTAGAGATGAAAACGATTAAAATTACATAGTTAATGACTGCCCATTATCCTAAGTTTGTGTATAGGTCAACGGGTAGTAACCCCTATGCTGGCCTTAATACTAACCGGGCAATGTAAAAATTGTGGGCATGATGTGGCAGGGGTTATAGAGGATTAAATGCTCTCATAATGGGCTGGTTTTGCAGTACCAAGTATTACCAGGTAAAAACCATTGCTTTTATGTGCCTACTGGTATATACTTATACAAGTTGACCCACTGAACTTGACAGTTCGAGTTTAAAGTGGCTTCGCGACATTGCGGAGAGGTTCCCGAGTTGGCCAAAGGGGGCAGACTGTAAATCTGCTGGCTCAGC
>JADQBR010000153.1 GCA_016278515.1 Bacillota bacterium
ACAATACCAGCATATTCGCTAAGCGAGAATATGCTGGCTTCCCCGGGGTCGGTGAAACCAGGGGAAACCAGGGGGGGGAACCAGGGGGACGGTTCTTGCGGTTACCCCTCCCGTACCGTAGATCTTGAGTCAAGCACTTAACTTATCGACAGGAAGCCAGCAGGGACGTTTTGGGAAGCCAGCAGGGACGTTTTGTTTGCCAGGTCAGTCAATCACTTTGCAGAGAGGTGGTGCCAGGCAGCAAATTATCAACTTATTAAGAATAAAAACGGTCGTTAGGTGACGACTCTTAGATATAAATAGAAAATAGCAATCTTGCTCCTTATATATAGGTATGATATCATTAAAGCATACATTCGGATTTGCAGAATTTCTGAATTTTCGAAATGAGGAGGTTGTTAAGGTGGCTATTATAGGTGAACTTCGTAAAAGGTCACAGATTACTATTCCCAAAGAAATAATAAATGCTCTTGGACTAAAGGAAGGCGACAAGCTAACTATGGAAGTTGAGAACGGAAAAATTAAGATAACACCGGTGGTTATTATTCCGAAGAATGAAGCTTGGATATGGACTAAGGAAATGCAAGAAGCTATTAGTGAAGGTGAAAAAGAGAGCAGGGATGGTAAGCTAAAGGCTTATGATGACGTTTCTAGTGCCTTTAAAGAATTGGGTCTTGATGAAGGGTTTGAGGATTTGGATAATGCTTAAGGTTGAATTCACAAAAAAGTTTGTGAAACAGGCTAAAAAATTGACTGCTATAGAAAGAAAACAGATGGAAAAAGCAATATGGAATTTAACTGAAAATCCAACCCACCCGAGTCTCCGGACTAAAAAATATCAATCCGTACAAAATATTTTTGAATCAAGTATTAACATGGATATAAGGATTCTTTGGAGGTATAAGCCTGAAAACAGAACGATAATTCTGTTACTGGCTTGCGGGCACCATGACTTACTTTGAGGAAGGGATTACGGGGACAGGTGCCTTGTCCCTTCTTGATGTTCCATGGTGCGAATGTCAATGAATTTGTTTACCAGTTGCGCTAATGAATAAGTTTACCACTTTAGGGAGAGGTGCCCTTGCCTGATACCAACGTATCAACTTATAATAGAGCTATGCATATAACAATACCCCCTGGCGAGGTGGTAGTAGTTTTAAGTAGGTATCGATGTGAAGATTGGCGTGAACGATAAAGAAGGAAACTTAAAATGTTTGAAAAGAGGTGCCTAATGGCTAACACATTTAATGAACTAAATGGTCTTGAAAACTCATCTAAAAACCTAATCTCGAGTGCTATTTGGCACGAGTTTAATACATCACTTAGAGGTTTTATTAGAAAACGAGTGTCAAACGAACAGGATATGGAAGATATTCTACAGGAAGTCTTTTTGAAAATTCATAATAATATTGAAGGATTGAAAGATAAAAATCGTATTCATGCGTGGGTTTACCAGATTACAAGAAATGTAATTATTGATTACTATAGGAAAAATAATAAAAGGATTCAATTAACCGAACTTACCGAAGACCTGGCAAGTACAAAGGAAGAAGACGATATGTCCGCAAATGAAGAAATTGCAGGGTGTTTGCGTGCCATGATAGACCATATGCCTGAGAAATACAAAGATGCGATTATATCAACAGAGTTTCAAAACAAAACGCAGAAAGAATTGGCGGAGCAATGCGGTTTGTCATTATCAGGTGCTAAGTCTAGAGTGCAGCGTGGGCGATCCATACTAAAGGAGATGCTTTTGGGCTGTTGCAGTTTGGAATTTGATCATTGTGGAAATGTGGTTGATTATAATCATAAAACGAAAAACTGTAAATTTTGTTGACAAAAGGACGTTGAGTATGCGTCCTTTTTATTATTCCTTCGTCTTTATAAATGTAAAGGCTTAATAATAAAGTATGAAGGAGTGGCTATAATGCTAGAAAAAAACAAAAATTTACAAGAATGTTGCTGTTCCGATTCCACTAATTCCAACTGTTGTGGAGAGCAAAAAAATGCGGAGGTCGGTAAGAAACGTATTGTTATCGATTTTTTATACTTAGATTTGGATGTTTGTACCCGTTGTCAGGGAACAGATCAAACACTTGACGAGGCTTTAAAAGATGTCTCGAAGGTGCTAGAAATGACAGGCGTGGAGGTGATTGTAAACAAAGTGAATGTTTCTAGTGAAAAAATAGCGGAAACATATCAATTCGTTAGTTCACCCACCATTAGAGTCAATGGGCATGATATTCAAATGGATGTGAGAGAAAGTCTTTGTGAATCTTGTGGAGATTTATGCGGGGATAGTGTTGATTGTCGTGTATGGGTATACAATGGAGTGGAATACACGGAGCCACCAAAAGAGATGGTTGTCGAAGCAATACTGAAGGAAGTATATGGGGGTAGCACCCGTGATACAAGTGCGCAAGATTATAGTATGCCTGAGAACTTGAAACAATTCTATGCTGCAATGAAAAAGAAGGATTGCCTCATTCCCACTTTGACGGACACCGAATCGTGATTATATAATTAACTCACGAAAGGGTGTTACACATGGGAAAAAACAATAATAGGTATGACGACGAATTCAAAGCCAACGCCGTAAAAATGGTGGTAGAAAATGGCCGCTCAATAAACGCTGTGGTAAAGACTTAGGAGTCTCTCAACCAGCACTTAGACGTTGGGTAAAAGCAAGTACAGAGCCAGATAACTCCCCTGCTAAAAGATTAGCCGAACTTGAAGCTGAAAATAGAAAACTTAAGAAAGACCTTAAGAACGCTAACGATACCGTAGATATTCTAAAAAAGTCCGTTGCCATTTTCATAAAACCACAGAATTAGTTATTACAATAACTGATAGATATCAATTTATCAAAGAGAATGAATCCGGGTATTCTGTGGAGAAAATGTGCGAACTACTTAACGTATCCCGGAGCGGTTTCTACGACTGGGTAGAGAGACCGCCATCAAAGCGAGAGAAAAAGCACCAACGGCTGCTGAAAGAAATTAAGCGAATTCATAAAAAGCATCCAGTATGGGGAGTTGACCCCATCTGGGCAGAAGTCAAAGAAACCATACCCTGCAGTCGTGGAACAGTCTATAGATTAATGAAGAAAAACAACATCAAGTCAAAACGCAAAGCCAAATGGAAAGCCACAACCAACAGTAAGCACAGCTTACCTGTGGCCCCAAATCTATTAGAACAAAACTTTCATGTAGAAGACCCCAATACCGTATGGGTGGGGGATATAACGTACAACTGGACCGGCGAAGGCTGGCTATATACAGCCATAGTAAAAGACCTATGCACCAAAGACGTAGTAGGCTATGCCATGAGTGACAGAATAACCAAAGAGCTTGTAATAAAGGCAATGAACATGGCCATTAAAAGAGAACGGCCAAGAGCCGGACTAATATTTCATTCCGACATGGGAGCGCAATATTGCTCCCATGATTTCAGGGATCTTTTAGTAAATAACCAGATCCGCCAAAGCATGAGCCGAAAATTTCTTTAGTTGTTTAAAGTGTGAATGCACTAACTTTTATTACTTCAAAACTAGGGACGAAGCCAAGCTTGCTATTTTCGAATACATCGAAGTCTACTATAACCGTGGAATAAATGCCTAATTGGGCGTAAGTTTCTAAAATATCAAGGTATGCTCACGAAACTGTGTCCAGGAAAGTGAGAAAGGCTCACTCCTTTGTCTGCCTGTTCCTCGGTCTTCATGTTATTTAAAACGCTTAACACAAAGGCGATTTTGCTTAGTTTGCCCTCTATGCCACAATTTTTCATACCGTGCAGTTTGTGATGTCTGTGCTTCATAAATCCATGATGTATACCGGCACAGTGGCCCTGTATGTTGAATTCAGTGCTGCTCTCATGTTTTCCTTGCTTTCCTTCATAATCCCATTGGGTAGTGATTTTTACTTTTACCTGACCTTGTGCAGTATCTTTTTCAAACTCTTTTACCAGGCTGAACACTTTAACCTGGTCTTTCTTCACCTCCGCTGCAAGAGTGCCCTTAAAAACATCTTTCTCCTTTAATTTCTTCACTACATCGTACATCAGTTTAATTTTGTTCATGAAAAATGACCTCCTTTTCTTTAATGAGGTCATTATAAACAAAGAAAATAAAGCTGGTATTAATCAATCTTAAAATTTTTATAAATTAAAGTATGCAATCACGCCCAATTTTCAAGAGATAGATTAGAAATTCTCTTAAATTCTTTGGTGTTATTAGTAACAAGAATTAATTTCTCAGATACAGCATGTGCGCCAATCATTAAGTCATAAGCCCCTATTATATTGCCCTGCCTTTCCAGGTTGGCCCATATTTTACCATATTCAGAAGATGCTTGTTCAGAAAAGGGGAGTATTTCAATTAAAGCTAGGAAACCGGAAAGAGCAACTCTATTTCGTTCAGGATAATTACTTTTTTCAACGCCATATTGGAGCTCAGCAAGTGTAATTACTGATATACATACGTCACCGATGTCTAGAGTCTGGAATTTTCTTATTGCTTTTTTCGGTTTTTCTTTTATTATATAAATACATATACTGGTATCGAGCATATATTTCATTAGAAATCATCTCTATCCTGGATTTTTGGTTGATTTCGTTCTGTTAAATAATCATCAGAAAAATATTCTAAGCTTGATTCTAAACATTTCCATTTACTGTCTTTAGGGATTAAAAAAACGATATCTTCAAATTTTTTTACGTAAACATCAGAACCTTCAAAACGGTAGTCTTTTGGAAGTCGAACGGCTTGGCTTCTGCCATTTTTAAATAATTTAGCAATATCCATAAAAATAATCACACTCCTTTTTTTTATATAGTATATATCGTAGTATATATCATTATCCATTGTTTGTCAATGATAACCAGGGGGGACGGAACTAGCTTTATATGTTAAGTAGCGTAGATATGATATCATTAAAGAAGGTATTGCAGTATTATCATAAATAGAAGGTGCAGCAGATGAGCATCAAAGAAAAGGCTAAGCAAATTAAGCAAAATATAACTGCTTTGTTCCTGGCTATGAAGAAGAAAGAGACTCCTTGGCATGCAAAACTACTGGCTGGGTTGACGGTTGGGTATGCATTATCGCCTATCGACATTGTTCCGGATTTCATTCCTGTTCTTGGTTACCTGGATGATCTTATTATTCTTCCGGTGATGATTATCCTGTCAGTCAAGCTTATTCCAGATGAGATCATGGAAGAATGTAGGGCTGAGGCGATTGGGATGTGGCAGGAGGGGAAGCTGAAGAAATGGTATTATGGTATTCCTGGTGTCTGACACCAGCTTATCAAGTTATTGAATTTGAAGTTTAATTGTTTTGGCTTAGAATTAGTTGACAGGAGGAATATACGATGCGTTTTAGAGGACATCACTTGATTTGCCTGCATTTTTATAAAGGCGAGGGATATGAACAGAAATTTATTGATAGCTTATCTGAACTAGTTGCCAGAGCTAATGAAGGTGAAACTGTAAATATTGTTTCGGGCCCCGATGATGTTTGCCAGAATTGCCCGTACCTGAATAATAACCAATGTAACCAGCAGAACGACTCTGAGGTTGAAATCCTGAAGTTAGACGACAAGGCGTTAAAATTTCTAGGACTTAAACCCGGTATTCAAGTTAAATGGCTGGATCTGAAAAACAAAGTGGACGACGCAGAGGAATGGCTGCAAGGTTTTTGCTTTGGCTGCCAATGGGCAGATGTTTGCAAACGCTAAGAGGGGAAATGCTCGGTGCCTGACCACTAACTTATCTGAAAGAGAACAAAATGACACCCGACGGGCACTTGTGTCATTATACATATACACTAGACGATAAAACTATAACCATCCCTTACAAAAGACCTTATGTTAAAGTTATTTATGTTAAAAAAGTGATCATGGTACTTGAGGAACTGGGCTTTGATTCCTAGAGTGTCAATAAAAGGAGTGACTTTATGAAAAAGAAAGCATTAGATTATTACCTAGACATAAAGTTTCCGATGAGGGAAAGAGGGTATATCGTTGTGACAAGGCAGACTTGTTAGCTGCTACAGGTAAGTTAAAGGAAGCGGAAAGAGAGTACATAGCTATAATTGAAGACTTACCGGACTATGACTTTGCTCGTTACCGCTATGCGCTATTTCTTGATAAACATGACCGCTCCAAGAAGGCCGAAGGGGTTTTAATGCTCTGATGGAACGTGAGGATGAAATTGATGACGAAACGTATTTTTCAGCCCAAGCTCTTCTTGAAGATATTAACAGAGGAAACCAAAGGTGATAAGACATGCCGAGAACAGCCAGGGAGAAAAATAAAGTGGGATATACCATCTAAACTGCGGGGAGTAAATAAACAAATAAATCAATGATTAGCCGGAAGAGAAGTTATATTGCGGAAGAAGGTTAATTCCTGAGAGCACATGAGGACAACGGCATTGTTCCGATAATAAAAGTGAAAAATACCTGACCGGGATTTACGCCTGGAATATACTGATAATCTTTTTTACTACTATAGCTGGGGCAATTCCGGTATGTGTGATGATTTACTGGATAATATCCTTAAACTGCCCCGAGATACCACCGATTGGCACGAAGTTATTGCCAAATTAGAGGAGAGTTCCGGAGATGACGGCGGGTATACCCGTGACCTAATAGCCCGGATTTATCGTGACTGCTTGGGAGATGAGGAAAACTATCTGCAAAAAAAGACGGCAAATCTGGAAACTGGGTATGATTAATGAATTGGCACAGTTTTTTTACGAAAAAGGCGACATGCAAAAGACAGTGGAAACCGCCAAGGAAGGCATGGATAAAGCCGATGGGCCCAAAACGGCGCTTTACGGCTTTTTGCGGGACCATTACCAAAAAAGAGGTGACTACGTACAGGCGCTGGAATATTACCGTAAGTATTTTCAGGCGGCGACAAGTATCAAAGTTTATAGGGAGCTGAAGGGTTACTGTCGCCAAGAGGATTGGACGGAGGTGGAGAATGAATGCATCCAATTCTTGTCCCGGAAAAACAGAACAACAATCCTTGCGGAAATCCATCTTTATGAAAAACGATATGACTTGGTTCTTCAGTTTCTTCGCGGTGAGCAGGGCCATTGGTGGGGAGACATGGATAGGTTTGCCGATGCAATCAGCGGGCAATATCCTGAGGAGATAATTATCTATTACCAAAACAAGGTGAGACAGCATATAAAGAGAAAAAAAGATCGGCGTATGCTACGGCTGCATTTTATGCTGAGAAAGTAAAGAAACTCTACAGCAATGTTGACCGTAAAAAAGAGTTTAATAATTATATTGGCGAAATTCGCCGCTTATATGCCAATCGGCCGGCCCTCTTGGAAGAGTTTGCCAAGTTATGAGAGCTATTTTGGAAATGGGAAGCAAGGGCAACTATGGGCTATGAAGAAAAATTGACGATAATATCCAGTAAATGGTATACTTGATTTAATCTAGGAATAGAAGGTTTGGCAATATGCAACCTATTTCTTGGTGGAATTGGGGTGTAGAATGAAACGATTTACTGTCGATAAGGAAACATATGAACGTATTGTTCAGCAGATTAAAACGGTACTACTGCAACAGGACATAGTATTATTTGCTTATTTGCATGGTTCTTTTATTGGTAAAACTAACTTTGGGGATGTTGATGTTGCAGTATATTTAAAGGATCGTGATCTCCGGCCAGAGGAATACTTGTCGTATGAATTGATGCAGGAGCATGAGTTAGAGTCTGTTGTTGATGTACCCGTGGATATTAGGGTGTTGAATAATGCTCCTCCTGCATTTTGTTATAATGTAATAAAGAACGGTCAGTTGCTTTTTGAAAAAAATGAACAGCGGCGGGTTGACTTTGAAGTTTTGTCTTTTAAGCTCTATTTTGATTTCTTACCCTATCGTAAGCGCTATCTTGAGGAGGCACTATATAATGGACCCAGGAAACGAGACACGATTTGGCAGGAGAAATGCGACACCAAGC
>JADQBR010000131.1 GCA_016278515.1 Bacillota bacterium
GCCAGCTAAAAATTTCTTTGCTGCCGGTAAAAAATCTCTCAATTAATCAGGGTTTGTGGGTTTGAATCATATATAAATATGATAAATATAAACCAACTAATTATTTAATCCGCATTTGAAAAACCAATGTGAAAAGGCTAGAAAATTTGATTATTTTCGAGGGTTTGATATAATAAAAAGGGAAATCAAAAAAGCCAATAAATATCTGAAATCTAAACCGACTAATTCTTTAAAAAAATTGAAAAGTAAGAGGAATTACAAAAACAGTTAATGTACCGAAACCCTTGATATTACAGTGGAAATGATAAATAAGTTTTTCGGCTATACTATTAACGTAGAAAGAGGCAAGCCTACAAATTCGGAGTTTATCGCTATGGTCGCTGATAAATTAAGAATCGGCAAAGTCAGTTAGTCGTCATCATCATAATTCAATAATATTATAGCAGCCTTTCTCAAACGGATGATACTAAATCATCCGTTTATTTCCATGCGATTCTATGTTGAAAATAAAAGGAATTTGTACCTTTTTATCGAAAAACTTCTAGAGAGATTGGGAAAAGGGAGTTTTTTAGATGAAAAGGCGACTGGTTATAATCATACTTTCTATATTTTTGGTCATATACTTTACTAATCTATATGCTAAAGGACAAACCGTTATAGCAGACTGGCTGAGCACTCCGGAAGAACAAACGGTTAATGTGCCTGTTGAAAAGGGAGATAGCGATTTGGTAGAGGATAAGCCGGAACAAATACCCTATCTTGAAAGCACGTTGGAAGTGGCGGTCGGAGGGAAAGTAGTAGTTAATAACCCAGGTGATTTATTGGTTCTTGTTAATAAAAAACGTAATTTGCCGTCGGATTACGTGCCTGAGGATTTAGTAATACCTAACGTCCTCTTTCCTTTTAAAGAAAAACTAGAAAAAAAATATCTCCGTAAAGAAGCTGCTCTTGCTCTGGAACAATTATTCCAAAGAGCATCTCAAGATAATGTCAAATTATATGCGCTGTCCGGATATCGTTCTTATAAAAGACAAGAAGAGATTTTTAACTATAAAGCACAGCAGCGTGGAGAGGAAGTAGCAAATAAGACCAGCGCCCGACCGGGGCAGAGTGAACATCAGACAGGACTAGCTATGGATGTAACTAGCTCCGGTGTCAACTATAAGCTGGTTGAGAGTTTTCGGGAAACAATAGAGGGACAGTGGTTAGTAGGGCACGCGGCTGATTTCGGCTTTGTGATTCGTTATCCTCAAGGGAAAGAAGAAATTACCGGTTATAGTTATGAACCCTGGCACTTAAGATATGTCGGCAAAGAAATCGCCGGCAAAGTTAATACATTAGGAATAACCCTGGAAGAATACTTTAGAGACTACATGTAGTCTCTTTTTTTATGCATGGGTGTATATCAAAGATGCCTGATGTTTAAGCTATACTCTAGGTGAGGACTATGAACGTCAAGGGACGCATTAGAATAGATAAAAAAACAAAAAACCTTGTTAAAAGGCTTAACCCCGGGGAAATCGCCATAATTGACCATAAGGATCTGGACGAAGTGGCGGCACAAAGTTTAATTGCAGCCAAAGTGAAGGCGGTAATAAACTTGAGTCCTTCTATTACCGGACGTTATCCAAATCAGGGGCCGCTGCGTCTTGTCAATAATGGAGTTTTGCTGATGGATGCCGACAGCCGGCGTATTATCGGTCAACTTAAGGAAGGACAAGAAATAGATATCAAAGGCTGCCGTATTTATGCCCATAGCAACTTAATTTCTCAGGGAACCATCCTTACATCGAAAATGGTGAAAGAGAGACTTGCTGATAGTCTGGAAAATTATCAACAAGGACTGAAAATCTTTGCGGAAAACACTCTCCGTTATGCTGCTCAAGAATTAGACTTGCTGGTAAAGGACTTGCCAGATCCTTTATTGCGGACTGATTTCGAGAATCGCCACGCATTGGCTGTGGTTCGCGGGCATAACTATAGGGAGGATTTGAAAGCAGTAGAAACTTATATTCGCGAAATGCACCCTGTGTTAATAGGCGTGGATGGCGGGGCTGATGCACTATTAGAAGTTGGGATGCGGCCGGATTTGATTATCGGTGATATGGATAGTGTTACGGATAAAGCTCTAAGATGTGGAGCAGAGTTGGTAGTGCATGCCTATGCCAATGGAAGTGCACCTGGGATGGAGAGACTGCGTAAGTTAGGGCTTTCAGCCAGAACACTGCCTTCTCAGGGGACAAGCGAAGACATTGCAATGTTACTGGCCTACCAGAAAGGAGCCGAATTAATAGTGGCTGTCGGCAGCCATTCCAATGTACTGGACTTTTTGGAAAAAGGTCGCCGTGGTATGGCTAGTACGCTGCTGACCAGGATGAAAATAGGTCCAAGCTTGGTAGATGCCAAAGGTGTAAGCAGATTATATCGGCAACGGATGCGGGTTAGTTACGTTGCTCAGATAGTAGTTGCTGCAATGATTCCTTTCACATTAATCGCTATAGTGGCTCCGGAGACATTTCAACTTATTAGGCTGTTACTTATTAGATTAAAGCTATTATTTAACTTTTAATTTTATCCGACTGTCTCTGCGTCAAGGTAATGAAGATAATTATCTTAAGGAGTGAAATATGGTTTGAATGATGTGACTATTTTAGTCCCCGCCTATAATGAAGCGGCTTATATCCAACAAACAGTAAAGGCGCTGGGCGGTTTGCCGTATATAAGGGAAATCCTGGTGGTGGACGATGGATCTAACGACAATACGGCAGCGCTAGCCAAGCAAGCTGGAGCGCTAGTTATTAAACAGCAAATTAATCAGGGTAAGGGAAGTGCTTTGAACAAAGGCTTAAAAGCAGCCAAGGGTGCTGTAGTTTGTTTTGTTGACGCTGACTTGGGGGGGAGTGCTGCTGAAGCTATAAAATTGTATTTGCCTATCAGAGACAAAAAAGCGGACCTTGTTATTGGAAGTTTTCCAAAGCCTAGAATTAAAGGTGGCTTCGGCATAGCGACAAAAGTCGCCAAACTAGGTTTATATATTTTTACCGGTACTAAATTTCTATCACCGTTGTCTGGTCAAAGAGCCATGGGTATGGAAACCGCACTGGAATTGGCCCCATTTGCCAACGGTTTTGGAGTAGAAGTGGGATTGACCATTGATGCCAGCCGTAAGGGTTATCAGCTGTTGGAGGTGCCGGTAGATATGCATCACCGCGAAAGCAAACGAGACCTTAGTGGTTTTCGGCATAGAGGTAGACAATGCTATCATGTGGCCCGGGTATTATGTCACAAGGTGCGGAGGGTTAATTAATGACAGACTTAATTACCCTTTATTTTATTGTAGTCTTAAGCTACGTCTTTACTCGGTTGTTACAAGGATCTTTGTTAGATACCTTTAAGCTCCATGGGTTAGTAATGAAAAATTTCCGGGGAAGAAGCATGCCATTTTTAGGCGGTACCATCATAGTTTTTGCCGGCATAGTCGGTTTATGCGCCGCTTATATACTATTGTCGGAGCAAAGAAAAGAAGTATTAGTGTTTTTGTTGAGTATAGCGCTTATGGCTGTTGTTAGTATAAAGGATGACTTTTCCGGCGGCCAGGATAAAAAAGGTTTTAAAGGACATCTGAAGGTGCTGCTAAAAGAAAGCAGGTTGACCACCGGAATGCTCAAAGCAATTATCGGTGGATTAATCGCAGTCGGCGTATCTATCTTATATTCTCATACTCTTTTAGAATTTGTTATAAATAGTCTTATGGTGGCTCTAATGACAAATCTACTGAACTTATTTGATTTGAGACCCGGTCGTGCAATAAAAGTATTTTTATTTCTTAGTTTTGGGCTGTTGGCCTTGAGACTATCTAGTCTATCTGCTAATCTGCTGCTGGTCATAGTCGCGCCGTCATTAGCCTTTTTACCCTTTGATCTAGGAGAAGAAGCAATGCTTGGGGATGTAGGGTCCAATGTTTTAGGTATTAGTATTGGGTTAATTGCATTATGGACACTGCCTATTTATTTAAAGACGGTAATTGTACTTATATTGCTTTATCTTCATTGGTATGCAGAAACAAGATCTTTTTCCCAGCTGATAAAAAGCCAAAAGTTTCTTTATAAATTGGATCAATTAGGCAGGGAATAAAAATAGTTGGACGGTTGGTTAGTTGGACAGTTGGAAAGGTTTTAAAGCCTGACCAACTAACCAACTTTCCAACTAGCCAACTGACATGTTTAGTTAAGCCTATCCAGCCTTAGCAATTCGGATACCGCGAAAACTTACATCAGGTGGGTTTTTTGTACCACCTGATGTTTAGTTAAGCATATCCAGCCTTAGCAATTCGGATAGATTCATGCTCTCTAACACATACTAAGTCTGCTTTAGGAACGCATGCATTAGTCAAAGCAGGGGGTGGCAAGGGATGATTGATTTTTACCAAGGCTCTGTCTTGGAGGTGATAAGCCGGAGACCAGGCATAGCAAAATTAATGGTAGAAACTGAACGCGGGCTAGAAAAGGCCATCAACTATGATTTATTAACCGGCACAGTTAATCCGGGGGACAAGGTGGTGCTGAATACTACTGCCATAAACTTAAATTTGGGTACAGGCGGTTATCATTTTGTTTTATCAAACTTAACCAATACCCGTCGGGATAGTATGCGGCCGGGTCATGTCATGAAACTGCGATATACGCCATGTCAGCTAAAGGTACAGTCTGTGGAAGAAGAAAGCAGTCCATATCACGGCCTAATGAAGAGAGCCGACAGTATAAACGGTATGCCGGTAGTCCTAGGGCTGCTTCATAGCATGCTTCCCTATGCAGCGGCAGGGGCCAAAGCTGCCAATCCTAAATTGCGAATCATTTACATAATGACTGACGGAGGAGCTCTGCCATTGGCATTAAGCGAATTAATCCCTCAATTAAGGGATAATGGATTGCTGGATGGAACTATAACTGTAGGAAACTCTTTTGGCGGGGATCTGGAGGCTGTTAATATTTATACAGGATTAATAGCGGCTAGGCTGGCATTGGAAGGAGACTTGGCTATTGTAACTATTGGTCCGGGAGTAGTTGGAACCGGAACTCGTTTTGGCTTCAGCGGCTTAGAGCAAGCGGACATTATCAATGCAGTGAATAAGTTAAAAGGTAGGCCGTTTGTCATCCCTAGAGTCAGTTTTGCTGATGCCAGGCGGCGCCATAGGGGAATTAGCCATCATACCCGCACTGTTCTTGATTTAGCATGTACTCCCGCTACAGTAGTCTTTCCCTTGCTGGATAGAGAAGACTTGATGGAAGAGCTTAGAAGAGAAATAACGCAAGAAATCTCTTCCCAACATTCAATACGGGAAATTCCGGGTGCACCAGCGCATGAGATGCTTAAGGAAAAAGGTATTGCTGTTACTTCTATGGGGCGAGTATTTGAAGATGATCCTGCCTTTTTCCTTGCTGCTGGTGCCGCCGGAATGATGGCAGCTAAGAGAGCGGTAAAATCACTAACACGGTTTGACCAAGCTGGCACATAGCTACTGAAGCTTGGCGTTAATTAGATCTTTGACTGTACAGTATTCTTTGCTGAGCTGTTGAAGATACAAACAAACTTCCTTGGCATTACCACACCAGTATACTTTATCTGCTAGGATTAACTGTTCAACCATTTAATATTGCCCCTTGACCTTTGAGTCTGATATTATTAGACTACTAATTCAGCAGGAAAAATATTCCGGAGAGGAGTAATATTTATGTATTTCCATGAAAAAACTTTATTAAAGAAACAAATTTTTGCCGGTAATATGATCAACTTAAGGGTGGATAATGTAGAGTTACCAAATGGCAAGGAAACTACCAGAGAAGTGGTGGAACATCCGGGGGCGGTGACTATTATTGGTTTTACGCCTGAGCAAGAACTATTACTAGTGCGTCAACATCGTTACCCAATAGCGCAGGATACGTTGGAACTACCGGCAGGCAAACTGGACCCTGCCGAAGATCCCAAAGACTGTGCTATAAGAGAACTGGAAGAGGAGACAGGCTATCTAGCAAAAAGTGTTGAATTGCTGGGCAAGTTTTATACCTCGCCAGGGTTTTCTGATGAAATCATGTATCTTTATTTGGCAGAAGAGTTGCAGGAAAGCAAACAAAATTGTGACGAAGACGAATTTGTCCAGGTAGTAAAAATGACCATGGATGAAGCCGTAGAAAATGTTTTTAATGGGACTATTGTGGATGGAAAAAGCATGGTTGGAATTCTTTGGGTAAGAAAGTAGGGTGACTATGGTTCGTTTAAGGGTTGCTTCGGTGACTGATGCCAGCGGCGCATGGGAAGCGGCAAAACGTGAAGATTTGGTGGTCATCGTGGATGTTATTGATATGTCTACCACTTTGGAAAGTGCACTAGAGGCAGGCGCAAAAGCAGTTTTTGGTGCGGCGCCTGATGGAATAGACTGCCCCGTACGAGTTTCTCCATATAATATGGGTAAATACGTGGGGCAGCTGTCTTTGGCAGATAATGCGGAAATAATACTGGCAGCAGAGCCGCGTTGGGCGGGGGCTAAAGAAAGGGAGCTAAAAGCCGCCAGTTTTATAGAAGGGGTTACCCAGCTAGGGGCAAAGGTCGCAAAAATTCTTCCAAACGCTGGTGCAGAGATTGCCAAACTGTATCCATTAAAGGGGCGATTAGTGGTTGTTGTCAGTGGTACCGGAGGCACAGCGTACGATGCCGCGTTTAATGCAGGGGGGAATGTAACAACTGCTACAATTGCCCGAACAGCCAATAGTAAAGGGTTAGCACCGGCATATGCCGGTGCGGAAAGGGCATTAAGACAGGCCCAAGAATACAAGAAAAACATCACGGTAGTGGCGGCCAGCGCCAACTCATGGGAAGACGTAATGGCATCTCATCTTATTTGCCAATTAATCCAAGCTAAAATAGAGCAGGAACATCTGCACTAAATTCCGAACCTGTCGGTGCTTGAGCAACTTTTCAAACTGCCGCAGTAAAACTTTGAAATCTTCGTGGCGCGGAGCGTACATGTACGTACGTGAGCGGCTGCGAAGATGAAACGCAGAGATTAGATGCTTATATTTTGTCATCTATTTGAATTTCCGCTTTACAGGACGAGCATAAATTGTCTCCCCCTGCATACATATATCTATGCAAGGAGAGGTGGCGCTCGTGGGTCCGACTAAAGCTCTAAAAGAATATCTTAGAGGCAACCTAAAACTGTCTATTGTTATTTTGATTATATTTGCAGCAGGAATAATCGGTGGTTCCTTGGGCATCAGTACACTGTCCAATCAGCAGCAGTCGGAACTTCAAAATTATGTGGATTTGGTGCTACAAGGCAGTGGCGACTGGCAGGTGGACAGCGGCGGTTTGGCACAAAAAGTTATTTGGTCCAATATTAAATTAGTATTATTAATGTGGTTTTTGGGCATGACCGTTATAGGCATACCGTTAATTCTGTTAGTGATTTTTCTAAGAGGAGTAGTGCTGGGGTTTACGGTGGGATTTTTAATTCAGGAGAAAGCTTTAGCCGGAGTGCTGCTGACTTTGTTATCCATTCTTCCCCAAAATATTATTTATGTACCGGTACTGCTGCTGTCAGCAGTAGGAGCAGTTTCTTTCTCTCTTAATCTTATTCGGGGAAAATTTTCGAGAAGTTTACATTTGTCACAGTATTTCATCGGCTATTCAGTTGGTTATATGTTAGCTTTATTAATAGTGAGTTTAGGAGGATTGGTAGAGGCATATATTTCTCCCGCTTTTATAAGATTAATAGCAGTATATTTTTAGTGTAATGATGCGGCGGTTTGGCCGCCTTTTTCTTATGTATAGGAAATTATGGGTTGTGGATAATTTCCTATACATTGGGGTTGTTAAGGGGGTATGCCCCCTTATGTTAAATAGCCTCTCGGAATTAAAGAGAAGTTAAGGCTATCAATTGGTATAGTATGGTAA
>JADQBR010000073.1 GCA_016278515.1 Bacillota bacterium
AGAGTTTTGGATATGCCCCCTGCGAGTATAGCAAAACTCTTAGCAACTTGTTGCTTTAGAGTTTTGGATATGCCCCCTGCGGGTACCCCAAATTCAACTGCATTGGATTTGCCAGTTGGCGGATAAGAGTAAATGAAAAGGGGCCGCATATTTGTTGCAAGCCCCTCTCATTCTTGTACTTAATTAAGCTTAGCTGTCCTTAATTTCAACTTTACCATTATTGAAGGATATTTCTCCTTCATCAGTTTGTATTTTCGGGCCGCACCCGCCCAACAAAGAAACGGCTAAGAATAAAACAACGGCCACTAACCAACCTTTGCCAAAGAATTTCACCTTTAGTTCCTCCTACAAAACTCATTTAATAATGCTTATCCCGCCAATTAAAGGCAACGGTTTCATCAAGCCCTTAGCAGCATTAATTATACCAAGAATAGCCAGTATCAATACTGCTAGATTCCCAAAGGTCAGAATAAAGAACCAACCGATAATGGGGATTATCGATTCTATCACATTTACCGCAACAGCCGTTAAAAATAGCACTAAACCTTGGTTAGCATGGTAGGCGGCAAATTTTGAATCTCTTGCTGCAATCAAAGGAATAAAAAAGATTATATATGCCAATATTGCCATTACCTTATTACTATCCACATCATCTACCTGAGGCTGCTTATTTAGATTAGTTTCCATAGTTTCCCCTCCTCCTTTCCAATTAAATTTTTTCATACTTAAGTCTCGACCCATTGCCTGCCGCCATAGGCTATATTATCGTTGCCATCACCACAGTGGCTAATTTCAACAGTACTCTGTCCATTGATTGGGACCGCATAGACAGAGTATTCGGCAACCTTATCAGTAACGCTATTAAACACACTCCTATTAACGGCAGCATCACCTTAAAGTATCTGCTTACCGCAAATCACAAAGAAGTTATTATTACAGTTCAGGATAGTGGAACAGGAATTAAAGAAAAAAACCTGCCATATATCTTCGACAGGTTTTACAAAGCCTCACAATCGAGAGATTCTTTGAAGGGAAGCAGCGGCCTGGGATTAGCCATAGCAAAAGAAATTATAGAATCCCATGGCGGCCGCATTTGGTCTGAAAGCCCGCCAGAAGGCGGCACCGCCATCCACTTCACCCTGCCCCTTCAACTACCAGGCTGTCCAGCCGCCGTCTACCATAATACTGGAACCGGTGATAAAATTTGATGCATCAGAGGCTAAAAATAGTACGGCGCCTACCACGTCATCGGTTTCCCCCACCTTGCCTAAGGGAATGCGGCTGACTACTTCATTATAAAATCCCGTATCCTCAAACATGGGCTCCGTCAACGGTGTCTTAATAAACGTCGGCGCAACATTATTTATTTGAATATTATGCGGGGCCCATTCGACAGCAAGCACTTTGCTAAATTGCTCCACCGCACCCTTGCTGGCACAATAGGCTGCACGACGATAAAAACCTACTCTTGCCATGGTGGAGGTAATATTGATTATTTTCCCTTCTTTTGCTTTAATCATTTCTCTGCCTACTGCCTGGCAGCAGAAGAAAGTTCCTTTGGTGTTAATGTCTAATACTTTATCCCAGCTTTCCTCTTTTACTTCTTCGGCTGTTTCTTGAATGTTTATTCCAGCACTATTTACCAAGATGTCTACCTTGCCTTGCCATTGCATTACTTCTTCAATCATCTTTTCGATATCTTCTGTACTTCTAACGTCACATGCAACTGCCCAGCCAGTACCACCATTCTTTTCGATTTCCCGTTTAACTTCCTCTAAGTCATCTTTTGTTCTACTGACAACAGCTACCTTAGCACCTGCTCGGGCCAAACCCAAAGCGCAGGCCTTTCCTATTCCTTTACTACCGCCGGTAACTATTGCTACTTTACCTGTCAGATCAACCTGAATTTCAGCCATTTTGCACCTCCATAACAGCTCAAAGACTGCCAATTAGTAAGCAGCTTGATAAATCTTTCGAATGTCATCCAGTTCCACCTGTCTCGGATTGTTATTCAGTAATCTCTTAACATCTATTGCTGCCAGGGACAACTTCTCCAGAGCTTCTTTCGGTACCTCGACCTCTTTCAAACTCTGCGGTATCCCAATATCTTTAGATAATTCTTGTACCGCAGTTAAAGCCATAAAAGCAGCCTCTCTATCGCTCTTACCTGTAACAACCTGACCCATAGCAACAGCAACGTTCTTGAATTTCTCCAAATCTCCAATTACATTAAACTCCATCACGTAAGGTAATAGCAATGCGTTGGCTACGCCATGACTAACGCCGAACTGGCCTCCCAAGGGATAAGCTAATGCATGTACTGCTCCTACTCCCGCATTCGCCAGAGAAATGCCTGCAAACATACTGCCAGCTGCCATCTTTTCCCGAGCTTCCAAATCAGAACCATCCGCTACCACCCTGCGCAGGCTTCCGCTTATCAATTTGATTGCTTCAAGAGCATAAAGGTCCGTCTGTATAGTCGCCTTCAGCGAAGTATAGGATTCTATGGCATGGGTTAAGGCATCCATACCTGTGGCAGCTGTAATCTTTGCCGGTACTGATACAGTAAGTTTTGGATCCACTATTGCAACACGCGGCAAAAGGTATTCGCTCACAACCCCCTTCTTCAACTGTGCCTTTACATCTGTAAAAATAGCATTCTTAGTAACCTCTGCACCGGTGCCGGCAGTAGTCGGTATTAATACTAGGGGCAACCCAGGTTTCGGGATTAATTCCACCCCTACATAATCCAAGATGCTGCCTTCGTTATTAGCCAGTACCGCGCTGCCTTTAGCAACGTCCAAGGGGCTGCCCCCGCCGAGGCCTATGACCAAATCATAATCGCCTTTCTTTAGTTCATTAGCTGCCCTCTCAACATTCTCTACACTGGGTTCCCGCTCCACCTCTGAATAGACCGTTATTTCCACCCCATTGTCAGCTAAACAATCCTCTACTTTCTGCGCCACTCTCGCATCCATTAAACCTTTATCAGTTATTAAAAAGACTTTATTCGCTCCCATTTTCTCCACTTCCGCCGACAGCTTTGCCAAAGAATCTGTCCCCAAATAAATTACACCCGGTAAACTAAAGGGAAAAACCTTCATTATTCCATCTCCTCTCCTTTTGATTTCTTCCACAAGTATCTCTAATGATTAGCTGCGGTTCCAAATAAATATGCACGGGCTCCAACTTTTCATCGCGTTTTTTCTTTGCTATCATCTCAAGAATTTTCTCTACTGCCAGTCTCCCTATCTCTTCTTTTTTCTGTGCCACAGTAGTTAGACCAATCCGCCTGTGACTGGAAATATTAATATCATCGTAGCCCACCAGTGCCATATCCTTTGGAATGTCAAGCCCGTGATCTAAAACACATTCCATTGCAGCTAAGGCAGTTAAGTCATTAGCACCAAAAATAGCCGTAGGTCGGTTTTCTAGTGCCAACAGTTTAGCTGCTGCCTCGTAGGCAAATTGTTTGTGAAACCGGCCCTGAATTACCAATGAATTATCTACCTCTACACCGTAGGCCTTTAGCGCTTCCAAGTACCCTTTTAGCCGCTCAGCAGCAGTAGAAAAATTTGCCGGTCCTGAGATAAACCCAATCCGACGGTGCCCCAAACTCATTAAATAAGATACTGCTTTGAATGCTCCCCGTTCGTTATTCGAAACCACAAAACTACCAGCATTATTTTTTAGACGCCGATTGCACATTATGCAAGGAAAGTTGCTTCTTACCAACTTCACAACTTCCTCATCCTCCATACTGACCGAGGCGAATATAATGCCATCCACCCTTTTTTGCAGCAGAAAGTTTTGATAATAATCTTGCATTTCCCGACTATTATCGTTGTTACAAAGCACCACGTTATAGCCGGCTTCCCTGGCCCAGTCCATAATACTTTTAGCTATTTCGCCATAAAATGGATTTGTGATGTCCGAGACAATCAGACCCAAGGTCTTTGTCTGCTGCAGTACCATACTTCTAGCCACATGGTTTGGTTGATATCCCATTTCCTTTATTACTTCCAACACTTTTTGTCTGGTTTTTTCATTTACGTAGGGATAACCATTTAATACCCTGGATACCGTTGCCTGGGACACCCCTGCTTTCTCAGCCACATCTTTTGTAGTAATGCTCAAACTCATTCACGCCTTTGCTACATATATTCCCCGACCCAATCTATATCTAGCTCCGCAACTTTTCCTGGCAGAGGAATACCTTCTTCGTTCCATCCCGCCATCTGATAATAAAGGCTGACAGCTTCATTAAAGTCCTGCTCACTAATGGCATTTTTACCAGCTAAGGGACCGGTTGCCATAGGCTCAAACAACCGCTTAGGCAGAGTATCATCCTTCCGGCCAAATCCTTCCCGAACATTAAACATTCTCAGCATATTACTGGTACGTTCTGCTGACTTTAATAACTCCCACAAGCTGGTATCCCAGCCTGTTGCCGCTTTCACCAAGTCCAAAACCATACTTAAAGGTAAAATACTGCGAGATACTGCCCCAAATACACAGATGCCTAAAACATCGTACATCAGGGTCATTAAATGAGTATAATAGATCAACCTCACTTTGGGCCCTTTTAAATCTAAGGGTCCTATCGGCTCCAAAATTCCCAAGGACTTAATCCCTTCTAAGCCTAATGATCCTGCTTCCTGAAATAACGGATCCTGCTGGGCTGTCCAGTGATCAGCCCCGCAGCTGGACAATGCAAACTGCAAACCTACCCCGTTCTTCACCCGTGGGTCATGCATGGGCATTTCTTGGCCCTTTACAGCCAATAACAGGTCCATGGCTTCAGGGCCTATTTTTTCAGCTAGTCTTTGAGAACCCTCAGATAACAATTCCCCTACATCTTTTTTAAAGGCAATCTTCTCAATCAGTTCCAGCAGCAAGTCACCTCGCCCGAACTTAAGTTCTAACCCATCGGTATCTTCTGTGGTCAGCAGCCCTTTGTCAAAACATTCCATGGCAAATGACAAAGTCATACCCAGGGAAATGGTATCAAGAGTATACTTGTTGCACAGTTCATTGGCTTTAGCCAGAGTTCTGATATCGCCTATCCCTAGATTTGATCCTAAGGAAGCCAACGTCTCATATTCCGGTCCGCCGTATATTGGATCAACCTGAAATTCTCCCTGATCCACCTTCACTACTCGTTTACAGCGTATAGGACAGGAGTAGCAACCCTTGCGTTTAATGAAAAATTCCTCTAGCGCCTCTCCACCTATTTTTTCCGCATCTTCAAAGACATTTTTAGTCCAGTTTTCTGTGGGCAGGTTTCCTCCTGCATTCTTCCCTGCTAACCCTGCCGGCGTTCCACTTAAATACAAACCATAAGCCTGAGGATGGTCTTTCATTCCTCGTGCCACAAATTTAGTTATCTCCTTAATCCTTGTCTCATCATGACACTCTACTTTATTCGATCCCTTAACGACAATAGCTTTGAGATTTTTTGAACCCATCACAGCCCCTAACCCATTACGTCCGTTAAAATGTGCTAGTTCATTGCAGATGTTGGCATAGCGAACCATGTTTTCGCCACCGGGGCCAATTTGGGCTACCCGAATTTCTTTTCCCAATTCGTCCCTCAGCATTTTTTGCGATTCGCCCGTTGATTTTCCCCAAAGATGTTTAGCTAACCTTATTTCCAGCCTACCGTTTTCAATGTAGAGATAACTGGGCTCTTTTGCTTTTCCCGTGATAACCAGTGCATCATAGCCGCCTCTTTTCAAAGCCGGGCCCCAGAAACCCCCTGCTTCTGATTTGCCAATGGTGCCGGTAAGGGGTGATTTAGCTACAACGCTGTAACGCGGTATGGCTGGTCCTGGAGTTCCCGTGATGACACTAGCCGCAAAAACCAGCACATTTCCCTCGCTTAAGGGATCTACCCCTGCAGCCATTTCTTTTAATAAGTAATACGCTCCAATCCCCGTACCACCCAAATAACGACGATAAAAATGCTCCTTAGGATGCTCTGCATCTACTTTTCCTTCTGTCAGATTAACTTTAGCTATTTTACCTATGTACCCTAATGCCACGCTACCAACTCCTTCTAAAAGTATATTTAACCTCCCCCAAATATGGGATAAAACTCAACACTGCTATTATCCTCTAGCTCATGGTCACGCCCAGGTAATTTCCCGTTGACTGTAACCACACCCACTTCCCCTGGAGCAAATCCGTACTGGTCCATCAACTGCTGAACAGTAGTTTTGTCCGGTAATTCAAGCACCTCTAACTCAGCCTGTCCATAGCGGCGCAAAACAAAATGAAGTTTCACCTTAACTTTTGCCATAGCATCCATCCTTTGCATACGTATTCATAAAGAGTTATTAATATACGTATTTATATAATAATCCGAACTTCTTTTGTTGTTTTTAGTCCTCAAAAATTCAACTTGAGAACCGTTAGCAAAACTCTTAGCAACTTGTTGCTCTAGAGTTTTGGATATGCTCCCTGCGAGTATAGCAAAACTCTTAGCAACTTGTTGCTCTAGAGTTTTGGATATGCTCCCTGCGGGTACCCTAAATTCAACTTTTTTTCATGCTTATTAGATATTTCACTAAAAGTTATAATATTCCTTTTTTCTACCTACTAATTCTAAGATATCCGTTAGGCAGTTTATACGCATTGTTGGCTCAGCCTCCGGTAAGGCCGGGACCTTGTCCTTATGAATAGCGTCTTTTCTGTCAATATGTGCCGTCAGCATTCCCAGTTTATTGGCACCGATAAAATCTTTTTCCAGATTATCTCCCACATATACTGCATTAGGCGGTTTTACGTTTAGTCTTCGACAAACCAATTCGGTTATTAATTAATGCAAACAACTTGCAATTTCTTTCTGCGTTGATATCTAACATGCTAGGCAAAGTTTTCCGCGGCAGCAGACCGGTTTTCAGTCAGCGCAAAAAAGCCCAATAAGACTTTTTATCCTAATGGGCTTCATCTAGACGCCTTACACAGACGCCTTATTAGTTATATGTACATACTTGACAACCAATTGCTAAGTTTATTCTACAAATTTTCTTCTAATTTCTGCAATACTGTAATAATCCTGCGACTGAAAGGTTAAGTAGATCTGTTAAAAAACTAAGCTCTTCTTGTATTTGAGGGTCATAATTGGGGATATTTTCATATGCGGTCACGCCTAAACCTTTATGAAGCTGCCGCAAAACCGCTTCACGCAGCATTTGCTCAGCGTTAGCTTCCTGACTAAATTTCTTTGCCAATTCCATCTGAATAATTAACTGTCCTATTTGCCGCTCGACTATTTGTTGAGGGAAATGAGCCGTTCCAAAGTGGGTAAAATATATTACCTCGATTTCAGCCATAGCCATTCGTATTAAAGATTTAATCATTTTATCACCTTCAAAGTCGGGTGCAGGGGTTGCCGGCCGCACAACCGGTCTTTGCAAGGTATGCGAAAGTAATGGGTGATATACCCCCGCTGCATCACCGCTGAACAACCCTTTTGTTTTTCTGTCATAGAAACAGGCATGGTGCTTTGCATGACCAGGGGTCTCCCAAACTTCGATTATCCGATTTCCCAAATCAATTATGCCTCCTTCTTGGACCGATATTATTCGTTCCTCGGCTACCGGTTTGACCTTGCCAAATTCATTCATTCTTTTACTGCCCCAAGCTTCAGTAGCCCCAGCAATAAGCCGCGTTGGGTCCACCATATGACGCGCACCCTTATAATGCACTATAAGATCCGCCTGATTGAAATAATCCGCAGTTACCCCTAAGCCCCCCGCATGGTCCAAGTGAATGTGGGTTACCGCAATATATTTCAAATTTTCAGGGGTAATGTCTAAATATATTGCAGCTTCCAAAATCTTATCTAGTGAGTTAGCCGGCCCCGTCTCAACCAACATCCATTCATCCAGACCCTTAACAAAATACCCTGCTGTCCTGCCCGGATGCCCACAATCCTCCAAATCAATCTGCCAGATCTCTCCTGGTAACTCTAAAATTTTCACCATTTTAATCACCTCCCACTATAGGCACAGTGCTGCCACCGTAGGGCATAACTATGATCTTTTTATCCGGGTTATTAACATCGGCTTGCTCTAAAGCCTCTTCTAGTGTATTTACGGCTGTAAATCCCATGGGTTCCACTATTGACGGTTCAATTGAGGATAAAAGAATAACTTCCGCATTCTGAGCTGATTCCACAGCGGCATAAAATATGTAGCCGGGAATAGTGAAGTTTTTCCGTAATTCAGTGTCCAGTTTGCCCTCCTGCAGAGGCTGACACCAGTTAAAAAATGCATCGGCACCTGCACCTTCTCTGCACTCTGCCACTAATAGGATGGTTCCACCAGGCTTGACTCCTAAAGCAGCGTTAAATAAGGCTTTTACCCCCTGGTAAAGGGAAATATCCTTTGGAAACCCACCGCAGCCCGCAATAACAATATCTGCTTTTTCCTCAATCGGCACACCGAATTTTTCATGGGCCCATTCACAACCTGCCTCCCAAGCAGACAGCCAGTGACCTGCAACCAACTTAGCTAAATTACCCTTGGTGTCTACGATACTATTTATTAAAAAGTCGGGGTTCACCAATCGCGCCCCATCGACCATGTCCAACTGCAGCGGGTTCACATCCTTAGCCCCCACTCCGATTAGAGGATTGGAACGTTCCGCGTTAGGATCCAAAGCATTAAGATGGTTTTGGGCTACCGTCTTCCCACCAGCAACTCCAGGAATTATGGATTTCCTCCCACCGCCAAATCCTGCCATCAAGTGATGGACAATGCCGCCGATGAGAATGGTTTTTCTTTCCACCACAAGTTTGTTGACTTCCACCTCAGTGCCTCTCGGCGTCGTCCCCACATAAGCCATTTCTGAAGTGATGCAGTTGTGGTCAATCACCTGAAGGCGCCGGTATAAATCTTCTCCGACCAATCTTGCCTTTTCCTCAGGGGTTTGTTCCCGATGGGTTCCGGTGGCAACTAAAATAATAATATCTTCATCTTTAATACCTAATTTATTTAATCGTTCCACCACGTAGGGTAAATACTGATCCTGTTTATTCCAAATGCGAGTTATATCACTGATCACAATGGTCACCTTATCCCCAACCAAAAAAATTTCATCAAAGGCCAGAGAGTCAATTGGTTGGTCTAAACAGTTATTTACTACCTTTCTCAGGTCACTGATAGCTTCGATGTCAGCAGAATTCAGCATCTGTAAGATATTTTTTTCTGGTAAATCAAATGTTAAGCATCCTTCACCATATTTCAGCTCTATAGAACGCATGTTCATAAATCCCCCTAAGCTAAAAAATATACTAATACCGTTTTTTCTCGATGCTGATATTATATCACATAAAACGCTTTTCCCCGTAGCAGAGGAAAAGCGCTTTTCTTTAAATTCAACTTGAGAACCGTTAGCAAAACTCTTAGCAACTTGTTGCTTTAGAGTTTTGGATATGCCCCCTGCGGGTACCCCAAATTCAACTTTTACCTGTCGAAATAGATGTTCTTACCGCTAACTGATACCGGAACACCCACGATGACTTGTCCATCAATTAAGTTAAGCCTGCGAGCGGATACTCCTATCCGGTACATAATTCTGTTATCTGCATTATGTAGACTTGCCGTCTTAACTGCTGAACCCAGGGCAATACCTAAATCGATCAAACGCCATGCACACCAAGGACCTGTAAACTCCGTACCTTCTATGGAGTCAACATTTAACTCCTTGCAATCGCTAACTCCACAGGCGCCGCAGTTTAACCCTACTATCTTGGCATCATTAAGCGATACCAGTAAGACACTGTCTGAATTCCTCACGTTCTTAGCATCCCTGTCAAAGTTCGCCTTACCGCTTTCTTGCCCGTATTTCTCCATATCTGAAGCCAGTTTCTCCAAGTCGTCCCTTTTAAGAACCTTAATTTCTGTAAAATCTTTTCCACCGGCCTTAGGTGCAGTACGCGCTGATACTGCCATCAACTCCGCAACAATTTCCATAATCCCCATAACAATTACTCCCTTCTTGCAAGATCATTTCTTATATTATTTACCAATTTAATTATACCTAAACAAATTCAAGTTGAAACCCGTCCACAATTTATAACTTTCCTAAATTCAGACTTAAGCCTCTTTCTGTAACCTCTCTAAAATCACTTCATGCTTTAAGGACCTAGCTGAAAGTTTTTCAATGATTTCATCCTGTCTCACTTGCACAGCTGCCAAACGTTTAATTTCGGTCGAATTAGCAGTCCTAAATTCTATTAAACCTGCTGTTTGTTCGGTAACGCTGTCTACTTTACTTTGTAATATCTTGATTTCATGTTCAAGTTTCGCCTGGCTTTGCTCAAGATTATCTATTCTCGTCTCAAGATTATCCATCCTCCCCTCAAGGCTATCCATCCTTGACTCAAGATTATCCATCCTTTTTTCGAGATTGTCCATGCTTTTTTCAATGTTGTCCATTCTCTTTTCGAGGCTGTCCATTCTCTTCTCGATACTATCCAATTTAACTTCAAGATTGTTCAGTCTTTTCTCCAAGCGTACTTGGCCAGCCTCTATGCTCTCAACTTTTGTCAGAATCTGCTGCAGTATTTGGTCACTCATTAAATGACCCCTCCCCCTATTCAATTAACTTTATATAATTGTTTCTACGTCTGTATGGAAATTCCTGCAAGTTGACGAACATTTGTTCCCGTTTTTATTTTATTTTTCGCTAGTTTGAACTATTAAATTCAACTCTGAGAGTCCCCAGATTCAAATAGTTGTTGGACATCTTGAGCTGTCATTTTGCTAAGCATTGTTTCTCCCGGTTTGATTACGGATTCAATCATGGCTTTTTTCTTAGCCTGAAGTTCAAATATTCTTTCCTCAATTGTACCTTTTGTAATCAATTTTATCACCTGGACAGAGTTCGTTTGCCCGATGCGGTATGCCCGGTCCGTCGCCTGATCTTCCACTGCTGGATTCCACCATGGATCATAATGTATTACCACATCTGCCCCGGTTAAATTGAGACCAGTTCCGCCGGCTTTTAGAGAAATCAAAAAGACATCCCCTTCTCCCTGATTGAAAGCTCGGACCAACCGATCCCTCTCCTGGGCCTTGGTTGAACCGTCCAAAGAAAAATAATTCACGTGCTCCCGATCGAGGTGCTTTTTAATGATAGCCAACATAGTAGTAAACTGGGAAAAGAGAAGAACTCGGTGCCCGCCCTGTATGGCCTCGGCCAATATCTCTTCCAAATGCAGAAGTTTACCGCTGTCACTATGATAATCTTCCAGAAACATAGCCGGATGGCAGCAGATCTGACGCAGCCTGGTCAAAACCGCTAGAATTTTGATCTGACTTCTTTCAAAACCCCGAACAGCAATTTCCTGTTCAATTTCTCCTTTTGCTTCTTTCAGGTAAGCCAGGTAAAGTTTTTTCTGATCCCGAGTCAATTCCGTAAGCACTTTACTTTCAACTTTAGGCGGCAGTTCCTTCAAAACCTCCTTTTTCATCCGGCGCATTATGAATGGAGATATTTGCTTCTGAAATTCACTCAAGGCATTACTATCCCCATTTTTTATAATAGGCAACTCATATTTTTTTCTAAATTTCTGACGAGAAAATAAGTATCCCGGCATAATAAAATCAAAAATTGACCACAACTCAGTAAGCCCGTTTTCTATCGGCGTGCCTGTTAGCACAAAACGTCCTCTGGCCTTGAGCATTTTTACAGCCTTGGCACTTAAAGACCCGGGGTTTTTTATGTTCTGGGCCTCATCCAGAAAACAATAAGCAAAATCAATATTCTTGTAATAATCTAGGTCTTTACGAATTAAGGCATAAGAAGTAATAACTAAGTCAACCTCCTGACCCTTTGCGATTTGTTCACGCCGTATTTGTGGTGTACCTGAAACAACCATAGTTTTCAATCCGGGGGCAAATCTTTTAGCTTCCTCTCTCCAGTTATATACCACCGATGTGGGCGCAACAACCATGGACGGAAGCTTCAGTTTTTCTTTCTCTGAAATCAGAAAAGCTATGGTCTGAAGAGTTTTTCCCAGCCCCATATCATCTGCTAAAATTCCCCCAAGACAATACGCTGCCAATGTTTTCAGCCATTTAAAACCTCTTTTCTGATAATCCCGCATTATAACATTTAGACTTTCCGGTACCTGAAAATCCATATCCTGAGGTTCACAAATATTTTGAACCAGCTGTTTAAACGCAAGGTTTCTTTCCACCTGCTCGGATTCGAATTCCCGCAAACAGCCGTCTACGTAAACAGCTCTATATTTAGGTAGCTCAACCGACGTGTTACTTAATTGCTGTTGAGAAATATCCAGCGAATCAAGCATATTCATTACCTGCTCAAGTCTCGGCCCTGCAGATTCCAATGGCAAAAACGAACCATCCCGCAAACGATAATATTTTTTCTTTTCTCGCAGTGAACTAAAAACGTCCTTCACCTCAGACTGATCAATGCCTTCCAGCCCAAATGAAAACTCCAACATATCATTTTCTTCATTTAGGCGAACGCCGCCTGAGAAATCCACCGTATCCCTTACCCGCAAGTCACGAAAACTATCCGAATAATACACATCCGCCAAAGCCTGAAGGTCAGGCAGGAAATTATAGACAAAGGCGAAAATATTTTCTTCATCCTCAATGTAGATACTACCGTTCATGGTTCTAAATTCTGCCTGTTCAATGAGATCTAAAATCCTACCTTCCTTCTCAATATCTCGAACCAATACTCTGTCTTCTAAACGATAGTCGATTGCGCCAGCAAAAGGATTGAGATGCACGTCACCGTATATAAAACTAACTCTACCTGTCATCAAATCGTCAACCTTGTCCAGATAAACTTCCGGTTTTAAGTCGACCTCATAGAAACTTTCTCTCACCGGTTCAGCAATATTGACCCGCCCCAATCGCTTTAACACAGGCAGCACTTGGGATGCAAAACGTTCCTTCTGTTTAGGAGAAAAATTTATCCTGCCGCTTGTATTCATAAATGCCGTTGCCAAAGGTGCAAAATTATCTCTCTGATAATCAGATACTTTATAGACCTGTCCACCATAAAAAAAGTAATCGCCTGTTGACACCAATGGGGAAACATCATTCTGCTCCCAATCTAGAACAAAATCGTTATTGCTCTTATTGAGAATAAACTCCAGAGGCAAATCCTGCTCGATCACTCCTACGTTCTTATAGTCCTTATTTAATATTGTCGCATTAAACAACCTATTCTTCATTGAAGCTAAGAACTTCTTGGTCACCGCGTCGGGCATAACCACATGTTTATTGTTAAATAGTCTGGCCTGATTACTAAACCGATTAGAAGAATATCTCAAACCGTTGAAAATATCTCTTTCCACTTGATAAAGTTCCATCAGTAGTTCCATCAGCGGTTGATCTTCGGCCTTGAATTGATGAATATGCGGTTTAAATACAAAATGTTTGCCGTATTCTATTTCTTCTCCTTGATCAATTGCCTCAAGTAGAGCTTTAATGTTTTTAACACTGTACAATCTTTCCTCTCCTATCCGCAAGGAAAGGTTACGAACCGCCTTCTTTTTTGTTCCATAAATAAAGTCATGATGCAACTGAAAATTTATCTCCAAATTTAAAGGAATCTTTTCTGAGCCCTTGGTGTTACTCCCAATATAATCAAAAAGCTTTTCAACCAATTGCTGTTTACTTTCCGCTCGCCGAGTATCCGGAACCGTCGAATGCCTATTCCTATTAAAATCCTGACAGACTTTCAACAGTGCAATAATATGTTTACAAGCACCCTTGTACTTATTAAACGCCGGACAATCAAAATACATATCAAAAATTTCCCCTGAAGACAAAAAATCTATATCTACTTCATATGGCTCACTGCCCACCACTACCGCAAAAGCGCCAATATCTTCCGGCATCATTCGAAAGTCCGTAACACGACCATCCATATAGTACTTCATGCCCCTTCGGTAGACCTCGTTACTTGCAGCTGCTTCTTTTATCATTGCCTCGGGAAAATTAATCATCTAACACACCACCTGTTGTCTCTCGTGAAATTTCTCATTCAATTACACATTTTAGCCTATTTTACTAGAAATTTCGAGAAAAATGTTTCTAACAGTAGAGTTTACTGTTAAAGTTGAAATAAGATAAAAAATAAAGCCCCAAGGCTTAGATGTTTATGTACTGTATAAGTGGGGATAATTCAACTCGAGAACCGTTAGCAAAACTCTTAGCAACTTGTTGCTTTAGAGTTTTGGATATGCTCCTTGCGAGTATAGCAAAACTCTTAGCAACTTGTTGCTCTAGAGTTTTGGATATGCTCCTTGCGGGTACCCCAAATTCAACTTAGGAATAGTATTTTTCTTTTATTTCGCCAGGCCAGTTTTGCGATGGTCCAGGCTAGTATGACGCCGCCGCCGGTAAAGATAACCCCGCCACCTACCCTGATTATTAAATAAGGAAGAATAAGCTCCTGAGTATGCATAAAATCATTACCCAAGACTCGCCACAAATACCCTTGCAAGGTACCGGCAATAGCTAAGGCAACCCCCATAATCATTAATCCTAAGTTTAATAAAATATAACTTATCCAAAGCCTGAAGTAATCTTTGGGTGAAGCGTTCAGTTCCTTAGTGAGGATATAGACAGCGAAACCTAATGCAAAAAAACCAAATGCACCGAATAATGCAAAATGAGCATGAGAAGAGGTTAAATAAGTACCGTGAACATAACGATTTGCAAAAGGCAGTGCTAAAATCCAACCAAGCATGCCGGCACCCATTGCATGATAGAAAAGGCTCGCAAAAATAAAACCGAAAGCCATTTTTTCAGCCGAGGAAAGACTATTAATCTCCTCTTTTTTAAAGTCCTTAACGTTTACGTAAATCAACAGCAAGCTTGGTAATACCTGTAACGTACTAAATATCCCACCAATCCACAGCCAGGAACTTGGAGTGCCTATCCAGTAATAATGGTGGCTAGTTGCAAAAAAACCTGTTACTGAAATAAAAGATAATTCTAGTAATAAAATTGTTTCCGTAGCCTTCCGATGTTTTGAAGTTACGGATAAAAGAAATGCTGCAATCACTGACGCAACAAATAGTTCCATGCTCATTTCTTCCCAAATGTGGACAATCCAGAATTTCACTGCTTCATCCACAGAAGGGTGAGCATAAAATAGCATATTAGGTAAATATAGCAGCACTAATGACCAAGACCCAGCCAGCATACCCAGTAGAGTTGCTCGAAACTTTGGTACCCCCTTTTTCAAGTAAGTTGTTGTTAAAACAAAACTAAATAACAATAAAACAAAGGTTACAGCCCAGTCAAAGGGACGGATTGCCTCAAGATATTCCCTACCCTCCGTTAATCCGAACACGAAGGATGTTAAAATAGCCGCTAACACTAATGGAAACAAGTATGAAAGCATTCTCACCGTTGTTAGGTGATTTAATTCTGTTTTTGCCTCTTTAGGAAAGAAGTAAAACACAGATCCCATAGCTGCGATTAAAGGCCAGAAAACACTTAAATTTAGATGTACCATTCTACCTGAACGAAATGGGACAGGAGCAGGCATATTAGGCCAGATCAATTCCACTGCCCCCATAGTTACTACTATTACCTGAAAACCAAAAAAGAGAATCGCAAAAGTGCAAAATGGGTACGCCAGAGCTCTAGTTTTAAATTGACCCTCGGGGTTATCCTGTCGCCTTCCAAAAATTTTTCGAATTAACCATCTAAACATTACTTCTCAGCCCCATTAGAGTTATTATCAGCCTTAGACTTAGCATGTTCAGGCGGCCAACCTATTATTGGAACTTCATTAACAAACGCTAAAAAGGCAATAAGATCTGCGGCTTCTTTCTCAATCAAGCCTGGATGTTTCCGTTGCTTGTGCGGGCGCATCATTGGCGGTTTTGCGAAAAACTTTTCTAAGTAGTCTTTGCCCCTCATCTCCACAGTTTTAGTCAAATCAGGCGCATTATAGCCCCCATTTCCGAACAATGTATGGCATTCAACACAGCCTTTACTCTGCCACAACCGTTTGCCCACAACAACATTTTCCGGGATTTCCTCTTGAAGCATGGGACTGAGGGAGTTATAAAGCAGGATAAAAAAAATAGCCGGGGCTATCAGAGCAATGATAATAGCTATCCAAACAAACTTATTCACCAAAATCCCTCCTCTTTGGCTATTGTTTCCAATGTTCCTGAGAATTATCTCAAAAAAAAAGCCGGAAATAGATTCCCGACTTTTACGTTTTTAATATTAAGCTATGTTGTTATTCTATGATAATAATTACCAATTCAACTTGAGAACCGTTAGCAAAACTCTTAGCAACTTGTTGCTTTAGAGTTTTGGATATGCCCCCTGCCGGTATAGCAAAACTCTTAGCAACTTGTTGCTCTAGAGTTTTGGATATGCCCCCTGCGGGTACCCCAAATTCAAGTTTTCCTTAGTTTAACGGCTGTACCGTAGATAAGTATCTCTGCTGCGCCTGACATAACACTTGAAGTTGTGAAACGAACGTTAATTACGGCATCAGCACCAAGTTTCTCCGCTTCTGCTACCATCTTACCCGTCGATATTTGTCGGGATTCGTTGATCATTTCACTGTATTCCTTCAACTCACCACCCACAAGCTGCCTAAAAACAGCCAATATGTCTTTCCCTACATGCTTTGCTCTAATGGTACTTCCTTTCACTAAATCCAGAGACTCAACAACTTCATAACCCGGTACATAATCAATATTTGTTAAGATCATCCTTCTCCGCCTCCTTATCTTTAATTCTTTCCCTAACTAATAATATCAGTAACAATACACCACTTATAACCGCTAGCACAATAGACAGACCGATAATAATAGGAATTGACGAAGGAGCAACAAACGCCAACACCAATATGCCGAAAAAATATAAGGCTATAGAGAATACCAGTACCCAACTAAGTAATTTAATCATATTCGCCCCTCATTTCAGATACTCCATTATTATACTTAATTATATCATGAAAAACATTTAAAATTCATTTTAATAAATAAACGAATTTTCTTAAATTAATATATCCATAAAAAGGTATTAAGTATTTTACTGTCGAAGTTTGAAGATTATTATATCTTTCAGTAATTATTTCTTTATAATTCCAAACTAAGGAAGGGGACAATCAATTGAAGATAAGGACAAGAATAATTATCCTAATTATCATCTCAATAATTGTTGCAGGCGTGGTAGGCTTTATTGGCGTTAACGGCCTTAACAATCTTAACAGTAATACCAAAGAAATAACCGGCACCATACTTCCCAACACGCAAAAGGTACTAAATGCTGGTCGAGATCTCTATCAAGCGGAAATCGCGCGTAAGAGACTGTTTGATGTAAAGCCCGGTAGTAAAACATGGGAAGACAGCATTGCCTCTTTCGATGACCACTATAACCAAGTAGTTGAACAAATTGATTATTATGCTCAGCATACATCTAATGAGCAACAGCAGGAATTAATTACTAGACACATAAGAATCAGATCCGATTGGAACAGATTAGTTGGCGATTACATAAATAATTTAAAAGAGGATACTTCTGATGGCAAATTGAACGCCCAAATTTTAGAAACAGTTATTACAAATTCATTTGAAAGTCTGCAGCAAACAGTTGAGGACCTAAGCAATTTTTCAGCACAGAATGCTGAAGAAATAAGTGTCAGTGCAGATGCCGATTTCCAGAGTGACAGCAGAAATATACTGATTGTCATTGCTTTAGCTGTGGTTCTCCTGATTATCCTAGGCGGGACAATCATGAAGGGTATTTCCTCCCCCATTTCGAATGCTGTTAGCTTTGCAAACAGACTGTCGGAAGGCAATTTAAGCGAAATACCATCCAATCAATCAAAGAACGAAATGGGTGTCCTGCTCAAGGCTCTAGGCAGTGCAGTTAACAATATTAGGGCGATGGTTATGGATGTTGAAAAAGCCTCCGAACAAGTTGCCTCTTCATCTCAGCAGTTAAGCGCCAGTGCCGAAGAGACAACTAGTGCAGCCGAACAGGTGGCCTCCACTACCCAAGATTTATCCGGCGCAGCATTAAACCAGTTAGAAAGTGTTGGTCAAGCAACTGCCACCACAGAACAATTAATGACTGGAATTCGGGAAATTTCTAACAGTATCCAAAACGTTTCCAAACTAGCGTCCGGCAGCAGCCAAGCCACTGCTGACGGCAATGAGCTAGTATCCAAGGCAAAAGAACATATGGATAAGATTAAGGATGAGACTGATAGCAGTGCTGAGGTAATTAATACCTTGGGTGAAAAATCTCAGGAAGTAGTACAAATAGTGGGAATGATAACGGGCATCGCCGAGCAAACAAATCTCCTCGCCCTAAATGCTGCTATAGAAGCAGCCCGGGCCGGAGAACAAGGCAAAGGATTTGCCGTTGTTGCAGATGAAGTCCGCAAACTGGCCGAGGAATCATCAAACTCAGCCAGTGAAATCGCCAGGATTATTAATGAAATTAAAGACCAATCCGGGAAGGCAATTGAATCAATGCAGACAAATACCGAAAGCGTAAATCAAGGCACTGACATTATTAATAAAGTAAAAGGTTCCTTTGACCAAATTAACACCCATGCTACGGAAACAGTTAATAACATTTATGATATTTCTTCTGCCATTGAACAAATCAATAAAGGCGGCGAAGCAGTAAAAATTGCAATAGATCAAATAAAAGAAACCGCCGAAAATATGTCCCTAAGCACCCAGGAAACAGCATCCTTTACCGAAGAGCAAAATGCCTCAATGGAGGAAATTTCAAATTCTGCCGAACACCTAGCTAACCTAGCCCAAGAACTACAAAACTCCGTCAACAAATTTGACCTCGGAACTTGAATTTGGGGTACCCGCAAGGAGCATATCCAAAACTCTAGAGCAACAAGTTGCTAAGAGTTTTGCTAACGGTTCTCAAGTTGAATTTTCCTTTTGTTAGCCGCAGGAAGTGCCGGTGGCGAAACAACTATTGCAGCTGGCGTAGTTAAGAAAGAGGTCTTTAGCCGCAGCCTCAGCCAGCTGCTCTGCTATTTTGGCTTCAGGAACGTCTACCAAAATAGGACAGGGGTAAATTCCCTCTTTGCTGGCAGCCAAAGTATAATTACATTGGACTGAATTAAGCCGCCAGAATAGCTGTTCCGGGCAAACATGATGCTCCACCCGGCCGCAAAACCGACCTTTGGAGTAGGCCGCAATTATTTTTAAACCTGCAATCTTAGCATCGAAATCATACTTCAATCGCTCCATGAAGTCCTGCTCTAGCTGTGATGTTGCGCCGGTCTCCAAATCTCCTCCGGATTTATTGACAAAACCTACCCATGGAAAAATACCCTTGGCATTAAGGTGTTTAATTCCATTTATTGCACCTTTAAAGCTCCCTTCCCCGCGATATTGGTCATGGGTCCTTTCAGTGTAACATTCCAGACTAACTCGAAGATTTAATCCTCGGGACGAATACTTGCTAAAAAAGAGTGCCTTGCCCTTATCAATCAGAGTGCCATTGGTTAGTATGGTCAGCGGAGCCACTCTATCCTGCCCGTAATACCAGTAATAAAATCCTCCAGAGCAGACCACATTAGCGGTTCCCCGCCAGTAAGATAAATAGAGTCAATACCTAAATCCAGAGCAGCAACAGTATAGTCCCTGCATTCTTCAAGTGTTAACACATTCTCTCCTTCCCTTTCCGAAGAACACGAAAAGAGACAGTGGTTACAACTAAGGTTGCAGTTATATAGTAAGTGCAGCCAAAACTCGCTAAATTCCCGGCCGGTTACTTTTTTAAAATCACTATTACTACCACTCATTGTATAATCTCCCCCTTAAGATTATTATGAAGGTCACGGAGACAGGTCAAGTGTATTTTGGCACACTCCTCCGCAGAAAATCTCCCCTCAAGCCGAGTTTTAGTTCTACCTGCTACCGGTGCTTTACTCATTAAAATTAATGCAGTCTCCATCACTAGCACCCCCTACTTAATAAAACTTTTTGAGAACTGTCGGAGAGAAACCCAGATTAAACAAGATTTTAAGCAGTTGCATCTTTAGTAAGGTTTTCAAAATACCGCCTTTTTTAAACCGCCTAACACTTGTGGTAATCGGCTGCCTAACCACTGTTACCGTACCCATTCTTCTTAATCTGCGGGAAAATTCTACATCCTCCATCAGTGGGAACTCCTTATAACCCCCGAGTCTTTTAAAAACATCGCCCCTGACAAATATCCCTTGATCACCATAAAAAATTTTCAGAAAGCGCGCCCGTAGGTTAGAGCCCCAGGCAATGATTTTTAATAAGATACTTTGCTCATTAAATTTAAGCCGGCAGCAGCCACCAATGTAACCGCCAGCTATCACTTCACGCACAGCGTCAAATAACGTGTCCGTTAACCTTGAATCCGCATGCAAAAACAAAAAGATGCTGCCGCTTGCTTTTGCTGCACCTGCATTCATCTGCCACCCCCTGCCGGGGTTTGTCTCCATGCACTGAACACCGTACTGTTTGGCAACAGCCACCGTCGCATCCGTACTACCACCATCAACTACAATTACTTCTAAATGGTTAGAAACTGTCAGCTGCGGCAGTAAGCGCGCAAGATTGTCTTCTTCATTAAGAGTGGGTATTATAACTGAAACTAAAGACACATCTTGTAAAACATCCTTATTCACGGCTATCCTCCCAAGCTTCAATAAGAATTCGCATCGATTTTTGAGTAATAACGCAGCAGCCTTTTTTGTTTAGCCGCTCCCTCAAGCCTTGTTTTTTTCGCAATTGTCGACAGCAGGAGCTGCCGTTTTCCACAATAAACTTATTATGAAGGTGATTGGGCAGGTCTTCACCAAAAGAATTGGACTTTGTTTTATCCAATATACCGGAAACAATCACAATTCCAACCAGAGCACCGCACGCACAGCCGCTCTGCATCCCTTCCTTGAAGAATCGAGCAGTCCAAAACGTCTCTTCACTCAAGACAAGCTCCCAGTACTTATCCGCAGTTTTTAAAATCGCTTCACAGCAATTATCCCCCTGTTTCAGATAGGTTTTAATCTGCTGGTCAATTTGTGTAAGCGTCATGCCATATACCTCCTGGTCCGTAAACCTTTAAACCACACCCAACCGCCATAAAAGCTCAAAATGCTTACTGAAAATGCAAACAACAGTGAAGCAGTCACTGCCGAAACCTTACTGACATTCAACAGTGATAGTAGTAAAACATATGCGTTTTCCCGCACCCCGTAACCGTTGATGCTGATTGGTATCATTGCAGCCACAGAAGCAGCAGGAATTAGATAAACGGCCTCCAATAAAGAAATCGGCTCCATTTGTAAGGCTCTAAAGATATAATAATTCACCATGACAACACAAAATTGAAATGCTGCTGACCAAATGGCAACCTTAAGTAATACTTTTGGTTGTTCTTTTACCTTACGCCCACAGTCGGAAAACTTATCAAAGAACTGCTTAGTCTTATCGTTCTTAACAGGTATTATTGCCGCAAGCAACTTTGAAAACCTTGGACTGATAATCAATGAAACTAAAGCTACACTACTAAGTATTAATACCACGAATAATAAATTTACTATAGAATTCTGTAATTTAATAAATGGTACTGCCGATAACCCCAGGCCTGCTAATCCGCCAGTGGCCAGAATTCGCTCTACCACCACCGAAGCCGAAGCCCCGCCAAGATCACCTGTTTCCCGGCCTACCAAATGTATTCGCATGGCGTCGCCGCCGATACTGGAAGGAAGGAAATTGTTAAAGAAAATTCCCACCCAGTAGCTGTTCCAGGTATAACTCCAAGGAAGATTTATCCCCATCACCCGAAGCAGTAACCGCCACTTGACATTACTTACTACCATGGCGATTACTATCCAGACAGACGCAACGGCCAGCCAACGCAAATCGATATTTATAAGAACTACTAATACGTTTTCTACCTCAAGGGAATAAAGCAACCAGCTCATTAAAGTTAATGATATTAGCCCCTTTATCCAGGTGACCTTACTGTCTTTATTTGACATAGACATCACTAGCCAGTCTCTTTTTAACCCGCTGTCTTACCGCCATGCTTAACACTAGAAGGGCGATAAAACCGATTGCGGCCCAAAACGCATATTTTGTCGTAGTTGTCAGGTTTTCACCTAAGATTGAGTAAATAATCGTGGCCGGAAGCTGACCGATTCCCGTCGCCCAGAAAAACAACCAAAAGCCCATGGATGTCAGACCGGCAGCGTAGGAAATGATATCAAACGGCACTGCCGGAATTAACCTGGCAATTAAAACAGTATGTGGTCCATATTGTTCAAAAAAACGGTCCGTCATTTCCAGGCTCTTTGTCCCGACCATTTTTTCCACTACCGGTCTCCCAAGAGTTTTTGCAATCCCATAGCAGACAGTAGCCCCAATCATGGCGCCAGTCCAGGAGTAAACAGCTCCCCAAAACCAGCCAAACACCCAGGCATTAGCAAAAGTAATCACAAAGGCCGGTAGAGGGGAAACTAAAGCCTGTACTACCATCAACCCCATAGACACTATGGGTGCTGCGATACCAAACCCCAGTAAAAAAATCCTCAGTCCTTTAATGTCCGCTTGGGCTAAAATGCTAATTCCCCTGTTAACTGAGATTTTAAAACTAGGGATAAAAAAATATGTTAAAGCGAATATGAGAAACAGGCCACTTATTAAACCAATACTGATGATTTTTCTTCTTTTCAACCTGACCACTCCGATTTTACTAAATGGAAAGAACCACACCCCAGCTTGGGGCATGGCTGATTACAGTTACTCCAGTGGTAGTTGTTCATTTCCGGCCCACTCATAATAAGAGGCATCATAATTTCTCGCATTTTCAAAACCGGCCATGCGTAGCATTAGTGTTAAGTGGGCGGATCTAATCCCCGCTGTGCAGTAAACAACAATTTTATCACCAGGCTTTAAGCCCGCCTCCGTAAAAAGTTCCTCTAGTTCTTTCTGGCTTTTTACAGTTGCATCATCGCGCAGCACTTCTTTGAACGGAATATTGATTGCTTCCGGAAGATGGCCACCGCGTTTTTCACCATAATCGACTGCTCCTTCAAACTCTTTGCTGCTTCGAGAATCCACTATCTTTATTTCTTCCTGACGCTCCAAAATCCAATCGGTTGAAGCTGTCAGTTCCTTATCTAATGCAGCTACGCTAAACTCTTCAGGTATCACCTGGACTGTTTCTGTTGATATTTCTCCGTTATTGTTTTTCCAACCAACCCAGCCGCCATTTAAGATACTGCTATTATCCAGGCCTGCCATGCGCAGCATCCAGACTATCCTGCCATCTTCTCCCCATGCATTGGGGTCAGCATAAACTACGATTTGTTTTTTATCATTAATACCCAGTTCAGAAAACACCTGCGATAATTTTTTGGCATCTTTTAGCACGCCCCAACCCTGTTCCCCCGGTGCCCCATCAACTTCAGCAAACATTTGCCAAGGTGTATTAATTGCCCCAGGGATATGTCCTACCTGGTATTCTTCTGCTGATCTGGCATCTAAAATCATGACATTATTTTTTTGCAGGTTATTACTTAGCCAATCAACACTAATTAATAAACCTTCATTAATATAACCTGTTTCATCTTCAGGTTGACTATCTTGATTGCCGGGACCGGCACAACCTACTGTCAAAAATATTGTCATTAATACAATTGTCATTAACAGCATATTTATCTTTTTCATGATTTTACCCCTCCGAATTCTAAACTAGCATTTAATCTGTTGTTCGTGTCAATGTATGTATTGTCCACTAATGATTACATACTAGATTATATCGAGACTTTAATGGGTTTACCAATAGAGAATATCGATACACAGGTTAATCATATCGGGAATTTCTATCGCCTTTAATTTTTGTAGATAAAAGGCGATAGAAATTCCAAATACCTTAAATTGCCATGTTGAAACTAAAGGTTTCCTTTACTATTTGGGGGAATTAATCACATTGGCTCAGTATTAACGGAACATTTTTAATTTCTAACAGTCTATTTATCCGATGGCTAAACATATCTTTTCTTAAGTAATTTGTCAACAAAACCATTATAATAACGAACACTATATTATAACATCACTACTTTCAGTGTCTTAAGCTTAAAAAACACCAGCGAAAAAAGGAGATTAACTATGCTAGAAATTTTGTCCCAACTATCGTACTTGAAACTATCTAAAAAGATTGTTTGTACTTTTTTAGTGGCGGCGTTCATGCTGACCACTTCCCCGCTTCAAGCTCAAGAACCGTTAAATGTAAACGAGACTAACAATGGTAATGTGGAGATTCCCACAGCAGCTATTGAGGCAGTTCCGGTTGGCAAACCGAAATTACTAACATCCAGCCCGGTTACTGACGGTGCAATCCTAAAGCAGTACAATTGGCAGACTAACAAAGGGTCGGTCAAAGTTTTCGTAACTGAAATAGACCTTAATAATCCCTACATAGAATTAGCGGCCATCCCAGGTAAAGGGAAGCTAACAGAACGCCTCAATGTCACCGCTATGGCCCGGAATACCAGGGCAGTTGCAGCAATTAATGGGGATTTTTATAACACCAGCGGCGAAGGAGTACCCATCGGACCCATGGCCACGGATGGACGTTTATTAGCATCACCTGCTAAGCTTTCGGGCTGGCATGCCTTAGGAATTACTGATAAACGTCAGGCTTATATAGAATCTTTTACTTTCACCGGTAAAGTGACCGCATCCAGCGGAGCAGAATTTGAATTAGCCGGATTAAACAAGACAGCCTATTGGGAGCAGCCTGACGGAAGCCACAGTCATGTGGACAAACTCCACCTCTACAACGATCTATGGGGTGGGAAAACCCGCGGTGAAGATAGTTATTCAACTCCCACAGAAGTACTAATTAACAATGGTAAAGTAAGCAATATTATCGAAGGAAACTATTTTGATTTTTCCGTACCTGACGGTGCATACATCCTGCGGGGACACGGAAAAGCAGCAGAGTTCTTGCTTAATAACTTCCAAATAGGCACCCCCATTGACATTGATTACGAAATCAGCCCTGACCAAAACTGGACTACAATTATCGGTGGCTATAGCCTCCTGGTAGACGAAGGGAAAGTAGTTTCCTTACCCAAGGACATTCTCGCTTCCCTAGATGGACTGCGGGCACGTTCCGCTGCAGGTATTTCCAAAGACGGAAAAACAATTTACATGGTGGGTGTTGAAGGGCGGACAGAAGCCAGTAAGGGTCTTTCATTAGGTGATTTGGCCGCCTTTCTGGAAGGGCTAGGTGCGTGGCAGGCCATAAATCTAGATGGCGGCGGTTCCACCACCATGGCCGCAAGACCGCTAGGTGAGTGGCAGGCTGAGAGAGTTTTTTCCCCGGAACAGACTAACGAACGCCTAGTTGTAAATGCATTAGGTGTTTACTCCACTGCACCCCAAGGAAAGACCCAGGGCCTAATTATCCCTAACAGTCCGGTAGCATTAATTGGCGAAACAATTGACTTTTCTTTAAAAGCATATGACCAGTATTTTAATCCGCTGGATGTGGAAAAACTACCGGTAGTCTGGACTAAAAAAGGTGAAGTTGGCGCCCTCAATGGCAATCAGTTTGTGGCAAATCGCCCGGGCTTAGCTGAAATAGCCGCCGGAGTCGACCAGGCCAGCACCAAGCTCTCCCTGGAGGTAGTAGGTAAAAGAGAAGTTAGCCGCTTAAACCTAACAACTAATACAGCAGGACAAATAGCACTAGGCCAACCTGTTCCTCTAACCCTAACCTTACAAACTGCTACGGGTAAGACCAGGCAGATACCCACAGCACTGGTGGATTGGCAGTTCAATAACTTAAATGGCGAAGTATCTCCTGACGGGAAACTTACTGTACGGGAAGCCGGCAGTAGTGGAAACGGAATAGTGGTAGCCAGGTATCAAGGTTTCAGCGCCCCCTTATCCCTGACAATAAGCAAAGAGGTACCCATGCCGGTGCTCGATCAGTTTAATGAACTATCCTTCCTGCCTTATCCAGAGGAAGTTACAGGCGAAATTAGACAGGTAACTGACCCTTCCTCTGGCAAGGATGAGCCGGTAATGGCGCTGAAATATGACTTCACCAAGGTTACTGATAACGCAACTGCTGCAGCCTATCTCAAACTTGGCGCAGACGGCATCTTGATCGATCAGGAAGCCAAAAATCTAGCGATAGACGTCTACGGCAGCAAGGAGAATCAGTGGCTCAGAGCAGAATTAGCTGATGCCGCCGGCAACATCAGCCGAGTTGATCTGGCAAACCCTGTTGACTGGGATGGCTGGCAAACAGTAGAGCTGGATACGAGTAAACTTGGCAATAAACCGCTAACTTTAAAAAGAATTTATGTGGTCACTACTGAAGGCTGGCAAGAACAGCAAACGCCCCAAGGAAAGTTGCTATTTAAGAATTTAAGATTGAGATTTGATAGACAACAATCGCCGCCAGCCCAACATCCAGTGTCCTTGAAGTTAACTGTAGGCCAAAAACAAATGACCGTTAACAATACACTTTTGGAAATGGATGTGACCCCGGTAATAGTATCCGGACGAACCCTAGTGCCCGTAAGATTTATATCCCAGGCCTTAAACGGAATAGTGCTGTGGGAGGGTAAAACTAATAACGCAACTGTTATTCAGGGAGATAACTGGATAGACCTCTGGCTGGGAGATCAATTGATGGTGGTCAATGGGCAAGCTGTACCCCTGGACGTAGCGCCGGAACTGATCAACAACCGAACCATGCTGCCCCTAAGAGCCCTAGCCGAAACATTGGGACTAACTGTTCAGTGGCACCCGAAAACCCAAGGTATTACCTTAAGTAAGTAATCTTTGCATTAACTAGCCAGATTAGAAAGTTTTAATATGCTAACCGGTATATGTTCTATAGAAAAAAGAGCTGTTGCCCTATCTAAGGGGTCAACAGCTCTTTTACATACCTTATCCCTATATATCTATACATAATGCCTTAGGCGAAAATATCTCGTATTATTCCTTTATTTTCTAATTCAACTTGAGCACCGTTAGCAAAACTCTTAGCAACTTGTTGCTTTAGAGTTTTGGATATGCCCCCTGCGGGTACCCCAAATTCAACATTTGTTGTGTTTCTCCCAGGGCTGGCGATTTCCCTGACTAGAAGTCGGGAAATATTTTTCGTTAATTCTTTCTTCCGGAAATGTGGTCCGGGCTAATAACCATCACTGCTGTTTTACCAACCCTATCTTCCTCCAGTTTAAATGGTTTCACAGCGTATTTCTCCGCCAAAGCTTTTAAATATTTTCCTTTCATTTCAAAGTCTTTAACTATATGTGCTGTTCCATATATAATCACACTTTCATAAACCGTATTATAGCTACATGGGCTGTCTGCTTTAGTAATCTCAGTAATTTCAGCTACTTCAAAACACACCCGAGAGTTCTGCAATATATTATCAATCTTATTGCCCGCCGGTGAAGAATGTAAAATAATCTTGTTTTCATAATAAACAAAATGCATAGTCGTGATCGAAGGATACTTGTTTTCACCAATAGTGGCCAATCGGCCCACTTCGGCTTTAGTTAATAATTGTTCAACTTCACTATCCTGCATAGCCTTTTCCTGCCTGCGCATGGTTGGAAACATAATTCCACCTCCAAATTCTAGTGTAAAAAGCCATATTTTAGCCCTAATCGCTATTATCCCACCGAGACAAAGTGCATCAGATTGACTTTAGTCCTACGCCCTCTTTTTAAGACTTAACATTTGTCGTGCCTCTTTAGGGCTGGCGATTTCCCTACCCAGAAGTCGAGAAATCTGCACAATTCTTTCCACCAGTTCTAAGTTGGTAGCCAGTCTACCCTTACTGAAATAAATGTTATCTTCAATACCTACCCTTACGTTGCCGCCCATAGCTAAAGCAATCGTTGATAAGGGAACATGTTGTCGTCCTATGACAGAGACAGTCCATTGAGAACCCTTAGGAATACTCTCTTGCAAATGCAATAAGTTTTTCGCCGTGGCCGGTATTGCTCCTTTAATACCCAAAACAAAATTAAATAGCAGCGGTTTTTCAAGTAAACCCCGTTCAGCTAATAAAACTGCGTTATTTATCATAGCTGTATCAAATACTTCAACCTCAGGTTTTATCCCTCTCCGTTGCATGTTTTTTGCTAAAAACTCAATCAGTTCCGGCGAGTTAACATAGGCCATACTGGGAAAGTTAGTGGAGCCGGTACTTAAACTGGCCATTTCAGGATTCAAAGTTAAATTTTCACTGCGCTCATCTAATGTTTTCCCATGACGGCCACCAGTAGATAACTGCCGGATAACTGGGCACCCGACATCGTCTAAACACTTCTGGATAGCTGCAAATACGTCTTTTCGATGGGTTGGCATTTCATTCTCATCCCGTGCATGAATATGAGCAACTGATGCACCGGCATTATAACAGTCAACAATATCCCCGGCAATTTCCTCAGGCGTCACAGGTACATGAGGAGTCAGATTTCTAGTAGGTACGTTTCCCGTCGGCGCTATGGTAATAATCACTTTATCCATTTCAAAGCTCCTTTTGCCTTCTTTTATCCCTATTCCTCAGTACTTCTTGGAAATTTGCCCAAACGATAGTATGTGCCGCTGGCATAAGCAAGCAGCCTATCTTCTTCGTCATAGCATCTTGCATCGGCCACAATTAGTGTCCGTCCGAACTTAATGATCTCTGCCTCAGCCCTTAAGCTGTTTCCCGTAGCTGCTCTAAGGTAGTTTACTTTGAATTCTACTGTATTAGCTCCTTCATCCGGGCCAATTTCTTGATTAACCACCACTGCAATCGCTGAATCCAACATGGACGCTATTACGCCTCCGTGCACCTGTCCATAAACCTGTCTGTGCTTTTGGGAAACAGGAATCCTTACAATAGCTTTGCCATCATCCAGATAATCCACGTTCATATCTATAAGTTTCCAAAAAGAACCCTCGGCTAAGTCATTTAGTTTTACCACAACACCCCTCCTAACTTTACAATTCTTTCAACATTGTAATAATAATTTCCTTCCTTATCCTAAACTGTAAGGAAACACCTATTATTAGAAATGGGCCGGAAACTCTTCCAGCCCATTCTCTCTCTTAAAATAGCACTACTTTAACCTTATTCTTATCCCTTAATAATCCTTGGTAAAATCATCTGATGCACAGGAGTAATTGATTTAGGGTTCTGATAACAACTTTCAGTAAAAGCAACACAGTAATTCCTTAATAACTGCATGGAAACAATCTCATCAACGAACCCTCGCTCTGCACAATAAATAGGGCGAGACCTATCATAATAATCCTGCACCATCTTGTTCATTTTTTCTATCACTGGTTCTAGATCTCTACCTGCTTCCTGTTCTTTTACCAATCGTCTGGAATAGGTTGCCGCCGCTGCCGTTTCACCATGCATAACGTATATTTCCGTCAATGGGGTTCCTACGGTAAATGCATTGTTGTCGTTGGCCTGGGGACCCCCTAGTACATAATGGGCTGCTGCCGAACCCTTCCTTAACATGATAGTCATCATAGGGAGTTCCGTCTTTTGTATGGAGTAAATTAAGCTCTGACCCAGCCCCAGCAATTCCGCTTCCTCAGCAGCGTCCCCCACATCAATTCCGGTAGTATCCTGAAGCCAAACGATAGGCAAGTTATCCCTGCCACAGAAGGTAACAAACTCATTCATCTTTATGAGACCTTGTCGATAAAGCTTTCCTCCCACTCCCATGGATCCTTCCTCACGATATTCGGGGTAATCTTTAAAGAAGCCCTGGTTATTACCGATCACGCCAACCGGCAACCCAGCTATTTTAGCAATACCGGTAAATACTTCCGGTCCATAATCAGGCTTATATTCCATGAATTCACTGTTATCTGTAAGTCTTGCTAATACTTCTATTACATCATAGGTTCTCTTCTGATTAAACGGAATAATGTAGTTAAGATCTTCTCCTGAAAATTTAGGCGCTGCCGTTTCTGCAACTCTAAAAAATCTTGGGTCATAAGCCGGCACGCCCTTCATGTATTCTTTTATGCCGTTTAGTACTCCTTGCTCACTTTCATGTACTTCTCTGAAATAGGCAGTCTGATCAAAATGGGTTTCCACTCTGCCTGGCGGTTTCGCCTTAAAGTTTTTGGTTGCCTCAATCAAGCTTTGGACCCCTTCAATGTCAAAATGACCTTTAGGACTCATTCCGCCGACTATGCCAGCCCCACCGACAGCTATATTTGCACCCTCGTGGGCCAATAGTATGGTTGGACTAATGCCTTGATAACCGCCGCCAGCCGGGTTGGTTCCATAGATAGCATTTAATACGGGAATGCCTAGCTTATTAAGTTCGGCATGTCTAAAGAAAGGAGCTCCACTGCCCCTGCGGTCAGCATATATTTCGTCCTGCTCCGGCAGCTTCACGCCACTGCAGTTGGTCATCCAGACTAAAGGGACGTTAAGCCTTTTTGCAAGGTCAGTTACCCTTAGAATATTTTCGGCCTGACCTGCAATCCATGCACCGGCAATAACTTTATTATCAAAGCCAATAATTACCGCCCATTTTCCTTCGATCTTACCCAATCCATCAACTACGCCAGTACAACCTTCTTCATTATCCTTAGGGTTATAAAGGGTATGAAGAGGACACCATGTTCCCTCATCAACTAGATACTCTAAACGATCATAAACCGTCATCTGACCTCTCTGACGAACCTTTTCAGCAGGTTTCCCGGCTTCTCTTACCTTTTTCTCAGCCTGGGCAATTAAGTCTTCCTGTTCCTTTACATCTTTCGCATTAGGCCCTCGTTGCTTAAAATCTCTATCTTCTAACAGTTTACCTATATCGGGCATCTTCTCAAAATATGGCCTGAGGGGAGTCTGTTTTCGAGACATAAGATCACTTCCTTTCACTTTATTCTTCACAAATTAACAACTAATGCGACTACTATCTATTAGGAGCATCACCTAACGCAACACCAGCAATAATCATCCGCTGGATATTACTTGTTCCTTCTACAGTTTGCAAGGACTTAGAATCTCTCAAAAATCTCTCTGCCGGATATTCTGTGGAATAACCGTATGACCCAAAAATCTTCATACATTCGTTAGCTGCATGTACAGCAGCCTCGCCGGCATAAAACTTAGCAATAGATGTCTCGTATTGATTAGGCAGCCCCTGATCCTTCAGCCAAGCCGCCTTATAAACCAATAATTGAGCGGCATGGTGTTCTGCCACCATTTCTGCAATCTGCGCCTGTACCATTTGATAACTGCCTATTTTCCTCCCAAACTGCTGACGTTCATTAGCATATTGGATGGACGCATCCACACAGGCTGCGCCAATTCCAATACCTCCGGCAGCACAGCCTATTCGGGTATTGTTAAGCTGCCACATACAAATTTTAAAGCCTTCCCCTACCTTACCTAATACATTTTCCTTAGGAATTTTTGCACCTTCAAATATAATCTCACCTGTCGGAGCACAATAAAGGCCGGCCTTAGTTTCAATTGCATTTGCTTGTACGCCTTCGGTATTCTTCAGATCAATTATAAAGCAGGTTATGCCTTTGTATTTAGCTTCTTTATCAGTAAAAGCATAAAGTAAACCGTAATCACCAACATGGGCGTTGGATATCCACATCTTCTGACCATTAACTTCCCAATGATCCCCTTTGTCTACAGCAGTAGTTTTCATACTGGCAACATCAGAACCCGTATTAGGTTCAGTAATCGCAAAGAAACCTAATTTCTCGCCGCTAACCCAGCCCGGAATGTACTTCTCTTTTTGTTCATTAGTACCAAACTTATTTACTGTAACTGCCGGTCCGATATTTTGCATGTTAAAAGGCAAACGCCAGGAAGCACTTACTTTAGCTATTTGTTCTGCAATAATTACAGACTCTAAAAAACCCATACCGTTCCCACCGTATTCTTCATGGATTGCACAGCCAAAAAAGCCTAACTCTCCCATCTTTTGTACAATTTCCGGCCGGAATCGATGATTAGCTTCATCTTCCTCTAAAGTTGGAGCAATTTCATTTTCAGCAAACTTCTTTGCCATATCCTGTAACATCAGCTGTTCTTCAGTTAATCCAAAAAACATAACAACACCTCCAAAATTTAAGTTTAAGTGCGTATGCGGCCTCTTTTATTCTCTACTCGATAACTGCAAGTACATCATCATCGCTTATAAACTCCCCAACTTTTGCTTTTATTTCTTTAACAGTACCACCCTCCGTTGCAAAGACAGGAGTTTCCATTTTCATTGATTCAACGATAAAAACCACATCGTCTACTTCTACAGTATCTCCCTCGCTTACGCTCACTTCAATTACCTTCCCTGCCATTGGTGCTAATAAACTAGCCATTTAAAATAACCTCCTTTGTTTAATAAAAATTAGTTTTGAACCTGCTTTTAATTCCAACAACATTACCATACTCCAGTCCTAAATTTTATTCGCCGCCCCTTTAAAAATAATAAAACTATACGAATTTAATATTTAAATTTTCTGTAAAGTTAAATAAGCAAAAAAAATGCCAACATCATAAAAATGCTAGCATTTTAACCCAGTTCCTTGACCTGCCTTACTTGCAGACAGTCTAATAAACTGATCTATATTATTTAATCTCAATAGGAAACCAGTATTTCTAATCGCTTCCGCATTGACTAATGCTATTTTGCATTGAGATCTACACCCAATTGGTCCCTAATCCTATTGAGCTTACGCACGATAGTGGATTGATTTACATCCAGCACCTGAGCTACTTTATAAGTACTGCCAAATTCCTTAAGCGCCTGCTCTAACAACTGCTTTTCTACTTCGATAACTGCTTCTTTCAGAGGCATAATGCCTGAAATATTTACTTTTGGACTGCCCCATTTGTTTCTGACCTTTAATAAATAATCCGGCAAATCTTCAGGGTTAATTACTGAGCTACTAGCAGTGACTAATGTTCTTTCAATTATGTTTTCCAGTTCACGGATATTACCGGGCCAGTCATAATTTACGAAAAAGTCCATAGCCTCCGGTGATATTTGCTTATCCAACCCGTAAGTTGCAGATAAGTTTTTTTGAAATTTCTTCACTAAAGGAATTATTTCTTCCTTACGCTCCCTTAGTGGAGGAATATTAATTGGAATCACGTTGATACGAAAATACAAATCCTCACGAAATTCACCTTTTTCCACCATTTGCTCCAGGTTTTGATTAGTTGCTGCAAGGAGGCGAACGTTCACTTTACGTGACTTTTGCCCACCTACTCTAAAAATCTCTTTATCCTGTATTACCCTGAGCATCTTTACCTGCAGCGGCAACGGCAAATCACCGATTTCATCCAAAAGCAAAGTCCCCTTATGGGCCAGTTCAAACAATCCCATTTTCCCATCACGACTGGCACCTGTAAATGCACCTGGCTCATAGCCAAATAACTCGGATTCCAAGAGGTTAGCTGGAATAGCACCGCAGTTCACCTTGATAAAAGGTCCTTCCTTACGTTTGCTGTTTGTATGAATTACTTTCGCTATAATTTCTTTGCCAACTCCGGACTCACCTAAAATTAAAACTGTAGAATCTACTAAAGCTACACGCAATACTAAATCAAGTATCTTCTTCATTTGCACCGATTGCACCACAAAACCTTCTTGCTTCAGAAGATGTCTACGCAGTTCATGAAGCTCCGAATAATATCGTCGACTTAGTTCTTCAGATTTTTCCACCTGCCGCCTAAGTTCGTTAAGTTCCGTCAAATCCCTAACGTTTATTACAATCCTTTCAATAGTGCCACTTTTATTCATTATAGGGTTGGCAGTTAGCAGCAGTTGACTGCCTGCCTCTTCCAAAATGGTGGACTGCCGCCGTTTTTTATCCTGTACGTTTTGCACCAAAGAGACCGGTAATAGATCATGCTCATCCAGAGTTGCACCGAGAATGTCTTTAGCGGCAATACCCATGGTCCTTTCAAAAGCCTCGTTAACTTTAATTACCACACTGTCTTGGTCGGCAACTAAAATCCCGTCGTAGGAAGCATCAATAACCGCTTTTAATTCTGCGTTCAGCTGTTTAACACTATTTAACTCACTGGAGATCGCTTCAATTTCCGAAATATCCTGAAAAACACCCACCGCACCAACAACTTCTCCGTTTTCAAAAATGGGCGTCCGATGGGTCATGTAAGTATGGACATCTTCCGAATATTCCACAATAAACTTGTGCGCTAGTTCCTGCTCGCCGGTCTTAAGAACATCCAACAATCCCTGAGGAATAATAACCTTAGATAAATGTTTTCCAATGGCGTCCTCTTTCTTCCGCCAAATAATCTCCTCTGCTGCACGGTTATATGCCGTTACTCGTCCTTCCTTATTAATAGCAATAATGCCGTTATGCATAAATTCAACTACATTCTCAAGTTGATCCACCCGCTGCTTGACAGTCTTAAATAACAAACCACCTAACCGGTCCTTGGTAAATACACCCCAAGGTGAGCCGCTGTCATCTGCAACAACCATGTAATAAGCCGGTAATTCCCACAAGGACTCAAGTGTGAAGTCTCCCGAAACCGTGAGAAAATCCTCTGACATAGCGCTGGTTACAGAGGTGTTGGCTAAAAGACGGTTAGAAGCTGCCCAACATAAAATCTCTCTGGTTATGACACCCCTAACCTTGTTAGCTGAATCTAAAACAGGCACAGCGTGACACCCCGTGTCAATTACAGCTTGGTAGGCATCGGCAATAGCAGTATCTTCTTTTATTAATGGGCACTGTTTGTCAAAAAAGTGTTTTATGAGCATCAAAGTCCCCCTCTGAAATGCATTCCACCAAGTTCTGTTTCAAGCTCTATTAAACAATATTACACCTGTTTTTAATATTCTAAAAACTGAGTTGGATTCCCTTTATTTTGCCCTTATGGTTTTTTAGAGGAATTTTAAAAACAGCCGCTAATTAGCGGCTGTTAGAATAGATTATAAAGCGATCACCCATATTGTGCTGATAATACGAACCCCTCTGAAACGGTATGGCATATTATGGTCATTTACTACTCCCCTTACGTATTACCAAAGCATCGGCCACCTTTACCCCTTTACCTTCATCTAACACCAATAGTGGATTAATATCCAGCTCTTGTATCTCTTCTTCTAACTGCACTGCCATCTCACTAACCCGCACAAGCACTTCAGCCAAAGCTGAAATATCCTTCCTAGCCTGACCCCTGGCCCCGGCTAATACACCGTAGCCCTTAATTTCTTTTATCATATCTAAGGCTTCCTCATACCCAAAGGGCGCTACTCGCATAGAAACATCCTTTAATAATTCAACAAAAATACCGCCCAGCCCAAAAACTACCACGGGCCCAAATTGAGGATCATTATTTATTCCGACAATGACCTCAGTTCCATCTTGAACCATCTCTTGAACAAGCGCACCGTTAATTCTAGCACCCGGCTTATAGGCTTTTGAATTTGCCAAAACTTGATTAAAAGCCTCCCTCAGCTCATGTTCATTTTTAATAAATAACTTTAACGCTCCCGCTTCAGTTTTATGCATGATATCTGGTGAATCAACCTTTACTGCCAATGGATACCCTATTCTCCTGCCTATGGCTGCCGCCTCTTCCTCAGAAGATGCAACAGCTTCTTCAGTAACAGGAATATGATACTTGGCCAACAGTTCCTTCCCTTGATGTTCAGTTAATCTAATACCACAGCCATTTAAGTACCCTTCAACCGAAGCCTCTGTTTGTTGGGCAGTGGCACTAACCTGACTAAGAGATTTTTGTCGTTCTAGCCAGGAATTACGAAAAGCACCGTAATTCATTAAAGACCCAACAGCCTTGACACATCGAACTGGAGACTTAAAGTAAGGCACTTCACCTCTTCTTAAAACGGCGAAGCAATTCTCCATCAAGCGGTCACCGGCGGTCCAACATAAAGCAATAGGTTTGCTGGCACGTTTCGAAATGTCCACTATATCCCGGGCTAACCGTTCCCCCGCAGCTCCGTAAATCATAGTTACCACTATTACTAACGCATCTATCCCGGGATTATCCAACATAGCATCCAGCACGTTCATAAATCCTTCAGGGTCATTAATTACCTGTGCAGTAACATCAACCGGGTTCATAGCAGAACCATAGTCCGGGATGACCTCTCCAATTCTATCCTTGGTTTGCTCACTAAGCTCAGGCACCTCTAATCCGACCTCTATCGCAGTATCGACAGCCAAGATACCGGCACCACCGGAAGTAGTTACTATCCCAAGCCCTTTGCCTTTCGGTAAGGCAATCCGACCATAGAGTCCTGCAATATCAGTAATATCCTGAATATCATCTACTCTGATAACACCGTTTTGTTTAAAAAACGCATCTGCAACCTTATCTGAACCTGTCAGTGATGCAGTGTGGGAAGAAGCTGCCTTTTGGCCTACATCAGACCGGCCTACTTTTAACGCAACAATGGGTTTACCCAATTCAAGGGCACGGGTAGTTACCTGTGCGAATAATTTGCCATCTTTAATACCTTCTAGATAAGCAACCAATAAATCTGTATTATCATCTTCCACCATATACTGCAGCAATTCTAGGGAATGAATATCCACCTCATTTCCCGTACTAACAATGTAGCTAAACCCAACGCCCATTTCCTGAGCCAAATTAAAGATAGAATACCCCAAAGCACCACTTTGGGTAACAAAACCTGTTTTACCTGAAACTAATGGTTTATTTTCCAGAGATGCGCTGAATCCTGCTGCAATCTTGTTGGGTAAGTTAACCAACCCCTGACAGTTTGGCCCTAACACGCGTAGTCCTGTCCTTTTAGCCAGTTCAATTATCTGCTGTTGCAGTTGCTTTCCTTCCTCCCCAACTTCCGCAAACCCGGAGCTGAAAATAGCCGCATACTTGACGCCTTTTTTATGACAATCTTCCAGCACCTGCAATACCCGTCTATAGTTAATGGCTATTAGGGCCATGTCTACTTCACCGGGAATTTCAGTAATGCCGGGATAACATTTTAATGATCCAATCTCCTTATATTTCGGATTAACCGGATAAATATTACCTTCATACCCATGGCTCAACAGATACTTTATTGGTTTTCCACTAATAGACGTAAAATCTTTAGAAGCACCAATAATTGCAATTGACTGTGGATTAAAGAATTTCTTCAAACTACTCACCGTCCTTAAAGTAACTTTGTCGTATTAATTATGCAATTATTATGCCATTTTTCTTAACCCTAAGTTTGGCCTCTTTAATGAATATAAATGTTTTCTAACTGCATTATTTACTGCACTGTTGCAAACTAAATAAATATTACTTGGCAAATTTGCATTAAACCTTCAGACACCTTTGCTGGGAATAATCGGCTAAATCTAGCATTAACACACCCTAAAGTATGATCAATGTTAATAATAATGACACTGTTTCTATTAACTTGTTCCCCTGTCAGCCTTAATAATTCTTCTGATTTATCCCGCGACAATGCCTTTTCCTGCCTGTGCATTGATTGAAAGACCACACCTATCGAGCCCCCATTTTTGTACTTTTTTTCAGACAGAAAGACCGGGAAGTCCGGCCTTTCTGAGAATATCAATAGAATAATCTATGCTATAAACTAATTACGCAATATCTCCACCCAGATAAGCTTTGGATACCTCCGGGTGATTAGCCAAATAGTCCGCTTGGCCGGATAGTGCAATATTTCCAGTTTCCAGAACATACCCCCGGTCAGCAATAGCAAGAGCCATTGCCGCATTTTGTTCCACCAGCAAAATAGTTTTTCCTTGTTCACGTATGTCAATACATACTTCAAATATACTTTCGACTAATACAGGAGCTAATCCCATTGACGGTTCATCAAGGAGCAGCATAGATGCACCGGTCATTAATGCCCTTCCAACTGCCAGCATTTGCTGTTCGCCTCCGGACAGAGTGCCGCCTAACTGCTGGCTTCTTTCAGCCAATCGAGGGAACAGTTCAAAGACCATCTCCAAGTCAGTTTGTATACCCTGCTTATCGTTACGTTGATATGCACCAACCTTGAGATTGTCTAAAACCGACATCCGTGTAAAAATACCCCTGCCTTCGGGAACGTGAGCCATGCCCAGCTGGGTAACTTTATGGGACGGCAGCCGATCAGTCAATGTCCCGTCAAACTCAATACTACCTTCTTTGATTGGTATCATTCCCGATACAGCCCTTAAAATTGTTGATTTTCCTGCTCCATTAGCACCAATTAGGGTTACAATTTCACCTTCCTTTACGTCAAAGGAAACACCGTGTACTGCCTCAATATTTCCGTATGCGACCTTTAAGTTCTTAACATTTAGCCCTGTTGCCACGTAGTTTGTTCACCCCCTTACCCAGATACGCCTCAATGACCTTGGCGTCATTTCTGATTTCTTCCGGGGTGCCGCGGGAGATAACCTCTCCAAAACTTAGTACTGTAATTTCGTGGCAGAGTTCCATTACCAAACGCATTTGATGCTCAATCAAAAGTACTGTGATGCTAAATTCTTCATTTATCTTTCTTATCAACCTAGTAAGGTCATCAGTCTCTGAAGGATTCATTCCGGCAGCAGGCTCATCCAACATTAATAATTTCGGTTGAATAGCTAAAGCTCTGGCAATCTCTAAACGTCGCTGAGCCCCATAAGGCAGATCACCTGCGAAATTTGAAGTGGAATTTTCTAAACCGACTAACTTTAACAACTGTTTGATTCTATATTTTTCCGGAAGATTTTTATCCTGTCCTCTTTGTACCACCCGAATATTTTCCTCAACCGTTAGTCGGGAGAACAGCCTAAGGTTTTGAAAGGTACGGGCAATGCCCTTTTTCGCGCAGTAGTGAGATGGCTTACCTACCAAGTTCTCACCAAAAATTTCAATATTACCCTGAGAAGGCTTGAAAACACCCGTAATCAGGTTGAACGCTGTTGTCTTTCCGGCTCCGTTAGGACCAATCAAACCATGAATTACGCCTTGTCTCAGTGATATATTTAGGTTGTGTACGGCGCGAAGCCCCCCAAAGTAATGGGTTAAAGAATTTACCGCCAGTACAGGTTCCATATCTTTTGCCTCCTCTCCGTTCATTTAGTATGCTCTGTTACCGATGAATTTGGCTGGTCATCAACTTTTGGTTTGTCTTTCTTTCCCAACCTCGGCACTAAACTTACCAGTCCACTAGGTAGGAATAGAATAACTAACGCTACAGCAAGGCCGACCAAAACAAGGTAGAACGAAGTGTCGCCCCAGAAAACCCATAGTAAACGGTTCCCCATAAACAGGACAACTGCACCGATAATTGGGCCGGCAATAGTTCCCAAACCACCCAGCATAGTCATAACTACCATCTGGTCCGCAATGACCGGAGCAAGAACACTGTCGGGGTGAATATATGTTATCCAGTAAGCGTAAATACCGCCTAAAATTCCTGGAAAAAATGCACTCAACGCGAAAACACTTATTTTTATCCTGGTTACATCTAACCCCAAAACATTTGCGGCGATCTCTTCTTCCCTAATTGCTTTAACTTTTAGACCAAACTTAGCTTTATGCATCAAATAATAGGCAATAGCTACTGTGCCTATTATAGTCAGCAGCATCATATAATAGAAGAAATTTTCATTTAGCATGGGCGGGAGTCTCATACCGTAAGCCCCGCCGGTAAAAGGAAGGACTAATACAATCTGGCGTATGGCTTCAGCAAATGCCCAGGTAGCAATGGCAAAGTACGCTCCCTGCAATCTTAGAGTGGGATATCCGATGATGGCAGCAAATGCTGCAGTGAACACTCCAGCAATAAGTGCCGAAATAATAAAGTGAACACCTAAACTCATTGCTATGGCAGTAACATAAGCGCCAAGACCAAAAAATGCACCATGTCCAAAACTGACATAACCCATATAACCCGCTAGAATATTCCAGCTTTGGGCTAGGCCAATCCACATTAAAACACCAGTAACAATTCGAAGCCAGAATGAGGATATTGCAAATGGAATAACTGTAGCAACGATAACAAGAAGTGCTATCCATATAAGATTTCGTTTTTGGCTATTATCCACATATTCCATTCTACCACCCCTTCCCAAGAATTCCCTTGGGAGCAACCAAAAGAATTAAATAAAGTACCGTAAAGAGAATCAAGAATATATACTGCCCGCCTACATAAACGGCCACAAAACTATTTATCAGGCCCAACATAATCCCAGCTAAAATAGCTCCTTGTATTGATCCCAAGCCTCCTGCCACTACTACAAAAAAGGCAAACAAGGTATATCGAAGCCCCATATCCGGGTGAACGGAAAAAATAGAGCCTAAAAAAGTACCGGACATGGCGGTCAATCCTAAATATATAGCATAAACAATACGGGCAATATTACTGGAATCAATGCCCATTAATCCTGCTACATCCTGTCTCTCGGCTGCAGCCCTGACCGCTAAACCCAACTTAGTCTTATACAGCAAGAACATAAAAAGTAATGTCACTAGTACCGCAAATACTGTTGCTCCAAACCTAAGTGCGGGTATACTAATGCCCAAAATTTCAAAGTTTTTACCTGATAGAAACGTCGTAAGAGACCTTTGATTAAATCCGAATAAAGTCAACGCTGATCCCCTAAAAAGAATACTCATACCAAAGGTAAAAGCTAACGCCATTAGCAGTGCATTGCTTTGCTGATTGGTGATAACCCTTTGTAATAGTGGTTGAAAGTAATAGCCCACTATCATAAATAAAACCATGATAAGCGGCAAAAAAATTAAGGGATCTACACCCGTAAAGAAATTCAGCCAAAAAACTGCGAACGCCCCTAGCATAACCCATTCACCCACGGCAAAGTCTATTACATGTAAGACTCCAAAACAAAGTGTAAAACCGGCAGCAACCGCAATGTAAATACCGCCTATTAGTAGCCCATTCACTAAAGTTTGAAAAAATAAGTCCATGCTGTCTCTCACCTCACTGCTTGTTGTATTAAGGGGGAGAAATAACTCTCCCCCCAGTAGTCTAAAATGTCCGTAAACTTAAACCTTCAACCTACCTTTCTTCCCAACCTGGTACTGGGTAGATAGGGTCAGCAACCTTAACATCAGAGGGGCCTACAATTTTTTGTTCGCCATTTTGTAGTTGAATTGTCAATGGCTGCAAACCAACATTATTATGATACCAATCACCTTCGTTGGCAAAGTCAATCGGACCATAGAATGTATCCACTTTAATATTTTCCAATGCATCAACAAGTTGTTCCCTTTCTTCTTCCGACAGAGGTGGAACAGCCCCTATTTCGGCAAGGGCAGCTGCATAAACCTCACCGGTAGCCGCACTGGCAGCTTCAGTATAGTCAGGCATGTTACCCCAGCGAGCTTCTGCTGCTTCCACATACTCTTTTGTCGAACCCCAAAGTTCATCACTATATTCCAAATCAGAGGTCCAAACTGCACCGCCAAATACATATTCAGATGCCGTTCCTAAGTTATTAATAAAGTCTGGCGTGGTAATGCCATAGTGCATTAAAAATGCTTTAGGCATAAAGCCTAAGGATTTGGCTGCCTTGATTACTTCCATATGGGTTTGTTCATGCCCGCCAACTGCTAGGACATCGGGGTTTAATTCTTTAATCGCACCAACCAGCGGCGTAAAATCTGTGCCTTCAGGAACTATATCATATTTAACAACCTCTAATCCTAGTTGCTCAGCATTAGCTTTAAACGCCTCCGCAGTGGCTTTAGAAAAAGCATCATTAACACCAATGACTGCTATTGTTTTTGCCCCGCCTTCAACTTCGTTAACCAAAGTGCTGACCGGAGCACTTCCGGTAAGATCTACTGCGGGAATGCTTCCGAAAGTATACTTAAATTTCTGTTTCCAAATCAACGGAGATTCCGCTGATCCAGTAATCATAGGTACTTTATACTTTTCCAATATAGGTGCCACACCGAGGGTTACTCCACTCGTATATGGGCCAAATAGAAAGTCCACTTCATCTGTTGTAACCATTCTTTCCACTGCATCGGCACCAGTTGCCGGGTCTGATGCAGCATCAGCGTAGACCATTTCTACCTTATACTGCTTGTCACCTATTTCTATACCGCCTTGTGCATTTACTGTTTCTGCCCAAAGGTCATAACCTCTTCTAGTCACGTTACCACCATATACTGAGGCACCCGATAAAGAAGTAATAACTCCAACCTTAAAATAGTCACGTTCTGCTTCCGCATTTTTTCCATCATCAGATTGTTTAGGCCCGCCGCACCCACTGAGCAGCAAAGAAAGAGACAGCAAAACTACTACCATAATGGTCCACTTAGTTTTAAATTTCATTGTTTTCACTCCTCGGTTTGATTTTAGAATTTTTTTCCTTATAAGCTTGAATATATTTTAGTTGGTTTTACACCTCCTTAAAATATTCGACATTCTAATCAACTCACCTTTATAATTTTCATAATTATGATACTTTTCAAATTATTATGCAAACTGTATGCCATTTTCGTCTCCTAAAACTGATAGAAGCTTATATCACTTATTTATCAGGGACAAGTTGTTTTTTTAATATTCACAATACAATTAATGCACTATTGAATTTCCGTTTCCCAACTGTAATTCTCGGCACCCGCGCATTAATTAAATGCACCTGCGCATTTAATCTTCGAAATATGGTTTGCCTTTTTTTGCTTTAAATTTACCTAAAAAAATAGCCGAACACTAGGCCCGGCCGAATTATATATATTAGAGAATAGCAGCATGATAAAAAATATATGGGAATTTCCATTATGCTCAGCTTACTTTACGACATTTCTGAACCTTCGTGTCTTCACCTAACCAACCACGAACACCCATTGCTTCACTCACATAACTAATGGATACCATGTAAGCTGCAGTTCGCATGTCAACCTGCTTATGCGCCTTATACATTTTATAAACCTCATAGAATGCATTAACCATTTTAGCTTCCAGTTTACTGTTAACTTCCTCTTCAGACCAATAGTAACCCATATTGTTCTGTACCCATTCAAAGTAGGATACCGTTACTCCACCGGCATTAGCCAAAATATCCGGTAACACCAAAACACCATTCTTAGTCAAGATGCGGTCTGCACCAGGAGTAGTAGGGCCATTAGCTGCTTCACCAATAATTTTAGCCTTTATTCTCGGAGCAATTTCTTCAGTGATTTGGTTTTCAAGAGCCGCTGGAATTAAAATGTCGCAAGCCATTGTCAACAATTCTTCACTGCTGATGTTTTTGCTACCGGGATATCCTTTCACGGTACCTATCTCGCTCTTAAATACCTCAAGTTTTTCCGGAATAAACCCTTGAGGATTATAGGCGCCGCCAGTAGAATCTACAACTGCTACAATCTTACATCCCAATTTATGAAGCAGGTTAGCCACAATACTACCTGCGTTGCCGTAACCCTGAACTGCTACAGTAGCACCCTTTATGTTTAAACCAATTGCTTTAGCCGCTTCTCTAACAACAAAAGTGCAGCCCCGGGCAGTTGCTTCGTTACGTCCCAAAGAACCCCCAACAATAATAGGTTTGCCTGTGATAACGCCAAAATCATTGTAACACTTATACTTTGAATACTCGTCCATCATCCAAGCCATTACTTGAGAATTAGTATAGACATCCGGGGCAGGGACATCTTTTTCTGGTCCTAAAATTGGTGCAACTGAGCGAATATACTCACGACTCAAACGTTGCAGTTCACGATTAGACAACTCCTTAGGGTTACAAATAACACCACCCTTTCCTCCGCCATAGGGCAGACCTACTACGGCCGATTTAAAAGTCATCCAAAGCGCTAACGCACGCACCTCATCCAACGAAACATCAGGATGAAAACGAATACCACCTTTCGCCGGTCCCAATGCAAAGTTATGCTGCACTCTGTACCCCGTAAACACCTTAATTGATCCATCATCCATTTCAACCGGAATTGCCACTGTTAATTCTCTGGTTGGCTGCTTCAGCATATCAAATACCATTTCCGATAGACCAAGATTATTAACTGCCTCCCTGATCTGCTGTTGCGCTATTTCATAACTATTTAATTCCTTACTCATAAGACGACCTCCCATTACTTTCTTCATTTTGAGAACTTACAACTAATGAAATGCAAGGCCTATGCCAAAAGATATTTTAAAACCAAGTATTATATAAACCTTGATACAGCAGGGTTTGTATACAGTATACTATCTTTAATATGAGCATCTACTAGCGCTTTAAATGCACCTGTACATTTTTAAAGACTCTGCAGTTACTTTATATTATCGATACACGGCTATATAAGGGATCATGCTTTCATGCAATCAGCATCCACTCTTCATGCACGAGTGCATTTAAGGAGTATCAGTAGTTAAGAGTCAGAATAAAAACAAATTAAAGATTAAACATATAGACTGTGAGAAACGAAAACCCCAAGAGCTCTAGGGTATATATTTTTTTGATTCTGTGATATTCTGCGTAACCTTTGGCATTTAATTCAAAACCTTCATTTCTTACCACGCCCATTAATTTTTAATGTTATTTAAAACATCGTTAAGTCTCTAAGTGGTTTTTAGCATTTTGGCCCGGACGTCTGCCCCGAGGTCGATTGTCCTTACCAATATATTTTTTCATTTTCCTAACAATTGTAGATTGATTAACGTCTAGCACTTCCGCCATTTTGTAGGTATTATCATAGCGTTCAAAAGCTTTACTAATCATCTGCCGTTCCAACTCTTCAGTCGCTTCGCGCAATGGACATATGTCCATAACATAAATCCTATTACTAGCGCTGGTACTGGAGTTTAATATATAATCCGGCAAGTGTGCCGGCTCAATATCATTAGAATCAGTCGTCACAACGAGCCGTTCAATAATATTTTCAACCTCTCGCACATTTCCTTTCCAGTAACAGTTAGTCATTAATTCTAACGCTTCGGATGATATCTTTTTGTTTAGTTGGTATTTACCGTTAAATTTGGCTAAAAAGTAATGGACTAGGGATGGAATGTCCTCCTTGCGGTGCCTCAGTGGAGGTATCACTAGAGGAATTACGTTAAGACGATAATATAGATCCTCTCGGAATTCACCTTCTTTAACCATCTTTTGAATATCCCTGTTAGTGGCCGCTATTATCCGTATATCTACAGACCTTGATTCACTTCCACCTACTCGCATAACTTTTCTCTCTTGGATAACTGTTAATAACTTAACCTGTAAGCTTAAGGGTAGCTCTCCTACTTCGTCCAGCAGCAGCGTACCCTTATGCACCATTTCGATGAGCCCTTTTTTTCCTTCCTTACTAGCACCGCTAAAGGCTCCCGGTTCATAACCAAACAATTCAGATTCCAGCAGATTATCCGGTATTGCTCCACAGTTAATAGTTATAAACGGGCCTTCAGCACGCTTACTTAAATCATGAATCTTTTTAGCCAATACCCCTTTGCCTACTCCCGACTCCCCTAACATTAATACTGTCGACTCTACTTGAGCGACTCTAGTAATCATTTCTAAAATTTGCTTCATTTGATCACTGTCAGCAATAATAGTAAGGCATTGGTCATGTTTTTTCTTCATCTGCATTATTTGGTTCCGATATGTTTCTGCCAGTTTCTCCGTATCTTGCAATTTTTGCCTTAGATTGGTTAACTCAGTAACATCCCGCGAATTAACAACTACTCTAATAATATTGTTATCTCCCTCAAAAACAGGGTTAGCTGTTACAATGAGTTGTTTGCCCGTCTTGGTTTTCTGCGGAATAGTAATCCTTCTTTTCTCTTCTAATACAATGTCTACTACCGATGGGCTAAAATAACCTAACTTTTCAAGTTCCCGAACGTTTTTGCCGACCATTTCTTCAGCCTTTACCCCGTAGTAGCTCTCACCAACTTTGTTAATACTAGTAGTGGTGCCGGTACCATCGGTAACATAAATTTCATCATAGGAAGCATCGAAAACCGCTTCCAGTTCGTTTTTTAATTCTTTAATTTTGGATAGTTCCCTGGATACCGACTCCAGTTCCGTGATGTCTTGAAATACCGCAACCGCTCCTACCAGCCGCCCTAAGTTGTCATAAACGGGGCTTCTATTGACCACTAACGTATACCGATTTACTGACTGTTCCTGACTCACCTGGGCTTCTTGCGTATGCAGCACCCGAGGAAGTTTACTTTCGGGAAAGACTTGATGAATAGGAAGCCCCATAACTTGCTCCCCTGTAACACCCAAGAGCCTCTCTGCCGCCTTATTGACTTTAATAATATTTCCGTCCATATCAATCATTAATAAACCATTATGAATTGAATCTAGTAAAGCCTGCACTAGTCTACCTCCAAGCCAAATGCTTAGGAGCATTTTTGATATTTATTTTATATTAGAAGCTTGATACAAATAACATTACTGCATTTTAATTATCCATGCAAGACTTACTTATAGTTTCATGCACCAACGCATTATAGCCCTAAAGGAAAACGGGAGTCCACTTCGTCCTCCCATTTAAGCTTTAATAATAAGTTAATATTAGCACTTCACTAAACCCTAGGCAGACATCTAACCCCTGTTTTACATTTTACTATGCATTAGCTGCCAACGCATTTTCCAATATATCTAAACCTTCATCCAATTGATCATCAGTAATTACCAGTGGAGTTAAGAAGCGAAGAACGTTGCTAAAGACCCCAGCACTCATGGTGATTAATCCGTTTTCATAACAATACTTTTGCAGCTGTCCAGTTAATTCTTTATTAGGCTCTTTAGTATTGGGATCCTTTACTAATTCAACCGCTACCATAGCACCCAAACCGCGCACATCGCCAATAACCGGGTATTTCTCCTGCATTTCTTTCAGTCTACCAACCATGCGATTACCAATTTGCTCCGCCCGGTTAGCCAAGTTTTCCTTCTCAATTTTCTTAATAACTGCCAAAGCTGCTACACAGCTTAACGGATTGCCACCGAAGGTTCCACCAATCTCACCTGGGCTAGGTGCATCCATGATTTCCGCCTTACCGGTTACTGCACTAAGCGGCATGCCGCCGGCAAGAGACTTGGACATGGTAATCAAGTCAGGTTCGATGCCAAAATGTTCAATTGCAAACATCTTTCCTGTTCGTCCAAAACCAGCCTGAACCTCATCGGATATATAAACAATATCATTATCTTCACAAATCTCCTTCAAGCCTTGTAAAAATTCTTTAGGTGGTACAATAAAACCACCTTCACCCTGAACAGGCTCTGCAATTAGTGCCGCAACATTTTCAGCAGGAAATTCCGTAGTAAAGAAACGTTCTACATGCTCAACGCAGTGCATGCCACACTCCGGATAAGTAGAATTGAACGCACAGCGATAACAATATGCTGAAGGAATCTTATACGTCTCAGGAGCAAACGGCCCAAAACCAAACTTATAGGGCTTCACCTTACTGGTAAGGGACATGGTCATGAGCGTTCTTCCGTGAAATGCGCACTCTAATGATACAATACCAGTTTTTTTAGTATACTTTCGGGCAATCTTAACAGCATTTTCTACCGCTTCCGCCCCGCTGTTAGCCAGCATCGTCTTTTTAGGAAACTCTCCCGGAGTTATATCAGCTAATTTTTGAGCCAATTGGATATAAGACTCATACATATTTATGTGGAAACATGGATGAATGAACTTTTCAGCTTGTTCTTTAATCGCACTTACTACTTCATCAGGACAATGGCCTACATTAACTACACCAATTCCCCCTGCGAAATCAACATACTCATTCCCGTCCACATCAGTAATTACTGCACCTTTGGCCTTTTCAATGAAAATGGGAGTAACGTTTCCCGGCCCACGCGCAACATACTCTTGGCGTAATTTCATTAGTTCTTGAGATTTTGGCCCTGGTACTTCTGTTATTATTTTCGCCATAGTTCTTAAAACCCCCTTCAAAATTTGAAAGATTAAAAAAATTCTAATAGCAGTCGATTTACTAGTAAGAATATTTATACAATTATACTGACTGGCTATTAAGATAATATAAACAATATATAAGCAAGAATAATACCAATTAGATAATGCAATGCTTTTTCATCCCAAAAATCTAATACACTTTGAAAATAAAGGCTTTCTCCAATCTTCTACAAATAAAAAATTGATGTAAATGTACTTATACTTTACAATAATCCATTTTTCAACTGCTCAGTTGCATTTATTTAATGCTCCGCTGCATTTTAGGTACCATCTTATAGTTGTCTTTTCCAGACAATATTCCCTGCCACTTCAATTCAAAAATACCTGCATAACTTTGCTTTGGAATTGATCCAAACCAAAAGCCCCCTGGCTTCGATTGCCGTAAGCCAAGGAGCTTGAATTCTTAAATTACTATATTATTAAACACATCTAAATCTGACAAATCTAAAATCTACATCTCTTCAACACTGTTTACTGTATTAACAACTTGCTCTTGCCCTCTTCTCATATTGGTAAACAAGGCCAAACCAATCAAGATAACTCCCAGCAGATCTGTATAAATACCCACATAAAGCATGGTAAAGGCTCCGGTAATTAAAAGTACTCGTTCGTAGAATACTGTTTTATTAACAAAATAACCTATGCTACCTCCCGCTAGAGCTGCGGTTCCAATTGTAGCTGTAATTATCGCTAGACTGACAGTAGTAAAGGAGCTCTGGCCCAGCAGTGCTGGTGATTGAGCGAACAGAAATGGTATTACGAAGGCTGCAATACCAATTTTGCAGGCGGTGAAAGCAATTTTTATTGGATCGTCTTGAGCGATACCTGATGCACCGTAGGCTGCCAGCGCTACCGGTGGGGTGATGGCTGAAATAATAGCAAAATAGAATACAAACAGGTGTGAACCCATTGGCAGTAAACCCAGATCCATTAGAGCAGGTGCAGCCATGGTTCCGGCTACGATATAGGCTGCGCTTGTAGGTAACCCCATTCCCAGTATGATAGCTATAACAGCAGTTAGCAACAAAGCTACCCATAAATAACCTCCGGATATGGAGATAATAAATGCCGATAATTTTAAGCCAACACCAGTCAAATTAATGCTACCCACAACCAGACCTGCAGCGGCACAAGCCAACGCTACCGAGATTGTATTTTTCGAGGCCGCCAGTGAACCGTCCACAAAACGCTGCCAACTAAGACGGGTATCCTTGCGAAAGAAAGAGACAATAAACATTGTAACGATAGCATAAAATCCGGAGCGGATAGGACTATATTGGACCACGCCCAAAAAGTAAAGTAAGGCAACTAAAGGCAGCAGTAAGTGCCATCCTTCTTTTAACACCTCTCTCGTTGATGGAAGTTCTTTCTTTGGTAGTCCCTTTAAACCCAAACGACAAGCTTCAAAATGTACGCCAAATAGTACGGAAAGATAAAATAAAAAAGCTGGAATAATAGCCGCCTTTACTACCGTGATATAGGGAACAGCTAGAAACTCAGCAATAATAAAAGCTGCTGCGCCCATAACGGGAGGCATCAGTTGCCCGCCTGAAGAAGCACAAGCTTCAACCGCGCCGGCGAAATGAGGTTTATAGCCGTTTCTTTTCATTAACGGGATAGTAAAAGTACCTGTTCCGACTACGTTAGCCACCGCACTGCCGGTTAAGGATCCCATGAAGCCGCTGGCCAGCACGGCCACTTTTGCCGGCCCACCAGTGAAACGTCCCATAAGTGACATCGCTAAACGCAAAAGAAATTCGCCCATCCCAAGTTTTTCCAACATGGAAGTAAGAAAAATAAATAGAAAAATATAGTTTGCCGATACTCCCAGAGGTATTCCGAAGATACCCTCGGTGGTAAGATACATTTGAGATACCACTCGCTCTAAACTGTATCCCTTATGACCCAGCAGTCCCGGAATATATGGTCCGATAAAGTTATAAATCAGAAAGAAGCCGGCAATACCCACTAATACCCATCCTACAGAGCGGCGGGTCGCTTCCAACAGCAGTAGTATCATAATAATGCCAAAGATAGTGTCCATCGTGGTATATGCACCGGCCCGCATTACAATATCCTGATAAAAAACTAGAATATATAATCCGGATGCTACTGCAAGAATAATTAGTATCCAGTCTAGAATAGTCGCCTGATCTTTTTTCCCTCGTTTAAGCACGGGAAAAGTTAGAAAGGTCAACACTAAAATAAAAACTAAGTGGATGTCTCTCTGAATCCAAGCGCTAAGCATAGATACGCCGGCAGTATATAACTGGAATGCCGTTAAGGCTAGCGCCACTGCCGTAATAATTAATATAGAAAATTTCTTAGTATTTTTTCCCTTATCTATCTCCCGTTTTGTCAAGTTTACCACTCCTTGATTGTCTTTCTGTTGCCTCATTTTTAAAATCCTCAGCTGTCATTTCTAACAGCTATATAAACCAAATCCATACCAGCAGCATAATCCCACAGGTGAATTTCCGAACCACGATATTGCAAAGTATGATCCGCAATAGTTCCAACCCGCAATGGCAGCGTACCAATTTCTCGATTCATATTGATAATTCGTACCCATTTCCCGTCTAGTATCAGCTCGCCCTGGCCAGTATAGTCTAAACCGGCACCAAATGATATCCAACTCACTTTGTCCAGCACAAGACTCCCCTGCCTCACTTGGTAAGTTTCAATCACCGGAAGATGGTCCACCGAATGAGTATACCGTATTTGGAACCATTCACCCTCCTTAACTTGGCTGCTCCAAATTAACTGACCGCTATTTGCATTCTCTATGGTCAACATTAGTCCAGGTGCTAAGAATATTTTTGCCCAGTATATGCCCGCTAGAATCAAGATGCAAAAAGAGAGTAGGAAGAAGGACCTTGTCTTTCTTCGGTCCTTCTTTCCAAAGTATTTTGTGGGAATGATGTACATTCTATTTCATCTCAGGTGGAATGAGACGATCGGGAACCTCCACATCAATTTCTTCTAGATATCTTACAACGCCAGGATGTAAAGGCGCAACAGCATTATTAACTAGATTCTCGGGAGTGGTCAGCTTGGCTCCGGGATAGACTTGGATAAGCTTATCCACGTTTTCAAAGATAGCCTTAGCTATGCCATAAGCAGTTTCCTCCGGCATATCCTTATGCACGCCTACGGTGTTCCAAACAGCAATAGTAGTTACAGCCTCATCCTGCCCCTCATAGCTTCCCGCAGCCAGTTCCATCTTATTGTAATACGGCAGCTCCGACACAACACTTTCTACTTCACTATCGGAGAAATTGATAATTTCAATGTCATGGGTAGTGGCCAAGTCCATCACTGACGAGGTAGGAGCACCTACGGACCAGATACCAACATCGATCACACCGTCACGGAGGCCTTGAGTATTTTCAGCAAAAGATAAACGGAATACTTCAAAATCATCGTAGGTTATACCCACTGCACCTAGTACTCCATTAGCCATTGTCTCAGTACCGCTCCCCGGAGCACCTACCGAAACCTTCTTTCCTTTTAAACCCTCTATAGTTTGAATACCGCTATCTTTTAGGGTAACAACGTGCTGTACATTGGGGTACATTTCAATAAGCGTACGCAGTCCCAGTTTTTCTTTGAAGGGTTCTTCACCATTAATTGCCTTAAATACTACATCGTTCATCATTAGGGCTAATTGAGTTTGGCCACTTTCAAGTAAGCGGGCATTTTCCACAGAGGCACCTGTAACTTCAGCTGCTGCTTCTATTCCTTGGACATTCTTATTAATGATGTCTGCCAAAGTACCGCCATAAGGGTAATAAGTCCCCCCTGTGCCGCCTGTTGCAATTGAAATTCTTTCTACTGATCCGGAATTATCCTCGCTGGTACTATCTTCATTTGCATTACCGTTGTCGGCAGTTTCTTCGCTAGCAGATTCGTTATTACCTCCAGAACAACCGGCAATGATAAAAGTAAATGTGAAAATCATCAATACTAAGAAGATTAGCTTCGTTCCTTTGCTCATATGTTTAATTAACAATGTAATTACCCCCTTGTTTTTAATTATCTTGGAATTGGAAAACAATCATCAATGCATCATTCAGTTACAGATAAGATCACCTCCTATTGAATTGCTAGGCGTCTTGCGCTCATATAAATTTTACTATTATGACTATTCGGTAATAAATATCTTTTACCTTCCATTTATTGGTACTTTTAAGAATATTTTGGAATATTATCTATTTTGTCAATTTAGAAAATATACAAGCAACAATTATGCCAATTAAATGTAGTGCTTATCTCATCTAGAAAAAAATAAAAAAGCCTTAAGCAATAAAGGCTTTTTCCATCTTAGCGCCACATGGGAATTAACATCAATGCAACTCATAAAACATTTAATGCCAATATTTTACTGCTAACCCGCACCATGGTATATTTTGGGGGAATCCTGTCGGTATTAGACGCCTGCGCAAATTACTTTGGTTTACCGGAAAACAATTGTGTAATCATTAAACCATAAGGTCCGCCTTCCTTAACACCTATCCCAATATTGGTAAATTTAGCATTTAAAATATTGGCTCGGTGCAGGGACGAATTCATCAGATCCTTATGAGCGTCTTGGACACTTGAATTACCTGCCAGGTTTTCTCCTACATAGACATATTTGACACCAAAATGGTCCATCATATCGGCAGTACTGCCATACGTTGGCGAATTATGGCTGAAGTAGTTATTATCTATCATATCTTGAGACTTAATGCGCGCCACACTAACTAACTGCAGCAGGATTTTGGGTACAAGAAATTAGCAGGACTGTTAACAAAGCCATCACTAATAGCAACACAGAAAGTTTTTTCATCATAACAACTATTCCCCTTTTCAAAAAGCTATAATTTAACCTAACTTTAGTATTTGAGAATAGCGTAATGATATGGTGGTAATATATGGGTATGAATGGATACAGCCGGGAATAATCCCCGGCTGCTAAAATACCATCTCGTTTACTCTACCTTTACAGCTGTACCGGATGCAGTCACCATCAACATATTACCGGATTGCCCCAACACCTCGTAATCAATATCCACGCCAACTACTGCGTTTGAGCCTAATTCTTTTGCTCTTATTTCCAATTCCCTTAAGGCATCCTCACGTGCTTTAATAAGTTCTCCCTCATAAGAATCCGACCTTCCACCAAAGAAATTAGTCAACCCAGCAGCAATATCTTTGATTGCGTTAACACCGGTAATAACTTCTCCAAAGATTACCCCTTTGTACTCAGTAATCTTCTTTCCCTCTACATTAGGTGTGGTAGTAACTATCATTTTTCATCCCCCCGAATTATTATATCTATATAACTTATGTCAGTCTTATTATAGACGTAATATCAACCAAAAAGATCCATTCAACTCGAGAACCGTTAGCAAAACTCTTAGCAACTTGTTGCTTTAGAGTTTTGGATATGCCCCCTGCGAGTATAGCAAAACTCTTAGCAACTTGTTGCTTTAGAGTTTTGGATATGCCCCCTGCGGGTACCCCAAATTCAACTTTAGGAGGATATATTTTCTACAATTGTGGTGATACCTTGGCCGCCGCCAATGCAGAGACTGGTTAACCCGTAGCGGCTGCCCCGCTCTTTCATTTCATAGAGTAGTTTTGTCATCAGGATAGCTCCCGTAGCACCAAGCGGATGTCCCAAAGCTATGGCTCCGCCATTAACGTTGGTGATCCTTTCATCCAGACCCAACTCCCCAGGTCATTAGCAAAACAGAATTATTCACTATAGTCGTAGAAGCCTTTTCCTACTTTTCTACCCCATTCTTTCTTAACATACTTCTCCACTATGGTGGGACTGGGCATATCTGCTTTGTCTCCGGTTTCTAAGAAGTGTTCCATAGAAATGTGGTATGCCAGGTCAACTCCAGTCAGATCCATCAATTTAAAGGGACCCATTGGGTGGCCCAAGGCATTTTCCACTGCCATATCAATATCCTCAGCACTGGCAATACCTTGGTCCAGCAGGTACACCGCTTCCCGGTTAAGGTATCCCAGCAGATAGTTAACCAAGAAACCGCGAATTTCTTTTTGTAAAAGCACTGGAATCTTCTCCATACGCCGCGACAATTCCATGGTTATTTCAGCAGTCTCATCAGAAACATGGGGGCCCTTCACTACCTCCACCAGTTTCATCACCAATGCCGGGTTAAAAAAGTGCATATTTACCACTTTATCCGGCCGGTTGGTGACATCGGCGATCTTCGAGCTGACAATATAGGAACTATTAGTAGCAAGAATAGTCTCCGGCTTGCATATTTGGTCCAGTTGGGAAAATAATTTCCTCTTTAATTCCATTTTTTCCGTTGCAGCCTCAATGACAAAATCCGCATCCTTAGCTGCCTCAGCCAAACTAGTACTGAAAGAGATGTTTGCCTTGACATTTTGAGCTTGCTCTTCGGTCAATCTGCCCTTTTTCACCCTTCCTGGAAGGTACTGAGCAACGAAAGCCTCCGCCTTTTTTAACTGTTCTTCAGATACATCGGTACAGATAACTTTAAAACCAGATATAGCTGCTCTCAGAGCTATCTGATGTCCCATGTTTCCTGCACCAATAACACAGATATTTTTAATATGATCAACGTTCATTATTTATTCCCCCTAAATATTTTCTATTACGGTATTTATGCAAAATTACTGCCATTAAAAATTGTTATGCTCCTAGATATGCTTTTCTCACTACATCGTCTGTTATCAATTGATTGCTGGGCCCTTCCATGATGATACTTCCGCTTTCTAAGACATAACCACGGCCAGTAATTTTCAGAGCCATATTGGCATTCTGTTCTGATAGGAAAATGGTAGTTCCCATTTCATTGATTGCCTTTACCTTATCTGCAATGTTTTTCACTATCAACGGCGCAAGTCCTATGGACGGTTCATCCAACAACAGCAGTTCAGGATCAGACATTAAGGCCCGGGCTATGGCTAGCATCTGCTGCTCCCCGCCGCTTAAAGTTCCGGCCATCTGTTCTTTCCGCTCTTTTAGTATTGGAAAAAGCTCTTGTACCTGACCAATACTACGTTTTATTCCCTTGTGATCCCGCCGCCTTATATAGGCTCCCATCATTAAATTTTTATGTACCGACAGCTGTGGAAAGAGGTGCCTTCCCTCGGGACAAAGTGACAGGCCTAATTTGACTATTTTATCCGCTGACATCCTGTTTGTCTGCCTTCCTTTAAACTCCACCGTGCCTTGGCAGGGCTTCAATATACCGGCAATGGTTCGAAATAGTGTGGTTTTGCCGGCACCATTGCTTCCCAATAAGGACACAAAATCTCCTTTTTTAATTTCCAGGGACACACCCCTGATAATCACTGAGTTTCCAAAATTAGTAGCTACATTTCTCAATTTAAGCAATGTGCTCACCACCCAGATAGGCTTCTATCACTGCAGGATTACAGCTGATTTCTTCGGGAGGGCCTTCAGCAATCTTTTCCCCGTAATTCAAGACAACAATTCGATCTGCCAAATCCATCACCATACGCATTTTATGCTCAATGAGACAGACCGTAATCCCCCTCTCTTTCAGCCTCAGAATCAGCTCCATAATACCGTCGGTTTCATCCTGAATAATGCCCGCAGTTGGCTCATCCAGCATCATAATCTTAGGGTCGCTCATTAAAGCCACACCGATGGCCAAACGTTTTTGGGCTTCTTGGGTAAGAGTGGACACAAAATGATAGGCATATTCCCGCATACCAATGAATTCTAACGCTTCCATCACCTTGGCTTCAGTTTCTTCCTTTTCTCGCCGCCAACGGGAACTGTGCAGCAGCGCGTCCCAAAAACCTGTCCGTGTTCGCACTCGATAACCGATAGCAAGATTATCCATCACCCGCAGTTCATCAAACAAAGTAGTGGTTTGAAAGGTGCGGGCAATCCCTCTTTCAGCCATTGAGTGGGGCTTCAAACCGGTAACATCTTCTTCCTCCAGAAAAACCTTTCCTGAAGTTGCCGGCAACATACCACTGATCAAGTTAAAAAGGGTGGACTTCCCGGCACCGTTTGGCCCGATTATGGCTAGAATCTCACCTTCGGCTAAGTCAAAACTTATATGATTGTTTGCTACAAGACCATCAAAGTGTTTCGTTAGCTTTTCTACTTTTAGCAGCATTTTGACCAGCACCTCCCCCTCTTATTCCTCCGAAATAATCCTTGATCTTTTGGTAGAGACGCGTAAAGACTCCCACCAAACCCCTGGGAAAGAAAATAATTGCCATGATTAATATCAATCCAAAAATAGCCAAACGGTATTCTCCCAAAGAATACATATACTCCATAAGAAATGTTACTAAAACAGCTCCCACAATGGGACCGGCCATGGTCGCCACACCGCCGATAATCACATAGGCAAGCCAGAAAAAAGTCAGGTTAGAACCGGCCACAGTAGGACTAACGCCGCCCATCAATACTGCATAAATGCCCCCGGTCATACCCACCAAAAAGTTGGTAACAACAAAAGACAGCAGTTTAGTAGTGAAGGTATTAATACCCACTGCCTCGGCCAGAACCTCATTATTTCGTACAGCCATAAAGCTTAGTCCCTGCAGTGAATTTACCAAACGGTAAATGATAAAAAGAAACAGTAGCAGGAAGAATATCACTAAATAGTACTGATTAGTCTGACTGGTAAAGCTTAATTCTCCAATGAAAGGAATCGGAATGGGCGTGGGCTTGGGAATGCCCAGAATCCCAGTTGCGCCCTTGGTTATTTCAATCCAGCTTCCGGCAACTATAAAGACAATCACCCCAAAACAAAGGGTGCTGATAGCAAAATAATGCCCCCGAGTGCGAAGTGTCAACAGGCCAATGAAGAGACCAATAAACGCTGCAAATGCGCCGGCCAATGGCAGCGCTAACCAAAATGAAAGGCCGGCTTTGGTGGTTAATGCTAAAGAATAAGCACCAAGGCCAAAAAAACCGGCATGAGCCAATGATGCCTGACCTGTGTAGCCCAAAATTAAATTTAGACTAAGAGCTGCCATTGCCCAGGTCAAGGCGGTAATCATTATTTGGATATAATAACGACTGGATATTACCAATGGGAATGACAGAGCTGCAATGAGCAAGAGCAAATATAGCCAATTTTGTTTGAGGAATTTGTTATATTTCATCAGTTAGACTCCTTCCCAAACAATCCGGTGGGTTTTATCGCTAGGATTAACACCAATGCTCCAAAAGCAAAAACATCTTTATAGGCAGCAGAAATGAATCCACCACCCAAGGACTCAACCAATCCCAAAATATACCCTCCAAGAATTGCGCCCTGCATGCTGCCCAACCCTCCCAGAATAATGATTACGAAAGCTTTCATCACCAGTAAAGCACCCATAGTAGGAGTAATCATAAAAATAGGCGCCATCAATGAAGCCGCAGCAGCGGCGAACGCCGATGAGATAGCAAAGGTCATTGAAGAAACCCAGTTAACATTAATGCCCACCAGTTGGGCTCCTTCGCGGTCTTGAGCTACCGCTTCGATAGTGGTGCCGTGAATCGTCTTTTTGATAAAAAGCTGTAGCAGTATAATCATTATTACAGCAGCAACTATTACTATTAACCGTTGCTGGGTAGTTGTAATACCCAAAAGGTGTACCGTATCGGGATACGGGTGAGGAATACGCTTGGCACTGGTGCCCCAGACAACCGCTACAGAATTCTCTAGTAGTATCAGTAAGCCGATGGCGGAAATAAACATGTTGATGTGTGGTTGACCAATGAGTGGACGGTAAACAAACCGTTCCACCAGCATTCCTACAACCCCCAATATCACCATCGAGGATATCACCGCTGCCCAAAAACCAAACTGATAAAGAGAGATTAAAAAGAATGTTACATAGGCTCCCAACATGTATAGATTGCCATGAGCGAAATTGGGAACATGTAAAATACCAAAAACCAAAGTCAAGCCCAAAGCTACCATTGCATAGGTACTTCCGAGCATTATTCCATTAAATACTTGCTGCAAAAAAAGTTCCATAGGTAACCACACCCTTTAGTATCTTTTTATGTACCGGTAAACAACTTCTACCGGCAAAATCTTGGTGTTCACTTTAAGGGGCCGGATTAGAAATTTGCCCCCCACCCCACACGGGAACGGGGGGCAAATACTATCTACTCATCAATTTTCATCAGCTCAATTTGGCCTACTTGAGAAACTCCTTTTATCTCGTCAAGTACATCTTGAGAATCCGTCCACCAAACATAATTTAACGGCGTAGTATATTCTCCATTATCATCAATCCTCTGGACGCCGCCAAAACCGTGAATCGCTCCCCGTGGGCCCATACTAAACATTTCCGCCGGATACTCCTCCCCGGTAAGCGGGAAAACTTTGGGAAATGCCTCTCTGATAGCTTTGGGGTCATCCACGCTGCCCGCTTCCTCCATGGCCGCTGCAAGGGCATGGATAGCTGTATATTCCCAAACAGCCTCCCAGGTGTTAATAACGCCGTACTTTTCTTCATACCCTTTCTTAAACTCTTGAGCAAACTCTGTACCCACATCTGCTGTTGCAGGGACACCCATGACGCCGTGCATCAAATCGGTGCCACCTAAAATCTTGGCAACGTGATCCTGTTTTGCCTGGTCTACAAGCAGAATAGGTCCTTTATAACCAAGGTCCCGTGCCTGCTCTACCACTAATGCCGTAGGTTCAGATGGTCCGCCAACTAATAGGAAATCCGGGTTGGTAGCGAGAGCTGCACTTAACTGGGTGGAATAATCCGTTTCAGTGTAATAATTGGCCGGCTGGTCTGCAACTATCTTACCGCCCTTGTGTTCCCATACTTCACGAAAGGCTTCACGCCACTCATCGCCGTAACCGCCCAAAGTGACCAGCATGGCACCATTACGCCACCCTTCGTTCCAGGCTATATCTGCAAATGCCTCTACGTAAATCAAAAATGAAGGTGGAATTCGTACCGTTAAATCATTATCCAGGTGAAGAATTGCAGGAGTACTACTGTAAGCCATCATCAGGAATTCATTGTCCGGTTCTGAATTAATATCCATCAACGGAGCAATGGAAGTAAACACTGGGTTAAAAATGGCCGGTACGTCAAGTTGATCGCGCATCCTGCGAGCGTTATTAATGGTTTGAGTCGGGTCTGCCTGATCGTCCATGGCTTCTAATCTAAAAGTATACTTTTGACCGTCAATGGTAATGCCGCCATTGCTATTTATATGCTCAATACCATACTCAATACCGTTGACATTATCCTTACCGTATTGTGCTGCAGGTCCACTCAATGGTCCGGTGAAGCCGATAACCACTTCTATTGGCTCTTTCTCCACCTTGTCAACTGCTTTTGCGTCATCGGCCTGCTCCTGCTCCGGGGCTTTTGGCTCTTGGTCCGTACTGCCGCAAGCTGCAGCAAACATCAATAAACCTGTTATCAGCAATGCAAATGTTCCCAGTTTTAAAACATTTTTCATTAATAATCCCCCTTTTTCATAATTTTCTAACACTTATTCAGAGAGTTAAACTTTTGTTTTTTTTCTCGTCTCTCGCCTCCTTTTTGTTTGACCCCTGCTGGGTCAAACTTAAATTACCATTCAGGGGTTCAAAATAACTTTGATAGCCCCATCAGCTTTCTTTTCAAACATATCATAGGCATCAAGCACATCCGACAGAGGAAATCGATGGGTAATTAACGGGGTCAAATCCAGTTTTCCTGCTTGGATAAGCGCAAACAGCTCTTGGGTATAAGTCATCTTAGTAAGCCCTACTTTGATTTCGATATTTCTCTTCATTAATGTATGAATAGGAAGTTTCACCGATTGTTGAAAAACACCAATAATAGAAAGCGAACCTTCCCTAGCCAGTGAAAAAAGACTGTCGCCAAATGTCTTGGGACTACCTACCGCCTCAATGACAAAATTTGCTCCCTGCCCTTTAGTAAGATTCATGATGCCTTCAACAGGATTCTCTTGAGAGGCATCTATTATATGGTCAGCACCGAGATTTTTAGCCATTTGCAGTCGGGATTCCACCATATCTATAGAAATTATCCTTGCCGGTCCAAATAACCGGGCCGCTGCCACTGCACATAAGCCCACCGGGCCGGCGCCAAAAATAGCTACCGTGCTGCCCGGCTGAACACCACGACCTCCCGGTGTAATTCCACGCACCCCCATATATCCGGTTGCCAGGATATCTCCCACAAATAACACCTGTTCCTCGGACAACCCTTCGGGAATTAGGAATAAGCTGGAGTTGGCACGCGGAGCCCTCACGTATTCCGCCTGCGCCCCTTGAAGATTACCAAATATAGGGCCGCAGCCATAAATCAATGGTTGCTCGCAATCTAACCCAAAACCACTTTTGCAAGCGGAACAATTCCCACAAGCTGCACCGGCGGCACCCAACACCCTTTGTCCCGGTTTGACCATAGTAACAGCGGAACCTACCTCTTCTACTATTCCCGTAAATTCGTGCCCAATGATTGTTCCTGGCTCCAACCCAAGATTACCGTGCCTGATATGCAGGTCACTGCCACATATACTGGTTGTAGTTATCCTGACTATAGCATCTTCCGGACTCTCTATTTTGGGCTTCATGACATCCTCCAACCGGATATCATCAACAC
>JADQBR010000123.1 GCA_016278515.1 Bacillota bacterium
CACTGGCAGAAGATTTATATTGGTTTCAGTTTCCTGAAGCCAGAGACTCAGTAAGATTACGCTGGGGACGAGACTTTTACCGTATTAATAGCATCGTTGAAAATGATGGTAATAACTAAGAGTGAGAAAGGATGGTTTACATATGAAAACCAATGAAAAACTATATTTAGATGTGCATGTTTTGCAAACAGTACCTCCCAGCTGCGTCAATAGGGATGATACCGGCAGTCCTAAGTCGGCCGTATACGGAGGAGCCAATCGGGCAAGGGTTTCTTCCCAAAGCTGGAAAAAAGCTATGCGGGGCATGTTTGAAGAGCTCATGCCGCAAGATAGCCTTGGAAAAAGAACCAAACGGATTGTACGCATGGTGGAAGAAGAGATTCAAAAGCTGGGCGGTATTGAAAACACAGAAGAAGCAGCCATCAATATACTGACTGCTGCAGGCTTAAAAATCAAGTCAGCAGAAAAAGGTACGGACGCGTTGTTTTTTATGAGCGTTGCCCAGGCAAAAGCATTGGCAAAATTGGCGGTTGAAGATCCAGACACCATAAAAAGCACACCACCAGCAGAAGCCAAGAAAAAAGCCAAGCAGGCTTTAAAAGAATTGCCAGGCATTGATATTGCACTATTTGGTCGGATGGTGGCAAATGCAGCATCGCTGAACACCGACGCCTGTGCCCAGGTGGCTCACAGCATATCCACCCATAAAGTCAGCAGAGAATACGATTATTTCACAGCCGTAGACGACTTGTCTCCAGAAGATAACGCTGGTGCAGGCCACATTGGCACCGTTGAATTTAATTCTGCAACTCTTTACCGCTACGCCACTGTTGCAGTACACGAACTGCATCGACATTTGGAAGAAGAAACTGCAGACGCAGTGAAGGCCTTTTTAAATGCATTTGTGTATTCCATGCCCACAGGCAAGCAAAACACCTTTGCCAACCGTACCTTGCCAGATGCCGTGTTGGTAACACTGCGGAAAGACCAACCCATTAACCTGGTGGGAGCCTTCGAACGACCGGTACAGGCAGGTAAAAATAACGATGAAGGATATGTGGAAGCATCAGCGAAAGCTTTGGTGAAGCATGCCAATGATGTGTACGAGAACTGGTTGGGATTACCCATATTATCTTTGGTAACAGGGGAGTCGTTGAAAGAGCTGGGTGGAACAAAACCATTGAAGGTTGTGCTTGAAACATTGAACGAAGAACTTCAGGAACGATTAAGAACTGGTGGGGATGACCAATGAGCACCCTTATGTTGCGATTAGCCGCACCCCTTCAATCCTGGGGTGTTGACGCAAAATATAATCGGAGGAGCACCCAGTCTATTCCCACCAAAAGCGGTGTCATCGGACTTGTAGCCGCAGCATTAGGTCGTCGGCGTGACGAAAAAATTGATGATTTACAGGCTTTACATTTTGGCGTTCGGGTTGATCAGGCAGGCGCTCTACTAAGGGATTATCACACGGCTAAAAGCATTAAATCTGCCTACGTCACCCACCGTTATTATCTTTCTGACGCCGTCTTTTTAGCAGGTCTGGAAGGCGAAGAAACCCCTCTTAAAGAAATCGATACGGCATTACGCAGCCCCGCGTTTCCCTTGTTCTTGGGCAGACGCTCTTGTCCGCCGGAAGGAAAAATTTCTTTGGGAATCCGTACCAATAAAAATTTGGTGGAAGCACTGCAGGAGGAAGAATGGCTTATTAGCGACTGGCTGCGGCGCAAGGAGGCCAACTGCGTACACCTGCCCATTGTGGTAGAAGCAGGAAAAGAAACAGGGGATGCTTATTATCTGCGAGATAACCCCATCTCCTTTGACCAGACCCATCGAAAATTTGGGTTTCGTCTTGTTTCGGAAGTAGAACCAAAGGTCGTTATAAATCATGAAAGTCGACATACTGTATGGGAAGGTACAACAGCCCATGACCCGATGCAGGAACTAAGGGAGGAATAGCTCATGTATTTATCACGCATTGCACTAAATGCAAAACGTAGAGAAACCATGCAAGCCTTGGTCATACCTCCATTAATGCATGGAGCTGTGGAACAGAGTTTTAAAGGAGATCGGCAACGGAACCTATGGCGCGTTGATTGGCTGAGCGATAACTGCTTTTTATTGGTACTCAGTGGTGAACAGTCTGATTTCACCCATCTGGTGGGACAGTTTGGGTACACAGATCATGAACAAGGATGGGAAACAAAAGATTACAGGCCCCTTTTAACAAAATTGAAAGAAGGGGACTCATGGAAATTTAGACTGCGGGCTAATCCCACCCAGAGCAGTTTTAAAGAGAAGGATGAAGGAACCGGGCGAGGAAAAGTACATGCCCATGTCACTCAGGAACAACAACGGCAATGGTTGATGAAGCGATCAGAAAACTGTGGGTTTAAATTGAATGAAGAAACCTTTGACGTAACGCACACCCAGTGGGAAAAATTTCCCAAGAGCCGGAAAGGAACTAGTGAAGTGACGATAAGAACCGCAACCTTTGAAGGATTATTAACAATCACTGACCTTGAAAAATTTACAGCGACATTGACCACAGGAATAGGAAGAGCAAAGGCCTATGGCTGTGGACTGCTGACTATCGCACGATGAAAGGGTGAATGACATGGCTGATCATTCTGGCATCGAAAAGCCAGATCTACAGACATTGCCCCAGATGAAGGACAGAATGTCTTTCCTCTACCTGGAGCACTGCCTGATAAACCGACAGGACGGTGCCATCACTGTCACAGATATAAGGGGAACAGTGCATGTGCCAGCAGCATCACTTAGCGTGTTACTGCTGGGTCCGGGTACAAATATTTCTCACCGAGCCGTGGAGTTGGTGGGTAATACCGGAACCAGCATCATCTGGGTGGGAGAACAGGGGGTGAGGTACTACGCTCACGGCAAACCACTTTCCCATTCTGCCCGTTTACTGATTCGACAGGCAAAGCTGGTTTCAAATGTTCGAACAAGGGTGGCCGTTGCCCGCCACATGTATCAGATGCGCTTTCCGGGAGAAGACGTTTCATCCTTAACCATGCAACAGCTGAGAGGAAGAGAAGGAGCTCGGGTGCGATCCATTTACCGCAAGGCTTCCAAAGAGACAGGCGTGCCTTGGAATGGCAGAGAGTACGATCCAGATAATTTCAATGCCGGTGATCCGGTCAATATGGCACTATCCGCAGCCCATGCCTGTCTATACGGTGTTGTACATAGCGTCATTGTGGCCTTGGCCTGCTCTCCCGGTCTGGGATTTGTTCACACAGGTCATGAACGGTCTTTCGTCTATGACATTGCAGACCTTTACAAAGGAACTATTACTATCCCCATTGCTTTTATGATTGCAGCCGAGCAGCCGGAAGACATTGGTTCTACCACAAGGCACAGGGTGCGTGATGCCATAGCCGATGGCCATCTTCTAAAACAGGCCGTGAAGGATATTCGAGAGCTTCTTTTGGACGATTTAGCGGCTGAAGAAGAACTGGAAGTAAACGTGTTGCACCTGTGGGACGATAAAAAAGGGCGGGTGCCCAACGCAGTCTCCTACGGTAAGGAACTATCAGAGATGGAAGAAGAACTACAATTGGAAGAAGGCTACGGCAACATTTTGGAGGAAGAACAATGATTGTCATTACGCTAACAGACTGCCCTCTTGGTCTGCGGGGAGATCTAACCAAATGGTTGCAGGAAATAAACACAGGCGTATACGTGGGCCAGGTGAGTGCCAGAGTTAGAGATCAGCTTTGGACACGGGTAATAGAAAATGCCAAAACTGGTAGAGCAACAATGGTCTGCAACGCGCAAAATGAACAACGACTTGATTTTCGTGTGCATAACACCACCTGGGAACCAATTGATTTTGATGGATTAAAATTAATGCTGCGACCAAGCCCAGCACGCATCCTGAAACTGGGAGAGAAGCGCAAGGGTTATAGCAATGCAGCCAAAATAAGAAAAGCTAAACAAATGGCAAAGAAAAACAACAGAGGAAAAAACTTGTTCGAAACCTATTTAGTTGTGGATGTGGAGACAACAGGCTTGTCAGCGGCAGAACATGAAATTATTGAAATAGGTGCTCTCAAAGTATCAGATGGACAAGTAGAAGCGACATTTCAGGCTTTGGTAAAGTTAAAAGGCAGCGTTCCAAAACCCATTGAGGCATTGACCGGTATTTCTGATATAATGCTCGAACAGGAAGGCAAAGAATTGGAAGAAGTGTTACCGGAATTCTTAGCATTTGCAGGGAATATACCCGTTGTTTCCCATAACGGAGATTTTGATTACAGTTTCCTGCGAGCTGCCTGTCAAGAGCTCAATCTACCGTTATTTTCCAATAGATGTGTAGACACATTAAAGATTGCAAGACGTTTGGTAGATGATGTGAAAAACTATAAGCTGGCAACACTGCTAACATACTTTGAAATTGAGGTGCTTACTATGCATCGCAGTATTGAAGACTGTAAAACCACATTTCATCTTTATGAAAAACTCATTGAAATAGAGAAAGAACCGAAGTAAAAATGGCTTATTAGCAACGATATTTTAGTCTATTCCCCGCATGTGCGGGGGTGATCCCATCTCTATCGCCTACAAGTCTTGTAAACGCTGCTATTCCCCGCATGTGCGGGGGTGATCCTATCACCGTGTAATTCTTTGCGGTAGTCCTTGACTATTCCCCGCATGTGCGGGGGTGATCCCCCGGTTAGTACTTTCTGAAAATTGTCTAATTGCTATTCCCCGCATGTGCGGGGGTGATCCCGAAAGAGTGTAGAGATTGCAAGGAGGGATTGGCTATTCCCCGCATGTGCGGGGGTGATCCTTGAAAATGACGGGTGGAAGCAGGTAGATAGCTCTATTCCCCGCATGTGCGGGGGTGATCCCAACAAGCACGACACCAAAAAATCTTTTTATCCCTATTCCCCGCATGTGCGGGGGTGATGAAGTGGAACTGCGCGAATGGAGCGGGATTTGCTGAATGAGGTTGATATATAATAAACTGCATCGGTGTTGATATGCAGTGACCCGATGTGGTTATCGATGCTTGATAATGAATAAAGAGCTTGGTAATAAGGAGAAAAGTCAGCGAAGGAAGAAGGAGTAAGCAAATGACTATGCCTGGATACGAAAAGTTTATGCTGCCTATAATGGACATGGAGAGGGAGTATGAGGTGAGTGAAGTCAGGGACAAGCTTGCTGGACACTTTAAAATAACCGAAGAAGATCTGTGGGAACTTCTTCCCAGCGGGGAAATAGACGGTATTCCATAAACGGGTGGTCTGGGTCAAAATATATATGCAAAAAGCTGAATTGCTGGAAAGCGTTAAGCGCGGATATTTTCTTATATTGGAGCCCACTGTGGAGTTTGCTTTGAGAAGAGAAAACTTGCGAGAGGGGTTTTTGGAGTATTTAGCGAAGGTGGTAGGTAAGGAAACAGGATTGGTGCAAGAAGTAGCTGCAATAAAGCAAATGTAAATCATTTATGGGGTGCCCTATGAAATATTTATTAATAGATACAAATATATATTTAAATATGGCGGTAAACAGAAGAAAAGAGTTAAACAATAAACTCCTAGCGGTTTTTTCTAAGCTTTTACAATATGGGGAAATAAGAATTGTTGTTCCGGCTATAGTTAGGCATGAAACCTTTAAACATTTGGAAGAAGAAATATTAAAAGTCGGTAATAATCTAGAGACTACAATAAAAAGTCTAGATGGGATTTATTGGGTAAACGGAATAACTGAAGAGTCTTTTGATATTAACTATTACAAGAAGAACGCAAAGCAATATTTACAAAATGCACTGGAATATTTTAATAAAAATAAGGGGATCTATGTTGGAAAACTGGAGGATCAGATAGATGCTATTTTAAAAAGTAAGTATGCGATTTTCATTAATGATAATGAAACTCTTATCAATAAAGCGTTGAAACGTAAGATATATAAAAAAGCTCCATGCCATAAGAAAGAGTCATATGCGGATGCAATAATTGCAGAGGTTTTAATTAATCTTAGAGACTATGTGAATTTAACGGATGATGATGTTATATATTTTGTAAGTGATAATCCCGAAGATTTTTCTAAGAATAATAAGGAATGTAGAAATGTTTTACATCCTGATATCGTTGCAGATTTAGAGGAAAATGCTGTAAAAGAATTAGTAGAATATCGTTTAAGTTTCAATAAACTAATTATGAAGGATCTGGAAGAGGAGATCTATAATGCTAATGTTAAAGAGGAATTCGAAAAAGAGTTAGCTGAAAAACAAGCTGCTGAAGAGGCTGATTATTATAGCAATATGGAAGATTTAAAGAGAGAATCAGCTGGGTTATCTACTTTATCAAATTTTGATGATTCAATACAAGAAATTATTGCAGAGAGTAAAGAAGCAAGCGAGATTGTGGTATTATTTGAAAAAATTAATAGTTTATACGAGGATTTAGAAGAAACCCATATGTTTTACTGGGATGATCTTTCTGGCATATTAAATTCTTATATTTATAAAGAAAATGAAAATGCATTGGATGAAATTGAGTTTATTAGTAAATTCAATGATTTTCTTGTTGAGAATAAAGAAAGATATTATTGCTACACAATTGAAGATGTTGTTGACTGGGTAGGAGAACAGGAAGATGAAGTTAAGTTTGATACATATGATATGAGGCTACCAGACTACATAAATCTTGATGACGAAATAATTTTGACTGATGTAAACAGAGATAGAATATTACTATCATGGGAAAACACTGAGCTTTCACCCGAAAGTGGTGAAATACATAGCGTTTATTATAATGCTGAAAGAGTTCATTCCATGGAGCTAATTGCAGAAGGAAGAGTTGAAATTACTTATGGCTTTATAGAATTTGACGATTGTGGCAATGTAGGTGATGGGTGTGAAGAAGATATAGATATAAGGATAGAACCAGTAATTGAAGTTATCAAGGATGTTTATGGAAAGTTGCTTAAATTAAGAAACAAACACCAAAAGCACATTGACTACATCAAAACAAACTTAATAAAATAACAAATATAATCAGTTCGTTTAGTTCGTAAAGACATGGAATATAAACCTATCGCTCAACTACAAAGAGGTGCCTCACCAATGACTAAGATACCCTTCAAAGGAATAATAAAATCAGTCCAACCGAGAATTAGGCTGCTTAGGTCATTTGATGAGCGATCGCATAACTATCTCGGGTTTTCGTTTTTTATAAAAGGTACGATTGATGACGTTGAGCGGGAGTTCTCTGTTGGTATCGGTAAAGCCGCTCAGGCAAAACATCAGTTTAGGGTTGGCGATGAGATTACTGGCGAGTGTCTTCCTGTTGCAGATGATAGGCTGGAGCCGGTTGAATTTTATAAAGCTTCTAAGCTGAAGAAGACTGGTCAAGTTGATGATTCTAATAATCCTCCACCTTGGGAAGATGTACCGCCGGAACTCGAAGTTTATCGAGCAAGAGGACATCGGCGATTGGCTGCGAGAACATATACCTGCAAATGCACCACTTGCATATGGGGCTGCCGGATGCCGGTTGAGATTACTATTGACCACTGGAACCCAGGTAATAAAAAGTATCGGTATGAAACCTTCTGTTATGGACCATTAAGTTGTAAATTTTATAAGTCAGGGCCGACACGGAAAG
>JADQBR010000113.1 GCA_016278515.1 Bacillota bacterium
GAAGTGCATTTAGAAGATGAAACGGTATGGCTGAGTCAAAATCAGATGGCAGAGTTATTCCAAAGGGACAGAAGTGTCATATCAAAGCATATAAAAAATCTCTTTAATGAAAATGAAGTTGACGAAAAAAGCAATGTGCATTTTTTGCACATTGCAAATTCAGATAAACCTGTTGCATTCTATAGCTGGAAAATTTGCTAAGATGTATGTTGAGAATAACCCCGGAGAAAAGTTTAAATTGGCATCAGGTGCCTTAGGTATCTATTACTCAGACTTACCTAAAGATTATGAACCGGTTCTGTGAGCAATTTGGCTTAACACCTTCCTCAAGAAGCAAGCTTAATACGGATAGGTCCCTTTGTGTTGATCTTTCCACCGAGGACGGAGAGCGTATTGACGGTGCTGTGGCCCTGATTATGGCTTTGATTAATTGTTTTTCAGCTTAAAATTGAGTATAATAATAATAGAGGTGATGATCTTGATTTCTAGTTCGGTTAAGACTAAAAGGGTGATTAGAAGTGTGAGGGCGTCATTGGAATTTGAAGGTTTGAAGCCAAGTAGGCATGCTCAGGCTGTTGGTAAACAGTATTTGGAAGACAAAATTAGTAGCAGGGAGGCTGTTACTAAGGTAAAGGAAAGATACGCTTCTAGATTTGGAAGACAAAAATGACTAGGAGGATATCTTTTTCCAGATATGACCGTAAAGAAACTGAGCAATCTAAATATTGCTACGAAGGTACTGATATATTAATAAACAAAGGGAATATTAGGGATGCAAAAATTTTGGCTAAGTATGAAGCTGATATAACGCTAATTCGGCAGTACGAACTTCAAAAAGAACACATTAGAGGGAGATTTGGAATAGCCCATATTAAGAAGATCCATAGGTATATTTTTCAAGATATCTATTCTTTTGCGGGTAAGCTTAGAACTGAGAATATTAGAAAAGGCTCAACAGAATTCTGTAAAAGTCAGTTTATCGAGGAAAACCTTAAAATGCTATTGTACGAATTGAAACGGGACAGATTTTTAAAGGAGTTGAATGCAGAGGAATTTTCTCAAAAGGCCGCCTATTATCTTTCCGAAATTAATATGTTCCACCCGTTTAGAGAGGGAAATGGACGGTGTATCAGAGAATTTTTTCGTCAATTGGCTCTACAAGGTGGTCATATAATAGACTGGTCTTTAGTTAAAAGGGAAACATTGTTAGAGGCAATCATTGTTTCAGTTGATAAAAATTATGTACCATTAGCAAACTGTATTTATCAAGTTATAGAGAATAAGTAAACATATAAATCATGAAGCACCTATATTTCAGGTGTTTTTTTTATGCCCATTTTGTTTCCTCAGAATAAAGACTTTATGCTACTTTTTGTATATGTCTAATGGATAATAGGCGTATAACGATAGCGGGAATAAAACGAATAAAGTTATACCTTGACAATCGTGGCAATATAATGTATATTATAACTATGGAGGTGATATTTTGGTTAATAATAAAATCTCCTCGGATTTACTCAGAGGGCATACCGATACAATCATTCTCAAGCTGCTGATGAGTGGGGATAAATATGGCTATGAAATAACAAAATTGATACACTCGTATTCCAATGGTGAGTACGAACTTAAAGAATCTACAATGTTTTCGAGTCTAAAAAGAATGGAGAAAGACGGTAATGTAACTGCATATTGGGGTGATGAGAGCCAAGGTGGAAGAAGAAAGTACTATAAGATCACCGAAAAAGGTAAAAAGGTTTATTCTGAAAACAAACGGAATTGGGAAAATGCTAAGCGTATTTTAGATCAATTGCTTTAAATGAAAGGTGGAAATAAAATGGAAGAGAAATTAATGAAATATTTAGATGGGGTATTTGCACTCTATAAAGATTTATATGCGGTTAAGGAACTGAAAGAAGAGCTGTATGTTGACTTGCAGGAAAAATTGAGGGATTTTAAAGAAAGGGGTTATGATGATGAAACTGCTTATAGCATGACCATCGATTCCATTGGAGATATTGAAGAGATCATAGAAAGCATCATCGATGAGACAGGGGAAGCTAGGTCAAGTGGTAAGAACTCCGGTAGAGGCGTGATCATGGAAAGCATCACTGATAAGATAAGAGGGCTGCGGCAGACGGCAAAAAGGGATTTGTCTATGAGCAACCTCCAGGATTTCGATTTAAAAGGAATAAAGGTACAGGATGGGAAATTTAACCGCAGTGCTTTAAAGGGGTCAGATTTCAGCGGCTCGGATTTAACGAACAGTTCTTTTAAATACAGTGATTTAAGAAACGCTATATTTGACGGTGCCGACCTTACTGGAGCAAAAATAATTGCGTCCGCCTTGAAAGATGTAAGTTTTAAAAATTGTGTTTTGAATAATACGGTTTTCAACAGTTCAGATTTGTCTGGGGTATCTTTTGACAATCAAACGCTTATTGGCACAGTTTTTAAAAATGCGGGATTAGCAGGAACATCTTTCAAAAATGCTGTTTTAAGAGACGTTACTTTTAAGACCGATGTGAAAAAAGCTATCTTTGACGGTGCCACAATGGATAAATTGACTTACGCCATTTTGAAAGGTAGTAATGCGAACCTGAAGAATGTTACAGTTATTTAGGGGGGGTGGGATTATGATTTATCACAGTGGTCGCAATGCCAATTATGATGCTTATGTTTGTCTATGTGCTTGGGGGAGCGATAAACACCGGTTCTGCAGATTACATCAATTTTGTGGTGCCCGGGGTCGTTCTATTTACCATCGCTAGCGGCGTAGCTTATACAGCTTTTCGCATTAATAACGGGGGATCTTCGACCGTTTTTATTCGATGCCCATCTCTAAATCATCGATTTTGGGAGGGCATGTGCTAACGTCGGTGGTGTTCAATGCATTTTCAACTGATGGCAGAGTTATTCCAAAGAGGGGTCGTTTCCGTTGTCTTTTGGTGACTTCGACAAGACAGATGAAACATCCCCGCGTCCCTTACTTAAACCTGGGCCGATAAAATACCTTATCCAGATTAAGATCCAGTTCCGGAAACTCGGGATGGGAAAATTCGTCACCCGGGCCGCCCACGAATACTAGGGTATAACACTCATCCTTGAGCTTAAAAGCTTCTAAGGTATTTTCCTCGGGATCTACAAGCCAGTAGTGAGGGATTTCTGCCTTGCGATAAATTTCCATTTTACGTAGACGGTCTTTCCGGCGACTTGATGGTGACATAATCTCAACCACCAAGTCACAAGGACCGTCAATGCGTTCCTCGCGCATAATTTCTTTTCTGGCAGCGGATACAAACAATATATCCGGCTGCAGCACATTTTTACCAGTCAAAGTAACATCTAAAGGAGCAAAAAATAGTTCGCCTTCAGGGTCAAAATCATCAATAAAATCCATCAATTGACGTCCCAACTCTCGGGACACTCGTTGGTGATGTATCGAAGGCGATGGTTCTTTTACCAAGATTCCTTCTATGACCTCAAACCGGTAGCCTGGTTCCTCCGGAAATTGCAAGTAATCCTCATAGGTGTAGTTGCCTTGCTTTGAATAAACGGGAGGTTTTTCTTTAACAGTTAGGTCGTCAGCAGCTAAGGCAGCCAAAACAGCTTCTTTTTTATACCTGTATTGCTTTTGTCCCAGTTCTACCACAGGTATCTTTTTTTGTCGCGTATACCTCCAGACAGTATCAACCGATAAACTCAAAACTTCCGCCAATTCTTGGGCTGTCAGCAACTTTACCATGAAAATCACCTCTCTCCGCCATTGTATAGCTAAACACAACCATAGTCAAGAAAACACAAGACAGACATTTTTATGAAATGATGTCACACACTTTGCACAAATAAGCAACACGTATAGTTTGAGAAAATATAATGTAGCTAAATGACGGCAAGAGGAAAACCACATCCCAGCTTGGCAGTGAGCTTAACTAAAAATGTATGCCATTTTGACATTTGAGTTTGGGACTGGCAGGAAAAGCTTCATTCTTGGGCAAATATAACATAAACGACTAAAAATGGGGATGATAGAGATGAGAAAGGTAATTATTCTTATGGTGCTTTTTTCTTTACTGCTGGTTCCTTTTGCTTATGCTGCGGAAGAACAAGCATCAGATGCTGCTGTTCCTGAGGAAAACAGTGAAAAGAGCGAGGCACCAGAACAGGCTTCAAACGTTATTGACAACAACAAGGCTGATTCGCGAGAGTTGCAATTGAATTGGCAGGAGATGGATGACATGCAGATAGCTCTGATTCTAATTAAAAATCAAATTGATTATCTAATGGACCAGGTGGAAAAGAGCAACGGCAGAATTAATTCGGTTATTAGCGATTACGAAAACCGCATGGAGAAAGAAAGGGAAAGAGCCCAGGCGAGCATTGACGAAATGAAAGCCGAACTTAAACAAAAAGATGAGGAGCTTAATCTAGCGAGGCAAGAGGTTATAGACATTAATAAAAAGATGGCCCTATTTAACTCAGAGAGCGGTGTCTATTTAAAGATACTAATAGGTTTCTTAGCTGGATTAATTGTTGGTGTGGTAGTTAATACGGTAATGACTTTCATAAACAGAAGAAAACAGCAAGCCTCATAGAATGTGCTTTAACAGCTACTTCTCAGTTGAAAAGTAGAAAGAAACGGTATGATTTCTTCAAAAAGTCATATCGTTTTTTTATCGATGGCTAACCGCCACTAATACCCCCGCTTTCGGTTAAGGAAAGGGGACACACTTGCTGAAGTCATGGTTATCTGTTGGGGACAGGAATGTCCCCGATGTATGTTAAAATATAAACAGACTAAGTTTCTATAGGAAATGAGGAATATTATGTACGAGATAGCTATTGTCGGTGCCGGCCCTGCAGGGGCTACTCTTGCAAGGTTATTGGCGAAAGACTATAAGGTATTATTACTGGATAAGAGAAGTTTGGACGTTACTTATACCGGCAGTTTAATTGCGAAATCCTGCGGTGGACTAATTGCTCCGGATGCGCAAAAAATGCTGGCAAGGATGGGATTGGCATTACCACAGGATGTTTTGGTTAGTCCCCAGATATTTGCAGTAAGAACCATTGATATGGATAATAATCTAGAGAAATTCTACCAAAGGTTTTATTTTAATATGGATAGAGAAAAATTCGATCGTTGGTTGGTTTCCTTGATGCCTGATAGTATCCATTGTATGTTTGGGTGTCAGTTTAAGTCATATGAGCAGGGAGCAGACGGCACGATTAAACTAAAATTTTTAAAGGATAAGGCCGTTAAAGAGGAAAGAACCAGGATATTAGTAGGGGCTGATGGGGCGCACTCCTTGGTTCGCAAACAGGCTTTACCTGGCCAGAAGATTCCCAATAAATACATTTCGCCTCAGGCATGGTTTAGTTCTGATAGGCTGCTACCATATTTTACGGCGATTTTCGACCGCGAGATTACTGATTATTATTCCTGGATTATTCCAAAACAGGGGTATTTGCTTGTCGGTACCGCCGTAGAACCTGGTGGTGATGTTGGTGCTAAGTTTTCCCTGCTTTGTGAGAAAATAAGACAGTATGGCATTAACCTAGACAAGAAGGTAAAAAAGGAAGGGGCCTTTATTCTCCGACCAACAGGGGCAAACCAGATTAACACGGGGATGTCTAAAATAGCATTAATTGGTGAGGCGGCAGGTTGGATAAGCCCTAGCTCTGCCGAGGGATTAAGCTATGCATTTAAAAGTGCATCTTATTTGGCACGGGCGATTAGACAGAACCAGGGAGATTTTTTGGATACTTATAGCAAGCTTTCAGCACCGCTTAAGCGAAACATAATATTAAAGAACATAAAATCTCCGTTCATGTATAATAGGCACTTGAGAAAATGGGTGATGTCGGCGGGTATACAAACAATGGATATTGACCCATCTTAGTTTTTGCTGCCCAGCCATTTGTTCATAACCATTTTCAATGGTTTCTGATGAAAAAAATCAAAATAAGTCATATATTGTTCCCTCCCTTTATGTATGGTATCACTTAGGGAGGGAATTTTGTAGTGGGATATATCACATAAAACTTAGTCTGAAATCGCACGGCAGATAAAGTGGCGGTTAGCTATCGAATAAATGTTAATTATAACCATTAATAGATAAGCGGTTCACGGGGAAACTAATTTTGACCTTGTTAAAGTAAAGGAGGTGGTTTAATGGCAAATTTAAATCAAATGGAGCTGCAAAATTTACGACACTTAATAGGTGATGAACAGTTATCAGCTACCAAGTGCGGCACTTATGCCCAACAAACGCAAGATCCTCAGTTGAAGAATTTTTTTAATAAGAGTGCGCAACAAGCCCAACAAAACGCTCAAAAGCTGGAGCAATTCTTACAGTAAAGGAGGGAAAAGTCAATGTTACAGGATAAAGATATGGCCAATGATGCGTTGGAGAGAACAAAAGTCAGCGCCGGTGAACTTACAAAAGCAGCTGCTGAATGTTCAAATAAGCAGTTAAAGCAAACCTTTCTTCAGATGAGAAATCAATCCGAACTAGACCAAGAAGAAATTGCTCAAGTAGCCATGCAAAAAGGCTGGTATATGCCGGCTTCTCAGGCTGACCCCCAAGAGGTAAGCCGGGTTAAGAGTTTTGTTCAGATGGGACAGGCACCTAATGCGCAGCAGATGCAGCAGACGCAAAATATGACTAGAACCCAGATGTGATAGAACGCAGGTTTAGGTTGTTGGCTTTGTTCAACAACCTAAATTTTTGCTTTAAGTTACTTTACCCCTTGATAGTGTAATTATACTATAGTATAATAAAAAATAAACCCCCGGGAGGTATTAAAAAAATAATGGTGTAATTGAGTCCAAGCTATAGCATTCCTGCGCTGCTAATTGTGCTACATGCTACAGATAGGGATATGCCTTTAGATCCCGTCATTTACACCAATTCGGAATAAAAGATTTTTTGTGGTTAAAAATAATACCACTCTTATTTTTCAACTGGTGATTGGCCAAACCAAGGCTTAAAAAACAAGGAGGAATATTTGATGATTTTCGATTATACAGTAACCACCAATAAGGATTTTGAACAAGCAGTTACAGATGTAAAGACTGCTCTAAAAGATAAGAAATTCGGTACACTTTGGGAATTGGATATTAAGTCCAAACTTAAGGAAAAAGGGGTAGAGTTTTCGGGTAAAGGGCGCATCCTTGAAGTTTGCAATCCCCATAAAGCTAAAGCTGTTCTGGAACAAGATATGAATGTTATATATTTTCTGCCCTGTAAGGTAGTGATTTTCGAAGATCAAGGCAAAATAAAATTGGGTATGGTCAAACCAACTGTTTTTATGGATATGTTGGAAGGTGCCGATCTAAAAAATTTCGCTATGGAAGTAGAAAGCACTATTATAGAAGCTTTGGATGACAGCAAGTAACTCTAAAGGAGATGCACCTGTCAGTGTGTCAGGGTATCTATTGAGAATTTAATGAACAAGAAAAGTCCCTGTTTTATAGTGATACTATATAAAACAGGGACTTTTTATATGTATAAGAAATTATGGGTTGTGGATAATTTCCTATACATTGGGGTTGTTAAGGGGTTATGCCCCCTTATGTCAATTATAGGAGGGTTTACCCGCAAGGGGCACGCCAAAAC
>JADQBR010000066.1 GCA_016278515.1 Bacillota bacterium
TTTCTAGGAGAAAGGCACTTGCTATAAACACCAAAAGCATATGGCGATGCCATGCAGTCCAAGACCTGAATTCGTAATGGTCCATGCCTAATTCATCTTTGGCTTCTTTGAAGCACTGCTCAATTGGCCAGCGCATTAATGATACTTTGCATAGTTCAGCAATCGGAGTACTAACAGGCGCATTACTGACAGAAAACCTGGTTTGCCCATCTTCTAAACGGCGAATAAATAACCAGCATGATTTTATAGGAACATTACCGTCTTCCTCTGGAAAGGCTCTGTAGATTCGAGTATATTTGATCTCAGAATAAATCGGTCCTTTTGACCCTTCTCCAAGATACATTTCACGCCAGGGTATCGTGTCATCGTCAGCTATCGCTGAAACGGGTTCTGCTTTAGTGGTTGCAACCATCTTTTTAGGATAGGGGGCCCTTCCTTTATATTCAGGCAATTCAAATGTTGGTTGAACGCGCCAAACTTGTGCGTTATTATGGAGATCAGCGAAATACCAGTATTTATCCGAAATAGCCTCAAGAAATTCCTTGCTGTTCCCATAAAGACAGTCTACGCCAATCCATTTAGCTTTAAATAGACCAGATTGTTCGATGCTATTAATTAGATTTAGAGCAATTTGTGGTTTTGTCTGGAAGGTTAGTTCTTCAGGTACACAACAGTCTTTTCTAAGTTGAGCACAATCTTTGCCAAACCACTTTTCCGGCATGAAAAGTTGTGTTGAAATCAAACCATATCCCTTAGGACCTGCCAATCGTGTTTTAGGTGCTTGATAGATAGGGCTATTAAATGGGATGCAAGATTTTTAACGTGTACCCATGGTAAAATCAGAAAGCGGGTGAAATCCAAACATTTGGATTTCACAAGTTATCCAAACAAAAATAAAATCCAAACCTTTTTAAAAAAAGCCATGTGATTAGATCGTTTTCTCCGAAACCGGAGGAGTAATGGACCAAAGCTGAAGGCTAGTAATTTACAAAAAACATTTGGTGACCTGTTTGTTGTCGATAACGTGTCATTGGAATTGAATGAAAAAGAATTTGTTTCGGTGATTGGCCCCAGCGGTAGTGGGAAGAGTACAATTTTCAATATTATTGCCGGGTTATTATCGCCTGATGCCGGCAGCGTGACTATCGACGGAGAAGATTATACCGGTCGAACCGCCAGAATTAGCTATATGTATCAGAAAGACCTGCTTCTACCATGGAAGAAAATTATTGATAATGCCTGTCTGCCGTTGATAATCAATGGTCTTTCATGGCCAGAAGCACGGCAGCAGGTTAAGGCATACTTTAGGGTGTTTGGCTTGGAGGGATTTGAATATAAATATCCCTCCCAACTGTCTGGTGGAATGAGGCAAAGAGTGGCTTTAATGCGAACCTACATGTTTTCCAAGGACATCTTGCTGCTTGACGAGCCTTTTGGCGGATTAGATGCTATCACCAGGTCAAAAATGCATTATTGGCTGCTGAATGTGCTTGAAAATTTAACTGCTTCGGTCCTCTTTATCACCCATGATATTGAAGAGGCCATTTTCCTGTCAGATAAAATATATGTTCTTACTGACCGCCCGGCGCAGGTTAAAGAAAAGGTAATTATAGATCTGCCAAAGCCTCGTCATAAGGATTTGGTTACTTCTGCTAAATTTAACGAAATAAAGCGTCATATCATTGACTTACTATAGAAAGCATCTATAACCCTAATCCCAATAACTCAAACACTCCTAGCAGCTTAGCCGCCATTAAGGTAACAGCTATAGAAAGTACAATACGAACTAACTTGTCACCTTTGCTGACGGCAAAGGTGCTGCCTATCCATGCACCAAGCGCATTCCCTGCTGCGAGCGTAAGGCCCAGCAACCAGTCGACTTGGCCGTTAACGATAAAAATAATTAAAGAAGATAGTATGTAAAATAGAACGACAAATACCTTTATGCTGTTAATGCGTACTAAAGACATACCGGTAATAGTAGTTAAACTAGCGATAATAATAAAGCCTACACCGGCTTGAATAAATCCGCCGTACACTCCAACAAAGAAAAATGTGATGACTGCTATAACTTTACGCTTGTTTGTTAAATTTTCTGTTATAGCGGAGAGCTTCTTTAGCGGCTGCCAAAGAATTAGCGCCAGTACCAGCAGCATAACCACGGCAAGAATCTTGTTAAAAATTCTATCCGGCAATGATACGGCAAGGTTTGCACCTACTATAGAACCAACAACTGCAGGGGCAGCGAGCATAAGTCCCATACGCCAATCAAAAAAACCTTTGCTGCGAAAATTAGTAACCGCCACAATGTTTTGCACTGCTAAAGCAATTCTATTGGTGCCGTTGGCTGTAGCAGAAGGCAGTCCCATAAATATTAATATGGGCATTGTAATCAAAGATCCGCCGCCGGCAAGGGTATTTAAGAAACCGGCCGCAGTTCCTGCCAAAAGGATAAGTATAACGTCAAGTATAGGCATGGAGGAAACCCCTTTATTATGTAGATTTAGAAAACTATCTATATAATAACATAAAACGTAATACTTGGGAGTGTGACAATTTATTTTCCATTTGCGAGGGGGTAAATCTGTTTTGACTAAGGATGGGGAGCAGGCAAATATATGCTTGCTTTCTTAGTTTTGTATAGGAAATTATGGGTTGGCCCGAGGGATATCCCCCATGCGGTGAAAGCTGCTCCCGATGAGGAATTTCAGATTCTTGTTGTTAAAACACCTAATCCTAAGGAAAATATTAAGTAACCTTCATGTTTTTTAATAACTTCGATTGCCGTATCCACTTTATCTTTAGGGGCAACTATTGTTAGTAATACCTGTTGATTTGCCAGATCCGTATCTGTCGCATAACCGCTAACCGCATTATCGGCTGCTAACAAAGGACCAACATCAGTTGCACGATTTTCACCTGAATATTCACTTAAGCCTGTGTTAGTTATATTGCCGGACAAAGGGTTGTCGTAATCAGCGTCGGAATCGGTCGAGTATTTCCCAATGCGGTCTACTTGTGTGGTGGAAAAACCTTTTTGCTGCAGTTCCTTTTGGGCTGCTAACGCGTTATCCGTACTAAGAAAGCTAGCAAAGATTGTTTGTTCTTTCAAGGTTTTGCACTCCCTCCAGTATCATTTGTTTCTAATTTGCCCCATCTATGTCGATATATGCTCTCTCTAGTATAAATGGCACAAGTTCTAGCATAATACCACTATATATTGGAAAAATTAAACTGCAGGGGTATAAAAATGGAATTTGAGAGTTTATATAGGAAATATAAAAACAGAGAGCGTTATGGAGAAATATTACAAACATTGAGCCGTCACGGCTTTAGTTTTTTGTTACAAAGAAAAGGGATAAGAAGTGTCACTTATTGGAAGCAACGGGTGCTGCCCAAATATCCAAAACCCGCTTTAACCCAAGGCTTAGCCAAGCATATCAGTCTTCCTCAAAGGGTAAGACTGCTGTTTGAAGATTTGGGTCCATCTTTCGTTAAGATGGGTCAAATGTTAAGTACCCGCCCAGATTTGATTCCTAAAAATTACGCTGATGAATTAGGTGAATTGCAGGATGGCGTGAGCGGATTTTCTTCTGCAGAAGTGCGCAATCAAATAGTAAAGGCATGGGGAGAACCGCCGGAAAAAATATTTCAATCCTTTATATACCTTCCGGCAGCATCGGCTTCTATTGCCCAGGTGCATAGAGCAGTGCTGCCTGATGGAAATGAAGTGGCGGTTAAGATCAGAAGGCCTAATCTTAATAAATTAGTGGAAAAGGATTTGGCGGTTTTGGGGGATTTGCAAAACATATTGCAGCGTTCCATATTGGGGCAAGTCTGTGATGTAGAAGAAATCTACGGAGTCTTCAGCCGGCAAATCAGGCGAGAGATGGATTTCACGGTGGAAGCATTAAATATGGAACGATTTACTGAGTTGTTTAAGGAAGAAGATATTGTTGTCCCTAAAGTATACTGGGATTACACGACGGAGCACATATTGACAATGGATTGGCTAGAAGGAGAACCGCTTAAAAACGTCATTGATAAATACGAGGGGAGCGTGCAGGGCCAGAGATTTGGAGAGTTAATATTAAAGACAGTGCTGCTGCCATCCTTCCGCCAAGGCATTTTCCATGGCGATCCGCATCCTGGAAATATTTTTATATTAGACCAAAGCAAGCTAGGTTTGGTTGATTTTGGCATCACTGGCCGCTTGAACGAGGAGTTTCGCTTTATTGTTGCGGAATTAATGATTGCAATTAGCGAGAGAGATACTTGTGCTGTAGTAGACATCACAAAAAAACTGGGAATAGTGACTGGAAAGATCAATGAAGAAAATTTGTACCAAGATATATCCGAGATGTTGGATCGTACGGTAGGCTTAAGTGGAGCAATTAGTTTTTCGAAGCTAATTAATGGTATGATTGAAATATCTATAAACCATGGCATAAAATTGCCCGGAAGTTTCTTTCTGTTAGGAAAGGCAATGCTCACTGCCGAAGGAACGGCGCGTCGGTTTTATCCGGATTTGGATGTGGTTAAAGTGGCAAGACCTTTGGCTGTGCAATATATTCGAGCACACTTGCAGCCACATTTTAATCGCGAGCACTTTTATAGAAATAGTGCCAATATCATAAAAGGGTTGACAGCTTTTCCCCAAGATGTAGCCAGAGTGATAGCCAATTTGGCACGAGGTGAGCTAATGACTATATTTGTTCATAGAGGATTAGAGCCGTTATATGATAAATTGGATGTTGTATCAAGTAGGTTAGCAATTAGTCTTATTATTGTTGCTATGATGATAAGCTCTGCACTAATCATACTGCTGGATAAGCCGGGATATTTGCTTTTTGGTTTGATCAGCTTTATCATTGCTTCCATTTTAGGCGTCTGGATGGTCATCGGGTTAATTCGCGATGGGAGGATAAGGTGATAGATTTCTTGGCTTGTTGTCTACGGACATAAGCCAAGTTCTTATTTATATACCAGTTTTATGCAAAACCTTAAATTTTTTTGCAAGATTTATCAGGGTGAGGTAGTATTTATATATAAAGGTGTGTAAAAACATATTAATTAGGTTTAAGGGGAGTTCACATGCAGCACTTTGAAGATGAAGTATTAGTCCGGCAGTTTTTAAGCGGAGACCGAGAAGCCTTTGCTGAAATTGTCCGCCGGTATCAAAAACAAATATATAGTTTAACTTATAGACTAACTAATGATTACACTGAGGCCCAAGATTTAGCCCAAGAAGTTTTTCTCCACCTATATCAAGTGATGGAAAAGTTTGATGGGCGAAGAAAGTTTTTTTCTTGGATGTATAAGGTGGCGTCAAACTATTGCTATACGGCCTTGAAGAAAAAAGCCGGCAACAAAGAAGTATCAATGGAGAACATCATAGATTTCACTCCATTAAGGCCGGATAAGAGTATTCAACCGGAAGAGTATTGTGAAACACAAGAAACTCAACGATTGATACGAGAGGCCATTAAACAGCTCCCTGAAAAATATCGTCTCCCAATAGTTTTAAGATATTTGGAGGAATTTACTTACCAGCAGATAGCTGAGGTAATGGAAGTACCAGTAACTACTGTTGAGACTAGGTTGTATAGAGGGAAAGCTTTACTGCAAAAGAAACTAGCTATTGTTCTGGAGAGGGGGGCAAGCCATGAAGTGTCTGGAAACTAAACAATATATTCATAGTTATCTTGACTCACATCTTACGGAAAGACAGCAGCAGGCATTGTATCAGCACTTATCGGTATGTCCTTCTTGTCAACAAGAACTTAATCTAGCACGAAAAATGAACGGTTTATTGGAAGAGGCTTGCGTCCCTGTTGAACCTCCTGCCGACTTTGTTAGCATGGTTATGCAGGAAATCCCGGATCAGTCTAAAGCCGCCGCTGTTCAACGGCAAGAGCAAAAGAAACCTAATCTGCTTAAACGCTGGTTGGATACCGCGCTTGATCTTGAGAATAAAATGATGTTAACCGCCTCATATGCTGCAGTTCTTGCTATTATTGTTATGTTGTTTGTTTACGGAAATGGTCAACTGCAAGGGTTAACTCCCGGCAGTCCGGGCAGTAAACAGGAACTTCCTAAAGAAAATATAGTAGGCACGGATGACGTAAATCCGGAAGGGAAGAATGAAACCGGAAATGAGCAGTCGACAGAAGAACAGCAAAATGCTGCGGGAGATTTTGAGCCTAGCAATCCGGCTCAAATTGGCAGTATAGACCAAAACCTAGCGGAAATTAACAGAGATAAGCTTAGTGAGATAAGTGATAATATTGCTATTGAACCAATATTTACGGTTATCTTGTCGCCAATAATTACTGAACAGAAGTCTGTAACTCATCCGGTTATTGTCAATGATAATGAGAAGGTATTGTACTTGGCACAAAAAAATATCAAAGAAGACCGGTATACTGTTTGGCAGACTACTTTTGACGGTAAGGACAAAAAAATGGTTGCGGCCGGTCAGTATGGGTTGCCCTTAATAGAGGGCGGCGGTGCTTGGGCACCTGATAGGTCTAAAATCGCCTATGTTACCAAACGTAACGGTTATATGGAAATTTGGGTAGATGACTTGGACGGTCATGGCACTAACCTGACTTTGGATAGCACGGGTAAAGCATTGGAGCAGATGCAAAACGGCAACGGACTATGGGCGGTACAGCCTACTTGGTCCTCTCGGGGAGAAATTGCTTATCTGACTAACCGTTCCGGCAATAATGATATTATGGCTATAGGTATGAGCGGGAACAATAGAGTTATAACTAAGACGCCTGCTAACGAAACAAGTCCGGCGTGGTCACCTAACGGAGAAAAAATTGCTTATTTCCGTTCTATGAAAGACGATGAGACCAGTGCAAATCAAATTTATGTAGTAGATAAAGATGGGGCTAACCCTCAATCAGTGACATCTAATATTGATGCTAAGTCAATGGTGCCGGCATGGTCCCCCAGTGGAAAGTCACTAGCTGTGAATGTTGGTCAGCTAGGTCTGAGGGCAGAGAAATATAAGGGTGTCTGGTTGGTAGATCTGAAAAAGAATAGTATGACGCAGCTGACGAATATTGGTGGTGGGAATCTTGTTTCTTGGTCCCCGGATGGTTCTAAAATAGCGTTCACTGATGAAAAGGGGATATTATATGTAGCATTTATCAAAGATGATTTTACTGTAGGTCAGATTTGCCAAATTACCCCTGAAGTAGATGAAGACAGTGAAATTCAGCTGGATTGGCTGGATGATTCCCAAGAAATAATATTTGATTGGACTAAGCCTGGGGGAACGAAAGGAATATGGAAAGCTACATTACCGGATGTAAATAAGCGAGATAGAGTCAGCAACTTCGAAATATATAATTAATAATGTGTTTTGGAGAACAATATAAAAAAAGGGTACCTAAACCGCAGGATACTTCCTGCGGTTTTAGATTTTAGAGTGGTCTTTCAGATTGAAAAGCATCATGGTGGCAATAATAAATAAGGAACTGATAGATGTTATTATTCATTGCTTCATTATGCTGGGATTGGATAAGTTGTATAATTAAGTGCCCAAACACAGATAAAAAATGACTCACAGCTAAA
>JADQBR010000024.1 GCA_016278515.1 Bacillota bacterium
TGACGGGCAGTGACGTAGCGGCTTTCTGCGACGATCTAATCAAAGATTCAAAAACTTACGCTGACATCTATCAAGAATCTGTTGACCAAGAAGTTAACAAGGCCATGAAAAAGGCTATGGATAAAACAAAGTAAAAGGGGGATATCGGGATGGAAAAAGCAATTGAAGTGAAAGGTCTGCGAAAGTCTTTCAAGGACACAGAAGTCCTAAAGAGCGTCGATTTTGAAGTGAAGCGAGGTGAGATTTTTGCCCTGCTCGGCTCCAACGGCGCGGGCAAGACGACGATTGTTAAAATCCTCACCACGCTGCTTAAACAGGACGGAGGCACCGCCGTCGTAAACGGATTTGATGTTACGTCAATGCCCGACAGCGTACGGCAGTCGATCAGCCTGACCGGACAACTTGTCGCTGTGGACGAGATTTTGACCGGACGGGAAAATCTGATCATGATCGCCAAACTGCGGCATCTCAAAAGTCCGCGTCAGATTGCGGACGATTTGCTGAAACGCTTCGGGTTGACCGATGCCGCCGACCGCAGGGTGTCCACCTATTCCGGCGGTATGCGCCGCAGGCTTGACATTGCCATGAGCCTGATCGGAAAACCGCAGCTTATTTTTCTCGACGAGCCAACTACCGGACTTGACCCTGAAGGACGCAATGAGGTTTGGAATACAGTCAAAGAGCTTGCTAATAACGGCACGACGGTATTCCTGACCACGCAGTATTTGGAGGAAGCCGAGCAGCTTGCAGATCAAATTGCCATTCTTCATCAGGGTAGGATTATCGCTAACGGTACCCTCGCGGAATTGAAAAAGCTGTTCCCCTCAGCAAAGGTGGAGTATGTGGAAAAACAACCGACGCTGGAGGAGATATTCCTCGCAATCATCGGCAAGAAGGAGGAAAAATAAATGGAAATCGTAAAGAAACACTTTTTAAGTGATATGGGCGTCATGCTTGGACGTTCCATGCGTCATATTTTCCGCAGCATGGATACCATCATCACGGTCACCATCACCCCGATCGCGATGCTGCTGCTGTTCGTCTATGTGTTCGGCGGTGCGATTCAAACCGGCACGGATAACTATGTGAATTATCTGTTACCCGGCATCCTGCTGATTGCGATAGCAAGCGGCATATCCTATACGGCTTACCGTCTGTTTATGGATATGCAAAGAGGTATCTTCGAACGGTTCCATTCCATGCCCATTTCACGTTCGGCCGCGCTGTGGGGGCATGTGCTGACATCACTGGTATCCAATGCAATTTCGGTTGTCGTAATCATTCTCGTAGTGCTCATTATGGGCTTCCGCTCGTCGGCAGGAGTATTATCATGGCTTGCCGTGGCCGGTATACTCGCGTTGTTTACAATGGCACTGACCTGGATCGCGGCGATTGCCGGACTATCCGCAAAATCAGTGGACGGTGCAGGTGCCTTTTCCTATCCGATTATTTTCCTTCCGTTTATTAGCTCGGCGTTTGTGCCAACTGAGTCCATGCCGGGACCTGTTCGTGCTTTTGCCGAAAACCAGCCGGTTACTTCAATAGTGGAAGCCATCCGTGCGTTACTATCAAGTCAGTCGGCTGGTAACGATATATGGGTTGCGCTTGCGTGGTGTATTGGAATTATGCTATTAGCTTACTTCATAGCAATGAGGGTGTATAAAATTCGAGTATAAAAGACAACTTTTGCTGATAAGAAATATAATCAAAGAAAAGAGATATAATAGCTTAAAAGTAGGAATCTTAGAGTAACTTAAAGCATTCTTACCGCCATCATCATCCGGTTTATGGATGGAACGGAGATGGAGTGTGATGGTGAATAAATTAATTATAAATGACGTCTGATTCGAACTAAGTCAGCCGATTTTTGAAGTTAACTAAGAAATATGTATGCTACAGTAAAAATGTATATACAAGAATTGTTCGCGTGGAAACAGCTCATAGATTTTTGTTTGTGCAAACCTCTCATTCTAGGAAATCTATTGTGAAGCATGAAATGTTTTCTCTAATATATTGACCACGCTGGTCACTGATGATATCATTAAGGTGACCGGCGTGGTCACTTAAATATTTTAGAAAAGTGGTGGTTTTATGAATATGTTTGAAAATCTTGATCCTGACAAGAAAGAACGTATACTAAACGCGGCATTGGCAGAGTTTGCTCATAAGGAGTATGCGGATGCTTCCACAAATAACATTGTAACAACAGCGCAAATTAGTAAGGGAATTCTTTTCCGCTATTTTGGCAACAAAAAAAATCTATATTTATATTTGTACAAGTATGTCCGGAATGTCATAGACAATGAAATCTATAGTCAAGTAGACACCGACAAGGGAGATTTGATTTTCATTCTCAAAGAGCTTGGAATACGGAAACTGGAAGTATATAAACGCCATCCGGATGTGGCAGGTTTCATCGCTCAAACCAAACGCGAAAAATCGTCAGAAGTCTATGAAGATTTAATGAGTATTGAGAGAGAACGTAGTAGTCAACTTAGAGAAAACTACTTGTTTAATAATCTGGATATGACCCTATTCAAACCGGAGTTTAGAAATGAAAATACCATCAAGTTGATTCGCTGGACTTTGGATGGGTGTACAAAGGAGTTGCAAGAAAACTACAAAGGACAGGACATACAGGATCCAGCTATTGACGAATTATTGAAAGACTATGATTTGTATATCGATATAATCAGGCAAGCATTTTATTGTAGATAATAATGGGAGGGTTGCAGAATGGCGAATTATATTGTTGATTTGAAAGACAAAACAGCAGATAACATTTCAATTTCCGGTGGGAAAGGCGCAAATCTTTCCCGGTTGCACAGTATCCCCTGTATCCCTGTACCGGACGGATTTGTTGTTACCGCACAGGTTTACAGCGATTTTGTTTTGTCCATGCCTGAAATAGAAAATCTGCTTTCTCGGTTGGAAGATATTGCATCAGGCCAAACAGAAGCAATATCACAATTAAGTAAACAAATAAGAGAAACAATTGAAAAATTTAGTTTTCCTTTAGAGTTTAGAGACGAGATTATAAAAGTTCTTTCAAGATATGGCGATTCAACCCCATATGCTGTTCGTTCCAGCGCAACAGCGGAGGATTTAACTGGAGCTTCCTTTGCCGGGCAGCAAGATACATTCTTAAACGTTACTGGTGATAAAAATATCTGCGAGGCGATTGTCAAGTGTTGGGCATCCTTGTTTAACGAGCGGGCTGTCGCGTATCGTATTAAAAATGGATTTAAGAATAACAAGGTTACAATTGCAGTGGTTGTACAAAAAATGGTTGATTCTGAAGTATCCGGAGTATTGTTTACCGCTGATCCGATGACTTCCGACCGTTTTACAACTGTTATTGAAGCGGTTAGCGGCTTGGGGGAAGAATTGGTATCAGGACGCAAAAACCCGTCTGAGTGGAAACTGCGTGAAGGCAAGTTGCAGAAAACCAGTGACGGAGAAGGAGGAGTACAGTTTGATGAACCACGCCTTTTGGAATTGACAGAGCTTGGTAAGTAAATTGAAACGGAATTTGGTTGCGAGCAGGATATTGAGTGGTGCTATACCAAAGACGGCTTTTCTATCGTACAGGCAAGGCCCATCACTACATTGTATCCCCTGCCGAAAAGTCCTGACGGCTATAAGCATTGTGCCATATCTGTAGGGCATCTGCAAATGATGACCGATACGGTTTTGCCTCTAGGAATGTCTATGATAAAAAAATCAAGGTTTTACACAATAAATGAGCTGGGCGGGCGGATGTATACGGATATCACCTACGATCTTGGCACAGCGAAAGGGCGCAGGTCTTATCTGTCGGAATCTAAGATCAAGGACCCTCTAATGCATAGTACATTACAAGAAATCACTAACAGGCAGGAATACATCAAAAATATTCCCAAAGGGCCCAGCAGTGCGATTTCCCTCGAGGGTAGGGGTGCGATAATTTGGCGAGCTATTAGTGCCTATTTCCGCTTTAATGAAAAAGAAATTGACGCCTACGTCCAGAGACAAAAGGCAGCAATAGAAGATGCAAGACTCAAATTAGAAGAAATTTCAGGAGCACAGGCGTTACAGTTTATATTGGATGACCAGAAAAATATGCGTATAACAATTTCCGATCCAGCAGGCGCCGGTACGATTCTTACGGCGATGTTGGCTGCCGCTTTGATAGATAGATCGGTAGAAAAGCTCACCGGCGAAAAGACAATTACCAACCGACTGGCAAAATCAGTAAAGCACAATGTATCATCTGAAATGGGGCTGAAACTTTGTGAGGTTTCAGATATCGCTAGAGATTATCCGCAGGTAGTGGCTTATCTTGAAGAAACTGGTGAGGATTTATCATTTGAAGCGCTCAGAAAGGTGGAGGGAGGCAATCAAGTAGCAGACAAGTTTGCGGAGTTTCTGGCGGAATATGGTATGCGCTGCACTGGCGAAATAGATATAACCCGTGATCGTTTTCGCGAACGTCCCGGTGTTCTTAGCACTTCATTGCTGAATAATATCAAAACACTGCCTGCCGGATACGCGGCTGAAACCTTTGCCCAGGGTGAACGGGAGGTTGAGGAATTGGTTGAGGAGCTTGTATCCAAGATGGAGGCCGCTCATGGGCGCCGAAAGGCGAAGAAGTTGCGTAGGCAAATCAAAATATTCCGCACATTTGTAGGTGTGCGAGAGTACACCAAGTATTTTTGGATGTGTTACTACGACGTTTATAAGCAGGCGATCATGAAGGAAGTACACAAACTCGCCGATGCCGGTATATTAAAAGAATCCAAGGATGCCTATTACTTGTCAATAGATGAACTTTTAGATGTGCTAAAAAGCGGGGGTGTAAATCAGAGTTTAATTGAGGAACGTAAGGACGCTTACCGTTCTTATGAAACACTTACTCCGCCACGTATCATCTTCTCCGATGGTGAAGTACCGCCTGTATCTTATTCTGCGAATATTCCGAGTGGTGCGCTTGCAGGACTTGCGGTATCGACGGGTATCGTAGAGGGACGAGCACGTGTAGTGGAAAATCTTGAGGATGCTCATATCAAAAAAGGGGATATTCTCGTCACTAAATTCACCGATCCCAGTTGGACACCAATATTTGTATCTCTTTCCGGACTTGTTACCGAAGTCGGGGGCATGATGTCGCATGGTGCAGTTATTACCCGTGAATATGGTTTGCCCGCAGTAGTCGGTGTGGTAAATGCTACTAAGCTGATTAAGGATGGGCAAAGAATTCGTGTAAATGGAACAGAAGGATATGTAGAAATATTGGAATAGTAATGGTGATCCTTACCTGTTAATGGATGAATAAAGGATGATAAACCATAAAGCGACCCAACCAAGGTCGCTTTCTTAGATATAAAAAGAATAGAGGTGCTTCGATTGTGGAAAAGAGATAAGAAAACTGTTAATACAAATCTAATATTGCTATTGCTTGGAAGGATGGTTTCTGATACTGGAACGAGTCTCCAAATGGTAGTTATACCTCTTTATATCATTGATATGGGCGGCTCAGCAGCTACCCTGGGACTGTTTTCATTTTTGGCTTTAATGCCGTCGCTTCTCGTTTATCCCCTTATTACGTTAATCTTTACATAATAAAGGTAAAATTGAACGAAATTTCAGAACTCTCCGTAACCGGTTTTTAAATATACTTGACACCTCGGAAATCACATCACTTGAGATGCTTAATTCAAAACTCTTTGAATATATCAGGAAGCATAACACGACAGTACACGGTGCCACCGGGCAGACCCCGTCGGATCGTTATCTGAGGGATATTCCCCATGCAAGAATGCCAGTAAGCCCTGATTGGCTTAACAGTTGCTTTATGAACCGTGTCAAAAGGCGTGTGAAGAATGATGCCACTATTGTTATAGACAATGTAATGTATGATGTTCCCATGCAGTTCATCCGATGCCGTGTGGAGATACGTTACCTGCCTGACGACATGGAACATGCCTACATACTTGATGATAAGGTAAAATATCCTATACGTAAGACCAATAAAGTTGAGAACGGTAAAACCAAGCGTAACAATGCTTATGCTATCAGCTACGGAGGAGATGGTATGGATGTCAGGTAATTACTATGGCATGTCCTTCAATCCATTTGACAGAGACATAGCCACGAAGGACGCATTCCTTACAGAAGATATGAAGGAAATGAATGGACGCCTTGATTATCTTAAGAATAATCCGGGAATCGGCGTATTTACAGCCGGAGCCGGTCAGGGGAAGACATTTTCCCTACGCTGTTTCAGCAGTAAACTTAATCCTAATATCACGAAGTTCACCTATATATGTCTTTCCACCATCACTACCACTGAGTTCTACAGGCAACTGTGCAGTTGTATAGGCATTGATGCGCAATATAAAAAATCGGTGATGTTTAGGAGCATCCAGGAGTACTTCGAGAACATGAGCCTAAAGAAGAAAATCCATCACATAGTCTGTCTGGATGAAGCGCAGTATTTAAATAGTGATATCCTCAGGGATCTCAAGATGCTGACTAATTTCTCCATGGATTCGAAAAACTGCTTTTCCCTCGTGCTACTTGGACAGCCCATGCTTAATAGCATACTGATGAGGCAGCCTCACGAAGCTCTCAGGCAGAGAATTATCATTAGTTATAATTTTGGAGGTATTCAGGAAGCAGAGGCAGTTGGATACATAAGAAACCGATTTACGCTTGCCGGGGCTTCTCCGTCCATAATGGATGATAATGCCATGCTTTCTGCTTATAGTAGTTCGGGAGGTTCTATAAGAAAGCTCAATCTTATCATCACAAAAGCACTCATTATTGGGACCCAGCACAATAAACAGACCATTGATACGGACATCATCCTTGCAGCTGTCAATGAGATTGAACTGGTATAGGAGGTTAATAGAAATGGGAAAACACTTTGTCAGCTCCTCGCATAAGGAGCGTTTTATAAGCATGATGATCGAGGATGACATGTCGCCCAGTGACTCAGAACGAGCCAGCCTGTTTTATATCATTACAGGCAATGATGACCTTTATCGGAAACGCAGATTCATCTATGATTCTAGTGAGCACTGCATACGTGACTGTCTTGATGATGCTAATGTCGATTTTTCATCAGATATGCGTTCGTTAATTAGATTCGGTTTTAACCTTTACAATGGTTGGTCAGACAGATACACAACACCGATGTCTCTGCTTGACAGTCTTGACAGCCGTAACCTATTGCTTGCGGGAAATGCTATAATGATACGATTTAATAGAAGTTTACCAGCAGAGCTTGTAGACTAATAAATCTGCCACAAATAATGGGATCGCAATTGCGATCTCATCCTTTTATCAGATGAAGAAAAAATCCTACAACTTTTGCAACAAAGTGCATTTTTGATAGTAATACCTTGAGTTCTTAGTATTAATTTGCAGTAAATTCAATTGAGTTGTTAGTGATAATTTGACGTTCGTTATTGCTACAATGTGACGTCTTACAGTCTTTTTAATGCTGCTATTTTCTCTAATGCATTCTCCGTTTTTGCAAGGAGTGT
>JADQBR010000018.1 GCA_016278515.1 Bacillota bacterium
AGGTCGTTGCCACAATCTAATTTTTTAAAAACCTTGCTTTGGCAGGGTTTTTTTATATGCACTAATTAGCATTAAACTAGAAATAGCAGAAATAAAAAAATAAACTTTTACAACAACAAAAAGAAGGAATAATAATAATATTATAGAATATTATGACATATAACATGTATGATGTCATGCGCGGGGCCTTGGCTCTTATATTTTTTAAAATCACATGTATGATGTCAGTCTGGACGCGTAAGTAATATTATTGTCTAGAATAATTATAGAAAGGATTTGTGCCTATGACAGTAATCAACAAAGAGAAATGTACCGGCTGCAGACTGTGCCAAAAATATTGCACAGTTGATGCCATACATTTCAACAAAGAAGAAAAGAAATGCTATGTGGATCAAGTAGAATGTACAGAGTGCTACGTATGTCTTAGACAAAAAGTATGCGATCAGGATGCTATTGAACCTGTGGAATTGGATAGTTTCTACAAACAGTTTCAACATGTCATTAGTGACCCGGTGGAAAGCCATGGAGTCACCGGAGTAACCGGTAGAGGGACTGAAGAAGTAAAGACCAATGATGTATCAGGAAGAGTAAAGCGTGGCGAAGTAGGTATTGCCATTGATATGGGCCGACCTGGTCTGGGAGTCTATCTGCGTGATGCAGAGAAAGTGGCCATGGCTATAGCATCAAGTGGGGCACAGCTAGCACCGGCAGAACATACACCCCTGGCAACACTAATGACCAGTGTAGAAACAGGTGAACTGGTTAAGGAATGTCACGATTACCACCTATTATCCGTAATTGTTGAAGCAAAATGTCAAGAAGCCAAGTTAAAAGACGTTTTATTAGCCCTAAAGAAAGTAGAAAAAGAAATCGAAACAGTATTTTCATTAGGATTAATACTGAGAGTAGACGAAAAAGGTCAAACCAAAACCTTAGAATGTTTAGACGAATTAGGAATTCCCCAACCTCATCGAGGAAAAGTAAACGTTGGTTTAGGAAAGCCCTTGTCCCTAACCTAAAAAAGAGAAAGGAGGAAAAACATGACTCATTCATTACACCGTTCAGGACCAATAGAGTCACAGAAAAAAGATTTCAACTGGTTTATGTATCAAACCAAAGGCGTAAATGACGTGGATATAAAACCAAAAGCCTTAGAATTTATTGCAGCAGCAGAAGCAGTAGGGTCAGAGAACTGGGGTGACGTTAAGTCAGGACCCAAGACCCGATATTCAATAGAGGAAATAAAAGATAAGATAACGGATAAATCCAGGGTCAGAGGAGTATTCACAAAAAGAGAACAAATTATTGAGTTTTTACAAAAGATTAAAGAAAAAGATTTAGGTTTATCTGTAGTAATAACCGGGGTCTTATCAGAAGTGATACCCGCTTGCGAAGAAGCTGGCGTAACACCTCATTCAGTAAATTATTCGCTAGGCGTTTGGGGTAAGAAAGATAACTTACCCGATGATACTACCCTATCCATAACTACCATGTGCGGGCACCATATGATACCGCCTAAATTTGTAGAACATATGATGAAACAAGTTGAAAAGGGACGTCTTACCCCGGAAGAGGCTGCTATTAAGTTGGCCAATTTCTGTTACTGCGGCATCTTTAATCAGGTAAGATGTGCAGATATTATTTCTGAGACAGCAGGCAAACAGAAAGAGGAAGCTGCTCCTGCGGCGGAATAATGGGTACTGATCCCAACGGGGGAATTATGAATAATAATCTAATTTATAATTATAGAGATTTATTTAAACTTTCGGCACAATTATTGTGCAAGACGGGAGTTAGTAGGAAAAATGCAGTTATAGCTGCCAAAGTCTTGATCCAGGCAGATTTGGAGGGGGTTTCCTCGCATGGAGTTACGCGATTACCCATCTACTTGGAACGCCTTCAGAAAGGGTACATAAAGAAAAAGCCTGAAATGAAGTTTTCCTCATACTTTCCTGCGGTTAGTATGCTTGATGCTGACAACGGTCTAGGGCACATTGCAGCCTATAAGGCCATGAAGAAAGCTATTGTTGATGCTAAAAATCTAGGAGTAGCTGCTATAGGTGTGAAAAACAGCAACCACTTTGGTACTGCCTCCTACTACGCCAACATGGCCCTAAGACAGAATCTGGTTGGTATTGTAATTTCCAATGGTCCGCCAGCAATCCCGCCATGGGGGGGAGGGAACCCTATTTTGGTACTAATCCCCTTGCCGTTTCTATTCCGGGAGGGGATGGATATGGTCCCCTATCCATTGACATGGCTACTAGCATGGTTGCCAGAGGCAAAATAATCAAAGCGGCACAGGAGGGTTTAGCCATTGGGTCCGGTTGGGCTTTGGATGAAGCAGGTAGGCCGACTGGAACAGCGGCAGATGCACTTAAGGGCTGTATTTTGCCTATGGGGGGCCATAAGGGTGCCGCCTTGGCAATGATTATCGAAGTGTTAGCAGGCCTAATGACAGGGGCTGCCTATGGAAAAGATGTAATTTGGCAGTACAGCGGTTCAAGTGAGCCAAGTAATGTAGGGCACTTATTTATAGCTTTAAATATTTCAGGATTTATAAATATTCAGGAATTCCAGACGCGTATGGACAACATGGTTGATGACTTAAAGACTATGAAGAAGGCTTATGGGTTTGAAGAAATCAGGATGCCGGGCGAGAAAAGCAGGCGATCTGTTGCAATTAACAAAAAAGAAGGCATCGAGGTTTCGGAAGAGTTGCTAGAAAAACTAACCAAAGATGCCGTCGAATTAGATGTTGAATTACCGTCGCCGATCAATGAAATGACGGTTTAACCAGGGGGGATAAATCTATGAGAATTGATCAAGAAAAGTGTACTGGCTGCGGGATTTGTATTCCTTACTGTCCTGCTAAGGCCATTACTATCGTGGAAAAAAAGGCAAAAGTGGACGAAGAGGCTTGCTTCGAATGTGGTAACTGTAGCAGGATACGGGTTGTTAGATGTCCAAGTGAGGCATTTTACGAACAGCCGGGGTTGTATGAAGGTACAAGAGCCGTTAGGAAATTCTTCAGTGACCCAATGACAACACATACGGTCACGAAAATACCTGGTAGAGGGACTGAAGAGGTAAAGACCAACGATGTCACTGGCCGTGTTCATAAAGGGCAGATAGGAATTGCAGTAGAGGTTGGTCGGCCTTGTATCGGTACTGATATTAAGCAGGTAGAAAAAATTACAACGGCGTTAGGAAAACTAGGGATAGGATTTGAAAACATGAATCCCTTAACTCATCTAATGGATGACCGCAGCAAGGGTACTATTAGTCCTGAATATAAGGGTGAAAGGATGGTCTCCGCCATAATAGAATTTTGCGCTCCTGCGTCAGAACTACAGTCTATAATGACTGTACTTAAAAAAGTCGCTGGGGAACTAGATACTGTTTTTTCCCTAGACTTGATATATCGTTTTGATGAGGATGGAGTTTTGCCGATTATACCGAAGCTCGATGAACTGGGCATTAGAGTTCGTAAAAATGCTAAGGTGAATTTGGGTATGGGCAGGCCGTTAGAAACTAGATAGGGGGATACTAGATTGACACATTCATTGCACAGACGAGGCACTGAAGAAAGTCTCGAAAAAGATTATGTATTATTAGTTACTTCTGCGTATGGCTTTAATCATGAAGGGTCAAAAGAGAAGATGAGAAAAATCCTGGATGAAGTCTTTGAAGTTGAACCGTGTAATATTGGATCTTACGATACGGGAACCATTCATTCCGGTGTAGATATACAAGAGATTAGAGATGCGCTAAACGATGTTCCTAGGGTGCGATGCTGCTTCAGTACAAAAGAGCAAATGATAAAAGTCCTAGAACGGATCAAAGAGTTGGATCTGGGTTTATCAGTAACTGTCAGCGGACTTACAGATGAAGTACTAGACATTGCTGAAAATTTAGAATTGCAGCCACATTCAATTAATCTATCACTTGAAGTCTGGGGCAACATAGAAGAATTACCCTCTGAAGAGGTTTTGGAACTTGTGACAATGTGTGGGCATGGCTTAATATCTTCGGGGTTAGTTGAAAACTGCATTGAAAAGATAAAGAAAGGACGCATGACCGCCAGACAAGCAGCAGTGAAAATATCTCATCCTTGTGTCTGTGGAATTTATAACCCTGATCGTGCTGAAAAACTGTTGGAAAAGTATGTGCCCAGGGATTAAACTTAAACAAAGTGGAATTTCAGATGGGGAGGTGAGGATAAGGCATTTATTGACTCGCTAGTGGAAGAGTATTTCGCACTGATGCTATTGGGATTAACAACCATTGCAGGTATAACGGATGGCTCCGCTTTAAAAGGATTCATTAGTGCATTAGTAGGTTTATTTTTTGCAGTTGTTGGATTAGATCTAGTAACGGGAATGCCTCGTTTCGCCTTTGGACGCATGGAATTATACAGTGGAATTGATTTTATTCCCGTAGCCATGGGTGTCTTTGGAATTGCGGAAATACTAGCAACAGCCGAACAACGGCTGGATCTTTCTTCAATTAAAGACGTTGATTTAAGTTGGCGAAAATTATTTCCGTCAGTGGAGGACTGGGCTGCTTCAAAATGGACAATTGCTAGAGGCTCTGTGGTAGGTTTCTTTATCGGGATGCTGCCAGGAGCAGGTGCGACTATTGCCTCTTTCATATCATATGGTATGGCTAAAAAAGCATCAAAGAATCCCGAAAAGTTTGGTAAAGGGGCAATTGAGGGAGTCGCAGCACCAGAGTCTGCTAATAATGCGGCTTCAACTGGAGCTTTAGTTCCGTTATTGACTTTAGGTGTCCCGGATTCAGCCAGCACTGCCGTGATGATGGGAGCGCTAATGATGTTCGGTTTAAGGCCGGGTCCACTTCTTTTTGAACGCAACCCTGATTTTGTTTGGGGTTTGGTAGGAAGTATGTATATTGGAAATACAATATTACTGTTAATGGTGATGTTATTTGTGCCGTTATTTGTAAGGGTATTGCAGGTGCCGCGCCCGGTACTAAACGGTATTGTCATGAGTTTTATTTTAATCGGATCATATAGTCTTAATAACAGCATGTTCGATGTTTATATGACTATCGGTTTTGGTGCTTTAGGATTTTTTATGAAACGGATGAAATACCCCGGCGCACCAATGGTGCTGGCATTAGTATTAGGGCAACTCTTAGAGAATTCTCTTAGACAATCACTAATTATGTCTGGCGGTAGTTCCTTAATATTCTTCCAACGGCCTATTGCTGCTGTTCTTATGTTTATAGGTATTGCTGCAGTGGTTTACCCGATGTATAGGGAAATTAGACTGCGTATAAAAAATAATTCTATTTCGGCGTAAATTTGTTAGAGGGAGTTAGTTGTGATAATATAAAACTGTAATCAATATAATAATAGGTTGTGGTGGCGGAATATGTTTAAGCCTGTAGGGAATAGCCAGACTAGTATATCCGATAGGATTGTGGAACAAATAAAAGAAATGATTTTTTCAGGTGAGTTGAAGGCGGGGGATAAACTTCCATCAGAAAACGAGCTGTGTAATATGTTTGGTGTTAGTCGTACCTCTATTAGAGAAGGGGTAAAGATATTATCAGGCTTGGGTTTCTTATCTATTAGGAGAGGTCTGGGTATTTTTGTCGAGGAACTAGATGCGGGTTATTTAATTAATCAACTAGGGCCTATAATTGTGCAAAAAGAAGATGATCTTCTCGACATAGTCAGAGTCAGGAAACTGCTAGAGACCCATGCAGCAGCATGGGCAGCCGAGAATGCTTCAGCAAAAGATATTGAGAATATGGAAAAAGCCATTCAAAAATCTGTCGACCTAATTCAAAACGACAAGGCCAATAATACAAATTTAGCTGAGACAAATTTGCTCTTTCACATGGTGCTGACGAAAAGTACTGGCTCAAAAGTGCTCTGCAGGATTATGGAGTCTCTCTTGGATCTTCTGTCTGAAGCCAGAAAGATTACTGTTCAGCTACCGGGCCGTTATAAGCATTCGGTAGAAGGGCATAAGCGAATTCTAGAGGCAATTAAAGACAGAGACCCGAGTAAGGCAGAGGAAGCCATGATGGCGCATTTGCGTGGTATCGAAGCAGTAGTGTCAGACCCTTCTTATTCGCTACAGCAAACTGAAGGAAAGGGTGATAAAAATGAGGATAGCGACAATAAAGAATAAAGGTGCAGAGGCAGCCGCAGTTGTTACTGCCAAAGGCATAATTCCTATAGAAGTTATTAATGAAAAGTTAGGCCAGGATTGGGCTACAGATACATTCGAACTTATTCAGTCTGGTCAACTAGATGAAATGAATAATTGGTATCGAGAAAACGGGAAAGTAGAAATAGGAAATCTAAACACAGGGGTAATTTCTCCGAAAAACGTGACGTATGCCCCGTTATATCGCCGGCCGAGAAAAATTTGGGGTATTGGCCTTAATTATGTTGATCATGCTGCAGATTTAGCCGAAAAAGCACCAAATACCGAACCTGCCAGCTTCATGAAACCCGATACAACAATTATTGGCAATCAAGATGAAATCAAAATCCCCTTACAATCGGAAAAAACTACCGGAGAGGCTGAGCTAGGAGTGATTCTCGGAAGAAAATGCAAGGATGTTGAACAGGGAGATTGGTTAAGTGCTGTAGCTGGTTTTACCACAATTATCGATATGACGGCGGAAGACATTTTGCGTAAAAACCCCAGGTACTTAACCCGGTCTAAAAGCTTTGATACATTCTTTAGTTTTGGGCCCCAATTGGTGACTCCGGATGAAATTGAAGATGTTATGAAATTGAAAGTAGCAACAGTAATAAACGGTAAAATTCATGCTGAAAATGTAGTGTCAAATATGACTTTTCCACCGGACTATTTAGTATCTTTTCATTCCAAAGTAATGACTATGTTGGCGGGTGATATTATATCAACTGGAACACCCCGGGCAGTACATATCAACAATGGGGATGTAATTGAAAGCCATATAGATGGTTTCGAACCATTAATTAATCCAATTATAGATTTAAAGAATTTTTAGTATTGTAAACAGCATATAGTTTATTATAAATATCCAGTCGTATTAACGAGGTGATAGAATGGTTTCGCTTCCCCAGATGTACAGAATAGGCCAAAAACTTCCAAGACCAAGAGTTGAGGATGTGTCTTTACTTGTTCATAAAGAGTTAAATAAACTTGGATTTGATAAAAAGATTATTAAAGATAAAGTAATAGCAATTACCGGCGGTAGTCGAGGCATCAATAACATAGACCTTATTTACCGTGAGGTTGCTAGTTTTGTGAAGGACAAAGGTGGCTGTCCGGTCATTATTTCGGCCATGGGAAGTCACGGGGGCGGTACGGTTGAAGGTCAAAAAGAGATCTTGTCCCATTTAGGTGTTTCTGAACAGACCACAGGGTGTCCAGTTATAGCCTCAACGAAAGTAGTGGAACTGGGTAAAACTC
>JADQBR010000154.1 GCA_016278515.1 Bacillota bacterium
TATATTGGGGGTTTTTACAGGATATGGTGGGCATTTAAACTTGCAATTTATATTACAATAGAAATAATGGTTTTATAGTTGCATTTTCCTACTAGATTTGTTATACTACTTATTGTTCCGGTTTCAGCGGTTGCACCGCTAAGACCTAATCCACAACAAGATACGTGCCGGGGTGGCGGAACTGGCAGACGCACAGGACTTAAAATCCTGCGGTCCTCAACGACCGTACCGGTTCGATTCCGGTCCTCGGCACCAGAAACCTAGTGATACCAAGAGTTTTAGACTTTTGGTATTTTTTTGTTTCTATGAGAACCTAGTGAATTTTACGATTTGCTAACGGTTTGCTAACGGAGCTTATTTTTCTGTGTCATTTTTCTGTTAGTATTTCATCGAATTGGTTTGCTGTTTCTTTATCCGTTTCCTGTAAAACGTGAGAGTAAATATCCATCGTTATACTTATGGTACTATGACCTAATAATTGGTTAGTGATAAGAAGATATTGATAACCCATACTATCGGTCCTCTAGGAGCATATATTCTAGACTGTCCGTTTTCTCAGTGGTGGGTAGACCTAGATACCGCCGGTGCACTAGAAAAGTTAATAGCTGCACAGCTATATCTTCGTTTTTATAGAGCCGAACACATCAATGACCTAGAATACTTTAGTCCCGCCCCGCCCCGCCCCCGTTTACTGGGGTTCTAAAATTGGGAGGGATTGAGTTTGCAGTATTAGCAGCCCGCGACATGGGTAAAAGGTTTGAGGAAGCACTGAGGAATTTCAAGTGAATGTAATTGAGGCATTGAATTCCCGGCATTCTGTACGGCCTTTAAACCGCAACCAGTTAGCGTGAAGCGGATTATGGCTACGGGTAACCGTTTACCTTCCTGGGGCAATACTCAGATAAGGGAGATTTTTGTTGCTGGTGAAGAAGCTTTAAATAGTCTTCGTCAGGCTTTTCTGGCCACGAAGCAATCAGGGTTCACCTTTAGAGCACGATCTTCCCACTCTAAAAGAATGGCCTCCAAATCATAAGGGGCATAAGCAGGAACTCGGTAAGCGTCGCTATGAAGACTTGAAAATAGGCGCGTGAATAAGGAAACGAGGGAAGTATTCAGACAGTGACAGTGTAATTTTGATTTTCATGATGCATCGGTGGCGGTATTTTTTTATAGTTGAGGGTAGGTCCTGACTTAAGGAGTAGGAAAAAAATGACAAGAAAATTCTCCAACACGCAGGATTTTTGCAACAAAATGTCGAAATACCTACTACTCTAAATCCGGCAAACCTAATCGAAAAGGGCAAACTTGCCGAAAGGTAAGGGCGCAAAGCTAAAGGGCCTGTAGGAACGACATCTATGGCAGCCAGCTACCGAAGGAGGTTTTTTTATTGTTTATAACCGATTATTCTCATCAAAGCTTAGGATTGGTAGAAGAAGTTTTTTCAGGGTTGTCTTTTAAAAAAAATATGATTTCTACGCTGCAGCAAAAGTCGGGAATTGACACCCTTGCGGTTAATCGTTTCTTGAATGATATAAAAATGCACCACATAGGAACATACCTGCATTCGCTCAATGTAGCACGTCTTTCAGCTCAATTGGCATGCCAATTGAAATTATCTGCGCTTGATGTGTATATAATAAGCATTGGAGCATTGTTGCATGATGTGGGAAAAACAATCATATCTTGCAATATTTTAGATAAAAAGGGCAGGTTAAACAATGATGAATGGTCGCTGGTAAAAAAACACCCTCAGCAGGGAGCAGACATTATATTGAGGTATGACTGGGGAGAGCAGTTAAAACCGATGTTATTACTGCATCACGAACGCCTAGACGGAAAGGGATATTTTTGTGTTTCAGCCGAAAAAATCCCTCTAGCTGCACGGATAGTTATACTTACGGATGCGTATGACGCAATGGTATCACCTCGACCTTATCAGAGAAAGCGAGATATTCTTTCTTGCTGGGAAGAAATTGATAGCTGTAGTGGGACACAGTTTGACTCTGAATTAATCCCAAGCTTTTATTCCGTTATTATGCACAACCGAAAATTGAGTTAGAAGAGTGAAAGGTAAGTGAGCGGTGAAATAGATCTAAGGGAGGTAAATTGGATGGCTGGACAAAATATTAGTCGGGAGAATACCAGAACGGCGAAAGTCTCAATCCGGCTAACAGAATTTGAAATCCCGCCAATGCAGGATGTACTGTTGGTTGGGAAAAAGGCGCCAATTGGTCCGGAGGCTGCAAGAAGGATGGTGGATGCCCTTTCTCCCGAACAATATGAAGTGGTTCCAGTAAAAGAGGGCGCTTTGGAGGCGATGGTGGTTCGTAAATCCTTGCTCAAACTAATACCAAAAGAAAAATTACTGCCCATCATCCTTGAAGAAGGCCAAAAGCTCTTAACAGAGAACATGGTAATCAAAGCACAGATTGATATCGTTGTTATAGTTAAACGGGAAATAGACGTTTGATATCAGCAATACTGTAACATAGGAGTTGGTAGACCTTGCTCAACAATATTAAAGGTATTATGAACAGAAATGTGCAGATTATATCACCTTGGGTCAGCATTGCCACTGCTGTGGAGATTATGAAACAATCCAGGGCAAGTGGTTTACCGGTGGTGGAAGAAGGGAGCTTGAAAGGAATTCTTACTTCACGGGATGTGCGGGAAGCTCACCCCAATCGGCTGGTGGCTGATGCCATGACCCATAATCCTGTTGTAGTTACTCCACAAATTTCACTATGGCAGGCGAAAGAACTTCTCGAAGAACACCAGATTGAACGGCTCATTGTCATTGAAGATGGTAGATTGGTAGGCATTATAACTGCTACTCAGATTTATGCCGAGCTGGGAAAGCATATTGACCCGCTAACCGGTCTACCGAGAGCGGAATATCTTTACCAAAAGGCAATTGAACTACTACTACAAAACAATCAGGAAATTATTATAATATTTATTGATCTGAATGATTTCGGTAATATAGATAAGAATTTCGGCCATGTCGTAGGAGACCAAGTCCTGAGACAGGTTGGTGATGAATTACAAAAATGTTTGCCCGACAACTGCTTTCTTTGTAGGTATGCGGGTGACGAATTTGCTCTTGTCTTGTCTGCACCTCAAAAAGATGCCATAGATTTGGCTTACTTGTTGGTTAGCAGAATCGCTCAATTAGAATTTGAGCAAGATTTTAGCATTAGTGCTTCAGCCGGAGTAGCAGGAGGGAGGCGCTTTAACCAACGATTTGAAAGAGAAGAAAATTCTACTGTGAGTGATTTGATAAATATGGCCAGCCTTGCCTCCACCCGAGCCAAACGCGAGAAGTGTCAAGTAATTGTGGCCGAAGGCTTACAACTTATAGAGGTATCGTGAATTGTTTTCCTTGCCGGAAACATTCCAGTCTAGGTATTTGCCATCACAATTTTTTCTCAGGAATTAATATCAGAAATCTTTGTAAACCACCCGAAGGAATAAAATCATGAGTAAGATTTTCAACTAAAATTGTTCTCTAAGGCATAATTTAGCCCCAGTCTGGTTTTCCCTTGAGCTGGGGCCGGTTTTTGGGTGAACCTTCAATGGAACACTAAAAAAGACTCTGGATACTCTATGCAACTTTGGGAAACGGAAATATATTCCTCTACTGTTGAAATCTTTCTAGCGATTTGAAATAGGCGATAGCTATCTCATTCATAAATTTTACTGATTCTGTTTCCTTGTCAGACAATATTCCGATAAGTTTTTTTAATTCCTTGTTTTTCAACTCATCGTTTGAAGTCAGTAAAATAGCAGGATCCACTAACAATTCGTGAGCTATTTTAGCTAACAAATCCAGTGAGGGGCTTTTTTTGCCACGTTCCAGGTAGCCTATGTACGACCCGCTAACATTCACCATTTCCGCCAATCTTTCCTGAGTAATACTCCTTGCATTTCGAAACAACTTGATGTTTTGTCCAACTATCTGTCGAATATTAGCCATTTCTGTCACCTCCTCTACTATTGTAAAGGGGAATGCTATTATTTCTTACCAACTATATGTCCAATTTTGGGTTGATTTATGCAACTCATAGTGCTAAAATATAATACGGTGTAATAAATAACATAATATTACATTTTATTTAGAATCTTTTGCTTATCTTTTCAAGATAACATAAATGGGGGACGGCTTAATGACTGGATATATTTTAGTGGTGGATGACCAAAGTGATGTCAGGTGTATGCTGGTAGAATTCCTGACGGAGTCTGGTTTTAGGGTTAAATCTGCGAGCAATGGTTGGGATTGTTTGAGGATTACCAGATCCACTGAAAAGCCAATGCTAATTCTATTAGACAACCAAATGCCTAATATAACTGGGATTGAAGTCTTATCAATCCTGAAAAATGATAGCTCTACCAGGGAAATTCCAGTCATTATGGTCAGCGGTACAGACAACATGGAAGAAATCGCAAAAAAGCACGGTGCCTGCGCGGTATTTACCAAACCACCGAATTTTAATACTTTACTGCAAGAAATCCAGGAGGTAATGATAGGGATCCAGTCTAAATACAAAGTAATCTGCCAATCATGGAGAGAAAATAATCAGAAGTAAGAGATTGATGTAATGGTTGAAGAAGTAGAGACAAAGTTTCCCTCACTTTTACTGCATCATTAACCCAGAGATTATCCAGGGAGGGTTAGAGGTTGGCGGGTGGGAAATTCATCAAAGCAATTCTCCAAATTCAGAGCAAAAGGCTTTATTTAAAGTACTTAAGCTGATGCCCCCTCGTTATCAAATTAAGACCTAATTATTGGAATGTTTTATAGTTACAACACTTTTCTAGGCTACAAGTGGGTTAAACCCAATACTTATCGCTGGCGAGCCAAGAAGCAAAGGATCTCAGACCTTCGGAAAAAGAAATAAAAACAGGATAATCTACATTTTTGCTACGAATGGATATTTTCTTTGTGGATGAACACGAATATTTTGTGAAAGGTGTGTAATACATTAGGCTTAATAGTGTATAATTAGTTATGAGGTGATTCGAATGATTAACAAAGAGATTTTAGTAAAGAAAATTGAAAAATTACCCTCTAATCTATTAAAAGAAGTAGCAGATTTTATAGATTTTATAGAATTCAAAGAAAAGAAAAATAACATAACATTAATAAGTGAAAAAAGTTTAGCGAAAGATTGGCTTAAACCAGAGGAGGAAGAGGCATGGATAGATTTGTAAAAGGGGATATTGTGGTTGTACCTTTTCCTTTTTCGAATATATCTCAATCTAAAAAAAGGCCTGCACTAGTTATAGCCAATATAGAAGGTAGCGACTTAATATTATCTCAAATTACAAGTCAAAGTATTTCTGATTCGGATGCTATAAGAATTGTCGATAATGACTTTGATGAGGGGTCGCTGATGAAAACTAGCAATATACGACCTAACAAGATATTTACTGCGGACAAAAGTATCATATTATATAGGGCTGGACATTTAACTAATGAAAAAACTGAAGAAGTGACTAATAAGCTTGTTGAAATTTTAAAAAGGTAAAATTGAATACGTCTAGCGTGTTAGGCGCATTTAAGTCACGTAGTCTAGCTGTTAATGCAGTTAAAAGCTCCGTCTATAATCTACGATTTAGGTCGTAAGGTTCACTTTGGTACCTATTATTTCACGGCAGTCCGAATGATGTACTTTTCATAGCTCGGAGACTACATCTAAATATTAGTAGGAAAACTTTTGGGCGAGAGCAAAATTAAAATCACCGTCGACAAAGAACAACTAATACCTGCAGCGAGACGGGTCGCAGCTGTTCTTAAAAGAAGTAACGAGCCAGTTGTCCGTCTGGAGGCAAACGACAATAAGCTCAAATTAAGAGCAGCGTCAGATGGTGTGGGAAAGATTAAAGAGGAGATCCCTCTTGAAAGCCACACCGGAGGCGAAATAGTAGTCGGGGTTAACGGCCAATACCTACTGAATACCATTACTGGTCACCCAGACCCTAAAATCACGATTGGGTTTATTGACCCACTCAATCCGATCGTAACAAAGGGCACTAACCATATTGCTATTGTACTGCCGATCCGGCTGCAAGACAATGGAGATAAAGCTGCATAACAAAAATAGGCACACTGGTATTTAACTGTATCGGTGTGCTTTTACTTTTGAATTATGGAGATGACTATTAAACCGGATTGGCTTAGCTGTACTGGAGAAAAGTGCAAGAAAACAATGGTAACCATAGTATTAATAAGGAGGTGTCTGCCGGGACAGAGCGTTGGTCCCGGCAGGGGCCTTCTCTGTTTACCGGCAACTATTATGGCAAAAAATTATCATGAAATGGGCACCGTAAGAAATGCCGTGCGAAGCGCTGTACTCAGGAGAAGCAGTGACAAAGCTAACACAGGCCCCTGGGAAGGGATACTTGTAAATGCTATTGACAGGTGTTTGAAAAAGTATGTGCACATAATCCTTTGGTTGGGCGTTGGTTATTTTGTGGCCCACATTATAGCGATTGTTATAGGATGGTGGTTATAGCTATGAATAGAGAAAATGCAAAAACCGCAATAATCATAATAGCTGGTGCTGTTCTTGCTCTAGGTACCGTTAATTACATGCTGGATACCGTTCAACACAATTTGGAGGCTGAAATCAAGGCCGAAATGGAACGGTATCATCAACTGGAAGCAAGGTTCACTGAGTTAAACCACCAGGTAGAAGGTTTGCAGCGGATATTAATCACCATACAGGAGATTGAACGCCTGGCCAACAAATATAACACTGATACTGAAACTATCCTATTGGTTTATCAAATGGCCGATAAACACAATACTGTTTTCCATGTATGGGTAACTTTTATAGGGGGTTAGTTGTTTCGGGTAAATACAGTTTTGGGGGCTGTTGTTTAATAATACTAAAATCTGATACAATGTTATATGGGGCGATGCTTTATGACCAACCGCATTAAAATAATAGGAAAGAAGAATATACATACCTTTAGAGGTAGATGGAGGAAAAAGGGTTTTAGGAAATTGACAAGGAAAGCATATATAGCACCGAGGACGACTAAACATAAAGTGCGCTTGCATAAAAGGCCTATTGGTCCTAATCCCCTGCTCAACATCATTGGCATTTGTGAAGGGGAAGAGGACGGATCTGTTAATCATGATTATCCTAAGAAATCTTAGAATAACTCAAAGAGCTAAAGCCAACGAAAGCAGGGTTGCGGCTGTATTTATAAGTGCCACTTGTTACTAATTCGGTTTTAATTTTCTTATCTATTCCTACTCGCCATGAAGTTTCAATGGAAATCATCGCCAGAAGAAAGACCAACACGCCACCGAATATAATTACAATCCTCGCATATGTAGTATAGCACTACAGCGTGACATAAAAAAATAGTAGACAAAACGAATTTTATGTGTTA
>JADQBR010000062.1 GCA_016278515.1 Bacillota bacterium
GAAAAGTATTTATTCCTGAAGATATAGTAAAAGAATGGCAACCTAGGATATAAGGATGAGTTATTAATAAATGACCCGTTAGATTAGGGTCATTTATTGTTTGCATAACTGACTTTGGGAAAAGTGACTTTGGTCCCGAGTTATAGATGTTCGATGATAAACCGTTGACAGATGAGAAACATTTTCATATAATTTAGTTGTGACACAAAACCCATGTGTTTGCTGGGAGTTGCTTTTCTTTTAGCTAACAAATGATAATAATTATCAATGAGGAGGATTTTGATGCTTATAGCAAAGAGGAATTTTTTTTCAGTATTAATTCTTACTATTATTAGTTTAGTAATTCTTTCCGGAACAGCAATGGCCGCTGTAAATTGGAGTAATGTAGCAGAAGCTGTGGGAGAGCATTTAAACCAGGCACAAGAGAGATATGAGCAGGGTGATTATTCTGGAGCCAAAGGCGCCGTAGACCAAGCCTATTTTGGCCCGTTTGAAGAGACGGGGATGGAGGCTGCTGTGAGAATGAAGATTTCTGCCCGCCGCTCTTTTGAGCTGGAATATGGTTTTACGGAGTTAAAACAATTGATAGATCAGCGGGTAAGTACTGAACAATTAGATCAGGCAATTGTAAGCCAAACACAAGCAGTAAAGAATACAGCAATTGAAATGGGTGGAAAAGCCCAAACGCCGTGGAGCAGCTTTGTTTACTCTTTTCTAATTATATTACGTGAAGGGTTTGAAGCCATCCTGATTATTGCGGCAATTATAGCATATCTAACTAAATCCGGTAACAAAGATAAAGTAAAGGTTATCTATCAAAGTGTAATAGTGGCATTGTTAGCCAGTGTTGCAACGGCATTTGCTTTTAGATATGTAATTAATATTAGCGGCGCCGGACAAGAGATCATGGAAGGCATTACTATGCTATTGGCCATGGTAGTACTATTTTTTGTTAGTTATTGGTTAATCAGCAAAGTCGAAAGTGACAGGTGGCATAGGTACATAGAGGGAAAAATTCAACATTCAGTTGGTACCGGCAATGGTCTAGCACTGTGGTTTACGTCCTTTTTAGCCGTTTACCGAGAAGGAGCCGAGACAGTTCTCTTTTACCAGGCCATGTTCGCTGACCTTCAAGGAAGTTACATCCCGGCTATTTTAGGATTTGTGGTTGGTTGTATGGCTTTAGTCGTTATTTACTTTGTTATTAGAGCGGGAAGCAAGAAAATACCATTAAAACCTTTCTTTATTGCTACCAGCGTTCTGCTCTATTACATGGCATTCGTATTTGCCGGAAAAGGTGTTAGGGAGTTACAGGAAGGTGGTTTAATTGGTGATACTCTAATAAACGGGTTTCCCACCATTGACTTTATTGGTGTATATCCGTCCTGGGAAAGTGTTGTACTCCAGAGTGTGTTACTAGTTGCAGTAATAATAGGAATAATTTATCAGCTAGTCAAAAATAAAGGCGGAGGTGATGCAAAAGACAATCAGTGTAAAGCAAGTTCGTAATAATTGCATCAGTACTTCTAAACATTAATTTACTTTTGAGAGGAGATTTTAATCATGAAAAAAAAGATTGTACTATTGGTTATAATGCTTTCAGTTGCTGCTTTATTGGTTGTGGGTTGTGGAGGTAGCCAAGATACTGTTGGACAAAACGAAGGTGAAGATGCTGCAGGTGGGGATGCTGCTCCAAATGGTTTCAAGGAATACCCTGTTGGAGATGAAGTGCAAGTTGAAGGTATGAATATAGCAGCGGTATATTTTCAACCCGCATCCATGGAACCAAAGGCTAAGGCCGGTATACCCGTTGAGGAAGCAGATATTCATATAGAAGCTGATATAGCTGCTTTGAAAGATAACCCTAGAGGTTTTGGGTTTGGAGAATTTGTACCGTATTTAACGGTTAAATATAAATTGGAAAACTTGGATAGTGGTGAAAATCGTGATGGGAGTTTTATGCCTATGAACGCTTCAGATGGCCCCCACTATGGTGCAAATATAAAGATGCTGGGTGCTGGCAATTATAAATTGACCTACTTAATTTCTGCACCGACAGATTACTTATTACATGCTGATGATGTTACCGGCGTACCCGATGCAACTTGGTGGAGAAAGCCTCTAGAAATTAGTTGGGACTTTAATTTTATCCCGAGAAAGTGGTAGCTAAATAAGATTGATTCTCCAGGGTGGTTTAACTGCTCTGGGGTTTCAACTGATTAAATGGTTTACCAGGTAGTTAGATATATGCGGGGGGTGATAAAGTGCTAAATAGCATAGCACTGGCAATAGACGCTGGAATAAACGCATCTGTTTTATTAGCACTTACCTATCTAGTGATCAGAAATAAGAGAGTAATGTTTTCTTCCGGTATAATAGGCATATTCATTGGTTCGGCGGCCATGTTTGTACTGATGATTATGGGTGATAGGGAATTAATGGATATGGCTATTGACTTGACAGTGCTTATTGCAACATTGGCTGTGATTATTGGAAGTTTAACGAACAGAGAGGCGCTTTTTTCAAAAACTATTTTCATTTATGGAGCATTAGTGCTGGCCGAAGGCACTTATAAGTTCTTGCTTTATCCGCGGAATATATTTATTCAAACGAAGAGTTATCTAAACACAGACTTACTGCTTATTATTATGGGCGCTACCGTCGGCCTAACATTGCTGCTTGCCATTGCTGGTGCAGTAGCTAAAACAGGCTTGGCGGGTGGCAAGTCTTGGCACAGGTTTTATATTGTTGGTGTAGCTATTCTTGGGCTCGAACCGTTAGTTCAAATAGTTCGTTATGTCTTTGTTTCAGGTTTATTGCCTCTAACAGACCTAGTTATGATCGTGCTGATACCTATTATTAACAATATGGGATTCTTTCAATATTTAGTCTTTGCTATTATGCTCTGGTTTGTTGCATTAGTGTTTAATGACTGGAGAAGGATAAAGCCGGCAGTGGCTTTTAGTAATCCAGCTGACAAGAGAAAGTTTTATGCTAATAAACTTGTTTTTAAAAGGTGGATTAATAGTATTGCAGCGTTGATTCTGATATTATCGTCTGTTTTGGCAGGTAATTATGCTTTAGCCAATCAAAAAGTGGAACTTTCACCTGCCCAGCCTATAACAGCGGAGGAAGGGAAAGTTGTTATTTCTCAAGACACTGTAAATGATGGTGCATTGCATCGTTTTGCTTATTCCGCCAGTGGAGGAGTTGAGGTGCGATTTTTGGTAATCCACAAAGGCTCAAGTATATATGGTATTGGGCTGGATGCGTGTGACATATGTGGGACAGCAGGGTATTATCAACGTAAGGATAATGTTATTTGTGCCAACTGTGATGTCATCATTAGCACTCCGACTATTGGTTTCCCGGGAGGTTGCAACCCGATTCCCTTGGAATATGAAAAAAACGATAATACAGTGACTATTGCAGTTGACCAATTAGAAAAAGCCTCTAAAGTATTTGCTCAGTAACGGGGGGATCTTATGTTTTTTAGGATGTTAAAGAAGTCTTTTCTTCAAGGTAAGAAAAACAAATTATTAGCCATAGTAACCATTGCGTTTGGTGCCACATTAGCAAGTGCGGTATTAAGTGTTTCCCTGGATATTGGTGATAAAGTTAATAAAGAACTAAAGAGCTACGGTGCTAACTTAATAGTAAAGCCTGAGATGGAAGCCCTGCCTCTTGATATGCCTGGTATTAAGATAGATCCTTTGGCTGATCAACGTTATATTTCTGAAGATGAATTACCAAATATCAAGATGATTTTTTGGCGCAATAATATTTTGGGTTTTGTACCGTCTTTATCTACGTCAGTTTTTATTGAAGAGCAAGAGGTTAAGCTTACGGGCACCTGGTTTAATAAGAAGATGGTTATTCCCACTGGTGAGACATTACGCACAGGAGCGAAAAGCATCAAGACATGGTGGGATGTAAATGGCAATTGGCCTGCGGACAATAATGAACCAGAAGCATTGGTACAACAAAAATTAGCCCAAAGGTTAAATATTGCTAACGGGGACAAATTTGCAGTTACTCTTACTACAGAACAAGGCAGGAAAACTTCTCAACTGAAGGTTGTAGGTATCGTAAGCACCGGGTCAAATGAGGGCGGCATATTCGTTCCTTTAAATTGGCTGCAGGAGCAGTTAGGAAAGGATAATCAAGTTCAGCAAGTAGAGGTGAGTGCCCTAACTACTCCTGAAAATGCCTTGGCAAGAAAGGCCGCAATGGATTTAGACAGCCTCAGTAGTGATGAATTTGAAACCTGGTATTGCACGGCATATGTGGACAGTATTGCGTATCAAATTGAAGAAGCTATACCTGGGGTGGAAGCGAAGCAGTTGCGTCAAGTTGCCCAGTCTGAAGGGAAAGTGCTCAGTAAAATCCAACTGTTAATGGCATTACTTACTGTTGTGGCCTTGATTAGTTCCATACTGGGTATTTCTAATTTGATGACGGCTAGTGTATTGGAGCGTAGTAAGGAAATTGGCCTTTATAAAGCCTTAGGTGCGAATAACTTACCAGTTATCTATTTATTTATGGCAGAGGCGTTAGTAATAGGCCTGATAGGTGGACTAGTCGGATATGGAATCGGTTTTGGGTTTGCACAGATTATCGGGAAAAGTGTCTTTTCGTCCACCATTGCATTTAAACCCTTAGTTATTCCCATAGTACTACTGCTATCCACCGGTGTAGGTATATTGGGTACAATTTCTGCAATGGGTACTATAGTAAAGCTGCAGCCGGCAGAAGTTTTACATGGGAGGTAAATTATGCTTAAGTTACGGATGTACTTACGTTTATTAAAAAGAGCTGTAACCAAAAGAAAGTCCAGGATGATTATTTCTTTGCTGGCAATTTCTTTAGGAGCTGCAGTGATATCTGCCTTGGTTAGTGTTTATTACGATATGGGTGTAAAGATGCGTAAGGAACTCAGAACTTACGGCGCCAATGTGGTGGTTGCACCTTCTCCTAAAAATAACTTTATTTCCACTAGAGAATTAGAAAGTGTTATGGACACTCTGCCAAAAGACAATTTAATAGGATATGCGCCATACATTTATGGGGTAGTTAGGACAGGGGATAGTAGGCTAGTAGCTGCAGGTACAGACTTCACACAAGTGAAGAAAGTTAGCCCCTATTGGCATGTTCAAGGTCAGTGGCCTGACAGTGACAATAGTATCTTGGTGGGCATAGCAGCCGCCCGGCAGTTAGGTGTAGAAACAGGCGATAGTATTGTAATAATGGCTGAGGAGAATAAGCAATGGCTAAAGGCTGAGGTTACAGGAGTGGTAGAGACGGGTGGAACCGAAGACAATCAAATTATTATGTCTTTAAACAAAGCACAGCATTTATTTGATAAGAAGGGTAAAATTAATATTTCCTATGCGAGTATAATTGGGGATGCTGAAACTGTTGAACGATGGACCAATGATTTAGAGAGCGATTTGCGGGTGGAACCGGTAAAAAAGATATCACAAGCAGAAGGAAAGATACTGGAGAGGATTCGTTCCTTAGTTTACTTAGTTGTAATAATTATTTTAGGATCTACACTACTTTGTGTTACTACCACAGCCATGGCCATGATAATGGAACGTCGCCAGGAAATTGCTCTTAAAAAAGCGTTGGGGGCTGATAACAAATCTATTATTTATGAATTCTTAGGTGAAAGTACTATTCTTGGGCTATTAGGAGGGGCTGCAGGCTGGGCAATCGGATTCGGACTGGCTCAGGGTATAGGGTTAAGTGTTTTTAATTCTTTAGTAAGTTTTCGATGGCAGGTTATTCCTGCCGTGCTGGCAACTGCTGTAATTATGAGCTGTGTAGCGTGTTTAATCCCTATTAATAAAGCCCTTTCGGTTGAACCGGCAGTCACCTTAAAAGGAGAATAGAGGAGGTTTCGTAATGAGCGACATAGTAACTCTACAAGATGTTTATAAAATTTATGGCAAGGTACATGCTCTGCATAATATTAATATCTCTATAGCTTCGGGGGAATGGGTAGCTGTTATGGGTCCCTCGGGATCAGGTAAAACCACCATGATGAATATTATCGGTTGTATGGATACGCCTACAAAAGGTTCTGTCCAAGTAGATGGTACTGAGACACACAAATTAAATGGTGCAGCTCTTACAAAACTGCGCCGGGAGAAGATTGGGTTGGTGTTTCAGCAGTTCCACCTGGTACCCCATCTTACTGCGGTGGAAAATGTTATGTTAGCTCAATATTATCACAGCATGCCCGATGAAAAGGAAGCGCTACAAGCGCTGGAACGGGTAGGTTTGGCCCAACGGGCAGAGCATTTACCCAAACAGCTTTCTGGCGGGGAACAGCAGCGAGTGTGTATTGCCAGAGCTTTGATTAATTATCCAAGCATTATTTTAGCTGATGAGCCCACTGGTAATTTGGATAAGGTAAACGAACGAATAGTAATCGATATATTTAACCAACTTCACAAGGAAGGACATACTATCATTATGGTTACCCATGACCCAAAAGTTGGGCAGCTGGCCCAAAGACAGATTGAACTGGATCATGGGCAATTAGTTTACTCGGGCGTAGTCTAGCAGCCCAAGCTTAACCTGGCAGATTAATTTCTAGCCAGGTTTTTTATATTAAAGGAAAAGAACTTATTCTACTTATTGACAGTTTTACGTTGGTCTGATATATTAATCTTAAATAAAACCAATGAAATATACCGGATTAGTCGGGAATGAGAAGGGGGATTCATATGAAGATAGTAATTAATGGTGAGAACAAAGAAATAGGGGATAGTGTTACCGTGGGAGATTTACTAAAAATGGAGAAAGTTCAAACACCTGAATATGTGTCGGTTCAAGTTAATGGTGGATTTGTACAACGTGAAGCATTTGCTACCAGTCGGTTGAAAGACGGAGATCAAGTAGACTTTCTCTATTTTATGGGTGGCGGCTCTAAAAAAGGAGGTACTAAAAGTGACTTTATCATCCGAACAGATTGAACGCTATAGCAGGCATATTATTTTACAAGAGGTTGGCCTTAAGGGACAGCAGGCGCTGCTTTCCGGCAGTGTACTTATTGTCGGCGCCGGAGGATTGGGATCGCCGGCAGCTTTGTATTTAGCAGCTGCAGGGGTTGGAACAATCGGCATAATTGACTTTGACCGGGTGGAATTAAGCAATTTGCAAAGACAGGTTATTCATACTACAGAAGATGTGGATAAACTGAAGGCAGAATCAGCTGCTGCCACAATAAAAGCTATTAATCCCGATGTTAAAGTAAGGGTCTATTCCCAGCGATTAACTGCTGATAATGCTGTGGACCTGATATCCGAATACGATTTCGTAATTGATGGAACGGATAACTTTCCAACTAAATTTTTAATCAACGATGCTTGCTACTTTGCGGATACAACTTATTCACATGCTGGTATTTTAAGATTTCAGGGACAGACCATAACGGTTAACCCCGGCAAGAGTGCATGCCTCCGATGCTTATTTCCAGCACCTCCGCCTAAAGATGCTGTGCCCACTTGTTCCCAAGCCGGTGTACTTGGAGTATTGGGTGGTGTAGTAGGAACGTTTCAAGCCACTGAAGCCATTAAGTATTTAATAGGTGAAGGGGAACTGCTTTATAACCGATTGTTAACCTATGATGCTTCACTAATGCGGACTCACGCCATTAAGGTGCAGCCTAACACAGACTGTCCTATTTGCGGGTCCAAGCCGACAATAACTACACTTCAAGAAGAGGAACAGGTCGCTTGTGATATTAAAAACTCAGTTGGTGCGACTAATGCTTAAGCTATCAAAGGAATTGTTCCAACAGTTAGTTGAAGAGGCGAAGAAACAGAAGCCTCTAGAAGCGTGCGGTTTGTTGGCAGGAAAAAATAATACTGTACTTAAGTTTTACCCCATGACAAATGAGGATCAAAGTAGATATCACTATTCCATGGATCCAACTGAGCAATTTACGGTATTAAAGGATATTCAGAAACGTGGATGGGATATATTAGCTATTTGGCATAGCCATCCGGACACTCCTCCGAGGATGTCAGAGGAGGATAAAAGATTAGCCTTGATGCCGGAAGTAAATTATGCAATTCTTTCCCTAGCAAAAGATTTTGAATACCAATTAAAAGCATTCTTTAAAGACACTAATGGAGAGTTTATTGAGCAGGAAGTAAGTATTGCTGAGGAGGGAGTCTTATGAATGACACCTATGTTATACCCCAATATGTGCTAGACGATATTGAACAGCACGCTACAGACGTAGAGAGATTTTTAGCCGGGGAGCTTTCAAATGATCTTTTTAAAGCTAAGCGGGTACCAAGAGGTATTTACGAGCAACGCCAAGACGGGCTGTTTATGGTTAGGATAAGAGTGGCGGGGGGATTTTTGTGGGCATCACAGGCAGAAAAAATTGCTGAGTTGAGTAACCAATATGCTAATGGCAGGGTTCACGTAACTACTAGACAGGATATCCAATTTCACGCAGTGGATATTAAGGACACCTATCCGATTATGAAAGGGCTACTGGAGGTGGGGTTGACTCCAGCAGGCGGCGGTGGAAATACTGTACGGAACGTTACTGCTTGCTCCTACAGTGGGATTTGTAACGAAGAAATATTTGACACCTATCCATATGCTTTAGCAGTTACAAATTATCTCCTGCCATTTGGCAGTTCTTATAACTTACCGCGAAAGTTTAAAATAGCTTTTTCGGGATGCGGCAAGGATTGCGCCTTAGCCGGAGTTAATGATTTAGGTTTCCAGGCGGTGATCAAAGATGGCAAGAAAGGGTTTAAGGTTTATGTAGCTGGAGGATTGGGTACAAGGTCACGTACGGCAGAGTTATTTCGTGAATTTGTGCCAGCGGAAGACACTTTACGCATTGTAGAGGCGGTTAAGAGGATATTTATTAAGCATGGTGACCGCAGGAATAGGCATCGCGCTCGATTGAGGTTTGTAATTGACCGGTTAGGAGTGACGGAATTCTTTGCTCAACTGGAAAATGAGCTGCAACAGGTAACGATAGCAGAAATACCTAATGCAGAGCCAGTAGAGGTAAGCACAAAACCTACGATGCCTCCAAAAACCAGTAATGAACAGAAGGAGATAATAGGCTATGATAAGTGGTTTAATAATGCTGTTATTAGCCAAAGGCAAGAAGGATATTTTAGTGCACAAGTGCTGCTAAATCGTGGTGATTTAACTGGTGATGAATTAAACCAATTAGCTGCTCTTTCTAAAAAGTATGCCGGCGCTCAACTGCGGACAGACCGCTTGCAGAATTTTGTTATTCCTTTCATTCCGAAAGAGTATTTGCAGGGTTTATATGTTGATCTTAAAGACCTTCCTGCAGACCTGACGTGCAGCGAGAGCAGCGAAGCACTATTAGTGTCATGCAAAGGTGCTGCTACCTGTCGTTTGGGTCTATGCCGTGCACAAGATTTAAATGAGGCAATTGGCAGATTAGCTCATGAAGCAGGTTTGGATCCGTCTATTTTTAAGGGAATAGAAATCCATGCTAGTGGATGTCCTAATAATTGCGGTCAGCATTCTATTGCACCCCTAGGTTTTTACGGAGCGGTACGGCGGGAAAATGGCCGCAGCTATCCATGCTATTCGGTAGTCGTAGGTGGCAAAGTTGGCGATGATGGCCCACGGTTGTCCGAGGTTATGGGGCAAATTCCTGCTAGGAATGTACCTCAATTTACTACAGAGCTGTTAAAAGGGTTCGTTCAAAGCAAAAATAGTGCATTTATAAGTTATTGGAATTCTGGAGGCAAAGAATTAGCCTCTAAGTTAATCGATAAGTACAATGTTATGCCTAATTACGAACAGTCACCGAAATTTTACAAGGATTGGGGAAGTGTTGAGGACTTTAGCCTTGCCGGTAGAGGGCCTGGTGAGTGTGGTGCTGGGATTTTTGAACTAATAGCTCAGGAGCTTAAAAAGGCTGAAGAGGCATTTGCTGCTGCAGAAAGAGCTCAGAATAATGATATTGGACGCAACAAGCAACTTCTAGATGTAGTTATCATCGGGGCAGGGGCCTTATTAGTGACAAAAGGAATTGAACCTGGTAAACCTGATGTTGCACTAAAGGGATTTGAACAACACTTTATTGACCAAGAACTAGCTGAAGAAACACATAGAGATTTACTTATCACTGCAAGGCTTGCTATACGCGGCAATCAACAGTTAATGGAAGACCAGGGAGTAGCGGTACGGGAGTTCTTAGATAAAGTTCAAGAACTATATGATACCATGGATGCATCTTTCAACTTCCCCAGACAATCTGAAGAAGATACTGCAAATAAGCAGTCATCAGACAAAGAGGTTGACTTACGCGGAGTGAAGTGCCCAATGAATTTCGTTCATGCAAAAATTGCTTTGGAAGAATTGGAAAAAGGCGGGATATTAGAAGTGATCTTAGATGAAGGCGAACCAATTGATAATGTCCCGGCCAGTTTTCGCTCTCAGGGTCAGGAAGTAATTTCCATAAAACGGGAAGATGAGAATGCATACAGGGTATCTGTACGGAGAGTTAGTTAAAAATTACAGTTTTTAGAGTCAGAAATTAAGAGGTTTGTACACATTTCACTATGCCTTCACGGCGTAGTGTTTTTTTATAGTTTTTTAAGTTATTGTACAAGTCCGGTCTGAATAATAGTTATACTACGGCAAGTAGTATTATGCGAGGAGGAGAGATATGACTGATTTAGTGCAGCAAGGTCCCTTTTGGTTATTTTTAGGCGGCATTATTATGGCTTTTAACCCATGTATGCTGGCTGTATCCCCTTTGGTAGCGGGTTACGTAGGGGGGAGTAAATACAGGAGTTATTTAGTTCAATCGCTGCTGTTTCTTTTTGGATTTTCAGTTTCACTGGCGTTAATTGGATTAGGTTTTGGAATGCTTGGCGGGTTTCTCACAACTGTGCAGACCAGTTGGGATTTCATATTGGCGCTAATATATTTTGGCTTGGGTATATACATGGTAGGAGGATGGTCGGCAGCATTAGGGATAATAAATAAGAGGGCCTATGGTTTTTATCAATTTCGCCATAAAAAGAAACCAAATCTCCACCGGTCTAGACCTGGCTTTGGTGCATTAGGCCTTGGCACTGCGTTAGCATTAGTTCCATCCCCGTGTATTACTCCGGTAGTATTAGCCGTATCTGCTTACATTACTCCTACCGGTGGAGCATTGAAGGGAGCTTTTTATCTTTTTACATTTGGTCTTGGCCATGCATTACCTGTAATCATTGCCGGCAGCAGCGCAGGAGTATTGATTAATAAAGTTCGCAGGTCTCGCTGGGTAAGGCTAATTAATCCGGCAATTGGTTTAGTGTTGATTGCTATGTCTTTATACTTCATGATTATAGGAGCGGTATAAGCAAATGGTGTCAATTTAGCCCAGTTATACTTTCTAAGAATTGAGTAGTAAGGTTTTTATCCGTAACAAATTACCCTTTGTCGGTAAATATCTCATATAGTGTTTTATACTTGCTGCTTGTAGGGTTCCGTAAGTATAAAAATATTAGTTTGAACCAAACTAATTCTATAACATCGAGAGGAGGTTAGCGGATTGACCAGGAAAAGTTGGTTGTTTCTACTTGGTGGCTTAGTTATAGGCTTAGTTGCAGCTATTTTAGTAGTCCCAGCCTTACTTCCCCAATATATGGAAAAACCTTTTGACCCTTTTAATAATTGGGGAGGCATGGGCAGCGGAATGATGCCCTACGGAAACAACGGCCAAGTACCTCCTAACGGAGCAAACAATGGAGTTGCTCCTGGAGGAAATTATAATCAGAACCCCTGGGGCGGGATGATGGGGCCCGGAATGGGACCTAATATGATGGGTCCGCAAGTAGGTAACGCCAATTTCCCCGCCAGTTTCACTACTAATGGCCAGCGGATATACTTCGCAGCTTCTAGCGAGTCAGGTAAACCAATTTCTGCAAAAATGATGGGTATGGAAATGGTAAATATGCAAATGAGTTGTGCTTATTGTCATGGTGCCCAGGGGCAAGGCCAGACTATCACAATGCAAATGGGCACATGGCAGACACCTAAAATATCATACGAATACTTAATCAGTGATGATCATGGTCAGAATAACGAGTCTTCGAACGGTCATGGACATTATACAGAAGAAAAAATTAAACGTGCCATAACCGAAGGCATTAACCCCGATGGAAAAGCGTTACAGTGGCCCATGCCAAGATGGAATATTAGCGAAGAGGATTTAAATGATCTTCTAAAGTACTTAAAGGAATTGCCAGGATAACATGGATTAAAAGGATCGGGCTTTCTGTCCGATCTTTTTTGTGCGGTTATCCGCCCCCCATTTACTGGTTGTGATAAAATAGATTTTATTGCAGGAAAAAGGATTATTTTCTGGAATAGTATTATGACATCATACAAGTGAAAGGGGTAATAAAATGAAGTATCGAATACTGGGAAAAACTGGATTCGAAGTATCGGCAGTAGGTTTTGGCGCACTGCCCATTCAAAGGATTGACGAAGACGTAGCAGTAAAGGTAATACATAGGGCGCTGGATTTAGGAATGAATTTCATTGATACCGGTAACAGGTACACTGACAGTGAGTATAAGGTTGGTTTGGGCATAAAAGGACGTAGAGACGAAGTTTTTATCGCAACTAAGTCCCCGGCTCGAGATAGAGAGGGAATGGCAGAACACATTAAATTAAGTTTAGAACGGATGGGAATAGATTATATTGACCTGTATCAACTGCATAATGTAAAGGACATGGAAAACTTTGAAAAGGTGCTGGCGCCTGGCGGTGCTTTAGAAGCTCTAAAAGAGGCAAAGAAAGAGGGACTGATAAAACATATTGGAATGTCGAGCCACCGAAAAGAAACCTTACTAGCTGCCATGAAGGAAGGGTTTGTAGATACTGTTCAGCTTGCTTTTAACGCTGTGGAAACGGATGGCGCAGAAGAACTATTAAAGTTGGCCCAAGAAACTAACACAGGTGTTATTGTCATGAAGCCGTTAGCAGGCGGAGCCTTATCCAGTGCATCGGCAGCAGTTAAGTTTCTCTTAAATTATCCTGTAAGTACGGTTATTCCTGGGGTAGATTCAATTGAACAAGTAGAGGAAAATGCAGGCATAGGTTCTAGGGAACCGGTGATGACTGAAGAGGAGAAAAGTATTCTTGCTGCAGATGTAGAACGCTTAGGAAAGGAATTTTGTCGACGCTGTGAATACTGTTTGCCCTGTGCCGTGGATATTAATATTCCACAGATATTTATTTGGGAGAGTTATGTTGACCGTTACGGCCTTCCCGATTTCGCCAAGATGCGCTACAAAAGTTCTGTAGAGGTAGAGGCTTGTATAGATTGTGGCCAATGTGAAGAAAGGTGCCCTTATGGCCTCCCCATTAGAGATATGTTGGCCAGAGCAGGGGGGAAACTTTCTAGTAAGTAAGAAAGCAAGTTTTGATGGAGCTATGTAAAGCAGTTAGTAACTGGAAGTCGACCACTATATAACTAGAGATGAAAGCCTGTGTTAGGAGAAGAAAGTGTTCTCTTCAACCCAGGCACTTTGTTTTTAAGAGTGTTTTCCGATATTTGTCTAAAGAAGTTCCTTACGAACGAAATAATAACTCTCTAATATAATATTAGGGGGGCTTAATTATGATATACACGGTGAAACAGGGCGATTCCTTGTGGAAAATTGCCAGGCGTTTTGGAGTTACGGTTGAGGCCTTATTAGAGGCAAATGTCATATGTAATCCGAATTTAATTTTCGTAGGTCAGGTTCTCATTATACCTACTGTGGGTATAGATCTTCCAAAGGCGGGAGGCGGACCTTACTATGTCGTGCTGCCGGGAGATACATTATTCTGTCTAGCAAGGCAGTTCAATACTTCTGTAAGTGTCCTGGCTGAAATTAATCAAATAGACAATCCAAACTTAATCTATGCGGGTTCGGAATTGCTAATCGGGCCTGATGTTCCTAATCCTGTTCAGTTAAAGAAAACTTGGGAACAAGCTGCTGAAACATGTGATCAGCTTAACTCTCTTCAGATTCATGGTATCTATTATATCGGTTCCTTTCAATGGGCGGCCTTGAGCCATAGGGCAATCCCATATTTACTGGATTTGCTGAATAGTCCTTGTGATATTACACGCGCTTATACCGTTCTCAGTCTGGGAAGAATTGCACTTGATGATGTGGTTAAAGAGGCGTTGATGAAAACCCTTAACGATTCTGCCGCTGCTGATCTGGCAAAATTGGCGTTAATCCGTATCGAACTGGCAGAACAAGGCAAAGAAAGGATTCACTTGGTTACGAGGGACACGAAACTTTCTACAGAACCTTTTCTGGATGCACCAACAGTTCCTCTGGCTTATGGTACGCAGGTAATAGTTAAAAGGTGGAATATTCCCAGCCCAACAGGAGAAGACTTTCCGCCAGGGGGGTTGGCAATATGGGATCAGATCGAAATAGTCGATACAGGTCAGACGGGTTATTTGCTCCGCATAGGGTATCAAGAAACAGTCTTAATGTGACAAACAAAAAGTCAGTATCTAATATTTATGTATTAGTCCCCTGTGTAAAGTAGCGGTATTTTATCACCGTCATAAATATCATCATCTTCAGGAAATAAGGCGTCATCACCGAGCTTTGGAATAATTAGTCCATTTAAAGCACCCAGTGTTAAATGATCTACAAAGCTTAGCAGAGGTGATAAAGGTTTCTTGGTTTTAACCTGCAGACTAAGTCTGGCGGACAAACCAAAGAATAAAAGCCAAAAATTGAAGAAACACCAATGCCTTTTACAATTGATTTATCACGGCCTGTAGCCGACAATACGTAAGTTGTTATTGTTCCCGTCATGGAAATCATAATATGGTTGACCAGAGATGCAATAAATCTACCCTCAGGGGTATTTATTTTTTTCTTCGGTAAGAATAAGTTTGTTGCCATTTGTCCATATTTTACATCTGTCAGATTGAATTTATATTCCGCGGCATTCATCAACCTGCCGGGAATTCCTGCTAATACTCCAGATATGATACCTAATATTATTCGGTCCTTAATTTTAATCATTACTAGTACCCCCTTATATTTTTATCCTTCCCAGAGGGGTCTATTTAAATCTTATCTTTTATGGTAAAAAATGTTTGTTTGACATTAAGAGATACGTTCCCCACTGAATGCTTTGAAAACGAAAAGATTGCCTACATATGTCGAAAATTGCCATTGACGAATTCGAATGTAAGCGATTATCATAATTATAATGGTGGATGATTGACAGCAGAGGAATTTCCGGAAAATGTTATTTGAAAATTTTGAATTTAGCAAAAAATCAGGAAACATGACAAAAAAATGTGAAGGGCATCTGGGTGGTTTGTTAGAATTCAATAAACATAGTTTTCAAAATATTAAGAATTAAGGACATCGATCACCGTGATTTTAATGCATCTACCAAAATTTTAAAATGAAATAGGAGGGACAAAAATTGTTGTTTCAACTTATTTTGAGTGGTCTGGCAACAGGATCATTATACGCTTTAACTGCTCTAGGAATAGTTCTTATTTTTAACAATACTCGCACTATAAATATTGCCCAAGGGGATTTTGGGATGTTTGGTGCATTTATCGCCCTTATGGCACTAAGCAGCGGTCTGGGTTTTGGCGGTGCATTAGTACTGTCCATCGTAGCCGTAATCCTTATAGCGGTTCTGATGCACTTGTTGGTTATGAGATGGATTGAAGATGCTGACTGGTTAATCTTGCTAACTGCAACACTGGGTGTTTATTATGTACTTCATGGCGTAAGTGGCTGGTTATGGGGTCGGGATACGAAATCTTTTCCAGATCCCTTTCCCAAAGAACCCATAGAATTTTTGGGTGCAATGATAAGTAAGGGCCATATCTTTGTAATGATAATAGCATTTGTGATTGGCGGGTTGTTATTTGCCTTCCTGAAATATTCTAAGTGGGGAACGGCCATGCGGGCGCTGAAGGAAGATAAATACTGCGCCAGTCTCATGGGAATTCCGATTAAAACAATTATTATCCTTACTTGGGCCGTTGGTGGTATCATGGCTGCGTTGTCTGGATTTTTACTGGCACCAATAATATGGGTCAGTCCGGGCATGATGGATACGGTCCTTGTCAAAGGATATGCAGCAGCTATTTTCGGTGGGTTATACAGTATGCCTGGGGCGGTTCTAGGAGCCTTGTTTATCGGGGTGGCGGAGAATATTGCCGGGGGCTACCTTGGAGCAGAGTATAAAGTGTCTTTGGCATTTGTCATGATCATTATTATGTTGGCCATTAAACCGACTGGACTATTTGGTGGCGGGAAAAGGAGAGAAGTTTAATGTTAGATAAGCAGAAAAATAACAACTGGTTCTGGATTGCACTCACGGCATTGCTAATATCTCTACCTTTTATTATTGAATCCTTTTATACGTATTTATTAACAACAGTCGGTATTTATGTGGTAATTGTACTGGGTGTCAATATGCTCACCGGTAACACCGGACAAATTACTATGGGACAAGCTGGGTTTTATGGTTTGGGTGCCTATACGGCGGCATTAACTGCTTTGCACTTTGGCGTTCCGCTAATTCCCGGCATTATTCTCGGCGGCCTTGTCGGCGCAGGGATTGGTTTTTTAGTGGGAGTTCTAGCCTTGAGGATTGTGGGAGCATTTTTAGCGATAGCCACTCTGGGATTTGGGTTCGCTGTCCAATCCATTTTAATGAACGTGCCGCTATTTATGGGCAGAACCGGGATTAGCATTAGCAAGCCGACCATATTCGGCATTCAACTCCAGGAGATTGGTTATTATTATTTTGTGTTAGCAGTAGTCATACTCTTTATTTTATTAACAGTATCCATTTTGCGGTCTGGTGTGGGACGAGCTTTTATGGCAATCAAAAGCAGTGAGACGGCCGCTCAGGCAATGGGAGTTAACCTCCGTTTGTACAAGACAATGGCTTTTACTTTGTCAGCATTTTACGCGGGGGTTGCCGGCGGGCTAATGGCTTATCATACCCAATATATCTCCGCAGAAACCTTTAATTTTTGGCTTTCCACGTATTTCTTGGTGGCGGCTATCGTGGGCGGGCTTGGTTCTGTTAAAGGTTCAGTTCTAGGTGCAGGATACATTGTTCTAGTACCTTACTTTCTGGCTGACTATCAAGACTTTTCCTTTATCTTTCTGGGTTTAGTGTTAATTCTGGTGGTAGTCCTTGCTCCGGAAGGTATGGCAGGATTACTGAAAAAACTTCGTGTCCGGGCAACCTTGCTACTCGGTCAAAATAAAAAAATGACCGATTCCAATGTTGCCTTACAGTCCAAGATCGGTATGTCCAATGATTAAAGAAATATAGAAGGGGTGAGGCAATTGAGTGTTCGACACTTCGAGGCTAATAATGTTGCTATTGCTTTTGGAGGAGTGCAGGCTTTAGAACAGGTTTCCATCTATATTAAGAGGGGTGAAATATTAGGACTGATAGGTCCCAATGGCGCTGGGAAAACTACTTTTTTTAACTGCCTAACCAGATTCTTAGAGCCAGATTCGGGTGAAATGTTTTTTGAAGGTGCCGATTTGATGAAGAAAAAAACCCATGACATGGCTTCGTTAGGCATTTGTAGAACGTTTCAAAACCTAAATTTGTGTCAGAACCTTAATTTGCAGGATAATATTCTGCTGGGTTCTCATAGCCAGATACGCAACCCCTTGGCAACTATGTTGTCTCTGGCAAAGGCCCGCAGGCGAGAACGGGAACTCAAGAAAAAGACCCGGGAGGTTGCCAAATCTTTTAATTTGGAGGAACTGTTGGATTCTGATATAGACTCAATGCCTTTTGGCTCCAAGAAGTTTGCTGAATTTGCGCGGGCCATGATAGCGGAGCCGCGGCTGCTATTGTTGGACGAGCCGGCAGCTGGATGCAATGATGAAGAGACCAGTGCGGTATCCGACATGATTATGAAAATAAACAAAGACTTTGGTACGACAATTTTAGTTGTCGAGCACGATATGTCTTTAGTAATGAAGGTCTGTGATAGGATTTACGTTCTAGATTCCGGAAAATTAATTGCGGAAGGAACGCCTGAAGAAATCCAAAAGAATCCTAGGGTGATCGAAGCCTATCTTGGAGATGATTTCAATGCTAAAAATCAGTGACCTACATGCCGGTTATGGAGCCATAAAAGCGTTAAAGGGGGTCACCTTGGCAGTTGGTCAAGGTGAAATTGTAGCACTTTTAGGATCTAATGGTGCCGGTAAAAGTACTATTCTTAAGGTTATTTCCGGTGTGTTAAAGCCCACTGGCGGCAAGTTACAGATTGATGGTACCTTAATTAAGAATACCAGTACAGAACAGATTGTCAAAATGGGAGTGGTACAAGTGCCGGAAGGCCGGAGAGTTTTTCCCGGATTGACAGTTATGGAAAATCTAAAAATGGGGGCTTATACCCGCCGCAATAAAGGAGAAGTGAAGTCTGACCTGGAGATGGTGATGGACTACTTTCCTATCTTGCGTCAACGCCAGAATCAGTTGGCAGGAAGTCTGTCAGGCGGGCAGCAGCAGATGTTGGTTATAGGAAGGGCCTTAATGGCGAACCCCCAAATTTTGCTGTTGGATGAACCATCATTGGGTCTAGCTCCAATTATCACTTATGAGATTTTTAGTATTTTGCGAAGTATTAATGGAGACGGTGTGACCATTTTTATGGTGGAACAGAACGCAAATATGGCATTATCCTTGGCTACTAGAGGTTATGTATTGCAAAATGGGAAAGTAGCGATGCAAGGTTTATCAACTGAGCTCCAGTCAAAAGATGAAATTATTCACTCATATCTAGGATAAAGAACAATATTTGGAAAAATATTTGCCACTTTATCATTTGAAGGAGGGATGTAAAGGTCAAGGGTTAAAGTCCATAATCATTTTGAACGTTAACTAATATTAAAACGAGAGGGGAATTGAGTTAATGATTAATTCTAGGCGGTTCCGTATCTTTATGGGAGTGGCACTATGCTTAATGCTCTTTGTTGCTGCAGTAGGTTGCAGCAGCACTGGAGGTAATGATGGTAATGATGCCAAGCCTGATGGCGATAATAAAGCAAATGTGAGTAATGCACCGGGTGTTACGGCCGATTCTATTCTCTTGGGTGCTTACCAGCCTATGACTGGTAGCGAGTCCAGTTACTTTAGAATGGGCAAGGGTGCTGATGCTTGGTACCAGCATGTCAATGAAAATGGTGGAGTAAATGGACGTAAAATTGACTTTAAGATGAAAGATGATGGCTATGAACCAGCTAGGACGAAGGCTATTGTCAAAGAATTTATAGAGCGGGATAAGGTATTTGCTATGGCCAACCCGTTAGGGTCTGCTCCCACGTCAGCAGTTATTGATTACATTGTGGAGCAAGGTGTACCGTTAATTGGTGCCGGCACTGGGGCTGCCAAGAACGTTAATTATCCCAGCGAATTAGTTTGGCCGCTGTACTTGGATTATACTCGTGAAGGCGGGCAGCTGGTGGAGATGGCTCAAAACCAATTTGGGGCCCAAAAAGTAGCCATGATTTACCAAAATGACCCATCGGGTCAGACGGATTTAGCTGGCGCGGAAGAGTACGCAAATGCCAATGGTGTAGAATTTGTAGCTAAGCAGGGTTACGAAGTTTCCGAGGTTGATATTGCTTCACAGGTTATTACCTCGCAACAGGCTGAACCAGATGTCTTAATCCTTTTTGCAGCGCCGGAACACTTGGCAAAAGCCTTGATACAAGTGCAAAAGTTGGGCTGGGATGTACCTATAGTAGCATCTTTTATCGGACTTGACAGCGTAGTATTTGATTTGGCGGGCGAGGAAGCAGTAAATGGAATTATTATCAGCACTATCTTCAGATCACCGGACTCTGACTCAGCTTCAATAGATGAATTTAGAAAGATATTGAAAAAGTACTATCCTAAAGAAGAACCTTCAGCCATTCATATGTGGGGCTATTCTGGTGCGCAAGTAGTTACGGAAGCGCTAGAGCGGGCTGGGAAAGACATTACTAGAGAAAACTTTATTGAAGCTATGGGCTCCATCCAAGGTTGGAAAGGTTCCATTATACCAGAGGTTAACCTATCCAAAGATCAACGTGTAATGGTCAGCTCCGTATCCTGGATGCATGCTAAAGATGGTGAATTTGTACCTTTCACTCCCTAGATGGCCGAAACGGTCTACTAGCATACGGTGGAGGTATTGAGTACCTTGCCTTCACCGCTTTTTCTTTTTAAAATTAGAAGAAACTTTTAAAAGGCCGTAATTCGACTTCAATAACGTTGAAATTCACGATAAAAAGTCAATCAAAGAGGCGATTCTTAATGGATTACACAAGCAAGGAGTATTGGAATGGCATCATCAAGATGAGTCTCACTAAATTTTTTATCTTGAGAGTTCTTTATGTTTGTCCAATGCATGGGTATGAAATAGCGCGAACCGTAGCCAATGTTACCAAAGGTTGCTGTACACCCACCGAAGGTACTATATATCCAATCTTAAAGGAGTTTGAACAGGGAGAGTATCTTTATGGTGTGGAGGAGACAGTGGGAAAACGTAAACGTAGAGTGTATCACATTACCACAAAGGGAAAGGAAGCCTTTGGAACGGCCGTCGCGGCTTGGGAAGAAGTCAGTATCTATATTGTGGAAGCTATCGGGTTAAAGAAAGCTGAGTAGTGCTAAATTAAGTTTAGCAATTTTTTATCCGATCTTAGTTGGCCCCTCTATGTATTGAGGACCTATATTAATAACTGGAGGCAATCTGATGTTAATCAATTCTTGGCAGGATACGTTGAGGTTTTTCTTTACAATATCAGGAGAGCTAGTTCTGCTATTCATTGGGGTAAGTTTCTTGGTAGGCGTTATTCAGGAATATGTATCTCCGGAGAAAATCAAGAAACTTCTGAGTGGTCGTGCTGGTCGGGGCAATGTTATCGGGGCTTTGTTGGGGGCAGCTACGCCATTTTGCTCTTGTTCAACCATTCCACTGATGGTGGGGTTGCTGAATTCCGGGGCCCCATTTGGTGCCACCATGTCTTTCCTAGTTGCGTCACCTTTACTAAACCCGGTTATCTTAGGTCTGTTCTGGGCCATTTTTGGTTGGAAAGTGGTAATAACCTACAGCATCTTAACATTTACCTTATCCGTGTTTGCAGGGATGCTATGGTCGAGACTTGGTTTGGAGAAATATGTAAAAAGAGTAGTTATTAGGGGTGGGGCAGGCGGTAGCCAAGAAAAAAATGAACATGTTTTAAAACGTGCCTTCCGGGGGGCTTGGAAACAATTTGTGGACCTTTTGCCTTACCTATTAATCGGTGTTCTGATTGGATCACTGATTTATGGCATGCTACCCCCGGACTTGGCCGCTCGCATGGCAGGCAGAGACAATGTATGGGCCGTGCCAGTTGCTGCACTCCTAGGGATTCCGTTATATATCAGGGTGGAAACCATGGTACCCATCGGCATGGCATTCCTTCAGAAAGGGGTTAGTCTTGGTGTCATCATGGCTCTAATTATTGGGGGAGCCGGAGCCAGTATCCCTGAATTAAGTTTGATGGCAAGTATCTTTAAACCCAAGTTATTGCTTAGTTTTATTTGCACTATCTTTATAGTGGCGGTTATATCAGGCTATGTCATTAATATCTTAGCATAAATTTTACTCAGTGAGGTGTATTCAATTGGTAGAGAAGAAGAAAGGTTTATTGTCTCGAATTTTGGGAAACAAGGATAAAGGCTGTTGCGATGTTATTATCGAGGAAGTGAACGAGCCTGAAGGAGCAGAAGAAAGTGAAGCCCCGGAAAAAACCGGGGAAAAACCGAAAGGATAGTCAAAGGGCGATCAAATTCAAAAAATATCCTTGGGAGCAACTGGGGGGTGCCGTTGGTTGAAAGCTTTAGATGAGCATGACCAGAACAATAAAAAGCTGGAACACGAACTGCTGTGGAAGATGAGAGAGGCTGATCTTGACGGTGTATCACAATTTATTAAAGAATTCTGTGAAGTTCAGATGGCTGAAACCTGTTGTGAAGAACTTGCTAAAATACGTTCCTTGGAGCTGATGGTGTTCGTCTCCAAAGAATTAAAACTGTCCGAGGATAATCTTGATGAAATAGTCAAATTGGATAGCCAGCATTTGTTCGAGTGGAACAATCATGGTAGGATCGAGCACTTTTGTGCTTGGTTTGAAAAAAGCGTTATCGCTAACTATCTGAAACACGTGAAAAAGGGCCCAATCAGTAGAAAAAACAAACTGGTGCAAGAAATAAAGCTTTTGATCCAAGAACAATTTCAGAAAGACATTACATTGAACGATATCGCCAACCGTGTCTTTGCTAGTGCATTTTATGTCAGCAAAATTTTCAAGGAAGAAGTCGGCATAGGCATTAAAGAATATTTGACCGGAGTCCGCATTGAAGAAGCTAAAAGGCTGTTGACTCATACGGATTTAACAATTTCCGAAATTGCGGACCGCACCGGCTACAAAGGTCAAAGTTATTTTGGCAAGGTGTTCAAAGAGATTGTCGGTCTGACGCCAAGTGAATTTCGGATGCTCAAGTGGTAATCGCAAAGAGCACAAAAAGTAACTATTAAGACCAATAAAATCGCAAGGAAGTTCTAGTTTTCCCGTTTAATATATAATTGATAAGTATGAAAATTCTGAAAGGAGTTGATTTTGTGAAACCCAGGGAAAGGTTTATTGCTGCTATCAAAAGGCAAGAGACGGACCGGGTGCCAAGGTTTAATCGTTATGTTGGCGCAGTAAAACAAAAGATGGCGCCAATTTTTGGGGTGGACCCCAATGAATTTGAAATTAAACAGGGAAATGACGGGGTCCTCATTCAGATTGGCATCAATGGCGAGTACAGTCATCGTTTGGTTGGCGAAGGTGAAACATACACCAGCGAATGGGGTGTTAAGTACCAAGGGATCCACGGATTTAATCAACCCGTAGAGCATCCATTAAAAACAGCTGAATTGGGAGGCTACAAATTTCCTGATCCTAACAAACCGGAACGTATGGATGCCATTAGAGCAGCCATGAAGCAATATCATCAGGATTATGCGGTTATGGTAGATTTGTCCTGCACGCTGTTTGAAGCGGGCTTCCATCTGAGAGGTATGGAGAATTTCGTTATGGATGCCTATGAAAATGAGCAATTTGTTATGGACGTTATTGATGGCTTGAGCAATTATTACGAAAAAATTGGTAACAGGGCTATTCAAGAGGGCATAGATGTTATTCGTATAGGCGATGACGTGGGTGTCCAGACGGGTCTGATTATGCCTCCAGATAAATGGCGTCAACTGGTTAAGCCGTACTTAAAGCGAATGATTGCTTCTTTCAAGCAGACAAATCCAGACATTATCGTTAAATATCATTCCTGCGGCGATTTTAGCACTATCATTCCAGATGTTATTGAAATGGGCGTAGAACTCATCGGTAGTATGCAGCCTTGCGGGGCTTTAGCCGACCCCTTTAAGATAAAAGAGGAATTTGGCGATAAGGTGGCATTCTTGGGTGGACTGGATGTGCAACAACTGCTGCCCAACGGTTCACCCCAAGACGTGAGAGAAGGGGTAAAGAAAGTTCTCAAAGCCTATGCATCAGGCGGAGGGTACGTTTGGATGCCAGCTCATTATGTTAACGTTGACGTTCCTTTAGAAAATATTTGGGCTATGTTGGAAGCAGTAAAAGAATACGGAAATTTTCCCATTAACATTGACTAGCTGGAGGAGGAGATAAAATGGAACTGCTAAGCAGATTGGCGGATAGTGTGGAACAAGGACAGAGTGACAATGCAAAAGATTTTACCCAGCAGTGTCTTGACCAGGGTATGGAACCAAATAATGTGTTGCTGGAAGGGCTTATGGCCGGCTTAAATGTAATTGGAGGACGTTTTAAGAGAAACGAATGTTATATCCCGGAAGTGTTACTGGCTGCCAAGGCGATGCATCAAGGGTTAGAAATCTTGCGGCCCTTGCTTTCCGATGCTGATGCTCAGTCTTTAGGCAAAGTGGTATTGGGTACTGTGGAAGGTGATGTGCACGATATTGGGAAAAACATTTTGGGAATGATGCTGGAAGGTTCAGGATTTGAAGTTATTGATGTGGGGGTGAATACCGGCGCTGATAAATTTATTGAAACCCTCCAGCAGGAAAAGGCACCCATATTGGCCTTATCGGCCTTGCTCAGTACAACCATGCCGGCGCTGAAAAAGACTATTGAGGCATTAGCAACGGCTGGCATGAGAGATACTGTCAAAGTTATGGTAGGGGGGGCCCCCGTTACCCAGGAATATGCTGACAAAATCGGTGCAGACGGGTATGCCGTGGATGCTGCCACTGCTGTGGATGTAGCCAAAAGCTTCTTGTAGTGTTATTTGAGAAGGGCTTATGCGTTGGGATTTTTCTGAACATCCTCTTGTAGGCTTCAAAAAACTGACAGGATAAGGGGGGGATGATTATGAACAAGTATTTTGCGGAAATGCTCGGTACCTTCATGCTGGTTTTTGTAGGTACAGGTGCAGTAATAATTAATAAAATTACTGGTTCGGTCACGCCGGTGGGAATAGGCTTGGCCTTTGGGTTGGTGGTGATGGTGGTAATTTACTCAATAGGTCATATATCCGGTGCCCATATTAATCCGGCAGTCACGGTCGCGTTTGCTCTTGGCGGCAAGTTTCCACGTAAGGATGTAATTCCTTACATTGCCGCCCAACTAGCGGGTGCTACACTTGCCAGTGCTTTATTGGCCACATTGTTTGGTCAAATTGGTGACTTGGGCGCCACTAACCCTTACGGTTCGGTAACACAGTCCTTTTGACTGGAAGTTGTTCTGACTTTTATTTTAATGTGGGTAATATTGGGTGTAACTTCTCATAAAGAAGCAGCTAAACCCTTTGCTGGAGTAGTAATTGGCGCTACGGTAGCTATGGAGGCTATTTTTGCTGGACCTATCAGCGGTGCTTCCATGAACCCGGCTCGATCTTTTGGGCCGGCGGTTATCAGCGGCACGCTACAGCATTTATGGATTTACTGGGTGGCTACAATTGGTGGTGCCATTCTGGCTATGCTTGTTTGGCAAGTGCTTAACCAAACCCATAATCAGAAACAGGAGGTATAGACAAAATGATTATTGTAGGAGAATTGATTAACACCAGCAGGAAAGAAGTGGAAGAGCGAGTGAAAAGCCAAGATGTGGCATTTATCCAAGAGCTGGCACGCGAACAACTTGCAGCCGGCGCCAATTATATAGATGTTAATGCCGGCACATTGGTAGGACAGGAACCCGAATACCTGGTCTGGTTGACTGAAACTGTGCAGTCAGCAGTAGATGTTCCTTTGGCCTTAGACAGCCCAGACCCGGAAGCGTTAGCTGCAGCCTTAAAAGTGCATAAAGGCAAAGCGATGATCAATTCCATTACTGGTGAAAAAGACAGATTTGAAAAAGTTCTTCCCTTGGTGCTGGAGTATCAGGCCAGTGTGGTGGCCTTGTGTATGGATGACAGCGGTATGCCGGATACTTTTGCCAGGAGGATAGACATTTCGCAAAAAGTAATTCACAGTTTAACAGCCGCCGGTGTGCCGCTGGAGGACATCTTTTTGGATCCGCTCGTGACGCCTATCAGTACTAGTTCGGAATCGGGTATGGCGGCTTTAGACGCCATTGCCGAAATCATGAAGCAGTTTAGCGGCGTGCACACCATCTGCGGCCTCAGCAATGTCTCTTTTGGCCTCCCAAAACGCAAACTGCTTAACCGGGCATTTCTAATGCTGTGCATGGACCGAGGCATGGATGGAGTAATTGTGGACCCATTAGACAAGGATATTATGGCGTATCTTAAGAGTGCAGAAGCCCTGCTGGGCAAGGATGAATATTGCATGAATTATTTAACAGCTGCCAGGGCCGGAGCATTAGATATCTAATGCTTGTTACACCTTAACAAAATTATTTATTTTCAAGGAGGATCAGTATGGTAAAACAGATGACTTCAAGAGAAAGAGTGCAAACGGCCTTAAACCACCAGGAACCGGACCGAGTTCCGTTGGGAATGTGGATGACCTTAGGTGCTTATAAAAACTTTCGTGAATACCTGGGGCTAACAGTAAAAGATCAATACCCGCCGGGTTCAACAACATGGTCCATGGATGTACATGTGGAACCTGATGTGATTGAAAAACTTGGTTTGGATGTAATTCGGATTGGGTCTTCTACTCCCGATGGACAAGGGTTCAAAATTAATGAAAACGGTTTTTACGTGGACGAGTGGAGTGTCCCACGTAAAAAAGTAGAATATGAAGGTGGCTACTATATGGAGGATGTAAATCCACCGTTAAAGGACGCCACCATAGCTGATCTGGAAGATTATCCATGGCCGGACCCCACCGCTGACGGGTGCTGGAACGGGCTGGAGCAAAAAGCTAAACGTTTATTTACCGAGACTGATAAAGCGCTACTGGCTCAATTTGGTAGAGGCGGCATCTATGAACAGGCCAAGTATTTGCGAGGCCACGAACAAATATTAATGGACATGATTCTTGAGCCCGAGTTTGTGCACGCTTTGTTTGCCAAGCTGTGCCAGGTAGAAATGAAATTTAATGAAATGGGAATTAAACTAATTGGCAAATATCTAACTCAAGTACGAATGAGTCCTGAAGATCTGGGAAATCAAGATAATCTGCAAATTTCCCCTAAAACATTTAGGGAGATGATTAAGCCCTATTACACAAAAAGTTTTGGCCTCGCCAGCAAACTGCTGAAAGAGCAAAATCCTCATGCTAAACTTCAGTTTCATTCCTGCGGCGCCATTTATGCTATTGTTCCAGATTTAATTGAATGTGGCATGGAGGTTTCCGATCCCATGCAGCCCATCGCAAAAGGGGTAGAGCCAGCAAGGCTAAAACAAGAATTTGGCGACAGGTTATCCTGGTGGGGAGGTATTGATGTCCAACGGACTCTGCCATTGGGAACCCCGGAACAGGTTGCGGCAGAAGTACGGACCCGGATCAAGGAAGCGGCACCCGGAGGCGGTTATATTTTAAGCTCATCCCATCGCTGTCAGCCGGATATTCCGTCGCAAAACATCACCACTATGTACGAAGCGGCCAAGGAATACGGTCAGTATCCAATCAAATTATAAGATTATAAGGAGGAAAACTATAATGAGCGTATTGGAACAGTTGGCGCAAAGTGTAATTGAAGGTAAAATTAACGAAGCGGTCAGTATGACTCAACAGGCCTTGGCGGAGGAAATCGATGCGGTAACCATCATTCAAGACGGGTTAGCTGCAGGTATGAACGAAGTTGGTAGAAGATTTAAGGCCGGGGAATATTTTCTTCCAGAAGTAATGGTTTCAGCTAAGTCTATGAGCAAAGGAGTCGAGCTGCTGGAACCATACTTAGCAGGCGATGAAAACAGTAACACCGTCGGCACCTTCATGATTGGGACGGTAAAAGGTGACGTACATGATATTGGCAAGAACATCTTGATTATGATGTTCCAAGGAGCCGGTTTCAAAGTTATTGATCTGGGTGTCGACGTGCCTCCGGAGAAGTTTGTCCAGGCTGCAGTGGAACAAAAACCGGATATAGTGGGCCTTTGTGCACTTCTTTCTACGACTATGCCCATGCAGGCAAAGACCATTGCCGCATTTGAACAGGCTAGCTGCCGTGATCAGTTTAAGATTATGGTTGGAGGTGCCCCCGTTTCGCAAGATTGGTCTGATAAGATTACGGCGGACGGTTATGCTGCTGATGCCATTGAGGCTGTTGATATGGCTAAAGAATTGCTGGGAATCGCTTGAGCAAATAATCGCTAACCATAGTTGAAAGGAGGGATTTTGGTGAGCCAGTTGGCTTTGGTAGTTGATTTGAAAAAATGCATCTCTTGTCATGCCTGTACAGTAGCGTGTAAGATGCATAATGGCATTGCCTTGGGGGACTATCTGGTCAAAGTGTTAAATGTGGGTCCCAAGGGTAATTTCCCCAATATTAGTAAATACGGTTTACCCAAAAGTTGCATGCAGTGTAAAAAACCACCTTGTGAAAGTGTTTGCCCTGCCGGCGCCACGGAAATAAATTCCCAGGGAGTTGTGATAATCAATGAGACCAAATGCGTGGGTTGCAAGTACTGCATGGCAGCGTGCCCCTATGGGGCACGAATATTTAATGAAAGCAAAGGCATAGTTCAAAAATGCGATTTGTGTGCCAGTCGCCGTGATGAAGGGCTGGAGCCAGCTTGTGTCCAAACTTGTTTGGCGGGGGCACGCGTATTTGGAGACGTGGAGGACCCCAATAGTGATGCATCACGGTTAATTAACCTACGGCAGGGGACGACGCTGCTACCCCACTTAGGCACAGAGCCGTCGGTATACTATTGCCACCCCTAATTAATGGAGGTGAATTAAATGAGTGAGCATAAGCCTATCTGGGATTACCGAGTTGCCGCATACCTATTCCTCGCCGGAGTGGGTGCCGGTTCCTTTGCAATCAGTGGCATCTACTATTTTGTACTGGGAGAAATGATGCAGTCGGCCGTGGAAATAGCGGCTTGGTTAGGTTTATTACTGGTAGCATGTGGCACCTTTTTACTGGTAAGTGACTTGGGACAGCCAGTGCGCTTTTGGCGGGTGCTTTTTAACATTAAGTCGTCGGTAATGTCTTTTGGCGCTTGGACGATCAGTATTTTTATGCTGTTATGTTTCCTGTATATCCTATGGGGAAACACTACGGTTTTAGGTTTGGGGATTTTGTTTGGTATGGCAACGGCAGCCTACACGGGGGTGCTGTTAGGGATACTAAAAGGAAGACCTTTTTGGAACACGTCGTTACTGCCGGTATTATTTCTGGTTTCTGCCTTTTCTACAGGGATTGCTGCAGTTCATTTAATTGCAGTATCCATGGGCCATAATCTAAATGCTTTCCGGTTTTTGGACGCCGGCTTTGTCATGGTGGAACTGCTGCTGTTGTTTTTCTATCTAGTAATAATGAAGAATTCTACCGTTGAGGCCTCTCGCTCCGCTGATGAACTTATTAAAGGTAGATTTAGCAGGTTGTTTTGGGGAGGAGTTATCACAGTTGGATTGTTCATACCTTTAGTTCTCCATCTACTTTCGCCCCGCATTTCCGTCTTGGCGTCAGTGCTCGTATTGATAGGAGGCTACATCTTAAGATACTCTATTTTGCGAGTTGGCAATCGTACATTGCTGCCGGGAGAATCCTTTGAAGCAGGGTGGCTTTAAAGTTACCATGCAAAACTGGAGGTGAAAAAATAATGACACAATATGAGGAAATTCTAGCAGGCCGACAAGATGGATATGTTACTAGTGTTTGTCTTCAATGCGTTTCCAGTTGCGGCATCAAAGTTAAGGTTGAAGCAGGTAGAGCTGTGGCCATCGATGGCAACCCATTGGACCCAAATAGCAAAGGTAAGCTTTGTGCCAAAGGCCAAGCCGGTATCATGCAGGCTTATGACCCTCATAGAGTAAAGCATCCTCTGGAACGTGTAGGTCCCAGGGGCAGTGGCCAGTGGCGTAGAATATCGTGGGAAGAGGCCTTGGAAAAGATAACGGTGCGACTGCAGAAATTGCAGAATCTGGGACAGTCAGAAAAGTTAGTGTTTTATTCGGGACGAAATATGATGGCCGGATATACGACACGTTTCACCCATGCCTTCGGTAGTCCCAACCATTTCAACCACGATAGTCTTTGCGCCTCCACTAGGCAGACAGCGTGTATGGAGACGGTGGGGGACGGCTGGCCGTTGCCTGATTTGGAGCATTCCCGTTATATTATTTTGCTGGGGTCAAATCGGTTGGAAGCTAACTTACCATTTGTCGCAGGTGCCCAGAGGCTAGTAAAGGCTCTGGGCAATAAGGCAAAATTGGTGGTGGTTGACCCTAGATTTAATGAATCAGCTGTCAAAGCCGACGAATGGCTGCCTATAATTCCTGGTACAGATGGGGCATTTGTCATGGGTCTAATCAATGTCATCATTACCGAGGAACTTTTTGATCGGGACTTTATGGAAAAATGGGCTGTGGGTTTCGAGCAGTTTGCCCGGGAGATTGTTCCTCAATATACGCCAGAGTATGCTAGCAACATTTGCGGTATTCCCGTAGCTACTATCGAAAGAATTGCGCACGAATTTGCTACCACTAAGCCGGCCGTAGCTGATTCTTTAAGAGGAGTAGCTGCGCATGAAAATGGATTGGCTGCTTCAAGAGCTGTGCTGATGTTAAATGCATTGGTGGGAAATATTGATGAAAAAGGCGGTCTTTGTTTTTCCACTGCAAAAGGGCTGAGCGCTGTAGATCCTGTTCCCGCAGTGCCCAGTCAGCAAAAAATAGATTTGACAGGAACGGAAAGGTTCCCTTTAGCTGATAGTGCGCAGCAGCAGATACTGCCATCAATTGGCGCCGGGGAACCATACCCTATCGACACCATAATTTTCTATCACTCCAGTCCGGCCTATTCTATGCCAGAACCAGAAAAGCAGATAGAAGTCATAAAAGATGAGGGAAAAGTACCTTTTATTGTATCCATCGACCCCTTCATGGGCGAAACAACGGCTTTAGCTGATATTATACTACCCGAAACTACTTACTTGGAGAGACATGATTTGATCAGCTGGCCCTTTGCGTTTGAATTCCAATCATATTTTTGGCTCCGTAAACCAGTCATAAAACCAGTTCACGAGGCGAGGGAGACCCGAGAGGTATTGCGAGAATTAGCATTAAAAATTGGCGGCGGAATGGAAGAATACTTTCAAGATACAGTGGTAGAGTATATGAAAAAAGAATTGGAAGGAACCGAGGCTAATTGGGAGGAGCTGTTGAAAAATGGTGTTTGGGTTGATCAAAATCCAAGACAGTATCGCCGCTATGAAGCCAACGGCTTTGGCACAAAATCAGGAAAGTTACAAATATATTCAGAAAATCTTGCGGTACATGGATTTGAACCATTTCCTAATTATCACCCTGTCAAACACCATCAGGATGGGGCTAAGCGTTCACAATATCCATTTAAACTGATTACCTTCAAAGTGAATGTTCATAATCAGTCGCGGACGGCCAATATTCCACAGTTAATGGAGATAATGGACCAGAACTACTTGGAGATTAACTCCCATGACGCCAGCAAATTGGGTATAAGAGATGCGGAGACTGTGCGCGTCACATCGGAAACGGGACAAATAACTATTCCGGTTAAGGTTACGGAAAAAATAGTTTCGGGAGTTGTAGGCATATCGCATCATTTTGGCCATACAACGTACGGTGACGTAGCCCGGGGAAAAGGTGTTAACCCCAACTGGGTCATAGCCTGCAAAGAGGAGCCGGTCGGAGCTTTGGTGGCTTTCAATGATACCATGGTGAGAATTGAAAGGTTATAGGGAGTCAATTACTACGAGGAGGGAAGATAGTGAAAGTTAATGTTGTTTCAGGATTTCTAGGTTCCGGTAAAACTACTTTTGTGCTGCAGGCCGTGGCTACATTAAACAAAGCCCCAGGCGAAAAAATAGCCATATTGGTCAACGAATTTGGAAAGATAGGTGTCGATGGGGAAATAGTAGGCAGGGAAGCGGTGGATGTAATGGAACTGGCGTCGGGCTGCATCTGCTGCTCATTAAAAACCAGTTTAAAGCAGGCTATCTTAGATATTGCCGACCGATTTGCCCCAGATCGACTAATCATTGAGCCGTCCGGCATTGCCCTCCCGTCGCAGATTGTGGAAACTATAGAAATGCCGCAAGTTGCGGCCAAGGCTGAAGTAGAATCCTTAATTCATCTAATTGACGCTTTCAACTTTTTTAAGTGTGCGGCCGGTTTGGGTGATTTTTACCTCAAGGCCATCAGCACTGCTCATGTTGTGGTCATTAACAAGGTTGACTTGGTATCTGCCCATGAAAGGGAAAGTGTGGCAAAGGTAGTCGCGGACTTTAATCCGGAAGCGGCAATCTTTCATGCTTCTTTTGCCGAAATCCCCCTGGCGGAAGTTTTTCGTAGCCAACCACAAAAAATTGCCCAGGTACATGAGCATGTGCCCAACTTGTCTTTTAATTCATACGCTGCTGAATTGACTGGTCAGCATGGCGAGGCTGAAATAAAACGATTTTTTGAGCAGTTGGACTCCGGCATATTTGGTGAGGTGCTCAGAGCAAAAGGCATCTTTCAGACGGAACGAGGCAGGCTAGTGCAGGTGGACTATGTAATGGGCCGAACGGATTTTCAAGAAGTGGGCGAAGGAAGGTGTAGAATTTCCATCATCGGTAGAAACTTGGATGAACCTAAGTTGGCGAAACATATCAGCGGTTTCATTAAATAAAATTCCTGCGCGTACAGTGAGATTGTTCCCATGCCAAATCCTGCGGGGCACAATCCTTGTAGTTTGCGTTAAACTGTCTTTGCATTAGGAGCATCCCACTCAGGTATGTGGATTGATTGTTTGGGTAAAATTGTTTCAAATTATTTTTAAACGGCCATTTTGGAAACAATATTGCACCGGTAATTAAGTTGTGTTATAATCTTTTAACAATTGAATATAACCCGTAAAGGGGAGTAGCTGCCAGATTGTGGTGGTAATATCGACATTGCGGCATATAATGCCCGGTATTACCGTAGCTTAAGCTAAAGCGAGACCTTTACCTTGATTTTTTCGAGGTAATAGGTCTTTTTTTATTGCTTTGGACCAAATTTTAAAAAAAGAGAGGAGATTGGAAAGTGGAAATTATTATTTTAATAGTTAGTTTAGGGATAATTCTTTATGGAGCGGAGGTATTTACTAACGCTATTGAGTGGTTAGGTAAAAAATTAAATCTTTCCGAAGGATGCGTGGGTAGTGTATTGGCGGCAGTGGGGACAGCCTTGCCGGAAACGATGATACCAGTAATTGCCATTCTGTTTGGAACAGGCGAGGAAGCGAGTCACATTGGAATTGGGGCCATACTGGGTGCCCCGTTTATGCTTGCAACATTGGCACTAGGGGTAGTAGGTACAGCCGGTTTAGTCTTTAAACACAATGGCAAAAAGAGAACCCACATGCTGATTAATGAAGGGGTAATGAGGCGAGATTTGCTATTTTTCTTAGTGGTCTTTTCCGTAGCCATTGGGGCTGCATTTGTTCCTCCAACATTTAAGCAGATTATTGCAGTTGGCTTAGTGGGTGCTTATGTATTTTATGTTTATTTAACGGTGAAGGATAATAAAAGCTGTGGTACGGATAGTGAACTGCATCCTTTGAAATTTGCCAAAAAGAACCCCGACCCGTCTTTAACTGCAATCCTTATACAAACGGCGTTTGCATTAGGAATTATTGTTTTGGGCGCGCATTTGTTCGTGGATTCTATTAAATATTTATCTAATGTATTTGGGATACCCGCTTTTGTCTTATCTATAATTATTGCACCGGTTGCCACTGAATTGCCTGAGAAGTTTAACAGTTTAATTTGGATTAGGAAGGGTAAGGACACTTTGGCATTAGGAAACATTACAGGCGCAATGGTGTTTCAAAGCTCTGTTATACCGGCTTTAGGGATAGCGCTAACGCCTTGGGAATTGACACCACTTGCAATAGCGCCGTGATCGCTATAATGTCTGCAGCTATAGTTTATTCCATTTTATACTTTAAGGGTAAAATCAGTCCAAAGATGTTAATTAGCGTTAGTTCATTGTATTTGGTATTCATTGCTGCAGTAATTGTAACCGGTGGAGGACACTAAAGGGTTTAGGTGCATTCTATTTTGGTCAGCGTTTGTGTTCATATAGAATATTCAAGTAGCCTAGTGCAAATAATAATAGATAGATGTACAAAAGGAGGGTTACTAAATGGATAAAAGACGAGCCAAAGAAATTGCTGTCTCGCCAAACATGATTAATGTGACTTATAATGGCGAACCAATTTATATTCAAAGTGTGAATGAACAGAATGAAACAGCTAACATCCACCCTTTAGGACAACATGATAAGCAACAAGAGGTTTCAGTAACTTCATTGAAAGAAGATTAGAATAGTAGCAAAATGAAAGTATATGGTCTACTAAAATTACAACCGCCATTTTAAGAATGGTGGTTGTAATTTATTAGTTTGTAATAAAGTAAAGGAAATATAAGCTGCATAAAGAATTATTAAGTTAAGAGACTTGCATTATATGAAGATTAAGCTGGTACTGAGGAAGATGGTTATTAAACTTAAAGGAGTAGATTGGATGCTTTATAGGAGCTTTGGAAAAACCGGAAAAGATTTATCGATACTGGGATTTGGCTGTATGAGGCTACCTGTAATAGGTGGCAAACAGGATCATATTGATGAAAGTAAAGCGACATCTATGCTGCATTATGCTATTGATAACGGTGTTAACTATGTTGATACAGCGTATCCCTACCATAGCGCGGCTATGCATGAACCTGGGATGAGTGAAGTTTTTGTTGGAAAGGCCCTTCGTAACGGTTATAGGGAAAAGGTTAATCTTGCTACTAAGCTGCCAAGCTGGATGATTAAGAAAAGAGAAGATATGGATTATTACTTAGATCAACAGTTAAAAAGGCTGCAGACGGATCATATTGATTTTTACCTTCTGCATGGCCTAAACAAGCAGAACTGGGATAATTATAAGAAGCTGGATGTTTTTGAATTTTTAGAAAGGGCCATCGCTGATGGGAGAATAGGCTACGTAGGATTTTCGTTCCATGATGATCTGCCATTATTTAAAGAAATAGTAGATGCATACGACTGGACTTTTTGTCAAATCCAATATAACTATATGGACGAAGAATACCAGGCCGGCAGGGAAGGATTGGAATATGCTGCTGCTAAGGGGCTGGGCGTAGTGATAATGGAACCGCTTCGGGGCGGCAGTTTGGTTGGTAAAATCCCGGAAGATATTAGTAGGATATGGGATAAAAATGATATAAAGAGAAGCTCAGCCGAATGGGCATTACGGTTTGTTTGGAATAGACCCGAAGTAGGAATAGTGTTAAGCGGTATGACAGAAATGGAACATGTAGAAGAGAATATTAAAATTGCTGAGCAGGGCTACCCCGATTCACTGAATGATAAAGAAATTAAATTAATAAAAGAAGTGCAAAATGCGTATAAGGCTAGAAATAAAGTTGATTGCACTGCCTGTAAGTACTGTATGCCATGCCCATCGGGAGTAGATATTCCCGGAAACTTTGGCATGCTAAACAGTGCTTTCATGTATGATGCTGTCCAAGAAACAAAGAAGGGTTATGGTTTCTTTAAGGCTTCAAAACGCGACGCTTCCAATTGTGAAGAATGTGGTCAGTGCGAGGATTTATGTCCTCAGGGCATATCAATCAGGAAGATGCTTAAGGAAGTCGAAGCTGCTTTAACATAAGGTTATAATATCCAGGCTAAATAATGACAAGCAACTGTCTTTTTGGTATCATTTGTAATAGAAGTTTTCTTTAATATCCTAAATAATTAAAGGAGTGGATTTTGATGGGTGAAATTATTGATGGTAGAGCAATTGCTAATGAGATTAAGGAAGAGGTGAAAGCTGGGGTTGAACAGTATAAGTCACAAGGTCTATCACCAAAACTTGATGTTATTATAGTTGGTGATGACCCGGCTTCAGTAGCATATGCTCGTTCAAAAGGGAGAGTAAGTGATAAATTAGGCATAGCATATGAGTTACACGAAATGGCCTCCGATACGCCAGAAAATGATGTGCTTGCGCTTATTGATAAACTTAACAAAGACGAGCAAGTACATGGTATCTTAGTGGAATTACCTCTGCCAGCACACATGGATAAGGAAAAAGTAATGGAAGCAGTGGATCCTAATAAGGATGTCGACGGTGTACACCCGATTAACCGGGGATACATAATGAGTGGACAGGAAGGCCTCTTTCCTGCGACTCCTCAGGCTTGCGTTGAGATACTTTTAAGAAGCGGTGTGGAACTTCAAGGGAAACATGCTGTCCTTGTCGGTCGTGGTGAAACAGTTGGCAAACCGTTATTTTTTATGCTGCTTAAACATAATCCAACCATGACCGTTTGTCACTCGCGGACGAAGGATCTGGCATCTCATACTAAGCAAGCTGATATTGTGATAGCGGCAGTCGGGCGTGCAAAGATGATTACCGGTGATATGCTAAAGCCGGGTGCGGTAGTAGTGGATGCTGGTATTAATGAAGCAGAAGGCGGCGGACTTTGCGGAGATGTGGATTTTGATAGTGCAAAAGAGGTGGCTGGAAAGATTACTCCTGTTCCGGGTGGCGTAGGCTCATTAACTACAGCGCTAATTTTGAAAAACGTATTAAAAGCAATAAAAAAACAAAAGGGCTAAACCTTTAAATTGGAGGGAATATCATGAGTGAAGTTTATGAATGGACATTTAGCAAGGTTATAGAAGAATCTGCTTCTGATGCACCAACACCGGGTGGTGGCAGTGTATCTGCCATGGTAGCCAGTTTAGGTACTGCTATGGTGGCTATGGTCAGCAACTTAACGATTGGTAAAGATAAATATGCTGACGTACAAGATGAAGTGAAGGACATAAAAGATCAAACATATAAATTGTTAGCAAATCTTGAAGAACTGGTAACTAAGGATATGGCTGCATTTGGCGAGTTTATGCGTGTCATAAAGATGCCTAAAGATTCCGAAGAACAAAAGCAAAAAAGGGCTGAAGAAATGCAGAAGGCCTATATTTTTGCTACAGATACGCCATTGGAGATTGCTCGTACGTGTTTGGAGACCTTAAAGCTGGCAGATAAATTAGCCGGTATTGGGAATAAAGGTGCCATTAGTGATGTGGGAGTGGCTGCTTACGTTGGAGAGGCCTCTTTGAAGAGTGCATTGTTGAGTGTTGATATTAATCTCCCGGGTATTAAGGACAAAGATTATGTTGCCAAAACTTCTCAGGAAAAAGAAGCGCTAATTAGTCAATCCGAGGAATTATGCGCTAAGGTTATTAAGGTAGTACAAGAGAGAATAAAGTAGGCAATAATAGTAACCTAATTAAGTCTTCAAACATCATTATAAAAGAGGCTGTCAGTTTACTGGCGAAGCCTCTTTTTTGCGTTCTGTGTCCTTATTCAAACATTATTCGGATTTACAGGGATATTTTTAGCCTTTTTATTCCATGCTATTAAAAGGAAATGTCTAATTTGAAGCAAGTTCTTAATTCAAAAGGGGATTCAACTCCTCTGAATTTTAGAAATGCGAATGCATGACTTAGTTGGCGTTTGATACCCACTTGTAATAATGGGAATTTACCCAAGTTAGTCAGGTGGAAGCAAATAAGTGGGGCATGGTGGAAGGAGCTTAGAAAATGTCATTTAGAGATGAATTCATTGATAAAGTTTGTGTTCCAAGTATTGAGAAAGAGAAGAGAGAGGTTTTGAAAAAGGCGGAAGAGACTATTAAAGAATATTTCAAAGAACTCGAAAAAGAGATTCAAGCCAAGAAGCCGAGTAGTTACATAGATTTTTCTAATAATATGTTCAACATTGCCAGTTTGCGTTTTAATAGAAGTGCAATCAGCTTTGTAAGAAACAATGATCGTATAGAAGTTTGGTCGTCAAAAGTCCCTGAAACTGTCACTTATCCGATTATTGCTGAACAGGAACAGCAGGATACGTTTTTTGTTAAAGATAACGCTTGTGTTAATGCTGACGGTGAGAATTTGGATGAGGTAGTTATTGAACGTTATTTTGAAAAGGTTTTCAAAGAATGCATACAATAGAGCCTTAAGGCTCTATATTTTTTTGCCTAAACTGACCGGAATCTCTAGGGCATTGGCATTTTTGGTTAACCTCAATTCAAATGACAAAAAATTGTGAAAAATATGTTCATTAAATTAGCGATGTGCTATAATAGTTTTGTAGTCAGGTAGTTACAGTAGGATAAATTTGTGAAAAAACCATTGTAGCATGGCAGAATGGAAGGGGGCATAGTTTGCTTTAAACACTCCTTTGTTTGAGTGTTTTTTTATTTATTGAATTATATTTATATTTTTTAGATAGGCTACCTGAACAAAGAAAACATCAACATAAAAGGGGGACTTTACTAATGCTCGGTCTTGCTGACGGTCAGATAGTTTTGGCTTATGTATTATCAATTGCAGCTACAATAGTTTGTGTTGTTTATGGTGTCTTAAATTGGAATAAGAACTCTTAAAGGAGGCGTCGCAAATGAATATACAACTCTTATGGATTTTAGTGATAGTCTACCTTGGAATAGTAGGTTATCTTGGTTACTTAGGTTATAGCAAAACAAAAGAGGAAAAGGACTACTTAATTGCCGGTGGCGAAGTTAATCCTTTTGTCTTAGCTTTATCATACGGGGCAACTTTTATTAGTACTTCAGCTATAGTTGGGTTTGGCGGTGTTGCAGGGCTTTTCGGTATGAGCCTGTTGTGGCTAACCTTTTTGAACATATTTGTAGGAATCTTTTTAGCTTTTGTGGTTTTTGGCAAGCGGACACTTCTGATGGGCCGTAATTTGGGTTCATATACCCTTTCCGAGTTTTTGGGCCAGCGTTATCAGTCTCGTTTTATCCAAGGTTTTACCGCGACGCAAATCTTTATTATTCTACCTGTTTATACGGCTGCAGTGCTTATTGGCGGGGCTCGTTTTATGGAAGGGGTCCTAAATATTGATTATACCATAGCAGTTATGGTGTTATCGGCCATTGTTGCTGCCTATGTAATGTATGGCGGCCTACGGGGAGTGGTTTACACAGATGCTTTCCAAGCTAGTTTAATGTTTATATTCATGCTGATAATGTTGGTAACCACATATGTTAAATTGGGCGGGATAGTACCTGCGCACCAGGCCTTAACCAATTTAGCTGATATGGTGCCGGAGAGCTTGGCGGCCGGTGGACACCGTGGATGGACAGCAATGCCAAAATTTGCATCCCCCCTTTGGTGGACTCAGGTATCCACAATAATTTTAGGAGTGGGTATTGGAGTGTTGGCACAGCCTCAACTGGTGGTTCGCTATTTAACGGTTAAAAGTCCAAAACAAATTAACAGGGCAGTACTGATGGGCGGCGTGTTTATTGTCATGATGACAGGTGTAGCATTTATTGTCGGCCCTCTCAGCAATGTGTGGTTTGTTCAGCAAACAGGTAAGATTGCTGTGGCCAGCGTTCCCGGGGGGAATGTGGACTTAATTATTCCGGCTTTTATCAAGTCTATTATGCCTGAATGGTTTAGCTATCTATTCTTATTAGCTATGCTGGCAGCTGCAATGTCTACTCTTAGCAGTCAGTTTCACGTTCAAGGGACTTCGCTCACACATGACTTATACAAAGGATGTTATGGTAAAGGAAAGGAATTAAAGAATTCCTTATTAATAAATCGCCTAGGGATCTTAATTGCGCTTGTAGCAGTTGTTTGGCTGAGTTTTTCTTTGCCACCGGGCGTCATCGCCATAGCGACGGCATTCTTTTTTGGAACATGTGCAGTAACTTTTCTGCCAATATATTTTGGAGCATTGTATTGGAAGGGTGCGACCCGAACAGGCGCCATAGCCAGCTTGGTAACAGGCGCAATAACTGTATTGTTCTTGCTGTTGTTTGTTCACGCTAAAGAAGCAACGGCTGTTGGGCTTGTACAGGTCCTCTTGGGTAAGCCTGCATTATTCGGTTTTCCTTGGACTGTGGTTGATCCATTAATAATTGGCCTCCCAATTTCTAGTCTTGTGTTTGTAGTAGTAAGTTTACTAACTCAATCTATGGACCAATCTCATGTGCAGACGTGTTTTAGTAGTCTTTCAAAAGAGGGGAAAAACGTCGAGCGCGATATCGCTGAAACAATTTAGCTCTTACTGCAACAACATACGATAGGATATGAAGCGCACTTGCCTTTGGAAGGGCGCTTTTCAAAGATATTATAGTGCGAAAACTTGCTTTGGGATATAGAGGGAAATCACTAACAAGTATTGAAAATATGGAAGTGGTAAAAGACTTGAAGGGGGAAAACTACTAAATGAATAAAACAGCTGTGTTTAATATGGAGCAAGGGGATTGGAAACCGCATCCTGCTGGCTTCCAGGGAGTATTCTTGAAAGGCATTTTGTCCGGCGATGAGGGGCTGGGTTTTAAAACTGCTTATGTAAAGGTAGTGCCTGGAGGCGAAATTCCTACTCATACCCATGAGGTAACTGAGGTTTTTTATATTATTAGTGGAACGGGCAGTGTTCTTACTAATGGTGAAATAGTCGAGTGCCATGCAGGGGCAGTTATTGCCGCACCGGCAGGAGTGGAGCATGGAGTAAAGAATAAGACGGATAAAGACGTTTTCCTATTGGCTAATTTTGAAGCTTAAAACTACATATTTCTTAAAGCAGGGTGTTTTTCTTTGCGTTATTACTGGAAAACGGCTTGGGATATAGTTATAATTGTAGATATAATTATTAACAGCTAATACACGGGAGGAAATAAATGTGCCTATAGTTATACCCCAGAATCTACCCGCAAGAAAAACTTTGGAAAACGAAAACATTTTTGTCATGAACCAGTCCCGAGCAATTAAACAGGATATTCGGCCATTAAGAATAGCCATCTTAAATCTGATGCCTACCAAAGTTCAGACTGAAACTCAATTGCTACGACTGTTATCTAACTTTCCAATTCAATTGGAAATATACTTGTTATCTACTAAGACATACAAACCAAACAATGCCCCGAAAGGTCACCTGGAGTTGTTCTATAAGAGCTTTGATGAAATTAAAGATGAAAAGTTTGACGGAATGATAATTACCGGTGCCCCTGTGGAACACTTGGATTTTAATGAAGTCAAATATTGGGAAGAGTTAGAGAGAGTTATGAATTTTGCAACGAAGAACGTTTTTTCCACATTGCATATTTGTTGGGCAGCCCAAGCTGCGCTATATTATCATTTTGATATACCAAAATATGAATTGCCTGAAAAGATGTTTGGCGTGTTTCCGCACAAGCCGACGGGAAATAAGCATAGATTGACAAGAGGTTTTGATGATGTGTTTTATGCGCCGCATTCGCGTCACACCGAGGTACGAGTGGAAGATATTGAGAAAGTCGATGGCCTAGAGATGTTGGCCCTTTCTGAACAGGCGGGAGCATATCTAATGGCGACCAAAGATGGACGGCTCATTTTTCAGACTGGCCATCCAGAATATAGTCCAGTCACGCTAAAAGAAGAGTATGAGCGGGACGTAACATTGGGTAGATCAATAAAAGTACCTGCGAATTACTTTCTTGATAATGATCCAACCAAGGAACTAATTGTTAGGTGGCGCAGTCATGCAAACCTGCTTTATGCCAATTGGTTGAATTATTTCGTCTATCAAGAAACACCGTTTAATTTAGATGAATTATAAATGAATTAGGAAACAGAGCCCCTAGCTTGTTTCCTAATTTTTTTCGACATTTTAAGAATATATGCTAAAGTAAGGGAATAGGAACAAATATTTATAGCAGGATTATTTTAAAGTTTGTAGAAATTTGTAGAGACTTGTAGTAGATAGATTGCAGTTATCAGACTTTGTTTGGAGGTAATAAGATTCCATGGGGAAGAAGTTTCTAATTATTATAGTGATTTTTAATTTGTTGGTGGTTTCCGGTTGCGTTTCAAGAGGCACTTCCGCAAAAAATGATTTTCTTGAATATAATATTATCTCCGGAAGTAGTATTTTAAGTCAATCGGAAGATGATTATCTGGTATATTTCTACAAACCTGATTGTCCATATTGTGCTAAATTTAATCCTATTCTCAAAGAGTACGAGAAAGAAACCGATGCCTTACCTTTGTACAAAGTGAATTTAGGTTTGGAGGCAGAGGCTGAAACTTGGGATGTTATGGGAATTCAGGGGACGCCTACATTAATGAGAATTAAGCTGGTGGATGGGGCAAAGAAAGTTGCGGATCATTACTTAGGTCTAATGCAGTTGGAAGGAATCCCCAGGAAGGGAAGCGAGTAATATTGAAAAAATATAGTTTATTTATTGCTTGGCTGGTTGCTGCCATAGGGACTGGTACTAGTTTATATTTCAGTGAAATGCTTCAATATGTACCCTGTAATCTCTGTTGGTACCAGAGGATATTTTTATTTCCATTGGTACTATTGTTGGCAATTGCATTAATAAGGAGAGACCACAGAATAGGTTACTATGCATTGCCTATGTCAATAATCGGAGGGTTGATAGCCGGTTATCAATATGCTTTACAAAAGCTGACTATTGATTTAGGCTACTGTACGGAAATAGCTTCATGTACCACCGAGTACATTAATTTATTCGGCTTTATAACTATTCCTCTGTTATCATTTCTAGCATTCTTAATTATTAGTCTTAGTCTAATTAGTGCACTCAAGTGGGACAAACGGAATTTTTATTTTTAAACTATACTCTTTTCTCAATTAGCCCTGCCTCTGGTAGGGTTAATTTTTTGCACTAATTTTTTTCCATTTGCCTCAAACTAAAACTCAATTTAGTACAAAATAAAGAAAGTGACTTCAATTAGAAGTCACTTTTTGTCTGTAAAGGGAGATTTGATTTTATGCTACTTTTCAAAGTTTAGTAAATCGTTTACCGTTACGAATTGGTAACCTTCCTTTTGCAGAACGTCGATTATTTTTGGCAGAGCCTTGACAGTTCCGCTTAAGTCCTCGCCGACACCACCGGCTGAGTGTTGAAGTATGATAGATCCGCCAGTAACATTCTCCAGAATGTTGGTTGAGACTTCATCTGCTGAAAGACCCTTCCAATCTAAAGAATCCACATTCCATGCTAATATTTTATATCCCATATTTCCTAATACCTTTACCCTCCCCGGGTCTATAGAGCCATAGGGTGAACGAAAGAGCATATGGCGTTGGCGGGTGGCAGTTTGTATTAAACTGGAGGTTCTCGTAACTTCTGCTATCATATCATCATAGCTTATTTTCATCAGGTTAGGATGATTCCACGTGTGATTACCTATTAGGTGCTGTTCATCAACCATTCTTTGAAAAACATTAGGCCAAGCTTCTGCTCTTTTACCCATGACAAAAAAAGTTGCACTAACACCCTTAGTCTTTAGAACATCCAAAATTTGTGGCGTATAGACGTTATCGGGACCATCATCAAAAGTCAAAGCAATTTTTTTAACTGCTTGTGGACCTCGATTAAACACTATTTCTGGAAACATTGAAGATAAATCAATAATCTTTCGTTTTGGAAACCCTCGCACATCTTTTTCCGGGCCCCCGGCTAAGTCCAAACTCTCATTAATAGGTGTCGGTATCGCAGATCGCGGGTTTAGAGGTTTGCTTGGTCTGTTGGAGAAATTACTGCCTGCTGCCCAGAATGCAATTAATAGCACTGCTGCTAAGGCAGAAAAAAACAAATATTTTTTCATAATCATCACCTATAAAAAGTGTCCCCGGCAATGATTGTTTTTATGCACTGTGATATATCGGGTTGAACTTATGCACCATATGATTTAGAATGTGTAGTCAATCTTCTTTGGAAAATAAATGCAAGGTTTTTGGAAAACAATAGTAGTTATTAAAGTGAGGTGATTTGATATGGTTTGGAAAAATACTTTTATTGCTATCGGGGCGACTTTGCTTTTTGTCATCCTTTTCTTCTTTAATATTTTCGTGTTGCAGTCAAGATCGTACTTGCAAGCGGAGATTGAGAGACAAGAGGTAGTAATTAAGGATTTAAAACAAACAGTACAAAATATGAAAAAGATAGTTGTAACAAAAGAGAAGAAATTTGATGCTTTGGAAAACATAGTGGAAAGAGCTCGAGAGTATCAGACTTCAATAGAACTGGTATTACTGGTAAACCAAAAAGCTAAAAAATATGACTTGGATGGGGATATAGTCTATAGTTTGATTGCCAAAGAGAGCAGGTTTGAGCCGAGGGCCACCAATTACAATTCCAACGGTACTGTAGACAGAGGTTTAATGCAGCTAAATTCAGGAACTGCTTTTTGGTTAGCGGAAAAAGGGCGGGTCGCTATCAAGGACTTCCGCTTGAGTATGCTTTATGAGCCGGAAACTAATCTGGAGTTAGGTTTATGGTATCTAAAACAACTGCACAATAAATATAAAAACTGGTCAGCCGCATTGACTGCATATAATAGAGGACCGGGCGGATTAGAAAAACATTATGTTAGAACAGGCTCATTTGACAGTAATTACAGCAATGCGATTCTTTTAAGTTATCAAGAATAAAATTGAGGCTCTGATTTTCATCTAGTATTCTTATAATAAAAATGTTTAAATAAGAGTAACACTTTTATTATTGGATGATGACAGAGAAAGGAAGTTTTAGTGATGAATTGGTTTCAAGCGGCCGGTGTTTTTGTATTTATGGCAGTTGTATGGAATTATGTAAGGCGAAGAGGACCGACAAAATACAGTTTAACAAATTCTTTGGAAGCTCGCTCATTGCCAATTTCCTTTGGATTTTGGGATTATTTAAAGGCATTGATTGCTTGGCTTTTTCTGTTTAGCCGCACTTTTTCGGTGCCCCCCGGCTTATATTATTTAGGGCAAAAAGAGAAGAACAGTCCAATATTAGTAACGGGGAACTTCTTTTTAACATTGTTTTTATTAACTCGCGGCTTAAGAAACAGCAGTGTGCGGTTGCTTGTTATTGATACCGGGGGTATTAATGTTTGGTGCTCTTCCGGAAAAGGGACATTTTCCGCAGAGAAGATTATTAATATGGTTAAATCCTATAAATTAACAGAAGAACAAAGTCGGTTAGACATCATTCTACCTAAATTTGCCTTATCAGGGGTAAAACTGGGCGATCTAAGGAAATCAGGAATCAATCCTATAATAGGACCGTTGTATGCAGAGGATGTTCCACTATTTTTAGCCGAAGACCGGATGAAGCATTGCCGGGAAGATACAGTAAAGCTTGGAGTTAAACATCGTTTTTTTACTGCCGTACCAACATCAATTCAGTTTTTTTATAATTATCTTGGGTTATATGTTTTAACGTTGGGTTGGTTGCCCGCGTCTGTTATTTGGATAGCTGTTGCTCTAGCTTTTACTTATCCCATTCTTTTCCCTTATTTACCAGGTAGACAATTTGCAGTAAAAGGAAGCATCTTTGGAGTCGTTGTGGCAGCTGCTATGGTAATATTTATGCTTTTCCGCAGTGGGGTAGGCTTGCCCATAATCACGTGGTATGCAGCCTTTATCATAGCTACTGCAATCCTTATTGGGTTAAGCTATACGGGTAACAGTCCAGTAAGTAATTATACGTTAGTACGAAAAGAAATAGCCAGATATTTACCAGTCGTTGTCGTATTATATGCGTTTAGTCTGCTGATGTACAGTTTAAGTTACTTGGGGGTGATTTAATGATAAGCATTTCAGATGCCAAATGTTCCGGTTGTTCTATCTGTAGTTATGTCTGTCCCCATGGTGTAATAACAATTAAAGAAGGCAAAGCTAACTTATCACATCTTGAAAGGTGTATTGAATGCGGAGCATGCCAGTTAAATTGTGATAGCGAAGCAATTTTCGTTACGAAAGGAACTGGATGCTTGGTGTCCATTATTAAGGAAGATATCTTAAAAATCAAAGAAAAGGGCTGTGGCTGAGATTCCGGTTGTTAAGCAGGCGTTGCCTGCTTTTACCGGTTTAGAGTAAATAAAAAAATAGTATCTAAATATCTGTGCGGAGCGAATAATTAAAAGGAAAATCTGACTGCTTGTAGAATAACTAAGTATTACCACTAGTGAATGTTCTCACAATCTTTAATCTAGCAAAATTAGGGTGATTTATCTATGAGAGTTAACTCACATGTATTATTATTTGTCTCTATGATAGGGGTAGGAGTTGGAGTGGGTATTATATTCCCCTATTTCTCTGAGATCTTTGTTACGGTTCGTCCTGGTCTTTTTATTTACTATCATTTGTCTTGTGTTGTAGCAGGCCTGGTGGTAGGCTTGTTCAACTATTATTTAGCCGGTACGATTTACTGTCAATTACAGAAGGAGAAGGTAAAGAACAAGGTATACTTTACTCAAGCTTACGAAGATGAGTTGACTGGACTCTTTAATCGTAGAGCACTGCAGGCAGAGCTGGTTAATTGTGCTACGAAAAATGAACAGTTGGCAATAATATTTCTTGATATAGATAATTTTAGTCGCATTAATAATATTTATGGTCACGAACAAGGGGATGCAATTTTGGCTCAATTAGCTGCGATTACCAACCAAAGCGTACGGAATAATGATAAAACATATAGATATGGTGGAGAAGAATTTGTTTTATTCCTAACAGGTTCCTCAAAAAGGGATGGTTACAGAGTCGCCCAAAAAATCAGACAGACTGTGGAAGCATGGACCTTTATGGAAAATGAAACTATCACTGTGTCCTTAGGGGTTGCAGCATATTCCGAAGATGGAGACTCCATATCTGCTGTTCTTAGTGAAGCGGATCGAGCTATGCTGCAATCAAAAAAGTGTGGCAAAAATCAAGTCTCATGTGCCAATCATAAATAACTTTAATAGGTTTTAACAAGGATTAGAAAAAACTCACCGACATGTGCGGTGAGTTTTTTATTAGGCTTCAGTTCGAGGTTTCAATAACAAACTAATGGACCAAATTCCGGCAATTCCCACCAGCGTATAAATAACGCGGCTCAGGAAAGCGGTTTGACCACCGAAAAGTGACGCTACCAGGTCGTAGTTAAATAAGCCTACAAGCAACCAATTGAGTGCTCCAATAATAACCAAAGATAAGGATAATTTGTTTATGGTCTCCACTTGTTTCCACCACCTTTAAAAGAGATTACTTATACTTATATAAATTCCCAATTAAAGGCAAAATATACTATCTAATGAAATTGTTTATTATTTTCATTTATATTTTAAAAACCATTATATAATATGGGACATTTACAGTTCGCTGTGATAAACACTGCTAAGTAAAAGTCGAGGTTTTAGACCTTGACTTTTATCTTATGCTCGATTTGCATATTCTAGTTAAGGGGATATCAATGGATAATTATATTAATATATTATTTGGTTTAATAGTGGCAGTAGGCATGCTTATCGTATTATGGGGTATTATTTATGGCTTTTACTATAATATCTTGGCGCTAAAATATTTTTTGAGTATTAGAAATTACTTTGGGAGATTGCAGAGCAACCCTTCTAATGAAATGTTAAAGAAATTCACAAAAGTACTTCGCCTATATAAGAAGCCAATACTGCATAACTACAGCAGTTTAGCGCAGATGTTAGAAAAGACTTATCATTTTGTTGCCTCCTCAGAAAATTTCAGTAATGATAACAGAACAGCTTTTTGTCAGTTCTATGAAGAACTTTACTATAGTGAAGGCAATGAAGACTAAATGTCTTGATTAAAAGAGTTGGCCTGCTATAATCTTCAAAAGCCTCTGTTCGTACATTGGTAAAACGCTTTCTTGTAGGTTAGATGGATTGAGAAATAATCGGTCTAATTTGGAGACTGACAAGCGAGTATTAAAACTAATGTGTGCAATTGCACATTTTTAATTATTGTCTGTCACAGAGTAAATTGTTAGAAACGTTATATAATGATATTATAATAACAGACGGGGGTGACGACCATTAATTGGATAGATAATTATCACGAAGATCACATGGCTGTGCTCAGATTACTGGCAAAATTAGACGGTAATATTAAAGAAATTGACATGGGAACAAAGAGACAACACGTTGATATGGAATTTAAAGAATTTGCAGATGTAATCAAGGACGTTATTATTCCTCATTTTAAACAAGAAGAATCGGGAATATATGCAAGAATTAATGAAGTAAGTGAAAAACATCAAAATTTCATTAAAAACATGTTGGACGAACATGAAAGGCTGTATTTAGTCTTTGACCAGTATATAACGGCAGCTGATCCATTAGAAGAACAGGCAATCATTGAACCAGCTAAAACAATTATTGAAGTTTTAGAAAGGCATATCAAGAAAGAAGAAGAGGCAATTCCTATTTTGGCAAAAAAACTTAATATCTGGTAAACAATTTCAAGGGGCTGTACCGTATGGTTAGCCTCTTAATTATGAAACCGTAATGGCAGGTATTTCCAAGACGAACGTCAAATTATTACAAAGACTATTGATGTTAGAATTAGGCTAATGAAAAAACAATCTGAAGGAGCGGAGAAATAATGAAATTTGGTACAAAGATATTACATACGGGGGCTGATTATGACCCGACAACAGGGGCAGTGTCTATTCCCATTCATCATTCTTCCACTTACGATCAAAGAGGAGAGCAAACCAGGGAGTATGTTTATTCTCGGGCGGGTAATCCCACAAGAGCAGCTTTAGAGGAAACCATGGCAGTTATAGAGGGAGGTGACCAAGGATTTGCCTTTGCTTCAGGGGTAGCAGCCATTAGTTCTGTGCTGGCAATATTTTCAGCAGGGGATCATATTCTGGTCACTAAGGATGTTTACGGAGGAACATATCGGGTATTGACTGAAGTATTTTCACGCTTTGGAATTGAATTTAATTTTATAGACACTTGTGATTTAACAAATATAGAAGAAAGTATTAAGCCTAATACTAAGGCATTGTATTTAGAGACGCCGTCAAACCCATTGTTGAAGGTAACGGACTTAAAGAAGGCTGTCAGTATTGCTAAAGCGCATAACCTAATCACACTAGCAGATAATACTTTTATGACACCTTACTTTCAGCAGCCACTGCAATTGGGCATAGATGTAGCTATTCATAGCGCAACTAAATTTCTTGGCGGTCACAGTGACGTTTTGGCCGGTGTAGTGGTAGCTAAGGGAGAGCAGTTGTGCCAAAGAATCGGAGGAATTCAAAAAGCATTTGGTGCGGTGTTGGGACCGCAAGATTGCTGGTTACTGCTGCGTGGTTTAAAGACTTTGAAGGTGAGAATGGATCAGCACCAAAAGGGAGCGATGAGTGTCGCAAGTTGGCTAAAAGATCAACCCTTGGTTGAGCAGGTTTTTTATCCTGGATTCAACACACATCCCGGTCATAAAATAGTGATGCAACAAGCCTCCGGTTTTGGCGGAGTCGTGTCCTTTGTTTGCAAGGATTGGGAAGTAACGAAACAGCTTATGAAAAACGTTACTATACCGGTTGTTGCTGTAAGCCTTGGAGGAGTAGAAAGTATCTTGTCGCATCCTGCTACCATGTCACATGCTGCCATTCCCAAAAAGGAAAGGTTGGAATTAGGCATTTCCAACAATTTACTAAGACTTTCTGTTGGGCTTGAAGAACCGGAGGATTTAATTCAAGATATCGAGAATACTTTGCAATAGTATCGTTAGTCGAAAGGATAGCAATTAATTGCTATCCTTTGCTACGGGTAATGGCAATAACACAGTAAATGTACTACCACCTTCCGGGATATTTTGGGCACTTATGCTGCCTTTGTGGGCTTCAATAAAACCCTTAGCGATGGCAAGGCCTAAGCCGGCACCGCTGTCTGAGCGGACCCGTGCTTTATCTCCTCGATAAAATCGTTCAAAAATAAGTGGGAGATCGTCTTTAGGAATGCCCGGGCCAGTATCTGAATGTTATTTTTTCTTTCATTATTGCTGCCCATAATTAATTCTAAAGCATTAGGTTCAGGACAATGGTCAATACACTTTAAGCAGCTAATACAGCTATCTTTGGATACTTTGTTTACGCCGGAAACTTTAATGTTTGATGGACAAACCTTGCTACAAATGTTGCAATTGTAACATGCAGAAGTATTTCTTCTTATATTAATAAGGCTAAACTTGGCGAATAGGCTGACTATAGCACCTAAAGGGCACAAGTACCTGCACCATAGACGCTCAATAATAACAGAGGCGATCAGTACTATGAAAAGAATGATGAAACCGGCCGTTAGTTGGATTTCTGTAATTCTTAGCAAGCTGGCATATGGGTCATAGTCCCGGAACACCATTTGGCCAGTTGTATAAGTACCGATCAGTATCCAAATTAATACCAAGTATCTTATGTTTTGCAGATAATTATCCCATTTGTCGAGTTTTTTAGTCAGGCTGTTATTGGGAGAAATGCCTAGTTTTCCCCCCAGGTTTTTCAGCCATTCTTGGATTGTGCCAAAAGGGCAGATCCAGCCGCAAAAGGCGGACTTAGCAATAATTGCTGTGGCAATTACCGCAAGTAGAATAATAAGATTGGATAAATGCGCATGTGGGATAGTAGCTCCGCCGGAAAAGAAGAATGTGTAAAGGGTTTCTATTCCGCCAAAGGGGCAGTAAGCTTCAGATGAAGGCAGAAAAGTGTCTTCAGGAACTATTGCATGTCTGATTACTAACTGCGCTATAAATACAAGAAAAATACCTTGAATCGAGTAACGCAACCATTGCAACCTATTGCTGTGTTTGCTTTTTGTGTTCATATAGAACCCTCCTCCTGTAAACAAAAGTTATAAGTAAGAGGGAGGAAACTATCCTCCCTCTTACTTTCAGTTACATTTAACTATTGGATTTTTGCACTAAAGGCTCCGTTTCTACCTCTGCCTTGCCCTTGCCCAAAACCGCGGCCTTGGCCACGAGCCCAAGCGGGGCGTCCTGTTTCAGTTCTTTCTAAATTTGTTGTGATTCTTTCCTTCATTTGCTCTAAGCACAAGTCAGCTTGTTCTTGAGTAATTATTTCGCTCTCAATGGCATCCTGAAGATTATCCTGTCTGGCTCCAACAACTGCATCAATAAGCTCATCTTGGGAAACATTTTTGTCAGCCGCGATTTCAGCAATAGATTTTCCTTCCCAACGCTCTGCACGAATGTCATCCGTAGTCATACCCAAGAAATCAGCTACTACAGTTATCATGTTACCGTAGATACGTCCAATGCCTAATCCAAGGTTTGCTGTATCATCTGCAGCTAACAGGACTGACGGTGCTCCCACAACTAATAGTGTGGTCAATATTAAACCGATAGTAATCTTTTTTGCAGTTTTTTTCATGTTTACACCTCCTCCTAATGGTTTAGCAGTCAATGGCTGTACTATTATTGTAACCAGCAAGTTTTAAATTTGTTTCGAGAAAATGTCAAGAAAGTCTTAAGATTGCTTAAAAGGGGAAAGTTAAAAGTGTAAAGTAACTAGTTGGACAGTTGGAAAGGTTTAAAATACCAACCAACCAACCAACCAACCAACCAACCAACCAACCAACCCACCAACCAACCAACCAAAAAAAGCATTGACTTTATTTATTTTATATGCTTAAATAGATAAAACACATAAAGTAAACAAACAATGAACAGGAAAAGTAAATTTGTCTGCAAACCTTAAGCGAGTCGGAGATGGTGGGAGTCCGACGGCGGAAGACAAGTTGAAGTTCTCCTGGGAGTTTCAAGCTGAATGCCAGAATTGGTTAGTAGGTGCGACGGTCACTTCCATCGTTAAGAGGAAGGAGGTATAAGGACTAAGTCCCGTACTTTGAAGATAATCATTTGGGTGGTTAAGCGAGCAACTGTCGTCCCTAGGGCGAGAGTTTTTATTTTTAAAGGATTAGTCCAGTACTTTCAATTAAGTGGGTTCTAAAGAACCAAATAGGGTGGTACCGCGAAAAACCACAGTTTCGTCCCTAAGGGTGAAACTGTGGTTTTTATTTATATAAATTACTAGGAGGCGTTATTAATATGATCATTGTAATGAAGTTGGAGGCTACCCAGGCAGACATTAATAATGTGGAAAAAGAATTAACAAATTTCGGATTTGATACTCACTTAATAAAAGGCACGAACCGGCTGGTAATAGGAGCAGTTGGAAATCCATCCTTACGGGAAAATATGCCGTTAGAGCGAATGGCAGGGGTGGAAAAAATAGTGCCTATTATGAAGCCGTTTAAGCTTGCAGGGCGAGAGATGCAACCCGATAATACAGTGGTTGAAGTGAAAGGAATAAAAATTGGCGGGAAAGAGCCGGTAGTCGTAGCGGGCCCATGTGCGGTTGAGAGCAGGGAACAATTGTTAGAGGCAGCAGTAGGGGTAAAGGAAGCCGGTGCCTCCATAATTCGGGGTGGTGCATTTAAGCCTAGAACCTCCCCTTATAGCTTCCAGGGTATGGAAGAAGAAGGCCTAAAAATACTAAAAGAGGCTAGTGAGCTGACAGGTCTGCCTGTTGTAACGGAAATCATTGACGAAAGAAGCACTGATTTAGCTAAAGAATACGTAGATATACTTCAAGTAGGGGCTAGAAACATGCAAAACTTTCAGCTTCTTAAAATCGTCGGGCAAACCGGGAAACCTGTAATTTTAAAGCGAGGTATGTCTGCCACAATTAACGAGTGGTTGATGGCGGCAGAATATGTCATGTCTCAAGGAAACTATAATATAATATTATGTGAAAGAGGTATTAGGACATTTGAGACAGCTACAAGAAATACTTTGGATTTAAGTGCTATTCCTGTCGTACAGAGTCTTAGTCACTTACCGATAATTGCAGATCCAAGTCATGCCAGTGGCAGTTGGAAACTGGTAACTCCTTTAGCCAGGGGAGCTATTGCTTGTGGCGCTCATGGTGTAATGGTAGAAGTTCATCCAAATCCCAAACAGGCTCTTTGTGACGGCCGGCAATCCTTAAGTTTAGAAAACTTTAAAGAAATGATGCAGAGTCTGGCAACTATTAAATAATTGAGTAATAAGCAAACAAAAAAGCACAAATCAAGGGGTCTCTGTCTCCCTTGATTTTGTGCTTTTTTCAGTAAAGGTAACATTTGCTCGATGTCAGCAGTGGGAGCCTGGTAGGAAATATTTTGCATACATAGCTTTTACTTAATAAAAAATAAAAATTTTCTGTTTTAGCATACACAGCGAACAACTTTTATAGTATAATAGAAACATAATGAATTTGGAGGATAATTATGGATTGCACTAGATGTAAAGCAAAGGGTTGTCGTCAACTCGCACCTTGTAGCGATGATTCAGTAAATTATATAGATAATTATAAAAAAAGCGAACTAGCAGCAAGTGTGAAAACTGCTTCTAAACTAATTGATAATGGGCGCGCCGGTAAACTAAATCGGCTTGAAGAAATTGTTGAATATGCAACACTCCTTGGATATACGCACTTAGGCGTAGCCTATTGTTACGGAATGGAAAAAGAAGCAGAGAAACTTCGTAATTATCTGGTATCCCACGGCTTTAAATTAACCACTGTTAGCTGCACGGTTGATGGGTTAAGTGAAAGTCAAATAGATATGGAGAAAAACGCTGATATTGTTTCTTGCAATCCGTTAGGGCAGGCGCATGCCATGAACAAGGCTAAAGTTGACTTTGTAATTATAATGGGCTTGTGCCTTGGGCATGATGTAATATTACAAAAAAATCTACAAAAAGATTTTACAGTCTTTGTTGTAAAGGACCGGGTATTAGGGAACAATCCAGTTTTAGCATTAAATGACGAAGTTTCAGCAGGAAATTTTTTGGAGCAGCTGCCTAAAGACTTTAAAATTATTAAAATTGATGAGTTTAAGAAAAAGCTTTTGGATCCTGGTTACATTAGAAGTGCCTACTTGTTAGACTTAAGGCCGCTCAGTGAGTTTAAAAAGAATAGAATAGACGGCTCGCAGCAGTGTCTGCTTAAAAACCTTCCAGGACAATATAAAGAACTTTTTCCTGATAAGAGCAAAGAAGTTATTGTTTACTGCAATGGCGGGTTGCAATCACTGTACGCAGTGATGTTTCTAACCATGAAAGGCTATAAAGAAGTAAAAAGTCTTTCCGGCGGATACTCTCGCTTCTCGGAAGAATTAGTAGAGAGAGCCTATTAAGATAGAGTTTGGGAAGAAGGGGTAGCAAATGGATAGAGAAAGCCATGTTATCAAAAGATATTCACTAGAGAAACCTGATGAAAATCTAAGCTGTGCTTCAAATGCGGAGTATGCTCATCTTGAACCAGGTCAGTACGTTCTAGATATCGGTTGTGGTTTAGGTAGGGAAGTTATTAAATTTGCTCAGCAGGTAGGGCCGAGGGGGCTGGCGGTTGGTATAGATATTACGCTTAATCTAATAGAAGAAGCTCAAAAAAACGCACAAAAGAAAAATATTGATAATGTGCAATTTGTATACGCCGATATGGAAAATTTAACATTTCAAGATAATATGTTCGATAAGATATTCAGCAACTGCGTAATAAATCATGCACCTGATAAACTAAAGGTTTTTCAGGAGATCTTTCGCATTCTAAAAGTACAAGGTGAAATTGTTATTTCTGATGCCGTTTCCCAGCAGCCTTTGCCGGCTGAAGTAAAAAACGACCCGGAAGCGTGGGCGCAATGCTACGGAGGGGCAGTTACTTACTTAGAATATCAGGAAATTTTGTTAAAAGCGGGGTTTGAAAACATAAAAGTTTTAAAAAAGAGGGATTATCTTAAAGAAGGGTATCCTTTTAGTTCAATAACTTTTAGAGCTGTAAAGTAACCATTAATCTTAGGAAAGGAGGGTTTCAATTGAAAGCTATTACTAACAAAATTAAAGCGAACAGCTGCTGCTGTCAACCAAAGGGAAACACTACGGCCCAATGCTGTTCTAAAGTATCAAGGGTTATCGCCGGCTGTCATGACTAAGAAGGAGGTTCACTTTGTACTTAAGTAAATATAACAGACTAACAAAACTTGATAATTCAACAACACATCAATATGTAATCTTTAATCAGCTCTCGGGTTCTGTAGATTTTCTGGATGAGGGCGAATTCTCTCAGATTCAGACTTTAATTGATAGTAAGATAAGGCAGCTTGATTTGCCGCAGATGTCCCAAACGTTAAATTTTGATAAAGATTTAGCCAATACCTTGTTTGAGAGAGGATACCTTTATAATTCAGATAGCGATGAGCAAAAATTATTTGATGAAAAGTACCTTGAGTTTCAAAGCATTAATGCAGAAACCCAACCCCAAATATTTTTGATATCTACCTATGGTTGTAATTTGAATTGTTCCTACTGTTATCAACAAGGGGTTGATAAACCAGGACTGATTAGTGAAGAAGTGCTGGAAACAATTTATCATTATCTGGAAAATGAATTTTCCGAGGCTAAAGTAAAACCGTATATTACTCTTTTCGGGGGAGAGCCTCTGATAAACACGCCGGCCCACAGAAAAGTAGTGGAAAAAGTGATAGATCTGAATAAAAAATATGGTTATCAGTTAGCAGCTGTCACTAATGGCTATCATCTGGAGGAATACATTGAACTGCTTAAAACTGCGCAAATTAAAGAGATACAGGTTACCTTAGATGGACCTGAGGAGATTCATAATCAGCGGCGTAGGACTAAGGCTGGGAATAAAACTTTTGAGAAAATTATCAGTGGCATTAAGAAAGCTTTAGAAAATAATATTCCCATAAATTTGCGGGTTGTTGTAGATAAGGCCAATCTAAATGAATTAGTGCAGCTTGCTGAGCTTCTAGACAGTCAGGGGTGGCTGGATTTGCCGCCGGAGTTATTTAAAACTCAAATAGGCAGAAATTATGAATTAATAGACTGCGCTCATGATGAAGATATTTTAATGAGTAGAGTAGGGCTATGGACGGAAGTTGCAAAGTTGATGGAACAGTACCCAGTTTTAAAGAAATTTCATAGGCCGCAATATTATGGGATAAAATATTTGGTAGAGAATGGCGAAATGGCGTTCCCAACGTTTGACACTTGTCCTGCATGTAAGAGTGAATTGGTTTTTGACTTGTATGGAGATGTTTACGGCTGCACAGCAAGTTGTGGGAGAGAAAAGTATAGACTTGGCACTGTTTATCCCGAAATAGATATTGATGAGGAAAGAATCTCCCAATGGACCAGCAGAGATATAACTTCCATACCTGAGTGCAAAAATTGTCCTGACGCTTTAGCTTGTGGTGGGGGTTGCGGCGTAGTTGCAGCAGAGAAGAATGGTAGTATTAAGTCTGCAGACTGCAGGCCAATAATGGATCTATGGAATTTGGGCGTCAATTTCTATCAGGAAGAGCTGAAAAGCTTGGCATAATTCACTATGAACCGTGTGTTTCTTTGTACAAAGATTTACACTAAGGAGGTAGAGAAAATGCTGACGTTGGAACTTACCGATAAAGAAAAAGACGTACTGTTACAAGCAATTAAAACATGTATAGAAAAATGTCGCCAAGGTGGAGCAGAAGCAGGATGCAGTGACTGCGAGACTTTGGAAAATATCTTGACCAAAGTTAATGGTTAAATTGGGGTGGTTATTGTGGCAGATAACATAATTTATACAGATGAGGCTAATTTTGAGAAGGATGTTCTTAATGTTGAGGGATTTGTGGTTCTTGATTTTTACTCAGAGGACTGTCCTCCCTGCGAACAATTAGCACCTATTTACGAACGCTTGGAGGAAAAATATGGTCAGCACATGAAATTTGTGAAAATTTTTCGCCAAGGGAACCGCGAAGTTGCAAAAAAAATGAATGCGACAGGTAGCCCTACTGTTATTTTCTTTGAAAATGGCAAAGAAGTCGGTAACAGGTTATCAGGTTTTATTAAGAAACCCGAGCTTCGTAAAGAAATAGAAAAAATTATTGGCGAGGATTCTCTTGCAAAGGAACTAGAACAAATCCACTGTGATCTACTGATTATGGGTGGTGGAACTGCTGGTTTATCAGCAGGTATCTATGCGGGGAGAGCAAAAACTGATACTATCATTTTAGAGGAAAGCGTCGTTGGCGGTCAGGTATCCAACACTTATCATATAGCTAATTACCCGGGCACAGGAGATGTTATTAGGGGCAGAGACTTAATGAAAAATATGCGAAAACAAGCGGAAGGTTTTGGCTGTCGTATTCATGACCTCAAGGAAATTTTTGATGTGAAGCTGGCAGGTCCGGAAAAATATGTCAAGACGGAGGATGCCGAATATTATGCTAAAGCTGTTGTTCTGGCAACCGGCGCAGAACCAAGAAAACTTCCTGCAAAGAACGAAGAAAATCTTCGCGGAAGAGGGGTTCATTATTGTGCGACTTGCGATGGTGCAATGTATGAAGATGCAAAGGTCATTGTCCTAGGCGGCGGCAATGCGGCAGTTGAGGAGGCGGTCTTTTTGACCAGGTATGCCTCAGAGGTTGTTATAGTTCACCAGTTTGACCATTTTCAGGCTAGTCAAGGTGCTCAGCAGGAAGCTTTTGACAGTGATAAGATAAAGATTATTTGGGACTCTGAAATTAGAGAAGTACATGGAGAAGACCATTTGACCGGCGTAGAAATCGAAAACGTTAAAACTGGCGAAACGTCTGAAATTGAGGCTGACGGTGTTTTCGTCTATATAGGAACTGTACCTAACTATAAGCATTTTGAAGGACAAGTAGACCTTAACCAGTGGAATTATGTTAAGGCAGATGAGAACATGAAAACGAGTGTGCCGGGGGTTTTTGTTGCAGGAGACATTAGGGACAAATTATATCGTCAAGCTGTTATGGCTGCTGCAGACGGTGCCATCGCAGGCATTGAAGCTGAGAAATTTATTGGCCAACAGAAAGCTGAGAAGAAAAAATAATGCATTAAAAGATGTTGCTCTAGCGCTAACTATTAGTGCGTTTATAGGAAGAACTATGGTTAATTCAGTTAAGATAGTAATTTACCCTGAAGCAAGGACTCATATAAGCCTTCTCCCTTAGAGAGAAGGCTTTGTTATTGTATCTGATGCAGTTGAATTTCAAGTCTGAGTATGGAAAAAAATTACCTATTTAACCCTTTGACTAAAAATATCTTTCTTAAGTGGTGATTCTAGCTTATAATAGAATAAGTATAAAATAATTGTTTACAAGAGGTATTTATGCGCATTGCAAAGGAAGCATTACCATATAGCATTTTTCTGTTAATCGTTGCGGCAATCAGCTATTTTTTTAGCACCATTGTATTTTTGATAGCCATATTATGTTTATCTTTTGTATTATTTTTTTTCCGTAGTCCCAACAGAAAGATAGATTATAACGATAATTACATTTTATCGCCGGCTGATGGTAGGATTCAATCCATTAGTACCATCAAAAATAATTTTCAAGAAGGGGAAGCTATTAAAATAAGCATCTTTTTATCTTTATTTAATGTTCATATCAACAGGAGTCCAGTACAAGGTGAAATTATAGGGACTTCTTATAGACCTGGTAAGTATTTACCTGCTTTTAAAAGCCATGCGTCAGAATTAAACGAGAGAAATACTATCGTAGTGGAAAATCATAAAATAAAAGTTGTTGTTCACCAGATAACAGGTTTCATTGCGCGTCGTATTGTGTGTTATAAAAAGGAAGGGGATGCGGTCAATCAAGGAGAAATTTTTGGCCTGATTAAGTTTGGTTCTTGTACTGAAATTATAGTTCCTTCTAATGTTGAATTATTTGTTAAGGAAGGTGATAAGGTTCAAGCGGGAAAAACCGTTTTGGGGGAGGTCAAAAATGATAAGAAACAGTGCTAATGTATTAATAAATAATTTGCCCAATTTTTTAACCTTTTGTAACTTGACAATGGGAGTAATAGCCATTATTTTAGCCACTCATGAATACTTTTTAGCTGCTTCGCTTTTTATATTACTAGGTGCAGTTTTCGACAGGTATGACGGTGTAGTTGCTAGGAAGCTAAATATCAACAGTGAAATGGGTAAAGAAATGGATTCTTTAGCAGACATTATTACCTTCGGCTTAGCTCCGTCTATAGTTGCTTTATTATTTCCTCTTTCCGCATTTAAATACGTTGGTTACGTTATAGCTATAATTTTTATCACTTGTGGCTGGTATAGGCTATCTCGTTTTAACTCTTCAGACTTTGACAATGTGTTCACAGGATTACCAATAACCATTGCCGGCAGTTTATTAGCTATAAGCGTAATTTTTCAGTTCCAATTTAATGTATATCCTTATTTTACTGTCCTCATAATGTTGCTTTTTAGTTATTTAATGATTAGTAGGCATAAAATAAAAAAGATGTGAGTAAATTTTGGTGCAAAAACAACAGGAAGGTAACTTCTTGTTGTTTTTTTATATGTATAGGAAATTATGGGTTGTGGATAATTTCCTATACATTGGGGTTGTTAAG
>JADQBR010000040.1 GCA_016278515.1 Bacillota bacterium
ATGGAAGAATTAGAGGAAATGGCAAATGAGTAATCTTACCTTCTCTGATAAAGGTTGGGAGGATTATATGTATTGGCAATTTACTGATAAAAGCATCATACGAAAAATAAATGAATTGCTTAAAGATATACAAAGAAACGGTTATGAAGGTATTGGAAAACCGGAGCCGCTAAAGTATCGGAAAGCATGGAGCAGACGAATCAATCAGGAACATAGATTGGTTTATACCATAGATGAAAGCGGAAATGTTTTCATTTTGTCCTTGAAAGGGCATTACGAAGATTAGATTAAAAGTACCAAACTTCCTGACTCTACTTTGAATCTATATTTTCAGACGCTTACATTCAATCGGAAGCATAGAAAACAGCTTGACATTGAGCCGGTATGCTCAGGGGAATCCGCTAATCTATGTGAATTCCTCAAGGAAAAAGTATACTTTCCGTAGCTCTAGGTGCAATTGGAATAGTTGCCGGGGTTGTTACAGTTGTTGCTTTTGTGCCTGTTACAGTTGCTGCGATGGTAGTAGTTTCAGAAGGTTATTGATCGAGCCATACTTCCTGTAAGAACAGTGGTTTAGTTTTCGGATTATTTTGTTGAGGGCAACAAAATGATAGAAATAGGCAAAGGTGAAAAACAATTGACTATGAGTTGACTCGAGATGCTGTTATTTAATTGTTTAAAACGGCGACCCAAGAAAAGAAATAATTGCTTTGGGCCAAACTTATTTCAGAACAACAACTTTAATCAGTTTGCGCTGTTTTAGCAGATACCAATAGGGGGCTAATACGAAAAAAGTACTTGGTCAGGAATTATTTTTAGGTTATTGAACTTGAATTAGTAGGGCTTTTTCTGATAACTTTTTGATAACAAAAAAACGGCAAGCGTCGAATAATATGGAAAACAGATAAATAGTTTTTAGACTACCTATAAGGAATTGAAACACGTGAATTTTCTTCCCACCCAAAACACTTTCTATTTGTTTTTAGACTACCTATAAGGAATTGAAGCCTTCCTTTCAATAAAAATATTAGTTAGGGGTCGAAGTACCCTACAACTTACTTGAAAAAATATCCTCCCGCATAGTTAACGAGGTAGACCAAGTTAATCGGGTGGTTTATGACATTACCTCCAAACCGCCAGGGACTATTGAGTGGGAGTAGGAAAAAAGCTCTACAAACCAAGGTTTTAAGCGATTTCTAGTTCGCATAGTGATAGGGTAAGTGGTTTAGATTTTTAGCCGGTTTTGGCTATATCTGAACCACTTATTTTTTGTTTTATTGGCTTGTGAAATTTAAAGGGGTTGGTAAAATGGAAGCTAAAAGTCATAGCAGTAGACAAGGGGACCTGCTACTATAGACCTTTATTAAAAGTTACTTATAATCCAGTACCCTTTTAATGAAAATATCTATACTATATACTAAGTGACAAAATCTCAACTGAAAGGAAGAATCAAATGGCTCGTAGACAACTGAGGCTTAGAAGGGAATTAAGCGGTAGGAGATTAATTGGTGAGGTTTTCGCAGATTTAGCTTATGAAGTAGATCTGGAATTAGTTTCACCTGTATTTCTAGAGCTTCATCCCACATTTGCAAATGTCTTAGTTCTTCAGGAGGATAGAGATACCATTCCTGAAAGGATAAGTTAGGGGTTTGTTAAAGAAAGATAGAAGTGTGATAAAAGAATTCAGGATCGGAGATAAGAAATGTTTAACATGGGGGGTGAAGGTGAAGTATGTCAATTGGGACTATAGGTGGAATTAATGTTACCGATTTGCTTTTCAGTGACGTAACCCCTTTGTTAAACGTAATGAACCAATTAACCGAAGATTTTCGCCTGCTAGTCGGGTCAGCTGAAGAACTTACTAGGACTCCGGGTGTCAACCAACGAACTGTTAACCAAGCTATCGATAGAGTGGAAAATACCGGAACATTAATCGACCTAACAATTGTAAGTTTGTACGTCAAAATATTGTTTGTAACAGATGTTATGGACACCACCGGCCTGCCTTTAACTCTTATAATAGGCCTACTTGAAAAGATACTGGAAGAGGCGCAAAGCCAAGAGGATATCCTGCCACGCCCCCGATCTTAAGAGAGGTCAATAGAAAGAATTCTAAAGGCCGTAGAAAAACCAATTACGCCAGTAGTGATAAAAGTGCTTCGGTTGGTTATTTGCGGGCTCAAAAAAGGTTAAAAAGACATAAGGAAAGAGCCCGAAAAAAGCTGGATCGATAAAAACAAGATTTCCTATGTTATTCGATCTTCATATAACCTTATAATCAAATTGAAGTTTCAGATTAGACAAAAATGAGACAACCGGCTGTGGTTGTCTTTTCATATTTATGGATACCTGGTAGAATAAGGTTATACTGTAATTAAATATATTGGGCAGACAGTGGATGTCATGGGGAAAACACTGGGTGGAGGCGTAAATTTAGTGAATCTAAAAGAAACAAGGTGGCTGCAAAGATTTGAGAATTTCCAAAAGGCTTATTTACAGCTTAAAAGTGCTGTGGAGCGAGTCAATGAGCTAAGTGATTTGGAAAAAGAGGGCTTAATACATAGATTTGAATATACCTTTGAGCTGGCATGGAAGACCTTAAAAGACTACTTAGAAGCACAAAACGTCCCGGCTGCTTTTCCGAGAGAGGTAATTAAGACAGCATTTCACTATGAACTGATTAAAGATGGAGAAATATGGATGGATATGCTGGAAAAAAGAAATCTTATGGCACATACTTATGATCAAGAAAAATTTGATAATGCCGTTCGACTTATTCATTTAAATTATTTCGATGCAATTTCACAGGTTTATTCTACCTTAGGGGTAAAAAAATGAATTTTGGACTTTCGAATAAAACTTTAACTTATATTATTGACAACATAAAAGAGTTTAGCGAAATTGAGGGCGCAAAAATATATGGCAGTAGGGCTTTAGGAAATTATAAGCGGGGATCTGATATTGACTTGGTATTACTCGGCGCGGAAGTTAATGAACAAATAGTTTTAGAACTAAGTAAGAGGTTTAATCAGGAATTGCCGCTTCCCTATCATTTTGATGTTATTGCTTACGGAAGTATTAAAAATGAAGCGCTGGTTGAGCATATTGATCAGTATGGTATCATCATTTTTTCGCAGTGAGATCAAGAGCATCGCCGCATAACAACGATTTACCAAAAGTACACCCAATTTTAAAACCGCTATTGAGGTTTTGTTGATAAACATGAATGTTTCTTGCGAATCATATAATAATGTTCGGATATTTTATTGACAAATTTTGCGCTGTTTGATATTATGATTTTGACAAACTAACGTCGCTGTATAATTGTGAGGATACGGCTCACAAGTACCTACCGGGTAACCGTAAATTACCCTGACTACAGCGGAAAGTGCACCTAGAGTTCCGATGCGTCAGCATGCCTGGATCAAGTGGTGCAGGTGCCTATTTGTGCACTACACCGTAGGGATAAAAGCCCAGACGGGTAGGTTTCTGCTAAGCAGTCATTCTACCCGTCCGGGTTTTTTTGGTTTTATTCAATAATCGAATGGGGTTACCCCTGTGAAGAAAATATTGAAAAAGAGGTGGAATTAATCGCCGGATTTAGCAGGATAAGCAGTAATTTACGGGATAAACTAAATTCAAAGGAAGTGAGTAGGATTGTGACAAGGGTGCAAAAGGTGCGAGGTTCGAACTAATCCGTTTTCGAGTTTGGCACGTTTTACATTCAAAAATACTAAGGAGGCGTTATATGTGGCTAATCCAAGAGTTGGCATTGTCATGGGAAGTGATTCTGATCTACCTGTTATGAAGGATACTACAGAAGTATTGGAACAATTAGGTATTGAATATGAAGTGGTGATATCCTCTGCTCACAGAGTACCGCAAAAGACCGCTCGTTATGCAAGTAGTGCAGAAGAACGTGGTTTAGAGGTGATTATCGCTGCGGCGGGTGGAGCTGCACATCTGGCCGGTGTTATAGCTGCCGAAACGGTTTTGCCTGTAATTGGTGTTCCTATCAAGACTTCAACCTTAGGAGGATTGGATTCTCTATATTCTATTGTGCAAATGCCCCGTGGTATTCCGGTAGCGACTATGGCTATTAATGGTGCAAAGAATGCTGGGATTTTTGCTGCCCAAATTGTTGGAATAAACGATGCTGCGGTAAGGAAAAGGGTTAAGCAGTTTAAGCTGGAAATGGCAAAAGGTGTAGAGCAGAAAGATGAAAAATTGCAGGAGTTAGGTGTTAAGGCGTATCTAGCGGAGATGAAAAAGTAACAGAGGATGTTCGAGTACGGACTAAGCAGTTCCCGGTATCTAAAAATCATATTGCTGCCTGGGAATTATGTTATTTTCAAATGACTACGTTTTTGCAGTAGTAATTTCATGGAGGTTGGTTGAATGATAGAGCGATATAATTTACCTGAGATGAAAGAAATTTGGTCCGAGGAAAATAAGTTTCAGAAATGGCTGTTGATTGAGGTTTATGCTTGCGAGGCTTGGGCAGAATTAGGAAAAATACCTCAAGATGCTTTGAAGGAAATTCAGAGCAAGGCTGGCTTTGACATCGAGAGGATTGAAGAAATTGAAAATGTCACGAGACATGATGTACTGGCCTTTACTACTGCGGTAGCTGAAAAAGTTGGCGATGCATCCAAGTATATTCACATGGGAATGACTTCTTCAGATGTACTAGATACGGCTTTGGCCGTAATGATGAAAGAAGCCGCAGAAAAGATTTTGGAGAAATTGGGGCTGCTCCGTCAAGTATTGGTCCGGAGAGCGAAGGAGGAAAAATATACTTTGATGATTGGCCGTTCTCACGGCATTCATGCTGAGCCCGTAACCTTTGGCTTGAAGATGGCGCTCTGGGTGGCTGAAGTAGATAGGAACATTGAACGCTTAAAGGATGCCATAAAAACCATTAGCGTTGGTCAGGTATCGGGAGCGGTAGGAACATTTGCTAATGTTGATCCCAAGGTGGAGGAGTACGTTTGCAGAAAACTGGGTTTGGAAATTGCACCAGTTTCGACCCAAATTATTCAAAGGGACAGGCATGCTCACTACCTTAATACGTTGGCCATTATTGGCAGTTCTTTAGACAAGTTTGCCACTGAGGTAAGAAACCTGCAGCGCACTGATATTTTGGAAGTGGAAGAGCAGTTTGCCAAAGGTCAAAAGGGTTCATCAGCTATGCCTCATAAAAAAAATCCTATCACCGCGGAAAGAGTGGCGGGCCTATCACGACTGCTGCGGGGAAATGCAATAGTTGCTCTGGAAAACGTTGCTTTGTGGCACGAACGTGATATCACCCACTCATCAGTGGAAAGAGTCATTATTCCGGATAGTACCTCTGCACTTTATTATATGCTTCATAAATTCATAGATGTTATGGACAATTTGGTTATACATCCGGAAAATATGAAAGATAATCTCAATAAAACCTTGGGGTTGGTTTTTTCACAACGGGTAATGTTAACTTTGGTGGAAAAAGGCGTATTAAGAGAAACGGCCTATCATTGGGTGCAGCGTAATGCTATGAAAGCATGGGAAGATAAGGTGGAGTTTATTAAACTGGTAAAACAAGATGAAGATATTGCTCAAAAATTGTCCCAGCATGAGATAGAAGAGTTATTTAATTATGATTACCATACCAAAAATGTAGACTATATCTTTGATAGGGCGGGAATCAAATAGAGTAACAAACGAATTATTGGAAGTTTGGCAAGATATGTGAATTAATCAAAAATTTTAGGAGGAGATAATGATGGTTGAAAAAAAACAGATGTTATATGAAGGTAAGGCTAAAAGGGTTTATCAGACAGATAACCCGGATTATTATTGGGTGGAATATAAGGATGATGCTACTGCCTTTGACGGTAAGAAAAAGGGAACTATTAAAGAAAAGGGATATTACAATAATCAAATTTCTGCCATAATGTTTGATTTCTTAAAAGATAAAGGCATCGACAGTCATTATATTGAGTTAAAAGGCGATCGCGAAATGTTGGTTAAGGCATTGGAGATTATTCCTGTAGAGGTTATTGCCAGAAATATTGCGGCAGGCAGTCTGGCAAAACGGCTGGGTATGGAGGAAGGTACGGAGCTTTCAAAACCGGTACTGGAGTTTTGCTATAAGTCAGACGAATTAGGGGATCCAATGATTAATGATTACCATATTGATGCGCTTGGGTTGGCAACGGTGGAGCAAATGAAAGAAATTAAGAAACAAGCTTGGGAGATTAACAAGTTGATGGTTGACCATTTCAAGGATTTAGGCATTATTTTGGTCGATTTTAAGCTGGAGTTTGGTCTGCACCATGATAAAGTACTATTAGGAGATGAAATTTCACCGGACACTTGCCGTTTCTGGGATGCGGAAACTAAAGAAAAGTTGGATAAAGACCGTTTTCGCAGGGATCTTGGCAAGGTGGAGGATGCATATCAAGAAATTTTAAACCGATTGAAGGGAGATGTGAGCTAGTGTACCAAGCCAAGATAAAGGTGACTTTAAAGAAAGGGGTTTTGGACCCTCAAGGCAGCGCAGTACAGCGTTCTTTACGCGCCCTGGATTATGGTGAGGTAACATCGGTACGCATCGGAAAATATATGGAAGTGAATCTTGAAGCCTCTAATAAGGAAACTGCCGAGGAGCAGGTTAAGGAAATGTGCCAACGGCTTTTGGCCAACCCGGTTATTGAGGACTATACCTATAACTTAGTGGAGGTAAAATCATGAAGTTCGGCGTAGTTGTTTTCCCCGGATCTAATTGCGATACTGATGTAAAATACGCGATTGAAACTGTGTTGAAACAACCGGTGGACTACTTATGGCATCAGGAAGGTGATATTGCCGGTTACGATTGTCTTGTTCTTCCGGGAGGATTTTCCTTTGGTGATTATCTGAGAATTGGTGCTATTGCCCGCTTCTCGCCTATCATGAAAAGTGTTGAGCAATTTGCTGGGAACGGGGGTTTGGTTGTCGGCATTTGTAATGGTTTTCAGATTTTATTGGAAGCCGGGCTGCTGCCTGGTGCCATGAAAATGAACGATAGTTTGCAATTTAGGTGTCAGGATGCTTACTTAAAAGTAGAGAATAATGAGACAGCCTTTACCAATAAAATGATGCCCGGTAATATTTTGCGTGTTCCCGTGGCCCATGGAGAAGGTAACTACTATGCCGATGAGTCAATGGTAGCTGAATTGGAAAGAAACGGACAGATTGTTTTTCGTTACAGCAGCAGTAAAGGTGCTGTTGTTCCTGAAGCTAATCCTAATGGCTCCACGGCTAATATTGCAGGTGTAATAAATAAAGAGGGTAATGTTTTAGGCATGATGCCCCACCCGGAACGTTGTGCGGAAACTCTATTAGGCGGTGAGGACGGAAAACTTATTTTTGAATCTATTATCGATTGGCATCAGGGAGGTGGTAAGCTTGGCTAAACTATTTCAAGAAATGGGGCTATTAGCCTCAGAATATGAAAAGATAGTAAAGCTGATGGGTCGCGAGCCTAACTATACCGAATTAAGCATGTTCTCCGTTATGTGGTCCGAACACTGCAGTTATAAACATTCTCGGCCTGTATTGGGAACCTTTCCTACTACCGGCCCTCAAGTACTCCAAGGCCCGGGGGAGAATGCCGGCGTAGTGGATATTGGCGATAACCAAGCGGTTGCTTTTAAGATAGAGAGCCATAATCATCCTTCTGCCATTGAACCTTTTCAAGGGGCTGCTACCGGTGTCGGGGGTATCATCAGAGATGTATTTACCATGGGTGCACGCCCTATTGCTCTATTAAATTCTTTGCGGTTTGGTTCATTAGACAATGATAGGGTCAAATATCTTTTTGATGGTGTTGTGTCCGGGATCAGTTGGTACGGAAATTGTATCGGGATACCCACTGTAGCCGGTGAAGTTTACTTCAATGACAGTTATGCGGGTAATCCGCTGGTTAATGCTATGTGTGTTGGTTTGCTTAATCATGACGAATTGAAAAAAGGCGTGGCCAGTGGCATAGGAAATCCGGTCATGGTTATCGGTGCTCGTACAGGCAGGGATGGTATTCATGGTGCTACTTTCGCGTCTGAAGAACTGAGTGATAAATCCGAAGAGAAACGTCCTTCTGTCCAGGTCGGTGACCCATTTATGGAAAAGCTGCTCCTAGAAGCCTGTTTGGAATTAATACGTTCGGGAGCAGTAATAGGCATGCAGGATATGGGAGCTGCTGGACTAATAAGCTCTTCTTGTGAAATGGCTACTCGCGGTGGCAGTGGGATGGTCATGGACGTAGCAGAGGTCCCGAGAAGGGAAGAAGGAATGGAGCCTTATGAAGTACTGTTGTCAGAATCCCAAGAACGGATGCTGGTAATTCCCCGAAAAGGTAAAGAACAAATAGTCGAAGAGATTTTTAATAAGTGGGGCTTGGAGGCTGCTGTTATCGGGCATGTTACCGATGATGGAATGCTTACTATTATGGAAGGCGATAAGATTGCCGCACAAGTTCCTGCCACTGCATTAACCGAGGAATGTCCGGTTTACCGGCCTGAGGCAAAGGAACCGGAGTATTTAAGCCGTGTTAATGCATTTTCGCCAGAAGATTTACCTTTGCCCAAGGACTGTAGCGAAGTATTACTATCTCTTCTGGCATCACCGTCTATTGCCAGTAAGGAATGGGTTTATCGGCAATATGATTATATGGTGCGTACAAATACGGTTATCGGCCCCGGGTCAGACGCTGCCATACTACGAGTAAAGGGTACTAACAAAGGGATAGCAGTCACCACTGATTGTAATTCGCTTTACTGCTATCTTGATCCGTTTACAGGAGGGGCTATTGCTGTAGCAGAGGCTGCTCGAAATCTGGTCTGCAGCGGTGCAAAGCCACTGGCTGTAACGGACTGTCTTAATTTTGGCAATCCGGAAAAACCGGAGATTTACTGGCAGTTTAAAGAAGCGGTAGCCGGGATGAGCGAAGCATGTAAAAGATTGTCTACACCGGTGGTCAGCGGCAACGTGAGCTTTTATAATGAGACTAACGGCGGGTCTGTTTACCCTACGCCTGTAGTAGGTATGGTTGGCTTAGTTGAGGACTTGAATCATCGCTGTAGCATGGATTTTAAGGAGGAAGGGCATCTGATGTTCCTCTTGGGGCAGACAAAGTCGGAACTGGGCGGAAGTCAATATTTATCAGTGATTCACGGGAAGGACATGGGTAAGACCCCGTCGTTGGATTTAGATACTGAAGCGGCAGTGCAAGAATGCTGCTTGGAAGCAATAAAAAAAGGCATAGTTGTTTCGGCCCATGATTGTGCCGAGGGCGGTTTGGCAGTTGCGGCGGCAGAGAGTGCAATCAGTGGGGGCATAGGCTGCAGCGTAAATATCAACACTGAGCTGGCTTCACACGAACTACTCTTTTCAGAAAGTCAATCTCGAATAATTATTACCGTTGCGCCCAAGGATGTTGAGAAACTAATGACAACAGCCAATAAATTTGGCGTAATTTGCGAAGAAATAGGTACAGTTGGTGGCAGTACCATAGAAATGACTGTTAGCGAAAAACTGCAAATAAGTGTATCCCTGGAAATAGCGGCCAGCACTTGGCGGGAGGCGATCGCATGCAAGTTGACTTAGATAAAGTAAAGGATGAATGCGGGGTTTTTGGTATCTATGCTCCCAACAAGGACGTTGCACGGTTAACCTATTTTGGTCTATATGCGCTCCAGCATCGGGGTCAGGAAAGTGCCGGAATAGCAACCAGCAATCAAAACGATATACAACTCCATAAAGATATGGGATTAGTAACGGAAGTGTTTTCCGAAGATGTCTTAGCTAAGCTAAAAGGCAGCATCGCCATTGGTCATGTTAGATACTCTACCACGGGGTCTAGTCTATTGACTAATGCTCAGCCATTGTCCTTTCGTTACATGCGCGGTATGGTGGCTTTGGCCCACAATGGAAACCTCACTAATGCCAATGAATTGAGAGACAGCTTGGGGGCAACAGGTTCCGTATTTCAATCCACGACTGACAGTGAGGTTATCGTAAACCTAATTGCCAGGTATGGACAGAATCCAATAGAGGATGCGTTAATGAAATGTATGATAGATATCAAAGGAGCCTATTCGCTTTTAGTTATGACTGAAGATAAATTAATCGGGGTCAGAGATCCGTATGGGGTGAGGCCATTATGTATCGGTAAGTTGGACGGAGGCTATATTATTGCTTCGGAAAGCTGTGCTTTGGATACAGTTGGAGCGGAGTTCGTAAGAGATATTGAACCTGGCGAAATTGTGGTTATTGATAATAAGGGGCTTAGATCCATCAAAAATTTGTGCAGCTCTCGCCAGGCGTTATGTATTTTTGAGTTTGTCTATTTGGCAAGGCCCGATAGTAATTTAGACGGCATAAATGTTGTGCAGACCCGCAGGCAATTTGGCCGACAATTAGCAAAGGAATGCCCAATCGATGCAGACATTGTTATTCCCGTCCCTGATTCCGGTATTGCTGCTGCTGTCGGTTATGCTGAGGAAACAGGAATACCTTTTGAAGAGGGATTAATGAAAAACCGCTATGTTGGACGCACCTTTATCCAACCTTCTCAAGAAATGCGTGATTTGTCTGTGCGGCTGAAACTTAATCCTATTAAAAGTGTTCTAGAGGGTAAGCGAGTTATTATGGTGGATGACTCGATTGTGCGGGGTACCACTAGCAAAAAAATTGTGGAGATGTTGCGTAAGGCAGGCGTAAAAGAAGTGCACATGTTAGTCAGTTCTCCGCCTATTTTACACCCCTGTTACTATGGTATTGACACGTCTGCCAGGGCCGAATTAATAGCGGCGCAAAATGATCTGGAAGCGATACGTCAGCATATTTCTGCAGACAGTTTGCATTATCTGAGTCTGGAAGGAATGTTAGCCTCCATGGGAAAACAGCCTGATTGTTTTTGTAATGCTTGTTTCAGTGGAAAATACCCTATCGAAATTCCGGATTTTAAGCATATGGGGAAATATATCATGGAAACGGAGGTAAAACATGGTTAAGGGAATGTCTTATAAGGATGCAGGAGTTAATATCAATGAAGGTAGCCGGGCTGTATCCTTAATGAAAGATGCTGTCAGCAGTACATGGCGCCCCGAAGTTTTGACGGAATTGGGGGGCTTTGGCGGCCTGTTTCAATTGGATGTCAACAAATATCGGCAGCCCGTATTAGTTTCAGGAACAGACGGAGTGGGGACGAAATTAAAGATTGCCTTTGCTATGGATAAACATGATACAATCGGTATTGATGCGGTGGCAATGTGCGTAAATGACATTTTGGTTCAAGGTGCAGAACCATTATTTTTTTTAGATTATGTTGCACTAGGCAAGCTAATTCCCGAGCAGGTTGCAGCTGTGGTGAAAGGTATTGCATTCGGATGTAAACAGGCCGGCTGCGCTTTAATTGGAGGAGAGACTGCGGAAATGCCTGGTTTCTACGCCAAGGGCGAGTATGATATTGCAGGTTTTGCCGTAGGTGTGGTAGATAAAGAAAAGATTATTGATGGGCAGGGCATAAAATCCGGAGATGTCATAATTGGTTTACCCAGTTCTGGATTACATAGTAACGGTTATTCCTTAGCTAGAAAAGTTTTGTTAGGCGAAGATTACGAAAACTTAAAAGTATATGATGAGAAATTAGGTATTACATTAGGGGAAGAGATGCTTAAACCTACAAAGATCTACGTCCAAGAGGTACAACCGCTGATCGAGAAACAGTCTATTAAGGGGATGGCTCATATTACGGGGGGCGGCCTAGTAGAAAATGTTCCGCGGGTACTGCCAAACAATTTGAAGGCAGATTTCATTTGGGGGTCTTGGCCTGTGCCGCCGATTTTTCAGTTAATACAATCTCAAGGGAATGTTCCCGAAAATGAAATGTATCGGACTTTTAATATGGGCATAGGATTTGTTCTGATTGTGCCCCAAGAAGAGGTTGAGGCAATAATCAGTCAATGTAGTGAAGACGCATACGTCATCGGGAAAGTAACCAATAAATAGTCTTCATCCCTAACGATATTGGGAGGTATCTATATGCGTTTAGTTGTACTGGCTTCAGGCAGGGGTTCCAACCTGGAGGCAATTATGGAAACAGTTAAAATTGGTAAACTAAGGGCAGAGATTGTTTCGGTAGTAAGCGATAATGCTAACGCAAAAGCTTTAGAAAAAGCGCAATCCCACGGGATACCAACAAAAGTCCTTTCTATAAAAAATTTCCAGTCTAGACAGGATTATGATGATGCTTTGGCAAAAGCTATTGAAGATGCAGGTGTGGATTATGTGGTGCTTGCAGGTTTCATGCGTGTATTAGGTAATGGCTTTGTTCGGCGTTTCAGAAACCGGATCATAAATATTCACCCGTCATTATTACCTGCTTTTCCTGGAGTAAATGCACAGGCCCAAGCTTTAGACTACGGCGTTAAAGTATCGGGATGCACCGTACATTTTGTTGATGAAGGGATGGATACGGGCCCTGTCATTGCCCAAGCTGCTGTTTCGGTATATGATAACGACACTGCCGACAGTCTTACCCAAAGAATATTAGTCCAGGAACATAAGCTGCTCCCTAACGTGCTACAGATGTTAAGTGAAGAGCGGGTAGAGGTTTCTAACCGCAAAGTATCTATTAAAAGGAATAATCTCAATAGAGAGGACGGTGGGTTATGAATAAAAGAGCTTTAATAAGTGTTTCTGACAAAAACGGGATTGAAGATTTTGCCAAAGGATTGGTTGTCCTAGGGTACGAGATAGTTTCTACCGGCGGCACTGCAAAAGCGCTTGAAATCGTCGGAGTGCCGGTTACACCTGTCAGTGACATTACGGGTTTTCCAGAAATATTAGGTGGTCGAGTTAAAACTCTGCACCCAAAGGTACACGGGGGAATTCTGGCTAAGCGTAACCAGGAACATTTGGGGCAGTTGGGTCAGCACGATATTGTCCCAATAGACATAGTGGCGGTTAATTTATATCCTTTCAAGGAAACAATTAGAAAGGCCAATGTTACCTTGGAAGAAGCAATAGAAAATATTGATATTGGTGGTCCGACTATGGTGAGAGCTGCGGCAAAAAATTACGAAAGTGTGCTAGTTGTAGTTAATCCGGAAAACTATAACGAAGTATTAAAACACTTGGAAGCCGATACAGCGGACAGACAGTATCGCCTGCGTTTGGCATCGGAGGCTTTTGCACATACGGCCGATTACGATTGTGCCATTAGCGGTTATTTAAATAAAGAGCAAAGTAATAATGGATTTCCACTTAATTACGTTGTTGTCGGTCAGAAGATGCAGCAGCTGCGCTACGGTGAAAACCCGCACCAAAAGGCTGCATTTTATCGTAAAGACGGTAGTAATCACGCCTGCGTGGCAAACGCGGAACAGCTTCAGGGGAAAGAGCTTTCATATAACAATATTGTAGATATAGAAGCTGCTCTAGAATTGGTACGTGAATTTCCAGGCACTGCTGCGGTGGTAATTAAGCATACTAATCCTTGTGGAGTTTCTCAGACCGGAAGTTTGGTAGAAGCTTATAAAGCCGCTTACAATGCAGATTCGATTTCTGCATTTGGTGGAATTGTTGGGTTGAATAGGAAAGTAGATGCTAAAACGGCAGAGGCCATGGCTGCCACTTTTTTAGAAGCGGTGATTGCTCCGGACTATGGCAAAGAAGCTTTAAAAATACTAGCAGAAAAGCCCAATTTGCGGGTATTGGCGGTGGGAGACCTGAGCAGGCAGAATGCAAATAGACAAATTAAAACTGTCAATGGCGGTTTTTTAGTTCAAGAAACTGATTACGCTCAAGCTTCTGCAGCAGAATTAGAAGTGGTGACTAAAGCACAGCCGACGAAAAAGGAATTGGAGGAGCTGCTTTTTGCCTGGAAGGTAGTTAAACATATCAAATCTAATGCCATCGCTATAACCAAAAACAGAACTACTCTTGGCGTTGGTGCAGGACAGATGAACCGGGTAGGTGCAGCTAATATAGCTATTAGACAAGCCGGTGATAGGACACAAGGTGCTGCCCTGGCCTCGGATGCTTTCTTCCCGTTTAAAGATACGGTGGCACTTGCTGCCAAATCGGGAATTACTGCGATTATACAACCCGGTGGTTCGAAAAGGGACGAAGAATCTATCGAAGAGGCTGATAAACATGGGATTGTTATGGTCTTTACCGGCATACGACATTTCAAACACTAGGAGGTGTTCTTATGAAAATGCTCATAATTGGCGGGGGCGGCCGAGAACATGCTATAGCCTGGAAAATCGCTCAGAGCCCTAAAGTAGAAAAAATATTTTGTGCACCGGGAAACCCGGGAATTGCGGACTATGCACAGTGTTTAAATATAGATGTCAATGATATTACCAGTCTACTGACATTTGCTTATGAGGAACAAATAGACTTAACTATCGTCGGACCCGAGGCGCCTTTAGTTGCAGGTATTGTAGACGTATTCGAAGATCACGATTTGCGGATTTTTGGTCCCAGTAAGGTTGCGGCTCAGTTAGAAGGGTCCAAGCAATTTGCTAAGGAGATAATGGAGAAGTATGACATACCTACTGCTCGTTATGCGTCATTTAATGAGGCCAAGGCCGCCAAAGACTATGTTAGAAAGCATGGTGTCCCATGCGTGATTAAGGCTGACGGGTTGGCCGCCGGTAAAGGTGTTGTAGTTGCGTTCACCGAACAAGATGCGTTATCCGCTATAGTTACCATCATGGAGGATAAGGCCTATGGTGAGGCCGGTTTGCAGGTGGTAATAGAGGAATTTCTTGAAGGAGAAGAGGTTAGTATTTTGGCATTTACTGACGGCAAAACCATTATGCCCATGGTTTCTTCTCAAGACCATAAACGTATTTTTGAAGGTGATGAAGGTCCTAATACAGGGGGGATGGGGGCATATTCACCAGCACCGGTTTATACCTCCGAGATTAAGAAAATAACTGAAGAACGGGTATTAGCGCCAATTACCAGGTGGATGAAGGAAGAGAAAATCAGCTATCACGGTATTATCTATGCCGGACTAATGATAACAAAAAGCGGACCTAAGGTATTGGAATTTAACTGTAGATTTGGTGACCCGGAGGCTCAACCAGTACTAATGCGCCTAGAGAGTGATTTAGTTGATATTATGTTGGCAGTCACTGAAGGCCGATTATCAGACCAAGAAATTAGCTGGTCGGATGATGCCAGCGTCTGTGTTGTTTTGGCGTCGGGAGGTTATCCTGGGGGCTATGAAAAGGGAAAGATAATAGAGGGTTTAGATAAAGTAGATGAGGCAGTTGTTTTCCACGCGGGAACCAGAGAGGTTGACGGTAAGGTAGCCACCGGCGGCGGTCGTGTTTTGGGGGTAACAGCGAAAGGAAGCAGTATCCATGAAGCCATAAATAAAGTATATCCGGAGGTAGCAAAAATCTCTTTTGACGGTATGCAGTATCGTAAGGATATTGGACAGAAGGCACTAAAAAGGACTAGTAAATAGAGAATTAGTTTTAGCCAAAGGAGAGCTAGTATTTAGGTTCTCCTTTCTCCTACGCCTTCCATTATCTGTTGGACTGCGGTATAATATTAGTAATATATTGGTATAATAAACTTAGAATGGGGTGAAAAAAAAATGACGTTTGATACGGCTAACCACAATCAACCGGGTCGCTCACTGGTAAGTAGATATACGGCACGTGAGGAAATTTTTAATAGTGTCAGTCATGGAATTGGCGCCCTCCTTAGTATTGCTGCCTTAGTAATACTGGTGGCTTTTGCCAGCGTTCATGGAAGCGTGCGGCAAATTGTTAGTTTTAGTATCTATGGATCTACGTTATTTTTCCTTTATTTATCTTCGACCCTTTATCATAGTGTTTTTCATGAAAAGACAAAGAAGGTTTTTCGGGTTTTTGATCACATCTCCATCTATTTACTGATAGCCGGCAGTTATACTCCCATCACTTTAGTGTCCATGAGAGGGGCATGGAGTTGGGTATTGTTCGGCATGGTATGGGCCTTAGCTGCAGTGGGCATTATTTTAAATGTAATTAGTGTCGAAAAAGTAAAACGTGTTTCACTTGCCTTATATATAATAATGGGTTGGTTAATCATTATTGCCGTACGTCCTATGCTGGATATGGTCCCCCACGGGTTGCTTGCGTGGCTGCTAGTTGGCGGTTTAATCTATACTTTTGGTGTAATTTTTTATGTGACAAAGCGGATTCCCTATAACCACGGAATATGGCATCTGTTTGTACTGGGCGGGAGCATAGTCCACTATTTCGCTATTCTGTTTTACCTAGCCATCTAGAATAAAAAAATACAGCATTTCACCAGGGGTTATCCCCTGGTTTTTTGCGTTTTGGCTGAGGCTAACGCTTTCTTGCATATATCAGGTTGGCGGTGGTAATCCTAATCTTAATGCAAACATGTGTGATGACAGGTCGTGAATATACAGCGGCTTTTTGAAAGGTTAGGAGTGGTATGGTTGCGCAGATTCATAAGGCCACTGGAGATAGATGAGTGGAAGGAAAAGCGGATTAAAAAGAATCCCAAATCGGTAGAAATAGCTGTTGATCTGAAAAAATATGTTTTAGAGCAAGACATTGCAAAAAATGAACACAGTTACCGGACAATATTCCGTAAATGCAGTGATGTTGTCATACGCCCATTTATGCTGGGCAAGGACTGCGAGGCAGGCGCATTATTGCTATATGTCGATGGACTTGTGGATAAAAGTATGGTAAACAATTACCTCATGCGTTCAGTGATGCTGATGATGTCTGATAAGTCGGATATGCTTACCAAGGAGAATTCGTTTAAATTACTGAAGGACTGTGTAATTAATATCGGTGAAGTCTCCGTAGTCAAAACCATGGAGGAAGCTGTGGAGGCGGCCCTGGTTGGTGAATGTATTTTTATGGTGGACGGCCACAGTGAAGTACTGGTAATATCCGTTCGCGGCTGGAAAAGCCGAGGAATTAGTGAACCGGGTACGGATTCTGTTGTGCGAGGGCCGAAAGAAGGATTTACTGAAACAATGCGTTTTAACACGGCCATGCTGAGGCGTAAGATAAAGAGCCCTGATTTAAAAATTGAAGTAAAAACCAAAGGAAAGTTCACCAAAACTGATATTGCGATTTGTTACATATCGGGCTTAACAAACCAGGGAGTAATTCACGAGGTTTTTGCCCGCATAGATAGAATAGACATTGACGGAATCTTAGAAAGTGCTTATATAGAAGAATTAATCGAGGATGAACCATGGTCACCTTTCCCTCAAATGGAATATAGCGAACGACCTGATGTGGTGGCTGCCAACTTGTTGGAAGGAAGAGTAGCAATTATGGTCGACGGCACACCGTTTGTATTAATGGTACCGACCATATTTGCTCAGTTTCTGCAATCTGCCGAGGATTATTACCAGCGCTACTACTTATCAACCATTTTTAGGATGTTTAGGTTTTTTGCATTGAACATAGCATTATTGCTGCCCTCGGCATATGTGGCTGCTACTACCTTTCATCAAGAAATGATTCCGACGCCCCTTTTAATCAGCATTGCCAGTCAACGGGAAGGAGTGCCCTTTCCTGCCTTAGTAGAAGCCTTAATTATGGAACTCACTTTTGAACTACTTAGGGAGGCAGGTATCAGGCTGCCTAAGCCGATCGGCCAGGCCGTCAGTATTGTTGGGGCCCTAGTAATTGGTGATTCAGCGGTTTCGGCAGGGTTGGTTTCACCAGCCATGGTAATTGTAGTGGCTATTACTGCCATTGCCTCCTTTTCGCTGCCGGCATTTAATATGGCGATTACCCTAAGAATACTGCGTTTCCCTATTATTCTGTTAGCCGGAACCTTAGGTTTTTACGGGATAATGCTGGCGCTTTTGGCTACCTTAATCCATCTTATGGGACTACGTTCCTTCGGTGTGCCTTATCTGGCGCCGGTCGCTCCCTTGAGAGTGAGCGAATGGCGGGATGTACTGGTGAGAGCTCCTTGGTGGGCTATGGATGATAGGCCGCAGTCCATAGAAGCGCGGGACCAAAAACGGCAGGCTAGCGGACTGAAACCCGGTCCCAACAACGATCGGGAGGAAGGAGACCAAGGCGATGCTTGAAAAAGGGCGTATTGGTAATTACCAATTGTATTTAATAATATTGTTTATTATTTTACCGACGGCGATTCTTTCAGTGCCGGCTGTTACTACCGGTATTGCTAAACAAGACGGGTGGCTGGCCACGGTGCTCGCGTCAGGTTTCGGGATTGCCATGGCAGTATTGTACAGTATTTACTTTATCAAGTTTCCTAACAAGAACCTGCTTGAAGTAGGAGAAATAGCCTTTGGAAAATGGATTGGCAGACTAATCGGTATCGCTTATATAACGTTTTTATTACATTCTGGTGCTGCTATTATTCGGGAGTTTGGTGAGTTTTTGGTCACTGCTGTTATGCCCGATACTCCTTTATCCGTATTCATTATTAGTATCACTTTACTGTCTGCATGGGCCGTATATAACGGTCTTGAAGTAATAGGCCGGATGAGTGAATTCATATTTCCGCTTTTATCCGCAGCCACCTTAATAGTTATTATCTTGGTAGTGGGGGAATTTGATTTAGCGCGTATGAAACCCATTCTGAGTGTCGACCTGAAGGTATTGATTGGTGCTTCATTGATACCTTCCAGCTGGCTGGGGGAAGCTGTTTTAGTTACTTTCTTAATTCCTTATGTATATCAAGCAAAAAAGCAGAGCTGGTTATGGATAATCGGTGCTGTTGTGACAGTAGGGGGTATTCTCGTAATTATTACCTTGGCTACGATTTTAGTATTCGGCCATGCAGAAGCTGCACGGCTGACTTTTCCTACTTTTTCCCTAGCAAGAATAATAAGCATAGGAGATATTATTGAACGAACAGAATCTTTAGTGATGGCAGTCTGGGTGGCAGGCGTTTTTTTGAAGATTACTCTTTGGTTTTATGTTTTAGTATTGGTAACGGCTCAAACATTTGGTTTGAGAAGCTATAAACCTTTAATTATACCTTACGCTTTTTGTCTTATTACACTCTCTTTTTGGTTATTCCGCAATATTATGGGCTTCTTCCAATTTATCAGCACCACCTTTCCAATCTGGGCACTGAATTTTGAAATGTTAATTCCTATTGCGGTTTTAACGGTGGCATTGGTAAGGAAAAGGGGGAAGAAAACAAGTGAAACGAAACAGGAGGCTTAGTGGGTTTGTAATATTAATGGTGTTTTTGTCAACGACGGTAACAGGATGCTGGTCTAGAAATGAAATTGAAGACTTGGGTATTGTTTCTGCTGCCGCTCTTGATGCTGCACCCAACGATAAAGTACAGCTCAGTTTAATGATACTGCAGCCACCGGCCCTGGCCGGTGGGCAGGCGGGAGGCGGCGGAGGCGGGGCGGAAGAACCTGCAATTATAATTTCAGCTGAAGGGAATAACGTAGCCGAAGCTACTCGGAATATAGCAACGATGCTGCCGCGAAAAATATTCTGGTCCCATAACAGGTTGATCCTAATTGGTGGGGATTTGGCCAAAAGAGGTTTGCATGATATGGATTATTTTTCCCGGGAGCGTCAAACTCGCTTAACCAGTTGGGTAATGGTTTCTTCGGGAAAGGCAGCAGACCTTCTTAAAGTGAAAACCTATATGGAGAAGACAGCGGCAGAGAGTCTGTCCCAGCTAAACCGCAGTCGGGTTTCTCTGCCGATTCAAGTTTACGAATTCTTATCGGCCCTGTCTACCGAGGGCGTTGGTCTGGTAGTACCCAGGGTAGATAAAACACCGTCTTTGGAAGCCGGAAAAGGAAAAGAAGAGGCTTTAAAATTAACAGGTACAGCTATTTTTAAGGAAAATAGGCTGGCTGGTTGGGCAAATATGAATGAAACTAGAGGCCTGCTTTGGCTGCGGGGCGAGATGGCTGGTGGTGTAATCACAATTAATGATCCCATACATGCTGAAGGATATATTTCCGTCAAGATACGTGATGCCTCCCGGAAAGTGGCAGTTATAAGTGTAGACGAAGGCTTGGGAATTAGGGTGAAAATCACAACGGATGTGGATGTGGAAGAAGTACAGCAGAAATCCCAATTCGGTAATCCCCAGTACATAAAGGCAATTGAGGAAGCGGTTGCCAAAGAAATTTCTGATCGTTGTAATAAATCTCTGGCTTTAGCGAAGGAACTACGGGTGGATGCATTCTCGTTCGGCGCTGAAATCAGGGGCAATGTTCCGGATTATTGGGAGCAGGTGCATGATGAATGGGATGATATCTTTCCGGAAATCCCCGTGGTCATAGAGGTTGAGGTTAACATAAGGCGGATGGGCTTGCGGAATAACACATTGGAACGAAAGGATTAAAGAAGGTGAAGTAAGGTGATGGTTTTTATAATGTTGACAACAGTTGGTCTAATAGCATGGTTGACTGCCTATCCTTTGTTCAAACAAAAACTGTATGGAGAGTTGATTGTAACTATGGGTATTACCATGCTGGCCTTAGCTATTTCCCTGATTCAATTATACGATCTTCCTATTATTAATCCTACTGATGTCTTGGGAATAATTTTTAAGCCGGTGGTCAGCTTTGTGGGGAATTTGTTAAAATAGTTGAGGGGTTAAAAGGATTGCGGTTGCTGGGCGTCGAAAAAGAGGATAACAGGAGGTGGGATTCATGGCTTATAGCAGCAAACTGAAGGATCTCTTTATTGATGATTTGTTCCAAGCTATTATCCTTTTAGAAAATGAAGAAGAGTGTTACCGGTTTTTTGAAGATATATGTACCATTTCGGAACTAAAAGCCATAGCGCAGCGGCTACAGGTGGCTAAAATGCTGCGGGATAATCGTAAATATTCGGATATTGCAGAAGAGACCGGAGCCAGTACTGCTACTATCAGCAGGGTTAAACGGTCCCTCAATTACGGCGCGGACGGTTATAACGTTATTCTAGACCGAATGGATAAAATAAAGCAGTAGACTATTGGCGGCGGATACTACCGCCTTTTTTATACTATCAGAAAGTATAACTTTCTGATTAGTATAAATGCAACTAAGGCTTTAACCAGCGACTAAAGACTTGGCGAAAGCCAAGTTTTATTAAATTTAGTAGAAATTTTTCTCGCGGTAAATATAAAAAAAGACATTGACCGCAAACTTCCTTTATGATAGCATTGTATTAACCTATTAACGAACTAAAGCGGGGTGAGATAATTGAACGGTTTATATGAAGTGCCGCATGGGGTAAAAGACCTGCTTCCAGACCAAGCAAAGTGGAAGCGAGAGATGGAAAATAAACTGGCGGATTTGTTCGCGTTGTGGGGTTATCAGGAGGTATTAACACCTACGTTTGAGTATTATAAGGCCCTAACTGATCGGGACAGCGGTTTAAATGAAGATATGCTTTATAAGTTTATTGACCGCAATGGAAAAGTTTTATCATTAAGGCCGGATATGACTACACCTATTGCCAGAATGGTGTCCAGTAGGATGAGGGAAGCTACTTTGCCATTGAGATTATTCTACCTGGCAAATGTTTTTCGCTACGAAAAGACCCATACGGGCCGCCAACGAGAATTCTTTCAAGCAGGAGTCGAATTGATGGGAGCATCCGGGCCAAAAGCAGATGCTGAAGTGCTAAGTATGGCTATTTTTGCCCTGGAAGAACTGGGGGTAAAAAACTTTCGCATTGGAATCGGGCAAGTAGAAGTTACAAAAGCTTTGCTGGGAACCTTGGACCAGGCCGTTGGCTTTGCAGTGAAACAGGCTATTGCAAGAAAGGATTTTGTGGAGCTGGAAGCACTGCTGACCGATAAACTATCTGTTAAGGAACGAGACGTATTGATGGAAATGGCTATGTCCCGGGGCGACATTACTGACTTGGAGCAGTTGATGAACCTGGTAGAGAATACGAAGGCCCGGGATGCATTAAGTGACCTGGTAGAGGTTTTTCGCATATTGAACTATCAAGGTCTGTCTCAAAAGGTGTTCTTTGATTTAGGGATATTCCGGGATCTTAACTACTATACAGGGATAGTATTTGAGGGTTACGTGCAGGAATTAGGATTTCCAATTTGTGGTGGCGGACGGTATGATAATTTATTGGAAGGCTTTGGATATCCTCTGCCGGCAACGGGTTTCGCTTTGGGAATTGAAAGAATAATGCTGGCCTCAAAACAACCCCAAGCAGATTCCGGCAAAGGATATTTCTTGGCGGGAGATTACACGAACATACTTGACAGAGCACAAAGTTTGCGCGCCCAAGGACACATAGTTCGGGTTGCTCTGGAATCCTTAACACGGGAACAGGCCGAAGAGCGGGCTGCGGCCCAAGGACTGTCTCTCATCTATGGGGGGGATAACGTTGAATAAAGATTGGTTAACTATTGCCCTGCCCAAAGGTAAGCTGGGGGAACAGGCTCTGGAATTGGTACAAAAAACTCAATTTGCCGTTGACATGAAATTAAACTCAAGAAAGTTATATTGGGAGTTTCCGGATAAAAAGCTGCGATTTTTGGTTTGTCGACCGACAGATATTCCTGTCTATGTCGATTATGGTGCAGCCGATTTAGGTATAGTTGGCAAAGATACGATTGTGGAAGCAGACGCAAATGTTTTTGAGTTGGTGGATTTAAAGTTTGGCGGCTGTAAATTTGTGGTGGCTGTTCCTAAGGAAAGGCTGGACATTGCTGGTGAATACAATCTTGACAAGCTGAATTTAGGCAGGATAGCAAGTAAGTTTCCCAATGTAGCACGGAAGTTTTTTCAGGAAGCAGGCTTGCAGGTAGAAGTAATAAAACTGCATGGCAATATAGAGCTGGCGCCGAAAGTAGGCCTGGCTGATGCTATTGTGGATATAGTGTCTACAGGAAAAACTCTTAAAGAGAACGAGTTGATTGCGGTAGATGATATTTTTTATGCGACTGCTCGTTTAATCGCTAATAGGGTTAGTTACCGCATGAAGAACTCAACAATCAAATCTATTATGACAGAATTAAAAGAGGCAGTACAGCGGGGTGAGATAAATGATTAGAATATTTTCCGATCCCTCGGAGTTTAAAAAATTTATGCAACCCCAGAGTACTGCAGCTTTTGAGGCAGAGGAGACAGTTAGAAAAATTATTAGTAAGCTGAGGGCGGCAGGCGATGAAGGATTACTGGAATTGCGTCAGCGTTACGATGGAGTCTCCAATGACGTTCCTATTAAAGTAACCGCATTAGAAGTGGACCGGGCCTATAAAGAGATAGATGACGAATTCTTACAGGCTTTAAAACAGGCAAAGGAAAATATTACTGTCTATCACAAACAGCAGGTCAGACATTCATGGTTTATGGATACAAAGACCGGTTCTAAATTGGGACAGTTGGTTCGCCCTTTGGCGCGGGTTGGGATATATGTGCCCGGGGGAACAGCGGCATATCCTTCATCTGTCTTAATGAATGCCATTCCCGCTAAGGTTGCTGGCGTGCAGGAAATAGCAATGGTTACTCCGCCAAACAAAGAGGGTAATATCCCTGCGCCTACGCTGGTAGCTGCAGCTGAGTTGGGCATTACGGAAGTTTACAGAGTGGGTGGCGCCCAGGCCATAGCTGCGTTGGCCTATGGTACGAAGACAATAAATAAGGTAGAAAAAATCAGCGGGCCTGGAAACATTTATGTTACACTGGCAAAGAAGCTAGTTTATGGTCAGGTGGATATTGACATGCTGGCAGGGCCCAGCGAAATTTTGATTGTAGCAGATAAAACCGCCAACCCGCGATTTATTGCTGCGGATTTATTATCTCAAGCAGAGCATGATGCGCTGTCTCGTTCCATACTGATTACGGACGATTTACTGCTGGCGCAAGAGGTACAGCAGGGAGTGGAGGAACAGCTTGAGCAATTAAGCCGAAAGGAAATTGCTCGAACAGCCATAGATAATAATGGGTTAATACTTGTAGAGAATGACTGGGAAGAGATATGGCGGTTGGTTAATCAAATTGCTCCCGAACACTTGGAACTGCATTTGAATAAAGCCTGGGAGGCTTTGAATTATGTCAGGAATGCCGGGGCAGTTTTTCTTGGCCCATACTCACCTGAACCGCTGGGGGATTACTTGGCTGGGCCTAATCATATTCTACCTACCGGTGGTACCGCAAAGTTCTATTCACCGTTGGGAGTGGACAGCTTTATCAAGCGCTCAAGTGTCATCGCTTATTCAGAACAAGATTTCTATAATGAGGCTTCAAATATTGTGTCACTGGCTGAGGTGGAAGGTTTGGACGCTCATGCAAGAGCGGTGAAAGTACGACTGGAGGGGAAATAGTTTATGCGTTCCGCATTAATAGAAAGAAAGACCAACGAGACAAATATTAAACTGGCATTGGAATTGGACGGGCAGGGAAAAATAAGTGGCACCAGCGGCATCGGCTTCTTTGACCACATGTTAACTGCCCTTTGCAAGCATGCACATTTCAGCCTTCAGGTGGAAGTTTCAGGGGATCTAGTCGTTGACGGCCATCATACGGTTGAGGACCTAGGTTTATGCTTAGGACAGGCCTTCCATGAAGCATTGGGAGATAAAATCAACATCCGGCGTTTTGGTACGGCATTGATACCGATGGACGAGTCGTTAGCCCAGGCAGTGATAGATATTAGCGGGCGGCCCTTTTTGCATTTTGACGCTTCTTTGGCTGCTGGGATGCTGGGGACTTTTGATTTAGAATTGGTGGAAGAGTTTTTTAGAGCGTTTAGTAATGAAGCTAAATTAACTCTTCATTTACGTTTGCTGTACGGTTCCAACAGTCACCATAAAGTAGAAGCCTTATTCAAAGCTGCAGCTAGAGCGTTGGCTGAGGCGGTCTCTATCGATGAAAAAGAAACCGGCGTACCTTCATCCAAAGGGGTGCTCTAGATGAGTGACAGTATTGCAATTATAGACTATGGGGTGGGCAACCTGCGCAGCGTGCAGAAGGGCCTGGAAAAGGTAGGATTAAAAGCGGCTGTTATCAGCGAGCCTGATGATCTTTATGGTGCATCAGGGGTAATACTGCCAGGGGTAGGTGCATTTGCTGACGCCATGGTAAATTTAAAGAACCGGGGTTTCTTACCGGCAATAAAAGATGTGGTTGCCAAGGAAATCCCGTTATTAGGAATTTGCCTTGGCATGCAGCTGTTATTTTCCGAAAGTGAGGAAAATGGCCTTTATCAAGGATTGAATTTGCTGCAGGGTAGGGTAGTTCGGCTGCCCAAGGGTTTGAAAGTGCCCCACATGGGCTGGAATCAATTAGAAAGCATCACTCCCCATCCCTTAATGGAGGGAATAAAGAAAGGGGACTACTTTTATTTCGTCCATTCTTACTATGCAATGCCTAAGGAAGAAAATGTCGTCATTGCCTCTACTGATTACGGACAAATGCTACCAGCTGTTGTAGGCAGCAAAAACATATTTGGGATTCAGTTTCACCCGGAAAAAAGTAGTGATTTGGGTCTAAAGATATTAAAAAACTTTGGGGAGTTGATTGTATGTTAGTCATTCCTGCTATAGATATTCGGGAAGGTCGCTGTGTAAGATTGCTGCAAGGCCGGTTGGAAGACGAAACTGTGTACTCAGACAGCCCTGTTGCCATGGCCCATTCCTGGCAGGACCAGGGAGCGAAATATCTGCATTTAGTAGATTTGGACGGAGCCTTTGCCGGCAAGCCCAAAAACTTGGATGCGGTAAAAGAGATAATCAATGTGATAAACATTCCTGCACAACTAGGTGGGGGTATTCGCGATTTGAAAACCATTGAACGGTTTTTGGACATAGGGATAGACAGGGTAATACTAGGTACGGTTGCTATTAATAACCCTGGGTTAGTAGGCGAAGCATGTGAAGAGTTTGGTCCTGAAAGAATTGTAGTCGGGATTGACAGCAAAGATGGTAACGTGGCTGTAGAAGGTTGGGCGGCCACGGTAGAAAAGAAGGTTGAACAACTGGCTGCTGAGATGGTGGACCAAGGCGTGGAGAGAATAGTCTATACTAATACCAGTTTGGATGGCACGCTTTCGGGGGTAGATGTGGAAGCAACTGCTCAACTAGCAAAAAGTAGCGGCTTAAAGGTGATTGCATCGGGAGGGGTATCATCCGTCGCCGATATCATAAGGTTAAAAGAAACCGGAATTACTCAAATTGAGGGAGTGATTTTGGGTAAAGCACTATACAGCGAGGCCATAACACTGGAAGAAGCCTTGGCGGCTGCGGAGGGATAAAGAATGCTATGTAAACGAGTTATACCATGTTTAGATGTTGACCAGGGACGAGTAGTAAAAGGCACAAACTTTGTTAATTTACGGGACGCCGGTGACCCGGTGGAATTGGCACGGAATTACGATCTAGAAGGTGCAGATGAACTGATATTTCTGGATATTACTGCTTCGCATGAAAAGAGAAATATTATGGAAAGAGTGGTCCGGCGTACAGCAGAAGAGGTATTTATACCATTTACTGTCGGCGGAGGGTTACGGTCGCTGGATGATATTAGAGGTATCTTGGCAGCGGGTGCTGATAAAGTATCGTTAAATACTGCTGCGGTAAATGATCCTGATCTTATTAAAACCAGCTCCAGACGGTTTGGCAGTCAATGTATAGTTGTTGCTGTGGATGCCAGACGAAAAGACGACGAGTCTTGGGAAGTATTTATTCATGGCGGCAGGACAGCAACGGGCATGGATGTTCTGGATTGGGTGAAAAAAGTGGAAAGTCTTGGCGCAGGGGAAATTCTGCTGACTAGTATGGATAAGGACGGTACAAAAGATGGTTTTGATACCGAATTAACAAAGGCTGTCAGCGAAGCAGTTTCAATTCCGGTCATTGCATCAGGCGGTGCCGGTAATTTAGAACACTTAGCCGATGGTATTATTAAGGGAAAAGCCGATGCTGTACTGGCGGCCTCAATTTTTCACTTTAAAGAATACTCCATAGCGGAGGCTAAAGAATATCTGGATGCAAAAGGGGTGGCTGTAAGATGTTAGATGTGGACTTGGATAAACTATTTTCCCAGTTAAAGTTTGATGCTCATGGTTTAATACCTGCTGTAGTTCAACATGACTTAACAGGGCGAGTATTAATGGTGGCTTATATGAACAAAGAAGCATTGGAGCAGACAATCAGCACTGGTGAAACAGTGTTTTACAGCCGCAGTCGCCAGGAACTTTGGCATAAGGGTGAGACATCCGGTAATACTCAAACAGTGAAAGCGATACATTATGACTGCGATGAGGATACACTATTGATACAGGTACTGCCTCAAGGTCCTGCCTGTCATACCGGGGAAAAAAGCTGCTTTTACAGGTCTGCTGCGGCAGACGATAAGCAACCGGGAAACATCTTGGAGCAACTAAAACAAGTAATTGCCGATCGCAAAGTAGAAATGCCTGAAGGGTCTTATACTACGTACTTATTTAGTAAAGGTTTGGATAAAATACTTAAAAAATTGGGAGAAGAGACGGCGGAAGTGATTATTGCTTCTAAAAACAGCGGAAAAGACGAATTAATCTACGAAACCGCCGACCTGATTTACCACTTGTTAGTATTACTGGAGGAAAAACAAGTTAGTCTAGAAGAAATATACCAAGAACTAGACAAACGCCGTTGAATTTGGGGTACCCGCAGGGGGCATATCCAAAACTCTAAGAGCAACAAGTTGCTAAGAGTTTTGCTATACTCGCAGGGGGCATATCCAAAACTCTAAGAGCAACAAGTTGCTAAGAGTTTTGCTATACCCGCAGGGAGCATATCCAAAACTCTAAGAGCAACAAGTTGCTAAGAGTTTTGCTAACGGTTCTCAAGTTGAATTTTCCTAAGTTCGAAAGGACAATAGTATGCGAAAAAGGCTTCTTTTATTAGTGATAATTATATTGGTGTTTTTAGGAATTGGTTTTAGCCTGTCCTTTCTAAAATATGATGCGGCTATACGCAGCAACACTCAGTTAATTGTTAGTCAAGCTAACGATTTTGAGGAACACATTGTCGTTAAGTTGGGTATCACCTCCATGGAAGAAGCCCAGGAGAATAATGAATTGTCCAAGCTAATCAGTCTTAAGGGAAAAGTGTTAAGTATTAACGAGCAATATAATAGTGCAAATATTTTTGTTAGAGATTTTCTGGGCAAACATTACCTGGATAAATTGCTGGAAGCGGGAGAGGATATACACGATGTAGAGCAGGTAATAGGAGAATTATAACGGCAGGGGGACGGTAATGGCCGGTAACGGTAATGGCCGGGGGACGTTTTGTTTGCCATCTATTTAAAAATATTATCGTAACTATGAGTGAGGCGATAATTATAACGAGAGAGCTCAAGAGCAAGTGGGATGGGAATACACACCTTGTTAAGCCAGGGGCATTCATCAGATAAGCGCAACTAGCAACTGCCTAAGGTGTAATATTTGGAAAGGGGTATTTTGATAGGCTTAAGTAACATGGCAAACAAAACGTCCCCGTGGCTTACCTGTTATACTCTAAATAGAGTTACAGTTATTAGTAAAATGCAATCTGGGGGAACGAGGGTGATTGGGGTGGAGAAACGAGCGAAGTTGATATATAACCCGGTTTCGGGAAAGGGAAGTTTCGGGCGAAGCTTAGATATGGTGATAGAGGCCTTCCAACGGGCAGGCTGGCAGTTAATGCCTTATCGTACCGCCCCGGATATCCCGATTTCGACTATGCTTAAAGATAACCGGGGATTTGATGCAATTATCGCGGCCGGGGGAGACGGTACGGTTCATCATGTAATCAATGGGATGGTTGAAGCAGAAACTTCGCTTCCACTAGGAATAGTTCCAGTCGGGACGGTAAATGATTTTGCCACTTTTTTAGGTATTCCCCAGGGTGTTAAGGAATGCTGTGAAATTATTCTAAAAGGGAAAATTAAACCCTTAGACGTTGGAGCAGTCAACGACCAATATTTTTTAAATGTTGTTAGTGGTGGATTGTTAACTGACGTTCCCCATACAACATCGGTAAGATTGAAAAACATGCTGGGTAGATTGGCTTATTATGCAAAGGGACTGGAGGTATTACCCAAATTCAAGCCGTTGCAGTTGAGTATCTCTGCCGACTGTGGTGTTTGGGAGGAGAGTTGTTATCTATTTTTAGTCTTAAACAGTACGTCGGCCGGTGGGTTTAAAAATTTGGCACCATATGCACAGGTGGATGATGGCGTATTAGATGTACTGTTGATTAAGGACTGTCCCCTGTCCAGTCTCCTACCATTATTGATTAAGCTGCTGCGGGGCCAGCATTTAGCTGATAGTAATGTAATTAATTTTCAGACCAACCGTTTATCAATTGTCAGTCGAGAGAAGGTTAAGTGTGATGTTGACGGTGAAATTGGACCGGGCATGCCGCTTAATATTCATTTGCTGCCTAAGGTAGCAAATGTTTACGTCCCATGAATGAGATTTATTTTAGGATCAGGATATAATGAAATCAGTTCACATTTAAGGTTAACTTAAATGTGAGCTTTTTTTATTTTAGCCAGAAAGAATAACTTTCAGATTAGCATAAATGAAACTAAGGATTTCCCTGGTGATCAAGTTTTTATAAATATAAATGAGAATAAATAGGATTGCGGGAGACAGTTGTCGTATCTCTAGGAATATCAAGATAAGGTTATGCTTAGTGATACAAAATGGAAGTAATTTTCCAGAATATTATATTTACTTGCTGGAGGGTTTGACTTTGACAGAAGATTTGTTACGGGTAGAAAATTTAAGTACACATTTCATTACGAAAGCAGGAACTGTAAAAGCCGTTGATGGTGTCAGCTTCAATGTTAAAAAGGGGCAAACCCTTGGTATAGTTGGGGAATCCGGATCAGGAAAGACTATTACAGTAATGTCTATCATGCGTCTTATTCCTCAACCGCCCGGAAAGATTGTTGCGGGGGAAGTTATATTTCAGGGTGAGGATTTGCTAAAAAAGACGGAAAAAGAGATGAGGAAGATAAGGGGGAACGAAATATCAATGATTTTTCAGGACCCTATGACGTCATTAAATCCGGTAATGACTGTAGGACAGCAAATCATGGAAGCAGTCTTGTTTCATCAAAGAGTCACGAAAAAAATTGCAAAGCAAAAGGCCCTAGAGGTGTTAAATAAGGTGGGAATTCCTGAACCTGAACAGAGGCTGGGGGAATACCCGCATCAGTTTAGCGGGGGTATGCAGCAAAGGGTTATGATTGCCATGGCTTTGGCTTGCAGTCCGAAGCTGCTAATTGCGGATGAACCTACTACGGCACTAGATGTAACCATTCAAGCCCAGATATTAGAATTAATGAATGAACTGCAGCGAGATTTTAATACTTCCGTTATTATGATTACTCATGACCTGGGTGTAGTAGCAGAGGTATGTGAAGAAGTTTTGGTAATGTATGCCGGTAATCCTGTAGAAAAAACGAGTATAAATAGGCTTTTTGAATCTCCTAAACACCCGTATACTTTAGGTTTGCTGCGTTCCTTGCCCAAGTTGGGTGATGCACAAAAGGAGAGGCTTATTCCTATAGAAGGCAACCCGCCTGATCTACACATCTTACCTCCCGGTTGTAATTTTGCCGAACGTTGTGATAAAAGAAGCGAAGCTTGTCTGTTAGATAAACCTAAATTTAAAGAAATTGAACCGGGGCACTGGGTCAGTTGTCATATATATTGAAGTAAGGAGTGTTATTGTGGCTGAATATCTAATGGAAATTAAGAATTTAAAAAAATATTTCCCTGTAATCAAAGGGATTATCCCCCGACAGGCTGGGTCTGTTAAGGCTGTTGACGGGGTTTCTTTTGCTGTAAAAGCTGGTGAAACTTTAGGTCTGGTGGGTGAAAGCGGCTGCGGTAAGTCAACTACGGGAAGACTCCTGCTGCGTTTGCTTGAACCTACCTCTGGGCAAATTTACTTTGACGGTAAAGAGATTACAAAGCTTAATGAAAAAGAAATGCGTCCCTTGCGTAAGGAGCTTCAGATAGTCTTTCAAGACCCATATGCTTCTTTGAATCCAAGGATGACTGTTGAGGAAATAATTATTGAGCCAATGCGGGTAAACCGCATCGGTGATAAGAGAACCCGTGGTAAGAGGGTGCTTGAGTTACTTAATGTAGTAGGTTTGGCTAACTATCATGCTCAGCGTTATCCCCACGAGTTCAGCGGAGGCCAGCGGCAGCGAATTGGAATTGCCAGGGCATTGGCTGTTAATCCGAAACTAATTGTTTGTGATGAACCTGTTTCTGCCTTAGACGTTTCTATTCAAGCCCAAGTAATTAATCTATTGGAGGATTTACAAAAGGAATTTGGTTTGACTTATGTTTTTATCGCACATGATTTAAGTGTTATAAGACATATCAGTACCAGGGTGGCTGTAATGTATTTAGGGCGGATAGTGGAATTAGCTTCTTATATAGAGTTATATCAACAGCCTCAGCATCCATATACGCAGGCATTACTGTCAGCAATTCCTATTCCTGACCCTAAAAAAAGTAAAAACAGGATAATTATTAGAGGGGATGTGCCCAGTCCAATTAATCCCCCGGATGGGTGCCACTTCCATAACCGTTGCAAGTATGCTTTTGATATATGTCGTGTTGAGAGACCTGAATTGCAGGAGATAAGAAAGGACCATTGGGCGGCCTGCCATTTGCATCAAGCATCGCAGACGGCGTAACTGTAATTTAGAGGTCAGGCATCGACCTGTTTAACAATGGTATAAATTTTAAGGAGGTGGTGGCAAGAGGTTAATTTATGGGAGTTAAGAATATGAGAGAAAAAGAAGAAACAGTTTTTACGAGGAGGTTAATAAATGAAATTTCTGCATAATAAGAGAGTTTTGACTTTAGTGATACTTTTGGTTTTTAGTGTCTTAGTTGCTGGATGCGGCCAAGATACAGGTTCTTCGGGCACAGAGAGCAAAGATGATGGGGGGCAGCAGGCGGCAGCACCAAGTGAAAAGGTGTTGATATGGGGCCGAGGCGGTGATTCTTCAGGTCTCGATCCGGCAAATGTTACTGATGGAGAATCGGCTAAAGTAACTATTAATATTTATGACGGGTTGGTAAAATATCAGCGGGACAGCACGGAAGTTGCGCCTGCCCTGGCAGTAGATTGGGAAACGTCAGAAGACGGCAAGACCTGGACTTTCAATTTGCGTGAAGGTGTCAAATTCCATGACGGTACTGACTTTGATGCTGATGATGTTGTATTTAATTTCGAACGCTGGATGAATGAAGACCATGAATATCATATCGGCGGTACATTTGATTACTGGGGATATATGTTTGGTGGGTATCCCGGCGTGGTAGAGTCTGTTACTGCCGTAGATCAATATACGGTAGAATTTAAACTTGCATCGCCCATGGCAACGTTTATTGCAAACGTAGCTATGTTCCCATTTGGAATTGCAAGTCCTGAGGCTGTTAAGGAACACGGCGAAGATTATTTCAAGAACCCTGTCGGCACCGGTCCGTTTAAGTTCGTAGAATGGGCCCCTGATGATAAGGTTGTCTTGGTGAAGAATGAAAATTACTGGGGTGAGCAAGCCAAGCTTGATCAACTTATTTTCCGTTCAATACCTGATAACGCTACTCGTTTAATGGAACTTCAATCAGGCACCATAGATATTATGGACGGAATTACTCCTGATGATGTGGCAACTATTAAAAACGATGATAATTACCAACTTACTTTGAGACCGAGTATGAACGTTGGTTACTTGGCCATGAATACGGAAAAGGAACCATTTGACGATCCTAAGGTACGTAAAGCTGTTAATATGGCTATAAATAAAAAAGAAATTATCAATGCGTTCTTTGCTGGTTTGGCAAAAACAGCTAAGAACCCGCTGCCTCCTTCACTATGGGGATATAATGATGCTATTGAAGAATACAAATTCGACCCTGCCCAGGCAAAGTCCTTGTTAGCTGAAGCTGGTTTCCCCAACGGTTTTAAGACTACCTTATGGGCAATGCCTGTACCGCGCCCATACTTTCCGCAGCCACAAAAAATCGGTGAGGCTATGCAAGCAAATCTTGCCGAAATAGGCATTGAAGCGGAGATAGTTAGTCACGATTGGACAACTTATCTTGATAAGACTGAGCATGGTGAACATGATATGGCCATGTTAGGTTGGACCGGGGATAATGGTGACCCCGACAACTTCTTATATGTATTGCTGGACAAGGATAATGCTGTTGCCCCTGCAGGTAACATTGCTTTCTATAAAAACGATGAATTACATGACTTATTAATTGAGGCCCAGCAGGAAATGGATCAGGACGTAAGGGCTGATCTTTATAAACAAGCCCAGGTAATAATCCATGAGGATGCACCATGGGTGCCTATGAGTCACTCTACGCCACCTATAGCCAGCAAAAAGACTGTTTCTGGTTATGTGCCGCACCCGACCGGTGTTGAGCCGTTAGATACTGTGGATATTCAATAAAAGAGTTTTAACGGGCAGTACAGTTCGCTGTCACTGTCCGTTTCTTTTTAAATCATCCCCCAAGTTAGTTAGAGGTGAGTTTAATGTTAAGCTATATTTTCCGAAGATTGCTCATGATAATACCCGTACTAATAGGCGTATCAATTTTAGCATTCTTATTAATTCATTTAATTCCTGGTGATCCTGCAGTTGCTATGCTGGGCGAAAGAGCGACTCCTGAGCGGATAGCTCATTTGGAAGAAGTGCTGGGTCTCGATGATCCACTATACGTTCAATATGGACGATTTATGGGACAGATTTTACAGGGGGATTTTGGAAGGTCTATTCATAGTAATAGTCCGGTTTTATGGGAAATGGGCCAGCGTTTTCCGGCAACAATAGAGTTAACAATCGCTGCAATGATTATTGCCATTGTTGTGGGTATGGGCGCCGGCATAATTTCGGCTGTTAAACCCTACTCCATCTTTGACCATATCTCGATGGGTACGGCATTGGTTGGGGTATCTATGCCCATATTTTGGCTGGGTTTGATGTTAATTTACTTGTTCGGTGTTAAATTGGGACTACTTCCTCCATCGGGGAGGCTGGATGTCACCATTGATTTGGAAACAGTTACAAATATCTATGTTTTGGATGCAATTATTACTGGTAATTGGGTTGCACTTAAGGATGCACTAAGGCATTTAATTATGCCGGCGGTTGCTCTGGGGACTATTCCTATGGCTATGATTGCCCGTATGACGCGGTCTAGTATGCTGGAAGTAATGCGTCAGGATTTTGTTCGGACGGCTCGGGCTAAGGGTCTGCCGGAAAAAACTATAGTATTCAGACATGCCTTAAAGAATGCTTTTTTACCTGTGTTAACAGTAATTGGCTTACAATTCGGTTATCTGCTGGGTGGAGCTGTTATGACCGAATGGATTTTTTCCTGGCCCGGTATTGGTCGTTGGATGTTCATGGCTATTGGCGCACGGGATTTTCCAATAGTTCAAGGAGGAATCTTACTGATAGCAACGGTTTTTGTCTTTGTCAACTTAATAGTAGATGTATTGTACAGCTATGTTGACCCCAGGATACGTTACGATTAGGGAGGAAAAGTAATTATGGATACTCAAATAGCCGCGAAAAAATCTGTAAATCAGCAAGCAAATCAGTCCCGGGGTATTTGGGCGGATTCTTTTAGCCGACTGTTGAGGCAAAAATCAGCTATTTTTGGTCTTATTATTGTTGTGACCCTAATTTGTGCGGCACTCTTTGCCCCCTATATTGCCCCTTATAATCCTGAAAAGGGAATATTAGGCGATAGGCTGCAAGCACCGTCGGAAGGTCATTGGTTTGGCACCGACAGTCAAGGGCGTGACATATTAAGCAGGATTATTTTTGGTTCAAGAATATCTATTCAAATTGGTATTATTACTGTAGGTATTTCTTTGGTTGTTGGTACGTTTATGGGTGCGCTGTCAGGTTACTTTGGAGGAGTATTGGACTTATTAGTAATGCGATTTATCGATATTATGATGGCATTTCCTTATATTTTATTAGCTATAGCTATTACTGCGGTGTTGGGTCCAAGCTTGGTAAATGCTATGATTGCCATTGGAATAGTAGGTATACCTATCTATGCTCGAGTGGTACGTGGGGCAGTACTTTCTGTCAAGGAAAATGAATATGTAGAGGCTGCGCGAGCTGTAGGGTGCTCTAAATCGCGGATTATTTGGCGGCATGTGCTGCCAAATTGCATTGCGCCAATTATTGTTCAGGCCACTTTAGGTATTGGTACTGCAATTTTGGATTCTGCAGGTTTAAGCTTCTTAGGCTTAGGGGCTAGACCACCAAAGTCTGAGTGGGGATTAATGCTTAACCAGGGTAAGGACTCGTTGCAAACGGCGCCTTGGGCGGTTATGTTCCCTGGGTTGGCAATCCTGTTAGTTGTTCTGGGTTTTAACCTGCTTGGTGATGGTTTGCGGGATGCATTGGACCCTAAATTAAAAGAATAGATTATCTGCCACGCTCAGTCACAGCGTGGCTATTTTTTGTCCTTTTTTGCCTCAGTCAGCAACCGTGCGAGACAGCCAGGCATAGTACAGTTCTCTTGTTCCCTTGCCTTCTGTATGTTAAAATATAGAAAAAATGAATATAGCAATATGTCGCGAGAAGTAAAAGAAAAACGTAAAATGAGGAAAATGTATCCGTCCTACTTTGAAGGGGTTGAAATAAATGAGTGTGGTAGAGCTAAGAGTACGCTATCAAGAAACTGACCAAATGGGGGTTGTATATCATAGCAATTATTTGGTTTGGTGTGAAGTCGGTCGTACTAACATGTTGCGTGAAATAGGGGTGAGTTATCGGGAAGTTGAAGCTGCAGGTATCTACTTACCTGTACATGAAGTGAACTGCTACTATAAGAAACCTGCTAGGTACGACGATATTATCCTTGTAAAAACAGCAGCACAGAATTTGAGCGGCGCAAGATTGGATTTTGACTATCAAATAGTAAGAAAAGAGGATAAGCAAGTATTAGCTGTAGCAACTACACGTCATGTGTTTGCAGATGATAGTGGTAGACCTGTTAATATTAAGAAAAAGGCTCCGCATTTGTGGAAGATATTAGAGACTGAACTAAGTAAAACACGTTAGTCCGTTGGAAGGGCTTTTTTTGTGACAAATGTTAATTATTAGTGTAGGTATTTTTACACCCTTGGCGAATAAGTGATAGAGGTGCAAGATATAAATGAGAAGAATACCAATGCTAACTATGCTAATTATGATTATTATTCTGACATCGTTGTCCGCATGTGCTGCGCAGGATGCAAAGGTTAATCCTTATTTTGTGCCGCATTTACCTAGACCATTAGCTCATGAACGGGCTGTTATTACATCCGCAGGGCAAGGTGTCGAAGGGTTAGTTATATCTAAGATAGCTTCTCAGTTAAATATTAAAAACCGTTTTTGGCGTAAGGTTAGAGGTAAGGATTTGAGTGATAGGTATGACGGCTTAATTATTTTGCTGGGATTATCACACCAAAACTTGGAACGCCTCAAAACGAATACTACTGAGGAAAGACAGCGGCTGGAAGCCTTGGCGAAAGGGGCGAAAGAACTGGGTACTGCAGTAGTGATGATAAATGTAGGTAAGCTGTCTCGACATTCGGAGACTGACAATATGGCACAACTGCTAGCACCTTATACAGATTATATAATTGTAGTTGGAGAGGGTAACTATGATGGATTTTTTTCGCAGCTTGCCTTTCATGAAGATATCCCTTTAACCATTGTAAATGATCTACAAAAGATAAAAACCCCTTTGAATTCCGTTTTCCGCTAGAAGGTGTGCAAAATGAATGATTTTATTACTGATAAAGAAAAAATTGTTCAGGGGCTATTTATTGCGCTTTTGTCGGTGTTAATACAACAAGTGCTTAAAACACCCTTTTGGCAGGTATATGTTAAGATTGAAGAAAGTATTATTCTGGAGGATAGTGGTACGCTTATTTTGGCTGCAGCCGTACTGGTTGTATTGAATTCCGCTAAAGCACTGCCAATTTTTGTGGGGGCATTTAGGGCTACCGAAGGATTGAAGAAAACAGGTGGGATTGGTGCTACCCTATTGGCAGCATTGATGGTAATTGTGTTTTATTCTATAATCTATGGGCTCCAACCGGGACAATGGAACTGGGGCGTCCCTTTAGTAGTGTTTTTGTTTGGTATTATATTGCTGCTGGTTTGGGGCAGAGGCGTGCTGAAGAGTTGGCATAAGATAATAATTTTTTCTCAGCTATTAATGGGTTCCTATTGGTTGGCAATTACTCCTGGGTTAACGTTTATTGGTTTTGGTCAAGATGAAACCTCGTCCAGCATAAAATTGGTAGCCCAATATTTAGAAGCCGATAGTGCTTTGAATTTTTTTAGTTTTGCATTCTTTGCACCTATGCTTATTATTGCAATAATAACTATGGGCTTGATAGATAATTACTCTAAAATCATTAAACATATTAATGCAGGTAAGGAGCAGGAAAAGCAGATGAGGAAAGTCAGGGTTGCTGCAGCTCAGGCTAGAGTGCTTGAAGAACTAAATGCACTTGTACACGACTTAAAGACGCCGCTGACGACAATTCAAGGCTTAAATTCTTTGTTGGGCATGACAGGAAGTAGTGATAAACGACGGGAATACGCGGAGAAAGTAGAGGCATCGGTAGATAACATGAATGGCATGATATCTGAAATACTTTATGAGGATATTCGTAAACCTATTAAGGTTGCTTCATTGATAAATTATGTTAGGGCACAAATTATCCCCGAAAATTTGAATCAGAAGTTTTATTTTCAAATCCAAGAAGACCTGCCGGAACTAAATGTTAATAAGGTGAGATTAGCTCGAGCACTGGTTAATGTGATAGAAAATGCTATTAGAGCTACCGAAAATAAGCCTGACGGTGAAATATCCATTACGGCCCAAGAGAAGGGAACTAGTATCATATTTACGGTGAAAGATAGTGGGATTGGAATAAGCGAAGATGATATTGAGCGTATTTGGGAACCGGGATTTAGCTTAAATTTATCTTCGGGACTGGGGTTGACTTTCGTTCGAAAAGTGATAGAAAACCACGGTGGGGAAATAGATATTAGCAGTGAATTTGGCAAAGGTACCAAAGTTATTATGAGCTTACCAAGAGGGCAGGTGGAAGAATGATGCATGTTTTAATTATTGATGATGAAGCGGATATCCGCTATACCCTGCAGGAAATCTGTCTAATGGCAGGATGGCAGAGTTCCGAAGCTGCTAATGGCACAGAAGGCCTGGCTAGGTTTGACAAGGAGCGTCCGGATTTAGTTCTTTGCGATTATCATATGCCGGAGAAGGATGGATTGATTACTGTAAAGGAACTGCGCAAAAGATCGAAGTTGGTTCCGATTGTCGTTCTTACTGTGGATGAACGGCAGGAAATTGCAGATGCTTTTCTTGAAGCAGGGGCCAGTGATTTTGCTTTAAAGCCAATAAAGGCACCAGACTTAATCAGCCGTTTAAAAGTACACTTGCGCCTGTCTCGGGCGGATGCGGAGGTTGGGAATGAAGAAGAAATTCATGTAGTTAAGGGCATTAGCAAGATGACGTTAGAGCTAATTAAAGAGCACTTAATAAATTCAAAATCTGCGCTAACAATTGCTGATATAGCTAACAATAGTTCCTTGGCTTACCCGACGGTGCATAGATACTTAATGTATTTGATGGACAAAGGTGAAGTAGAGGTTGAGGCGGATTACGGCAAAGTGGGACGCCCTAAAAATAAATATGTTTTAAAAAACATTGATGTTTAATGTTCTTCTTTTTAAGTGGAACATTTTTTTATACTATCAGAAAGTATAACTTTCTGATTAGCATAAATGCAACTAAGGCTTTCGCCGGCGTCTAAAGACTTGGCGTAAGCCAAGTTTTATTAATGGTTTTATTAATTTCTCCAACTTACGGCAGGAAACCTTAATATACTTTTAGAAGTGTAGAATTTTGACAGCCAAGAATATTGGAGACGTTTGCTAAAGGAAATTTCAGTTTATGCCGTCGTTACCGTTGGGTATACTATATTAGGGAGGCCATTATCTTTGAAGGATATACTATCCAGTTTAAATGAGCAGCAAAAGGAAGCTGTTAGTACAGTTAGTGGACCGGTTTTGGTGGTAGCCGGTGCCGGTTCGGGAAAAACCAGAGCAATTACTCACCGCATTGCCTACTTGATAGAAAAATGTGAGGTTGATCCATGGAACATATTGGCAATAACTTTCACCAATAAAGCGGCAAATGAGATGAAGGAGCGGTTGGGAGACCTCTTAGATCATCCTATTTCCGGAATGTGGGTCAGTACTTTTCACTCTGCTTGTGTTCGTATACTACGCCGGGAAACCGAACATTTGCCATACGGCCGCAACTTTGTTGTTTATGATAGCTCGGATCAAATATCACTGTTAAAGTCATGTATTAAAGAATTTGGCTTAGACGATAAAAAATTTAATCCCAGAGGCGTCGCAGCCAAGATATCAAATGCCAAAAATGAGTTATTGACACCTAGCAAATATCGGCAGCGGGCAGATGGCTTTTATGAAGAACAGGTGGCACTTATTTATGAGTCATATCAAGACAAATTGTTTAAATACAATGCCATGGACTTTGACGATTTAATAATGCAGACAGTCCTATTATTTAGTAGAAAACCGCAGATCCTGGCAGATTATCAGCATCGCTTTAAATATATTTTGGTTGATGAATATCAAGATACAAACCATGCTCAATACATTTTGGTTAAATTATTGGCCCAGGCTCATGAAAATATCTGTGTCGTAGGTGATCCAGATCAGTCCATTTATGGCTGGCGGGGTGCAGATATTCAAAATATTTTAGATTTTGAAACCGATTATCCTAAAGCAAAGGTAATTCGCCTGGAGCAAAATTATCGTTCTACAAAAAGCATATTAGGTGCTGCCAATGAAGTAATTAAGAATAACCTAGGCCGAAAGCCGAAGAACCTATGGACTGATAATGATGATGGTGAGTTTATCACAAAGTTTCGGGCGGAGGATGAACAAGCAGAGGCTCGCTTTGTGGCGGAGGAAATATTTGCGCTGCATCAGAAGGGTTATAAATTAAGTGACTGCGCGGTTCTTTATCGGGTACATGCCCAATCCAGAGCTATTGAAGATTGGCTGTTAAAAGGTAACATTCCCTATGAGATCATTGGTGGACATCGTTTCTACGACCGTAAAGAAATCAAAACCATTTTAGCTTATTTGCGGGTGCTGGTTAATCCTGCGGACAATATTAGTTTAAGCCGGATCATTAATGAACCGAGGCGTGGTATTGGTCAAGCTACTTTGGAAAGGTTGCTGGCAGCAGCAGAAGAGCTAGACTATTCTGCTGCACAATTAATTTTATCAGGAGAAGAAATTGCGGGGTTGTCTGTAAGGGCGCGCAATAATATTAAAAGTTTTAGGGACTTATTGAAAAAGTTAATGGAAAAGAAACAGTTATTGCCAGTTACAGAGCTGGTTGAGGCAATTTTATTAGATACAGGCTATTGGGAGATACTTGAACAGGACAAGACGCCCGAAGGGCAAGCGCGCCAAGAAAACTTGCGAGAATTCACCACAGTGACCAAAGAATACGACCGTAATAATGAAGAGAAAGATTTAGAAGGGTTTTTAGCAGAGATCTCTCTGCAATCAGATATAGATAATTTTGATGGTGAAGATAAGGTTGCATTAATGACTCTCCATACTGCCAAGGGATTGGAGTTCCCTGTAGTATTTTTGGTTGGTATGGAAGAAGGAATTTTTCCTAGTTTTCGTTCCTTTCAAGACCCGGAGCAGTTAGAAGAGGAACGACGTATCTGTTATGTGGGCATGACCAGGGCGCGGCAGCAACTTTATTTGACACATGCATGGCGTCGGCATATGTACGGAAGTTCTCAGCATAATAGTCATTCGCGTTTCTTGGGGGAAGTACCGCACCAGTTCTTTGGCTTGGAAGAGCAAAGTGAACGTGTGCCAAAAAAGAAAAATGAACCTTCGGAAAGTGGAAGCAAGGAAACCCAGATGTTTAACTTGGGGGATAAGGTCTATCATGCTAAGTTTGGTCAAGGTGCTATTGTAAAGCTTGAAGGAGCAGGCAAGGATGCTAAAGTTAGTGTCGCTTTCCCCGGTAACGGAATTAAGGAACTTATTTTGGCTTATGCGCCACTTAAGAAGATATAGAATATAGAGAATGAGAGAAGAAGGGAGCTAGTCACCTTGTCTCGTCAAATAGAACAGCGCGCTAATCAAATAAAAGGCCAGTTGGAGGAGCATGATTATCGGTATTATGTTTTGGATGATCCCCGCATAACTGACAGGGAATATGATGAACTTATGCAGGAGTTAAAACAAATTGAAGAGCAGTATCCCGAATACCGCGATCTCCATTCTCCGACCCAAAGAGTTGGCGGAGCTCCGCGAGCAGGGTTTGTGACGGTTAACCATCCAGTCCCCTTGCTGAGTTTGGATAATGCTTTTGATGAGCATTCTTTGCGCCAGTGGCAGCAAAGAATTAGTAAATTAACGAATGGAACCCTTACTTACGTGGTAGAGCTAAAAATTGACGGATTATCCGTTGCTTTAACATATGATGCAGGCAGGTTGTCTGTAGGTGCTACCAGGGGCGATGGGACAGTAGGAGAAGATATCACTGCCAACATTAAGACTATTCCAGCAATCCCTTTAAAGCTCAGAAAGCCTATTCAGCAGTTGGTGGCTAGAGGTGAAGTCTATATGCCCCAGGAGGCTTTCCTTAAATTGAATGAAGAAAGGGAGGCTGCGGGAGAGGCTCTTTTTGCTAATCCGCGAAATGCTGCGGCCGGCTCCTTAAGACAGTTAGACCCTAAGATAGCGGCCAAGCGTAATCTGCAAGTATTTGTTTACGATTTGCTGGTGTTACGTGGGGAAGAGCTGACGATGCATGAAGAAGCCTTAGAGTTCTTGAGAAATATGGGGTTGCCTGTCAACCCCCACAGAAAGATTTGCGACAGCATAGAAGAAGCTATCGAATACTGCCATAGTTGGACAAGCCGGCGGAATCAATTAAGTTATGATATTGACGGTCTAGTCATAAAAGTGAATTCGCTTCAAGCAAGGGAAGAACTAGGGAGAACGGCCAAGAGCCCGCGTTGGGCTATAGCCTATAAATTTCCTGCTGAACAAAAACCGACGACTATTAAAGATATTTTTTTAAGGGTCGGACGCACAGGAGTATTAACACCCACGGCCTTACTTGACCCGGTACATTTGGCGGGTACTACCGTAACAAAGGCGACTCTTCATAACGAAGACTTTATTATAAGTAAGGACATAAGGGTTGGCGATAAAGTAATAGTGCAAAAAGCGGGAGATATTATTCCCGAAGTGGTACAAGTACTGACAGAAAAACGTGCTGGGAATGAGCAGGAATTTATTTTCCCAGAATATTGCCCTGAATGTGGTGCAAAAGTCATTAGGGAAGAAGGGGAAGCTGCTGTTCGTTGCCAGGGTGGTTTAGCTTGCGCTGCTCAAGTGCGCGAAGGAATAATTCATTTTACTTCCCGAAATGCAATGGATATTGAGGGCTTAGGACCAAAAATGGTGGAACAACTGCTAAATAGTGGTTTGATTAAAACGCTCGCAGATCTATATTACTTAACCAAAGAAGACTTGCTTGGTCTAGATCGTATGGGCGAAAAAAGTGCTGATAATTTGTTGGAAGCTATTGAACGAAGCAAAGAGAATGATCTATATCAATTAGTTTTCGCCATGGGGGTTAGACATGTAGGATTAGGTGCCAGCAAGTCAATCTCAATGCATTTTAAGAATTTAGCCGCAATATCTAAGGCAACTGAAGAAGAACTGACTGCTGTTGAAGATATTGGGCCTAAAATGGCAAAAAGTATTATTAGTTTTTTTGCTGAGGATCAAAACCAAGCGGTTATGCGCAGGCTTATGGAGGCAGGGGTTAATCAGGCCAAAGCAGTGTCTGAAAGAATTCGTGATCTAGAAGGAATTACGTTTGTTGTTACCGGCACCTTTCCAGGATATGGCCGTAAAGAGGCCCAAGCGTTAATAGAAGAGCGCGGTGGTAAAGTCTCTTCCGGCGTCAGCAAAAAAACTGATTATGTTCTTTATGGAGAGGAAGCGGGGTCTAAATTGGAAAAAGCCAATCGGCTTGGTATCTCTACAATTGAGGTGGGTGACTTGCAGCAGGTATTGGATGACTGTGCTAACCGCGGCTAAGGAATTCAGTTGGTAAGTTAGTTAAGGTTTGAAACCTTTCCAACCTTCCAACCTTCCAACCTTCCAACTGACCAACTTTAAAACTATTCACTTAATGTTGTTTGCCAAAACTATGAAAGGAAGGGTGAATGAGATGAGCATTAGCAAAAAAGAAGTCGAGCATGTTGCAATGCTTGCACGCCTAGAGTTTTCTGAGCAGGAGTTAGAGGAGTATACAGAAAAAATGAATGATATCTTAGGCTATATGGATAAACTTAATCAATTGGATACCAGCAAGGTTGCAGCTACTTATCATGTGCTGCCAATTAATAACGTACTTCGCGAGGATAAAGACCGTCATTATCTAGACAATGAAACCGCACTAAAAAATGCTCCGGACAAGAAAGACGGTATGTTTAAAGTGCCTAGAATTGTTTAGGGGTTAGAATTTGAAAACTAAAGTAGGGAGGGATGGCATTGACAATTCACGGCCTGACTGCACATGAAATGCATGACAAGCTAAAGAATAAGGAACTTAGTGCAACGGAAGCAACAAAATCAGTACTTGATAGGATTAGTAAGACAGAGTCCCGGGTTAAAGCGTATTTGACATTGCTTTCGGAAGAAGCATTGAAAAAGGCTGAACAAGTAGACAAGAGATTGGCCGCGGGTGAAGATCTTAGACCGCTTGAGGGAATCCCCATGGCCTTGAAAGATAATATGTGCACCGAAGGTATTAAGACCACCTGTGCATCAAAAATTCTACATAATTTCATTCCGCCGTATAATGCCACCGTTGCGGAAAAACTGGAAAAGGCTGGAGCAGTTTTAGTAGGAAAATTGAATATGGATGAGTTTGCCATGGGATCTTCTAATGAGAATTCATCATTTTATCCTGTTCATAATCCTTGGGATCTAGAGAGGGCGCCTGGCGGTTCCAGCGGCGGTTCAGCGGCTGCAGTGGCGTCTGATGGAGCAATTTATACATTGGGCAGTGACACAGGTGGTTCTGTCCGTCAGCCTGCTTCATTTTGCGGTGTTGTCGGGTTAAAACCAACATATGGGCGGGTGTCCCGATATGGTCTAATTGCTTATGCATCTTCTCTGGATCAAATAGGTCCGGTAACCAAAGATGTGAGAGATTGCGCATGGGTTTTGGGAGCTATTGCCGGCCACGATGAGAAAGATTCCACATCAGCTAATGTCCCGGTTTCCGACTATAGCCATGCTTTAAATAAAGACATTAAAGGGATGAAAGTCGGAATTCCCAAGGAATACTTTGCGGAAGGTTTAGATGAAGAAGTAAAAGCGAAGATATTAGAAGCTGTTAAGAAACTGGAAGACTTGGGTGCCGTTTGTGAGGAAATGTCTTTACCCCATACGGAATATGCTTTGCCCGCATTTTATTTGCTGGCACCGGCAGAAGCTAGTTCAAACTTGGCTAGATATGATGGAGTACGGTATGGCTATCGGGATAAGAATGCCGAAGATTTAATCACCATGTATAAGCAAACAAGAAGCCAGGGTTTCGGACCGGAATTAAAAAGGCGAATAATGCTGGGGACTTATGCTTTAAGTTCGGGATATTATGATGCTTACTATCTTAAAGCGTTAAAAGTAAGGACATTGGTTAAACAGGATTTTGATCAGGCTTTTGAGCGATATGATGTGATAGTAGCTCCTACTGCTCCTACGGTTGCATTTAGATTGGGTGAAAAAGCCGATGATCCGCTGTCGATGTATTTATCAGACTTATTTACTATCCCGGTCAATTTGGCAGGCTTGCCGGCTATATCCATTCCTTGTGGTTTGAGTCAGGGTATGCCCGTAGGGTTACAAATTATAGGCAAACCTTTTGATGAGGCGGCTTTGCTGCAGGTAGCTTATAACTTTGAACAGAATACACCCCACCATAAATTAAAACCACAACTGGAGGTGGAGTAATGAGCAACCAGTGGGAAACTGTAATCGGCTTAGAGGTCCATACAGAACTAAAGACAAAATCTAAAATATTTTGTGCTTGTTCCACTGAGTTTGGGGGCGAGCCCAATACTCATGTTTGCCCAGTTTGCTTGGGGATGCCGGGAACATTACCAGTTGCTAATAAAAAAGTGGTAGATTTTGCAATCAAAGCCGGCTTGGCATTAAATTGTGAAATTAAAGAGTTTAATAAATTTGATCGTAAAAACTATTATTACCCTGACTTGCCAAAAGGGTATCAAATATCTCAGTTCGATTTGCCCGTCTGTGGACAGGGGCATTTGGACATAGAAGTAAATGGGCAAACCAAACGCATTGGCATTACCCGCATTCACATGGAGGATGATGCGGGTAAATTAAATCACGAAGGGGAGGTTATAGCTCAGGCGGAATCCTCTTTGGTAGATTATAACCGAGCCGGCGTACCTTTGTTAGAAATAGTCTCGGAACCGGACATGCGCTCGCCGGAGGAGGCTGCAGCTTATCTTGAGAAGGTAAAGGCGATCTTACAATACACTGAAGTGTCTGATTGTAAAATGCAGGAAGGCTCATTGCGCTGCGATGCTAACATCTCCATTAGACCCCTAAGTGCGACCAAATTAGGTACAAGAACTGAATTGAAGAATATGAACTCTTTTAAAGCGCTGCAAAAAGCCTTAGAGTATGAGGTTGAAAGGCATATTGAACTTGTAGAAGATGGTGGAACGGTTGTCCAAGAAACTCGTTCCTGGGACGAAAGTAAAGGTATGACTGTATCTTTACGCAGCAAAGAGGAGGCACATGACTATCGCTATTTCCCTGATCCTGATTTAGTGCCTCTTGTGATAGACGAAAAATGGATTGAAAGTATTCGCAATTCGCTGCCGGAATTGCCTGATGAAAGAAAACAACGGTTAATTAACGATTATGACTTACCGAAATACGATGCTGAGATTATTACCAGTTCCAAAGATTTGGCCGATTATTTTGATCACTGTTTAGATCATTTTAGAGATGCAAAAAAAATAAGTAATTGGATTATGGGTGAGTTATTGAGACTGCTGAATGTCAATGATAAGGAAGTTGCAGATTGCCCAGTCGCACCGAAAGAGTTAGGTGAACTACTTCACTTAATAGAAAAGGGCACTATTAGCGGCAAAGTAGCCAAACAGGTTTTTGAGGAAATGTTTGCTAGCGGCAAAAACGCCAAGCAAATTGTAAAAGAAAAAGGTTTGGAACAGATCAGTGATACTGGTGAATTAGAAAAGATTATCGAAGAAATAATTGCGGCTAACCCAGATCCAGTTTCGGACTATAAGTCGGGTAAAGGTCAGGCAATAGGTTTCTTGGTTGGTCAGGTCATGAAAGCTTCCAAAGGAAAAGCCAACCCGCAAATGGTTAAAAAGATGTTAAGTGATAAACTAGGCTAAAATATGAGTGTGGTTTGTGCATAACAATTTATTTTAAGTGAAAGAGGGCTGCATAGGCGGTTCTCTTTTTTAATATACAGGAAACCTTTTGTATCTTCTTATTTATAACTAGGGCTTATTAAGTTTAAGTTATTTTAGAAACCATCACCTAACCACTAGGGTCGGCATATACTGGAATAAAGACTAATTTATAAGGAAGTGACCAGAATGCCGTGTCCATCAGGAACTCAACCTTACACCATCCGGTCAGGCGATACCTGTTTCGCCCTGGCCCAGCGCTTTGGCACCACCGTCCAGGCCATTCAGAATGCTAACCCTGGCTTAAACTGCAATAACCTGCAGATTGGCCAGATAATCTGTATCCCCGGTGCCCCAGCTCCCGGTGAATGCCCGTCCGGTAGCCAAGAATATACCATTAGGTCAGGCGATACCTGTTTCGCCCTGGCCCAGCGCTTTGGCACCACCGTCCAGGCCATTCAGAATGCTAACCCTGGCTTAAACTGCAATAACCTGCAGATTGGCCAGATAATCTGTATCCCCGGTGCCCCAGCTCCCGGTGAATGCCCGTCCGGTAGCCAAGAATATACCATTAGGTCCGGCGATACCTGTTTCGCCCTGGCCCAGCGCTTTGGTACCACTGTCCAGGCCATCCTGGACGCCAACCCCGGTTTAGATTGCGATAGACTGCAGGTTGGCCAGATAATCTGTATTCCCGGTGCCCCAGCCCCCGGTGAATGCCCGCCCGGTAGCCAAGAATATACCATTAGGTCCGGCGATACCTGTTTTGCCCTGGCCCAGCGCTTTGGCACCACCGTCCAGGCCATCCTGGACGCCAATCCCGGTTTAGATTGCGATAGCCTGCGGGTTGGCCAGATAATCTGTATCCCCGGTGCCCCAGCTCCCGGTGGTTGCCCGCCCGGTAGTCGAAGATACACCATCCGAGCCGGCGATACTTGTTTTGCCTTGGCAGAGCGCTTTGGTACCACTGTCCAGGCAATCCGTGACGCCAACCCCGATTTAGACTGCAATAGACTGCAAATTGCCCAGATAATCTGTATCCCGCAGACCTAAACCCCCATAGTTCCAGCTGCGGCTTCATTCATCCCGGGCAACAGAAATAGCTAACAGGTAAGGCTCAACAATCGGCATCTATCCGATAGTTGAGCCTATTTGGTGCGCAAAACTTCCGATGCTAAGAGTTTTCCTGACAAGGGGTCGGTGAAATGCTTTAGTTTTTTTCAAACATTCTGGACAAGTAGAATGAAAGAGATTTTTGATATTTAATTGATTTAGAGGGGGTATAGTTATTACCAGGTAACAAACTGTATTTAATGGCGATAGATATAATGAGATATAACACATCCATAGAAGATTGGCGTGAACAGTTTACTCTAATTTCTGTATATATTAAAATTTGGCTGAAAAAGAAGGAATTTAATGATCAGGTGGTGAATATAATAGTAACCAGAGGAAAGCAGTATTATATGGGAGGCCAACCTTGCCGACATTAACCATTAGAGATCATGCAAGCTAGAACACAAATGTGCTAAGAATTCTCTATTTCGGTGCCCCCGGGTATTATTGCTTTGGAGGTGTTTTTTTATTATGTCAATTTGTTTACAAATGGCCTATTTAATTCTTGATTTGTAGCAAACTTCAAATGCAAATAATGTTTAGACTAAGATAATAAAAAATAAAATTGGAGGGAAATCAAAATGAACAAAAAGCATGTTGTGATTGTAGATACAACCCTAAGAGATGGCGAGCAAACGGCAGGAGTGGTATTTGCCAATAAAGAAAAGATACGCATAGCGAAACTGTTAGACGCGGTCGGTGTACACCAAATTGAAGCCGGGATTCCAGTTATGGGCGGCGACGAAAAAGAAGTTATTAAAACCCTAGTTGATTCTAACCTAAATGCAAGTATTATGGGGTGGAATCGGGCAGTAGTTTCTGATGTTCAACATTCGGTTGATTGTGGTGTGGATGCTGTAGCCATTTCTATTTCAACATCGGATATTCACATTAAGTACAAATTGGCAAGTACTAAAGAAAATGTATTGAAGAGTATGGTTAAGGCGACTGAATTTGCAAAGAAAAAAGGTTTATACATCTCAGTTAATGCGGAAGATGCTTCTCGCAGCGATATGGATTATTTAATTCGCTTTGCAACGGAAGCTAAAAATGCAGGGGCGGATAGAATTCGCTATTGTGATACAGTTGGTATTATGACACCATTTGAAACCTATCAAAGAGTAAAACATCTGATAGAAAAGATACAGATCGATGTAGAGATGCACATGCATGATGATTTTGGTATGGCCACAGCTAATACTTTTGCTGGAATTCAGGCAGGAGCAACTCACGCCGGCGTAACCGTAGTTGGTTTAGGGGAAAGGGCAGGCAATGCAGCCTTGGAAGAGGTTGTTATGGCATTAAAGTATTTGGATGATACTGATTTGAAATTTAAGACTAACCGTTTCCGTGAGCTTGCAGAGTATGTATCCAGGGCATCAGGACGGGATCTGCCCGCTTGGAAAGCTATTGTAGGAGAGAATATGTTTGCCCATGAATCAGGAATACATGCTGATGGGGCACTGAAAAATCCTCTGACTTATGAAGCTTTTAAACCTGAGGAGGTTGGCTTAGCGCGTCAAATAGTAATTGGAAAGCACTCCGGAACTAAAGCCATATCATCAAAATTCCATGAATATGGGATTCATATTACGGATGAGGAAGCAGTAGAGATGCTTGCACGGGTTAGGAATGCTGCAATAGATTTGAAACGCTCCTTGTTTGATAAAGAATTAGTGTATATGTATGAAGATTATTGTGTCAGCAAAAAAAAACAAGCACAATAAACGTCTAAGATTGAAAAAAATAAAATTGAGAGACGTAATTTTCCAACCTTGGAGTTATCAAGGTTGGTTTTTATTTGTACTTTATCTAACCAGGTGCCACAATAGCGGGACAATATAACGGGCAAGAAAATATAAGACAGCCAATAATCCGATGATATAGGCACCATATTTAAAAGCTGTACTCCAATCAGTTGTTTTTGATTCCATGTTTACTCACCTCATTAATGATTCTTCCCTAAACATAAAATTTTAGCCTCAAAAATCTGTGAAAAAATTTTTGCTGTTACATAGAAAACCATTGGTTGTTCCATAATATATAAAGAAGAAAAAATTTTCACTTTAAAGGAGGATTTACATGAGTGGGAATAAGGATTCGCGTTACGGCAGTCAAACAGAACGGCTTAAAGCTATGCGAGACGCGAACAACCCTGACGGTGTCGCATTAAATCCGATACCGGTTACTCAAGGGGATGAAGTTACTGTTTTGTATTATGGAACACTAGCCGACGGTGCTGATCAACTGTATCTTCACTATGGCTACGGAGATGCTCAAAGATGGCAGCAAACTCAAGATTTAAGGATGGAACAAACAGATAGGGGTTGGGCAACAACGTTTCAAGTAAAAGATACCAGCCAAATGAATTTCTGTTTTAAGGACAGTGCAAATAATTGGGATAACAATGGTGGATTAGATTGGACTGTGGGGATTCATCGCGGGGATTAGTATGGGCTAGAGGGCCCTTTGTGTTTACACGGAGGGCACTTTTCTCTTTATCCGATAGCTAATCGCTACTGATACTAGTACTTTTTCATCGGAGATGACCCGCTAATTATACAGTCCTTGGAAATGAGAGGTGTCCTTTCTATGATGGGATTAGAGGCAATGGACTTAATGATAAAGGACGTAGTAACTATTGATTTAGACACTCCGGTTCCCGACATTGCCAGAATGTTTATTGACCACCAACTTGGCTCGTTGCCGGTAATGGAAAGTAAACAGGTTAAAGGTATCGTTACCATCAAAAACCTGTTAAAGTTGTTTCTTCCCCGGCATGTAAAGTTCTTGGACATAATGTTATATTTCGAGAACTCCGATAATGTCGGGGTACTGTTAAAAAGGGCGCGCGGCTTGAGGGCGGAAGACATAATGAATTTGGAAATAGTTTCAGTTAAACCGGACGCCGGGTTTGCCAGTATAGTGGCTTTGCTTTTTGAAAAGAAAGTTCATCAACTGTTGGTAATGGATGGAGCAAATCTCAAAGGGATTATAAGCCGATTAGATATAATCAAAGCGTTTGAAAATCATATGTAACAGGAGTGGACAACTTGCGGGTTTTAATGTTAACTTGGGAATATCCACCGGCTAGTGTTGGCGGTCTGGGTAATCATGTCTACCAATTATCCAAAGCAATGGACGATGATATTGTTCTAGATATAATTACTGTGGCGGGAGAGGACCTGCCTCTGAAGGAAAATTTTAAGAACGTTACAGTTTATCGAGTACCTGAATTTCCCGTCAATACGCCGGATTTTGCTACATATGTTATGCAGTTTAATATGGCGTTATTAGAAAAAGCCAATGAACTCGGGCGCGCATACAGCTATGATATATTACATGCCCACGACTGGTTGGTTGCTTACGCAAGTAGAGTGTTAAAGAGTACTTTAAAATTACCCCTGGTTGCAACAATTCACGCTACCGAGGCAGGCCGTAATCAAGGACTGCATAATTCTTTGCAGCATTTCATTAACAGCGTGGAATGGTGGTTAACTTATGAGGCCTGGCGGGTGATAGTCTGCAGTCGTCATATGTATCAGGAAGTTAAAAGGCAGTTTCAACTGCCGGAGGATAAATTATACATCATTCCTAACGGTATTGATCCGTCAGAGTTTCAATTGAAACAAAAAGCAAATAAGCCAGATAACAAAACCCCGGTGATTTTTTTTGTTGGACGTTTGGTTAGGGAAAAAGGAGCCCAGGTCTTACTAGAAGCTTTTCCTCGGATATTGAGACATTATCCCAACGCACGGTTGGTTATAGCGGGAAAAGGTCCGATGCGGGATCAATTAATTAGTATGGCAGGTCTACTTGGGGTTCAAGAAAATGTTGATTTCCCCGGGTTTGTTGATGATGACACCCGTAATAAATTTTATCATGGAGCACAGGTTGCTGTGTTTCCGAGTTTATACGAGCCGTTTGGTATTGTTGCTCTTGAGGGGATGGCGGCCGGGACAGCCGTTGTTGCAAGCGATACCGGCGGTCTCGGAGAAATTATTACTCACGGTGTTAATGGATTAAAAGCATATCCGGGAAATCCAAATTCCCTTGCCGATAATATTATTGCTTTGTTACGGGATAGGAAGTTGGCTGCAACTATTACTGAAAATGCAAAAAGGCTGATAAAAAAAGAATATGATTGGGAAAGTATTGCTAAAAATACTTTAAATGTCTACCAACAAGTATTGCGAAGTAAGGACCAGGTAGGATTGATACCGATAGAGCCGGAAAGAGCTCCATTACAACAATGTTTAGGCAGCTACGAATTGCGTAGTTCACTGATGGCTCAACGAGTAAAAAGTAGAAAGGGGAAGCCGATATTATGCAAGGAATAATTATGGCCGGCGGTTCAGGAAGCAGGTTAAGGCCACTTACTTGTGACTTACCCAAACCTATGGTACCCATGGTAAATAGGCCGGTTATGAGTTATGCCATTAATATTTTGCGAGATTTGGGCGTTGAAGATGTTGGCGTCACTTTGCAGTATTTGCCGGAAAAGATACAATATTACTACGAAGATGGAAAGGATTATGGATTGAATTTATCCTATTATGTAGAGAATTCACCGTTAGGTACGGCCGGGAGTGTAAAGAACACCAATAATTTTCTACAAGATACTTTTATAGTCATCAGCGGTGATGCATTAACGGATTTCGACTTGCAGCCCGCCATAGACTTCCATCGCGAGCAAGGGGCTTTAGCGACTCTAGTTTTGACTAAAGTATCTGTTCCCTTGGAATACGGAGTTGTTATTACCGATAGTGAAAAACGGATAACCAAGTTTTTGGAAAAGCCCGGTTGGGGTGAAGTATTTAGTGATACAGTAAATACCGGAATTTATATTTTGGAGCCGGAAATTCTCCAATATATTCCTAACAACAGCTTTTTTGATTTTAGTAAAGATCTATTTCCACTGCTTTTAGAAAAAGAGTTGGGTCTTTATGGTTATAATTTAAACGGTTTCTGGTGTGACATTGGTGATTTGGATCAGTACAGACATGCCCAATACAGGTTGCTGTCGGGAGAGACCCGTTGGGATATCAAGCCAGGCAGAGAAATCAAACCAGGGATTTGGTTAGGCGACGATTGTGTTGTTGAGGCTGGCTCAACCCTCATTCCGCCTGTAGTAATTGGCTCGAACTCATATATATCACGAGAGGCAGAAATAGGCCCCTACTCTGTCATCGGGGAAGGAGTGCATATTGGGCCGGAATCATCAATTAGACACTCCATAGTTTGGCCGGAAGCAAAAATAAATAAAGGCGCTGCAATTAGGGGTGCGGTAATTGGCAGAGGTGTGGACGCAGGACCCAGGGTGCGAGTGTTTGAGGGGGCAGCAATCGGTAATAAGGTAAGGCTCCATGCAAAGGCTGCTGTTCATTCTAATGTTTTAGTTTGGCCGGAAAAAGAAATCATTGAAAGTCAGGTTTTGACAGAGAATTTAGTCTGGGGAAATCTGGTCCGGGAAAGAAACTTATTGACCCTCGAACAGGGAGTTGCATTAGGCCGAGCGTATGCTAATCTTTGGAAAAAGACTGCTTCGTCTATGGTCTTATCTTGTGGTTTCGGTCATTTAGCATACCAAATGCTGCAAAATGCCGTATCCTTGGGAATACAAGCTTCAGGGATTGTCGTGAACAGAATTTTCAACGTTCCGTTACCGGTTGCTCGCTATTACAGCAGACGATTGAAACTACCTGCTATTCACTTAGGAATAGGGGAGGATGGTGAAGTTGAACCCCAGTTTCTAAATGAAATGGGCGTAACAATCGGTAATGCACGTCGAAGGAAATTAAGTCAGCTGCAGCGAAGCCAAGAATTTGTTGAAGTGCCTTTAAACAATTGGAGTGATTCTAGGCAGACGGAGGTTGACTATGATCAATATACTTTAGAGATAAGCAGCAGCTGTCAAAAAGCAGCCGTAGGCAGTACTATAGCATTATCTGGTCCGCAATTCTTTTTTTGGAACAAGCGGTTTGAAGATTTGGGCCATCAGTTGATTTATAGGGAAAATCGACAAGGGATCATCACTGCAATTCAAAATGGGGAGGCGGACCTAGGCGCGGAGGTTGGGTTAAATGGCGAGCGGCTGATTATGCTGAATGAGCAGGGTGTTGGGGTTAAGCACGAAACAATACTTACTTTACTTTTAGAAATAGTCCTATTTCACAATAAGGGTGGTTCGGTGGTTGCACCGGTTACCATAGTGGACGCGGTGGAACGACTTGGCCAAAAGTGGCATGCAGAAGTTTTAAAGAGCAAGGTGGATTCTGCGGTAAGTTGGGCCGCAATAACTAGTGATTTCGTAGATAAAAGTCAACCATGGTTGAAACAAAGGGATGTTTGGGGGGACGCCTATGCTCAACTTCTTTATATTTGCGACTATCTGGCAATTCAAGGCAGAGGTTTAGCCAGTTTAATAGAACAGCTGCCGTTAGGACATAGACTTGAAAAAAATATTTCTTGTCCATGGGAGGTAAAAGGTCAAGTTGTAAGAAAATTGTTGGAAGCATACCCTAGTAATTTAGTGGATACGACAGATGGTGTTAAGGTGCTTCGACCCGATGGGTGGGTGTTAGCCATTCCAAATTTAACTCACCCCGAGTATCGTATATTGGCAGAGGGAGCCAGTCAGGAAATAGCCCGTTCTCTCACTGGGGAACTGGAAGAAAAAGTTTCGGAAATTCTAACACAATAATAAGCAGTCACCCTGTTTTGAGGGTGACTGCTTCACTATGTGCGCCCATGCCAGGCGCACATAATTAAAGGCCGTATTTAACGGCCTTTAATTTTATTAATTTGTATTGCTTATTGACCTTGGGCTCCATTGAGGTGATATGCCACCGTCAATATAATATAGGTTATTAGTTTGCCAATTCATGATGTATACTTCTTTTTTATTATCCTTTCTAGTATTTCGTACAGCAAATGCTACGTACTTATCCTGGGGAGCCCATGAATAAGAAAGAATTACTGGAGGTAATAGCTTTCGTATTCTATCTACAACCAACTTTCTATTACTTATAATAACTTCTTTTTCATTAAGAATTTGTTTAGTTATTAGGTCATATTTTACTATTTCTGTAGTAGTACCTTTCTGTTTAGAATAAGTTGTTTTGTTTATTAAAACTTTGTTTTTCGAGAGCCGTTCTATAGGGAAGTAAATGGTTTTTTGGTCAGTTTTAATAAGTGTTTCTACAACACCATCAGGCAATAAGGTTCTTGCTAACTCTGTAGCTTCACCACTCCCTAAAGGCAAGGGGAGGGGCGTTTCTACCTGCTTACCATATACTAAGGTTTTGCCATTAGATCCCCATTTAATTCCATAGGCATAATGGCCTTGGTAGATTATTCCCCATGTTTTACTGGAAACTACCTGAAACATCTTCCCACCAGGTGCCGTACCAAAATCAAGTAAAACATACGAACCTTTAGGTGCCCATGAAACACTCGATAATAGTTTTTGCGAGAATTTATTTACCTTTTTTATATCATCTTCTTCCATATAATATATTGCTAATGTACTTTGTGTACTATCGTCTAAAATTAAAGCGATATGTTTACCGTTTGGTGACCATGAGAAATTTTTTATTTTGATATCTTTATCAAATGTTACAACTCTTTTAATAGCATCTTTAAAAATGACTAGATTCCCGTCTATATCAATATAAGCTAAGTCACCAATTTTTTTAATGAATTGGGAGGCTTGTTTTATAGGAAGTTCGTTATGTTTATCGTTATTTTTATCTGTCTGATTAGTTTGTGAAGGTATTTTGGTACTATTGAGGGTAGATGTATCCTTAGAGATACTACACCCCATTAGAGCCATACTAATTAAAATAACAATTATAGTAATTTTTCTTTTCATTATCACAACAAGCCCCCCTCTTACAATTCCTAGTTGGTACCTTTTGTATCTTTATATTGCCGTATAGAATCTAAGGACCAACCGTCATTAGTCCAACCTGAAAGGTTTGTATATATATTTTCTGGATCATTAATAAGGAAATCATCAGCAGAATCCCCTTCACCGTCAATACCGGTAACAACTACAAAATGCATACCACCACCCTTAGTAAGTTTAACTATAGGGGGATGACCGGCAGTGAGAGCTTCAACAAGGTTTGAATAACTAAAAGCATAGTAACCTACCCAAGCAACATCTGCTCCCCCACAGTTATCTGCTGCATATTCCCATTCAAAAGGACAAGCATGGTCGCCCATACAGTAATTGAGTTCACCTGGGTCTAACCAACCATTATTATGATAATCGAATATCATAGCAGCAGATGTTACAGCACAACCTGCCTCAGCAAGAGTAGAAGAACAACCACCGAGAATATCCTCACCCCATTCGGGATCATTTTGGTCATAAAAGGGTACTAGAATATTAAAATCATAATAGGTGGTGCTGTTTATTGCCACCTCACCTTTTGCACCGTCAACCGGAAAGTAAATTTGTTCTTCAAATTCTAATACAGGTTCAAGGTATTCTGGTTCAACTTCAATTGGATTGTGCATATTCCCTGCCCAAGCAGGTACAACAGTAACACTAAGAAGTAATACAGTAACAACAATTAATCTAGCTATTTTACATTTCAATATAAACTACCACCTTCCTCTGAAATATAGATGCGCATCTATAAATTAAGATAGAGTAAGGTTCTATCAGGTTCCCAAAATTTATTTAAAAAAAAATTTTTATTTTTAAGGAACCTCAATAAGCCTGTCCTTATCTAAGTATAGTATCAGAAAACCAAAACTATATTTAGGAGGTTGATAAAATTGTTATTCATAAAAAAGTTGTTTATTTTCATTAACGAGAAGCCGCATTTTGTCGTACAAAAATGCGGCCAATTAAAGAAATAGTTGTTTACTTTTATTTGTTCTTCTAATAACGGCTGGTAGTTTCATAGTAAAGTTGAGAGTCTTAAATTTCGTTGGCAAAAGGGGCAAACAAGATACGAATAAGATCAATATTCTAAACGGCGTTCAATTTTATAGATATACAGATGGTATTTTACAAAAGGGAGTTAATATTTCTAATGCTACTAAAGAGCGATATCGAGTTGATCAATGGTTGTCTCTGCTTGAATAATTAAGATAGCATAAGAAGCACTTAGTTTCTAAGGTAGCGAGAGGGGGATTTAATGAAAGCGATAACTTTATATAGTGTCTATGCTTTTCTAATCGCTATCGGCCAAAAAACAATAGAACCCGCCCCTGGCGTACCCATTACAGAGGCTCGCTGGCACTACATAGCGCAAAAACTACGCCGGCATGGGTTAAACAGATCATAGATATGATAGATGAGAGTGCTAACCAAACGAATCTCCTGGCTTTAAACGCAGCGATAGAAGCAGTAAGAGCAGGGGAAGCGAGGGAGATTAGGGATTTAGTTGAAAGATCCCAGGGAGATACTAATCAGATAGCAGGTCTCATTAAAGAAATTCAAGCAGAGTACAGGGCACAGTAGTAACTATTGAGGAAAACGATAAAGCGGTAAGTGCTGGGCTTAAGGACACCCGAAGCACTGGGGGAAGTCTTTGAAAAAATTGAGAAACAAAACAATATGCTTGCTGACTACAGAAAATACCCAGGCAATCAACCGAGGAAGTAGCTGTGCAAGTGAGTCTATCCAAAAGGCAGCAAGCGACAGTAAAGAGTTTGCCGCTACCTCCAAAGAAGTTTCGCTATATAGTCAGGAACAAGCCAGTGCCACACAAGAGATAGCCAGTTCGGCCCAGGCGTTAACCGAACTAGCAGAGGACCTTTATAAGGTAATCGGCCAATTTAGTTTTGGTAGAAAGTAATTATTACCCTCCGTGCAATATATTTTCTTAAAGCCACTTTTTATAAAGCGGTTCTTTTTCTATGAATGATGAATTTTTAGTCTAACAGGCTTTACTAAAGATTTTATTTCTTCTTTCATTTATATAAATCCCCCTCTTTATACAGGGTGCCTAGTAGAATGAACCCAAAAATTATTGCTGTTGTATCTAAAACCAAACTGCTTTGACTAAAAAAGAAAAATTTAGGTGCATATAAATAATTAATAAGGGGAACGTAATAAAAAATTCGAAATGCGCTAATATAAAAAGATGGAATCCCGATGGCTAAGAACTTTACCCAATCCCATTTCCAAGAGCCTTTTTTGGTTATTTCCTCGCATACTTTTGGGATAGACAATAAGAAACCAATTAAATATGGTAGTAAGATTTTTAATATCGTAGAAGTAGAAAATCTACCTGTTTCCTTTACCTCATTTGTAAGAAAATGAATATAAAAATCCACGCTATGTTCTAGAAATAAAACGAAAATAATGTAGAGAAACAAGGCGATGAACCGTTTGGTTTTTAATAAGATCATTCGACCACTTCCTTTACAGTAAAATATTCTTTAATAACCAGTAAGACCCTGCTATTTTACTAAATATAATAAATTTTGCCAATATAAAGAAGTAGGAGAATATGTTCCCCTACTTCTTAAACTATGACTTAACAAATATCATACATTTAAAAATCGCTTTCAACGTTAGGATGACCATGATTCCAATTATATTCTTCTGTCCAAGTGTATCCTCCCCTGCTCTCTAAAGATATAACTATACTTCAGGTATTTGTATTGATTAGGCTTTCGCGAAGAACACACATATATAAGGGTTGGGCGATTAACGTCTGGCCCTTTCTCTATTATCGGCATGTTTAGGATTAATGAACAAAGGTTGAACAAAGAATAAGGTAGTCATGATAAGGGTTTGGATGCGAACACACAAAATATTGATAGCAAAATATATATGTTGTGCGATTAAATATAATAGCGACATAGATTGTCTGGTGAATATTGAAGGTTATTTGGTTAGTTATAAGAGTGCGACAAGAAGCGGCTTCTTCTCGAAAGAAAGTGCAGACAAGTGTCTGATGTCTCAGTAGTAGAGATATTCCCATCCAAAACTGCGTCCGGGGTAACCCGGGGGTGGGTTGCATGAGGAAAAGCCAACTGGGTGCCTAGTATCCATGGCAAACAGGGGCAAGGGAAAGGGTGGTATGG
>JADQBR010000002.1 GCA_016278515.1 Bacillota bacterium
TAGCTGTGAGTCATTTTTTATCTGTGTTTGGGCACTTAATTATACAACTTATCTTGTCATACCGGATGTACTATTATATAATTGTTTTCGTACAACCAAAAGGTTGTAATTTCTATTTAGCGTGAAATTGTTGGTTAGTTTGAAAAGAATGCCGTTTCCAACTGTCCAACTTTCTGCTTTCCAACTTTCCGCTTTTGCGGCGCACTAACCGTTAGCAAAACTCTTAGCAACTTGTTGCTCTTAGAGTTTTGGATATGCCCCCTGCGGGTACCTCATTACTACGCTTATTCATAACTGACGCTGTAGTGTTATGATGAATTGGAACATACTAAGATAGATAAATTATTGCTAGAAGGGGTGTAAAAAATGGCTTTGACATGTGGAATTGTTGGACTACCTTCCGTAGGAAAAACTACATTTTTTAAGATTCTGACAGGGGCAAATGTTTCTGTCGGTACTTACGCAGATCAAGCGAATGTGGAAATTGCTAATATACCTGATTGGCGTATTGACTGGTTTAAGGAGCTTTATCAGCCTAAAAAGACTACTTATGCACAGTTGCAATTAATTGACATACCGGGATTAAAGACGGATGGGGGCAGCAGGGACTTCCTCTCACAAGTTGGAAAGGCTGATGCTTTGGTACATGTGGTACGGGCTTTTTCGGATGAGCAAGTTTTTCATATTAACAGTGATGTAAACCCCATGCGTGATCTGGATACAGTCAATTCAGAGTTGCTATTGGCGGACCTTCAATTGGTTGAGACTAGAATTGAGCGGATTAAAAGCACAAAAAAAATTACGCTGGAAATGGAAAACGAGTTAGGTATTATGGAAAAAATAAAAGAAGGATTGGAACAGGAAACGATGCTGTCAAACATGGCATTGGAAACAGAGATGAGTGAATTGATAGACCAGATGAACTTTGTTACTGATAAACCTATGATAGTGGTAATTAACATAGATGAAGATCAGTTGCATGATGGCTATCAGCAGCAGGATGACTTGTTGCATTACTGTAGAGAAAATAATATTTTCATGTTGGAGATTTGTGCCCAAGTGGAGATGGAAATTAATGAATTGCCTAAAGAAGAAAGAGAAGAATTTCTAAGTGACCTAGGAATTAATGAACCGGGAATTTTACGGTTGGCAGCAACAATTTATGATACCTTGGGATTGATTTCATTTTTAACCGTGGGTAAAGACGAAGTACGTGCATGGCCTATTAGGGTAGGACTTAACGCTAAGCAGGCAGCAGGGAAAATACATTCGGATATTGCACGCGGGTTTATTAGAGCAGAAGTGGTGGCTTTCGAAGACTTTTATCGAGTTGGGTCTACCGAGGCAGTTAAGGAACAAAACCTACAGCGACTGGAAGGTAAGGAGTATATTGTTAAGGATGGGGACGTAATGAATTTTAGATTTAATGTATAAGTCATGTGGCTGCTCCTTTTAAAAAAGGAACAGCCACTATTTTTTTGGTTTAGCAGGGAGTGACTTGATAATATCCGTAGGAATTTCAGGCGGGGCACCTTCACCTTCGTGGGACGGACGCTGAGGGGAGTGGACAACAGTGACGCTGTTCATTAAGATTTCTGACGAAGTTTTTTCTCCGGTCGGTTTGATATGTTCGCGCCTAATCTCCACCCTTGGTATAACAATGGTAACCTCATGGGGAGTATCGTAAGTTAGGATTCTGGTTAGTTTAATTTCTAAGTAATCGTCTAATTCAAGGAGGACTTTGTCAATATTTGGACAGCAATCCTCAAGATTATCATGGTTGCTTTTTTGTCTTTTCCTAAGTAATGGCAACCGTGGCACTTTTTGCTGAAAAGAATTTTTTAATCCTTTTAAAATAGACATTATCACTTATAGGCCACCTTTTTGAACTTATTATTAATTACTGAAAAAAGGCTATATATTATTATTGTATGGTTTTAGTCCAGTCAAAGTGACCAAGTAGAGGAAGTTCGGAAGTCCATAAATAATAAGCGACGAAAATTTGCAAATTATCAAAGGAAACTAGAGTTTTTTCACGAAAATACATTTCTGAGGTGAAAATCAATATGCAGCATATTCTTTGGGCTCTGAGTAAAGTAAGAAACATGGCAGACAAAAGGCGTCTTGAAGTTTTTCTCGTTGGTGGTTTTGTCAGGGACCTTTTTTTAAACGAATATAGCAAGGACATCGATTTACTTGTTGCTGGTCCTTGTTTGGAATTTAGTCAACAACTAGCCAAGGAAACTGGTGGTACTCTTATTGCGCTTGGTGGCGAATATCAAGTGTATCGCGTAGTTATAAAAAAAACAGGCATAAAAATGGATATTACCAGTTTAACAGAAGGGCAGTTTATAAAAAATTTATTAAACAGAGATTTCACATGTAATGCGATTGCCTTAAATGTTAAACATTACTTGGAAAACAATACCTGGTGGGATAAGGTATTGGACCCTAGCAAGGGCTTGGAAGACTTAAGCAGAAGGAAATTGAGACCGCTAAAAAAAGATACTTTTTCTAATGATCCAGTGCGTATTCTTAGAGGGTTACGGTTAGCAGCCCAATTTGCTCTGGATTTGGAATCAGAATATCAGGTGCAGGCACAAGCAGCAGCGCCCCTCCTGGAAAAAGTGCCAGGGGAAAGGATAAAACAGGAACTCTGGCCCCTCTTACAACAACAGTATTCTCATCGATATATAAAACTGCTTGACAGTTGGCAGGTTTTAGATGTGATTTTTCCGGCCATTGGGAAGCTAAGAAGTACGGAACAGAATTATCATCATGGCGAGAATGCCTGGGCACATAGTTTGAGGGTCTTGAAAGTTTTGGAAAACGAAGGGGTAGATTACTTACCCCGTAAGGTTAGTGCATTAATACCAGATTACCTGTCTCAAAGATTAACCGTCGATGGAACCAGGAGTCAGGTATTAAAATTGGCTGCTTTAATTCACGATATTGGTAAAATCGATACAAGCAAGAAGCAGCCTGATGGGAGAATAACGTTTCACGGTCATGATAGCGCCGGTACCAAGTACGCGGAAAAAATATCGATGAGGCTGCGTCTTGGTAAGCGTGAGCAGCAGAGTTTGTCAAATACTGTGAAGCTGCATATGAGACCCCTAGCCTTGGCGGTTGAGAAAAAGATTACAGAACAAGCATATTATCGTTTTCTCACAGAGGCAGGGGATGATGCAGGTATGATTTTGCTACTTTCCTTTGCAGATGTGTCTGCGACTCGTGCTGCTAAAGGGAAAACAATCGAACCTTCATATGTTAAGTATCTTAGTCAGCTTTGGGAAAAGAATATTCATTACAACTATCAGGACAGTTTCCTTAACGGTGACGATTTAATCAACTATCTTCATCTAAAGCCGGGACCAGTCGTCGGGGTGCTTTTGAACCGCATTGAGCAAGCCAGGTTTTCCGGTAGACTAAAGAACAAAGAAGAGGCCCTAAAATTTGCTGAAGATGAGTTAAATAAAACAAGAAAGGATTGTTAGTTAATGAAGCCTTTAGCACCTTTTTCTCTTGAACGCTGGTTTGATAAGTATGAGTTTGTAGTAGATATTAATCTGTGCGCAAGCTGTGCTGAAACAACCAATACCAACCAACTTTTATCCATGGCAAAGGATAAAAGAGAAGCTTATCTCAATTTACCTTTGGATTATATTGAGAGCAACGGAACTGCCGCTTTTCGGCAGGCGGTGAGCAATCAGTATGCAAATATTTCTAAGGACGAAATACTTGCCGCAACTGGTGCTTCAGAAGCTATCAGTATGCTGATGCTGGCAGATGTCACTCGCGGCGATGAGATAGTTGTTCAGTGGCCAATTTATCAATCGTTATTTGCACTCGCTGAAGCATTAGGTGCCAACATTGTTAAATGGCTGCCTGACGAACGTTTTAGATGGCATACCTCTGAGCTGGAGAATACCGTAACTGACAAAACTAAAATGATTGTCTTAAATACTCCCCATAGTCCTACCGGCTTTTGCTTTTCAACCATACAGATGAAAGAAATCGTTCATATTGTCAATGAAAGAAAGATTAGGCTCATATCAGACGAAGTTTATCGTGGAGTCTTTTATAGCGATGACTACCCGGCGGCTGCCGCGGATTTAACACCAAACGGCGTCAGTATTGGGGATATAACGAAGCCTTACGGTCTGGGCGGGCTGAGGGTCGGGTGGATTGCCAGTTCAGACAGAGATCTGCTTAGTCAGTGTGCTCAGGTGCGCGATTACACCACCATGTGCTGTGCCGCTCCCAGTGAATTTTTGGCAGCTATTGCTTTAGAAAACAAAGAGCAGTTATTAAGAGAAAAGATTAAGCATGCAAGACAAAATATCATACAATTTAGTCAGTTCATAGAAAATAATTCGGATAAGCTTGAATGGAATATTCCCCAAGGCGGTTATACTGCATTTCCAAAAATTAAGGTAGGCATGTCCTCTTATGAATTCTGCAGCAGTTTTGTAAAAGAGGCAGATGTGCTTTTATTGCCAGGGTCTGTTTTTGGCTATGATCAATATTTTAGAATAGGCTTTGGACTGCCGCCTGAGGCGTTCAGTAGAGGTTTGGAGAGGTTTGCGACCTTTTTGAAAAACATATAGCAGGGGGTATTTTAATGAACAAAAAGCAAGTGCGCAAGTGTGCCAATTGTTTTGTCTGCCTTAAACATACGGAACTCTGCCCTTTGAATGAGAACTATCAAGAACTATCAGTAGAGGATTGGCTAAAAAAGATCAATGAAGTAAACAAAGAAGAACGGGACGACTAATCCTGTTCTTCAGGCAGGTTCAATTCTTTTTTTACTTTAGCTAACCGTTTTCTATGGCTTTTCTTGGATATTACATGGCCATGAAGATAACAGTCAACTATGTCACTATCTTTTACGATTTCTTCCACGGGCGTGCCCACTACATCTTTTGAACTATGATTTTTGCCTGCCGCTGCAATTATCTCGATTTCATTTTCATTAAAAAGGTTCAATTCCTGCAACCAATTTCTTAAAGGTAGATAACCTGCTTCAGCATGATTTTCCTGAATTCCTGTAACAATTCTGCCGAAATCATGAACTGTAGTTGCGATAGCAGCCAATTCCGGGTCTACACCGCGTTTTTCCGCCAACATCTTGGCAAACTGCGGAGCACTGGCAATGTGAACAATCTCCCAACTCAAAGGATAAACCCTGTCATTATTTGTGCTAACATTATTCATATATTTAAACAGCATGTCTTGTACTTTAGTTAAACGCTTCATAAAAATACCTCCCTATGAAATTTTCTATTTTCACTATAGCTTTGCTATTGTCAAATGTCAAATAAGTTCATTTAGATTGTGCATAATAGTTGCAAGGAGGTGAATATATATGTCTAAACCAACAAAAAGGAGCAAAATGAGACAGGCAGCTCATGAACAGGCAGAAGAAACAGAAACAGTGCGTGAGCAGTTTGTCAGAGATGTAGCAAAGAACGTTGACGGGATTAACGCCGATAGTGAAAAGTTTGCAGATGGTTACCATACCTTTAGCCCAAAAATCCTGCCGCCAAATAAAGAGGACTAAATATAAAAATAGACCCTAAGGGTCTATTTTTTGTCCTAAAATTTGGGGCTAGTCGTTACAAACTAGCTGGTTACATATTGACAAAAGACTAAGGTAAAATTATAATAAAGCCATAAATGAATAACCATTCATTTATGGCGAGATCACTATGTATATGATAGTATACATATACCCAGTTGATCTATAGTATTATTGACACTAAGAATAATAGTAAATCTATTATTTGGTTAATGTTACGTTATAGACAATCTGTAGAGAAGGCTTTAACAAAGCTACGTTATGATTTAAAGTAATATTTCTTAATTTTTTAAAATTTCTTTTTTTTAGGAATGTCTTTTGTGGCATTAAAATTGCATTATAAGGTTATTAGTAGTTTACTATCAAAAGGGGAGGAGATAGTTTTGCAAAGCTTACTTTGGGAAGTTAGGGACTCTATCGGCTATTTGACCCTAAACAGACCCCAATTCCTAAATGCATTAAACCATGCAGTATTGCAGGAATTGAATGATTTATTGGATCAGGTCAAGGTTGACGATGGCGTTGAAGTGTTAATTATATCCGGTGCTGGAAAGGCTTTTGTTGCAGGTGCTGATATAAAGGAGATGGCTTCGAAGACTGCTCTGGAAGCACGGGCGTTTTCTGCTTTGGGGCATACTGTCATGTCTAAACTGGAGAATTTGCCGCAACCTACTATTGCTGCTATTAACGGCTATGCGTTGGGTGGTGGTTTGGAACTGGCTTGTGCCTGTGATATTCGAATTGCTTCTGTAAAAGCAAAATTCGGACAACCGGAGGTAGGACTTGGAATAATACCGGGTTTTGGCGGCACTCAGCGTTTGCCGCGTTTGATTGGTAAGGGTTTCGCCAGCGAAATATTATACACCGGTGCAATATTTGATAGTGAAAGAGCCATGGAGATAGGGTTAGTAAATGAAGTCGTTCAGCCGGAAGAACTACTAAAGTCAGTGGAACAATTAGCTGGAAAGATAATCAATAATGGGAAATTGGCTGTTCAATTAACTAAGAGTACCCAAATAAACGGATTAGATATGGATTTGGACAGTGCTCTAGCCCATGAAAAGGAAGTTTTCGCATTATGTTTTTCAACTGAGGATCAAAAAGAAGGCATGCAAGCCTTTGTTAACAAGCGCAAACCGAATTTTGTCGGCAAGTAGCAGTAGCAAGCTCATTGTCTAATAGAAATTATAACCATGCTGTCAATTACAATTAATATAATTATATAAAATAAAGGAGGTAATTTATTTGAACATTCTAGTTTGTCTGAAGCAGACTTTCGACACCGAAGCCAAGATCGAGTTAAAGGATGGAAAGATTAATGCTCAAGGTATTAAAAACATTATTAATCCCTACGATGAGTTTGCTGTTGAAGAAGCACTGAAGCTGAAAGAGGCTAATGGCGGCGAAGTAACAACCATTAGTGTAGGTTCAGATCAAACACAGGAAGCGTTACGACAGGCACTGGCAATGGGTGCTGATAAAGCTATACTAGTGGAGTTTCCTAATAGTGATGAACATGCAACTGCCAAGGCTTTGGCTAAAGCCGTACAAGGAATGGAATTCGATTTAATTTTAGGTGGTCACGTAGCTATTGACGATAATTCCGGTCAGATTGCTATCCGCTTGGCTGAAGAGTTGGACTTACCACAGGTGAATGTGGTAACCAAATTAGAGATAAATGACGGTAAGGCGGTATGTACTCGCGAAATAGAAGGCGGAGTACAAATAGTGGAGACACCTCTGCCTACGGTAATCACCTGCCAAAAGGGACTAAACGAACCTCGATACCCTAGCTTGAAGGGTATTATGCAGGCGAAGAAAAAAGAACTCAAACGGATTGGTTTAGAAGAACTTGGTCTAACTGTTGATAATAAAGTGGAAATATTGGAAGTATTCTTGCCGCCCCAAAAAGAAGCCGGGAAAGTTATTGAAGGCGAAGCGGAAGAGGCTGCAGGTGAGCTGGTTCGATTGCTGAAGGAAGAGGCAAAGGTAATATAGCTGGATTTAACAGTAGCTTTTATTAATATGACGGGGGGAGTAAAATATGGCCATTTGGGTTATTGCCGAACAACAGGATGGTATACTTAAAAAGGTTAGCTTGGAAATCCTTAGTAAGGGCCAGGAGCTGGCGGAGGAACTGGGATTTGAATTGGAAACGGTTCTATTAGGAGAGGATGTTTCGGAATTAGCGGATACACTTGCTGCCTATGGCGCAAGCAAAGTATACGTTGCGGATGATGAAGAGCTTGCTGTATACGGCAGCGAAGCCTACAGTCAGGTTATAGCGAGTTTAATTGAAGAAAATGAGCCTGAGGCCGTTTTCTTTGGGCATACGGCGTTAGGAAAAGATTTGGCTCCTAGGGTGGCTCAAAAAGTAGAGACAGGCATGGTTAGTGACATTACAGATGCTGAAGTTGAGGATGACCAACTGGTATTTACACGTCCAATTTATGCAGGGAAGGCATTCACTAAAAGCAAAGTTCTTTCAACTCCTGTTATGGCTACGTTTAGACCTAATGTACAGAACATGTCTGATGCTGATGACGGGGCTAGTGCCAATATAGAAGAGGTAGACGTTGAATTAGAAAATATTCGGGCTAAAGTCATAGATGTTCGGAAACAGTCAGGTGGACGAGTATTGTTAACTGAAGCAGACATTATTGTCAGTGGCGGCAGAGGCATGAAGGGTCCGGAAAACTATCCCGTGATAGAGGAATTGGCAGATGCATTGGGAGCAGCCGTAGGGGCTTCGCGTGCTTCGGTTGATGCTGGGTGGAGACCCCATTCTGACCAGGTAGGGCAGACTGGAAAGACCGTATCCCCTACGCTTTATATCGCGTGCGGCATTAGTGGTGCCATCCAGCATTTAGCTGGAATGAGCTCTTCTAAGTACATTGTTGCAATTAATAAGGACGAAGAGGCTAATATATTTAATATTGCGGACTACGGTATTGCAAATGATTTATTTAAGGTTGTTCCTGCAATGACCGAAGCAGTGAAGAAATATAAAAATGAGTAAACAAGGCGCGGGTTCGCAAGTAGAACCCGTGCCTTCCAACAAACCAGGCATCAGGTACGGAAAGACAGTTTTAAGCTAGGGACAAAGATTACACGGAGGGATTGATATGACCGCTAGTCGTGAGCTATATTGGAATATTCATGGCCATGGTTTAATGTATTTGCTTTTTATATTAGCACTAGCTGTTTTCGCTTATGGTTTTTACAAAAAATATAAACTCTGGCGGTTGGGTTCGCAGGAAAACCGTATCTACGATGTTCCAACCAGAATTTATAAAATTCTTATTCATACTCTCGCTCACCGTCGTATCCTGCGCGAGGGTTATGCCGGCAGCTTTCACAGTTTTATTTTTTACGGCTTTTTACTGTTTGTTTTTGGCACTTTCGTGGTAGCCTTGCAGGCAGATTTTGGATTGGAAGTATATAAAGGTGGTTTTTACCTAGGTCTAACCCTGTTCATGGATTTGGCTGGTTTAGCCGCCATTATTGGTATTGGAATGGCATATTACAGGCGTTATGTGCTAAAACCTGATGGTTTGGATAACCAACCCGATGATGCCTATAGTTTACACCTTTTATTACTAATAATTCTAACAGGATTTTTTATGGAAGGGCTCAGAATTGCCGCCACCCAAGATCCATGGGCAGCATGGAGTCCCGTCGGTATGTTATTCGCAACTGTTTTTGGGGCGGCATCCGTTAAAACGCTGCAAAATATTCATGTAGTTTTATGGTGGGTTCACTTGTTGCTGGCTTTTGGCTTTATAGCTTACTTGCCTTATTCAAAATTACTTCATATCATAACCACTCCGCTTAATCAGTTTTTCAGCAGTTTAAAACCTGCAGGAGCATTAAAAACAATTAATTTTGAAGATGAGGGTCTGGAAAACTACGGCATATCTCAACTTGAACATTTTACATGGAAGCAATTATTCGATACGGATGCATGCACTCGCTGCGGCAGATGTCAGGATAATTGCCCGGCATATTTAACCGATAAACCATTATCACCAAAGGCAATGACCCAGGATCTCAAAACATACTTGAACGATGTTGCAAACTCCATGAAAAATATGCCAACTGACCAAGGGGAAACGGCGGAACTGGCAGCAGCTTCGGAGCGGGCTTTGATAGGGGATGTTTTTGAGGAAGACACTCTATGGAGCTGTACCACTTGTCGTTCCTGTCAAGAACATTGTCCTGCGCTGGTTGAACATATTGATAAGACTATTGGCATGCGTCGTTCTTTGGTATTGGAAGAAAGTAAGTTTCCGTCTGAAGTACAGACTGTATTTAAAAACGTTGAGAACAATGGGAATCCTTGGGGAGTCGGATTCGCCGATAGGGCAAAATGGGCTGAAAATTTAGGAGTTAAAATTATGTCAGAAGTAACTGACGAAGTGGACGTTTTATACTGGCCCGGCTGTGCAGGCGCGTTTGACGATCGAAACAAAAAGGTTGCGACAGCTGTAGTTAAGGTTTTAAAGGCCACCGATGTTAATTTTGGGATTTTAGGTACTGAGGAAAAATGCTGTGGTGATTCAATTCGGAGAATTGGTAATGAATATCTATTCCAAATGACAGCAGAGGAGAATATAGAAACAATTAAATCCTATGGTATTAAGAAAATTGTCACCCATTGCCCCCACTGTTTTAATACTCTAAAGAATGAATATCCCGAATTCGGGGGTGATTTTGAAGTTATCCACCATACCAAGTTTATTCATAATTTATTGGATACCGGGCAGCTTTTCATAGATCAACCGGAAGAGAGTTACGTTACCTACCATGATTCATGTTATTTGGGCAGGTACAATAACGAATATTCGGCGCCTAGACATATTATTAAACGTATTGGCGGGAAGATTAAAGAGATGGATAAGAACCTTAACAAAAGTTTTTGCTGTGGCGCAGGCGGCGGACGCATGTGGATGGAAGAAACCTTAGGCACCAGAATCAATGAAGAACGTACCAAACAAGTTCTAGCTACAGGGGTCTCAACGGTGGTCACTAATTGCCCATTTTGTTTAACTATGATAGAAGACGGTCTTAAGGAACATGAAGAAAATAGTGTTAAAACTTATGACATCGCAGAGCTATTAGAAGACAAAATCTACTGTAGGTAGCACTGTTCTTAAAAAGAATTAGAAGGTTACATTGGTTAATAATCTGGAAACATCAACAGGCACCGTTTGGTGTCTGTTTCTATTTATCAAATAAATTGTAAACATATTACATTATTCTAGAGATTATGACAATAATGAAAAAAAAGGACTATGGGTTTACCCTGTCGAATACAGGATAGGATTGCCATGATTGCAATTACAATTAAGAGGTTATGGAACATGAACTTCTAGTCACAATCACATATTGATTTTTTATTTTTGAGGAGGCGGCTGTATGAAAAATGACGTGTTTTTAAGAGCATGTAAGCGCGAAAAGGTGGAATATACGCCTGTTTGGCTCATGAGACAAGCGGGTAGGTATATGTCTGAGTATATGGAAATACGAAAGAACCATTCTTTTTTGGAGATGTGTAAAACGCCGGAACTGGCAACCGAGGTTACTCTTCAACCTGTTAACCGTGTGGGCGTAGATGCTGCTATCCTCTTTGCGGATATCCTTCTGCCGCTTGAGGGTATGGGAATAGATTTGGAATTTGCCAAGGGAGAAGGACCGGTTATTCATAATCCGGTGCGCTCGGAAGCAGACGTGAAGAAACTCAGGTTGATTGAACCTGAGCAGGACGTACCTTATGTACTAGAAGCCATAAAGTTAGTGCGAAAAGAGCTGGATGGCAGGGTGCCTTTGATTGGATTTTCAGGTGCGCCCTTTACTTTAGCCAGTTACATGATAGAGGGCGGCGGTTCTAGAAACTATTTGTACTGCAAACAGCTGATGTGGCAGGCACCTCAGCTGTGGCACGCTTTAATGGAGAAAATCTCCAAGGTTATAGTCAGCTATTTACGAGCACAAGCAGCTGCAGGGGCCCAGGCTTTACAGGTTTTTGATTCGTGGGTAGGTGCACTATCACCGGCGGATTATGCTGAATACGTATTGCCCCACTCTAAGTACGTGTTTGAACAGCTCGCGGATTTAGGAGTACCGGTAATTCACTTTGCCAATAACGCTTCCACTTTGCTGGAATTAGTACGGGAAGCAGGCGGCGATGTAATTGGTGTAGACTGGCGGATTGGTTTAGATGAAGCTTGGCAGCGCATTGGTTATGATGTGGCTATTCAAGGGAACTTAGATCCCGTTTCTTTGATGGCTCCTCCTAAGGTGATTGAACAAAAGGTCAAGGAAATTTTAGAACAAGCCGATAACAGACCTGGCCATATATTTAATTTGGGCCATGGTATTAATAAAGAGACTCCTGTGGACAATGTTATTGCCATGGTTGAAGCGGTTCATAAGTATAGTAAGCGCAGTTAAAGTTAGGATTTAGGAGGTAACTATGAACGATAAAGTCGGCGTCATGCTCATGGCATTCGGGGGTCCGGATTCGCCAGATGCAGTAGAGCCTTTTGTAACTAAATTACTAGGTGGGAAGAGGGTTCCCCCGCCGGTAATGGCTAAGATAAAGGAAAGATATCGTATGATTGGTGGAGCATCTCCTCTGGCCCAAATAACTTATTCTCAGGCGGAGGCTCTACAGGAAGCATTGGGAGGAGATATTCCGGTTGAAGTTGGCATGAGTTATTCAGAACCGACAATTCAAGCTGCAATTAATAATTTATTGACAAAAGGCGTGGAACAGATAATTGCATTAAGCTTGTCTCCCCATTACTCCCGGGTCAGTACAGGAACTTACGAAAAAGAAACGAGACGACTGGCAAGCAGTTTAAATGAACCGGTTAAGATAACTTTTGCTGAGGGATGGTATGATTATCCCTTGTATTTAAGCGCGGTTGCGGAGCGAATTGAAGAAGCACTGCAGACTTTTGAGGAAGATGTCAAGGATGAGGTTGAGATTATTTTCAGTGCTCATAGTCTACCCAAATCCTATATTGAGGAAGGTGAACCCTACGTAGCTCAATTGGAGGAAACAATAAAAGGGGTAGTGGCTCATTTCCCCAATACCCCTTACTGCTTAGCTTATCAAAGCAAGGGTAGAGGCAAAGAAGAATGGTTGGGGCCTGATGTTGAGACGATATTGAAGGGGCTTGCTAATGCAGGTAAAACTAACATATTGTTGGCTCCCCTCAGTTTCGTTGCCGACCATGTAGAAACCTTATATGATATAGATATTGAAATAAAACAGCATGCAGAAAAGCTGGGTATTAACTTTAGACGAGCGATAGCACTGAATAATAGTCCTAAGTTTATCCAAGCATTAAAAGACAAGGTGCAGGAAGCTTACCGCGCATTGCAGTAGGAGTGTTGTCAAATGAAGAAAATAGTGATAATAGGCGGCGGGATAGCCGGATTATCAGCGGCTTATTACTTACAAGAACAAAAGATTAATGACCTTTCCATTACTCTCATAGAGGCTGAAGATAAATTGGGAGGAAAACTACAAACTGCAGATGAAGACGGTTTTGCCATTGAAGGAGGGCCCGATTGCTTTCTTTCCCAAAAGCCGGCTGTAGCCAGGTTAGGGAAGCAAATAGGAATATCGGAGGATTTAATAGGTACCAGTGAGGAGAACAAAGGGACATATATTTTGTCCGGAGGGCGCCTGCACGAGCTTCCCGAGGGGCTGATGCTGATGGTTCCAACAAAAATATTACCTTTTGCGACAAGCTCATTAATTTCTTGGCCCGGTAAGTTTCGCATGGGGCTGGATATGGTGCTTCCTAAAAAAAATAGTAGCGGAGATGAAAGTTTAGCCAGTTTTGTAACCCGTCGCTTAGGAAAAGAAGCTCTAGATAAAATTGCGGAACCGCTTATCGGTGGTATACATGCTGGTGATCCGGATAATATGAGTCTAAAAGCTAGTTTCCCACGTTTTTTGGATATGGAGTCTAAACATCGTAGTCTTATTAAGGCTATGCTTGTTGGCAAAAGGGAGGCAGCCCGGTCTAAGGGCAAAAAGACTTCCCATTTTATGTCTTTTGTCGGAGGTATGGGAGAATTAGCCCAATCAGTTGCGGGCAAACTAGATTCCGTAGAAATAAAGACAAGCTGCCCCGTTCAATCCGTCAACTATAGTGATAAGTTCCATATTACGTTAAAAAATGAGGAGCAGCTTGAAGCAGATTATGTCATATTTGCTGTTCCAGCATATGCGGCGGCTGACATTATCGAGCAACAAGACAAGCAGATTGCTCAGACTTTACGCAGTATAAATTTTGTTAATTCTGCTACCGTATCGGTGGCGTACCATAAAAATGATCTAGGGAAACCCTTAAAAGGTTACGGTTTTGTTATTCCGTCCCAGGAAAAAAGAAATATTATGGCTGTAACATACAGTTCGCAAAAATGGCACCATCGTATTCCCAACGATAACTACCAGCTACTCCGATGCTTTGTAGGCGGACCCAAAAACCAAGACATGGTGCTGTTGGATGATGAGGAAATGCTAACTAAAGTAAAAGCTGAGTTAAAAGATATATTGGGAATTACAGCTAAACCGCTTCTAACGAAAATTTGCCGCTGGGTTAACGGTATGCCCCAATATTCCATGGGCCATTTGGAAAGGGTAGAAAGTATTGAACAACGGTTGGAACGTTTTCCGGGTTTGGCTCTTGCAGGTAATTCTTATCGGGGAATTGGTGTTCCCGACTGTATTGAGTCAGGCGAAAGGGCTGCAAAAAGGATATTAGAAAGGCTACACTAACGGCACCGGCGGGTGCCGTTAGTTTTTCGACATTTAAAATTATAATACTAGGTTTATGAAATTTAAAGTGTTATTGGCAAATAATTTACGAGGAGGCGATTAGTTGAGGGTAGGGGTAGATATAGATGGGGTGCTCAATGACATCCTTTCGATATGCGTTGAAGGGTTAAACGATTATTTGGAGGTAACCCTGACGACAGAAGATATGACGGATTACAACTTCGCAAAATCATATCAAGTACCACAAGAAAAAGTGGTTGAATTTTTCATTCGTGAGGAAACCAATATTTTAAGGAATGCAGCTCCACAACAAAATGCTGCGGAAACATTATTTGAAATGAATAAACAACATCAAATTATACTGGTTACGGCTAGACCTGAGAATCAGAGGAAAGTAACGGAAGAGTGGTTAAAAAAGCACGAAATAGACTATGACAAATTGATAATGGTAGGGTCGAGTGATAAGCGGAAAGCGTGTTTAAAAGAACGTATTGATGTCTTAATAGAAGATAGTTTAGAAAATGCGTTGATGGTCAACGGACAAGGAATACCGGTGATATTAATGAATGCGCCGCATAATCAAGGAAAATTGCCCCAGGGAATTACCAGGGTATCATGCTGGCTGGAGGCAGAAGAACATTTGGCGGATCATTGCTAGATAAAGAAAAACCTCTTTTGAAATTGCTGTTGACAAATAGTATTTAATTGGATAAACTATCTATAATAAATTAATTCCTTTAAGCATGGCCCTGTGAGGCTGGCAAGGAAGTTATATTCCGAATTTAGGATTAGCGTATAACTGCTTGCAAACCTCTGGGAAAAGCAGTTTTTTTATGCTTTAAAGGGAAAGGCGGGGTAATATGCAGTTTAAAGAGAAAGTACAGATAATGGATGCTGAAAAAATTAGACGCACTTTAACTCGTGTTTCCCATGAGATTATTGAAAAGAACAAGGGAACAGAAAATCTGGCCCTTGTCGGAATACGCCGCAGGGGAGTTCCTTTAGCCCAAAGATTGGCAGATAATATAAAAGTGATTGAAGGAAAGGCTGTTGACCTTGGGATATTGGATATAACCCTCTACAGAGATGATTTATCTACTTTAGCCCAGCAGCCGGTAGTGCATAAGACAGAAATCCCATTTTCAGTCGAAGGTAAAAAACTGGTCCTAGTAGACGATGTCCTTTTTACCGGAAGAACTGTTCGAGCAGCATTAGATGCAATTATTGACTTAGGCCGACCGGCTTCAATTCAATTGGCGGTATTGGTGGATAGAGGTCACAGGGAATTGCCTATCAGAGCGGATTACGTTGGTAAAAACGTACCTACATCTAGTAAAGAAGTTGTGTCGGTTAGATTACAAGAGATTGACAAAGATGAACAAGTGATTATAGAAGAATTTATTGAATAACCGTTAGTTTTGTCCTTTAAATTGGTCCTGCGAGGCTGATAAGGGCGGTGACAGGCGGATTTTTTTATGCTGTCTAACCTCCTAGCCTAGGGCCGGGAGGTTTTATTTATTTTAAAAATTATTTTGCGTGAAAGGAGCTGAAAAACACCGAAATTAGGGTTTAACACTGGGGTATGTGGAATTATACTTAATGAATTATATTTTAAAGGGGGGACTTATTAATGCGTAATTTTGTTTTAGCCTTACAACATGTATTAGCAATGTTCGGTGCTACAGTTTTGGTTCCTTTAATAACAGGTCTTAACCCGGGCGTAGCGTTGTTTACAGCCGGCGCCGGTACTTTGATGTTTCATTTTATTTCCGGTGGACAAGTTCCGGTCTTTCTTGGATCTTCTTTCGCATTTATCGCAGGTATTTTAACTGTTAAGGCCATACCGGGATTAGGCTTGGAACATGCCAGTGGTGCTTTTTTAGGAGTTGGCGTGGTGTATATAGTTATGGCAGCTTTGGTTTACTTCGTTGGTCCTGATAGAGTAAAAAAAGTCTTTCCACCCATAGTAACTGGACCGATTATTATTGTTATCGGTTTGATTTTAGCTCCTGTGGCAATAGATATGGCAGCTAGTAATTGGACAGTAGCCTTAATTACTATGGCTGCGGTAATTTTAACCGGAATCGTTTCCAAAGGATTTTTTCGCTTTATCCCAATCCTAACGGGCGTTATTATTGGCTATGTTGCAGCACTAATTTTCGGTTTGGTAGACCTTACGCCAGTTATAGAAACTGGATGGCTCCGTATGCCGGCTTTTACGGCACCTAAGTTTTCCTTGCAGGCATTTAGCATTATTGTTCCTATTGCATTGGTTACTATGATTGAACATATTGGGGATATTACTACTAACGGTGCAGTTGTAGGTAAAAACTTTTTTGAGAAACCTGGTTTACACCGCACGTTACTAGGTGACGGCTTGGCAACTGCTTTAGCTGGTTTTCTTGGAGGACCAGCCAACACTACTTATGGCGAAAATACGGGTGTATTGGCAGTTACGAAAAACTATAATCCCAGTATTTTACGTACAGCTGCAGCTATCGCTATTGTATTAAGTTTTATCGGCAAGTTTGGTGCTCTTATACAGACCATACCGGCAGCCGTAATGGGTGGTGTCAGTTTTATTCTCTTTGGCATGATTGCCAGCATAGGTATTAAAACTTTGGTAGACAGTGCTCCGGATCTGGCTAACCTGCGTAACTCTAGTGTGGTTTTCATAATACTAATTACGGGTATTTTAGGTATTATGGATCAAAGCGTACTTGGTTTAGATAAAGTTCAAAACCCGCTGACAATTAGCTTGACATCTCAGGCCAGCCTATCCGGTCTTAGCTTGGCTGCTTTACTGGGTGTGATATTAAATTGGGTAATTGGTTTAATCCCTGACAGAGTCGAGGAAGAGGCTGTTGCTCAAAGCTATTCGGGAAGTAAAGTTCCATCTGCTGCAAAGAAAATCAAAGAAGACTAGTTCTTTAATTAATGGAATAAGGCCTCCCTGGAAGATGGGAGGTCTTTTTGAAAAGAACATCTTGGAAAGGGGGAAATAGCTTTGAATCTAAAGCGTAAAGATTTATTAGGCATAGAAGAATTAACTGTTGAGGAAATTAATTTGATTTTGGATACGGCTCTTCCCATGAAGGATATTGTGCAGCGGGATATTAAGAAAGTTCCAACTCTCAGGGGACGGTCAGTAGTTAATTTATTCTACGAACCTAGCACCCGTACTAGAACATCTTTTGAATTGGCTGGAAAATTCATGAGCGCCGACACAGTTAACATAGCAACCAGCAGCAGTAGTGTTGCTAAGGGAGAAACTTTGAAAGATACCGCTAAGACTATAGAGGTGATGGGTGCGGACGTGGTGGTGCTGCGCCATGGCATGCCAGGTGCAGCTAGGATTCTGGCTGAAACAATCTCTTCTCACATCATTAACGCTGGTGATGGTGCCCACGAGCATCCTACCCAAGCCCTGTTAGATTTGTTTACCATTAGGGAGGAAAAGGGACGCATTGCTGGCCTCACTGTAACGCTTGTCGGTGATATCGTTCACAGCCGGGTTGTCAGATCAAATATTCTTGCTTTAACTAAGCTTGGAGCATCAGTCCGTCTGGTTGGTCCACCGACTCTAATGCCCTACGGAATTGAAGATATGGGAGTGGAAGTATATTATTCCCTTGAGGAAGCGCTGAAAGACAGTGATGTAGTAATGGCTTTAAGAATTCAAAAAGAAAGGCAGCAAAGAGGACTTTTTCCCAGTTTGCGCGAGTATTCCAGACTCTATGGTTTAACTGAAGAAAAACTGAGTTGGGCAAAAGAAGACTGCCTGCTGATGCACCCTGGCCCTATCAACCGAGGAGTCGAACTTAGCAGTCCCTTAGCAGACGGAATAAGCTCCCTGATAAATAGGCAGGTTACTAATGGAGTTGCAGTAAGAATGGCAATATTATTCCTGTTAATTGGAGGTGGTAAAAGTGACATTACTGCTTAAAGGCGGAAGAATAATCGACCCAGCTAACAATTTAGATAAAATAGGAGATATCTTGATCGATCAGGGAAAAATAGCAGCAGTGGGAGATACGGTCGAACCTACTGAAAACATGCAGATTTTGGATGTCAAGGGTATGATAGTAACTCCGGGATTAATTGATATGCATGTTCATCTGCGGGAGCCGGGCCAAGAATACAAAGAAACAATTGAAAGTGGGGTAAAGGCGGCTATAGCAGGTGGATTTACTGCTGTTTGCCCGATGCCAAATACGCTTCCGGTTATGGGCACTCATTCTATAGTATCTTATGTAAAAAACAAGGGACATGCTCTCGGTCTGGCAAAAGTTTTCCCTATTGCAGCAATTACCAAGGAATCACAGGGAAAGGAACTAGCAGAAATGGCAGACTTACTGGATGCAGGTGCAGTAGCATTCTCAGACGATGGTATGCCGGTCATGAACCCCGCTATAATGCGTCGGGCTTTCGAATATGCTAAACCGCTGGCAGTTCCATTAATAAGCCATTCCGAAGATAAGCATTTGGCTGAAGACGGTGTGATGCATGAGGGGCTAATGTCCACAAAGCTGGGATTAAAAGGCATTCCGGCAGCTGCGGAAGAAGTTGCTGTTGCAAGAGATTTATTATTAGCAGAAACAACAGGCGGCAGGCTCCACCTTGCTCACATTAGTACTGCCCGGTCAGTTGAAATGGTGCGCGAGGCTAAGAAGCGCGGTATTAATGTAACAGCAGAAGCTACACCGCATCATTTTACTCTTACAGATGCGGCTGTGGTTGACTACAATACTAATACGAAGGTAAATCCTCCTTTAAGAATAGCTAAAGACAGGGAAGCAGTAATAGAGGGCTTAAGAGACGGAACAATAGACGCAATTGCGACAGATCATGCACCCCATGCCATCGAGGATAAAGACGTAGAATATGATTCGGCACCTTTTGGATTGATTGGTTTAGAGACAGCATTACCGTTGGTTGTAAGCAAATTGATTGATAGCGGCAAGCTAAGCTGGGCGCAAGCTATTGCCGCATTGAGTACCAACCCAGCACGTATTCTTAACCTAGCCGGTGGAACGCTATCAGTAAGTTCAGCTGCAGATATAACAGTCATTAATCCGGAACTGGTACAAATGGTGGATAGCAGTAAATTCGCTTCAAAGGCAAAGAATACTCCATTTGAAGGATGGACCCTAAAAGGATGGGCGGAATACACCATGGTAGATGGGATAGTTGTCTATCGGCGACAAAAAGAGGAGGAATAAGGTGAAAGCATTATTAGTGCTAGAGGACGGAACGGTCTTTCAGGGTAAGGGGTTTGGAGCCCAGGGGAAAAAACATGGTGAGGTAGTATTTAATACCAGCATGACCGGTTACCAGGAAATATTAACCGATCCTTCATACTGTGGGCAAATTGTGACCATGACTTACCCTTTGATTGGAAATTACGGGTTAAATGATGAAGACTTTGAAGCTGTGAAACCCTATGGCAACGGATTTGTGGTTAGGGAAAGATGTAAAGTTCCCAGCAATTGGCGATCTCTAGAAACCCTTAATCATTTTCTGATTGAGAACCATATTCCCGGCATCGAGGATATCGATACCCGTGCTTTAACTAGGCGTTTACGCACTCATGGTACAATGCGGGGAGTAATTGCGACGGGTGACTGGGATGTTACCGAACTTAAACGTATCGCCGATGCTCCACCGGAAATGTCCGGCGATAGATTAATTCCTCATGTTACCACTGCTAAGCAGTATCAAGTCTCGGGCGATAAGTATCACGTGGTTTTGGTGGACTATGGCGTAAAACACAATATAATTAGGTGGTTGTCTAAGATTGGTTGTAGGGTAACCGTAGTCCCTGCTCATACTACTGCAGATGAAATATTGATGTTGAAACCGGACGGAGTGATGCTTTCAAACGGACCCGGAGATCCTAAAGACGTTCTTTACGGCGTACGAACTACCCAAGCATTATTAGGTAAGATACCCATATTTGGGATTTGCTTAGGACATCAACTATTGGGAATGGCTGTTGGTGCTGGTACCTTTAAACTGCCCTTTGGACATCGTGGAGCAAATCATCCGGTAAAAGATCTTAAGACGGGCCGGGTTTATATTACATCCCAGAATCACGGCTATGCCATTGATCCGGATACTGTTAAAGAAGATAAAGCGGAAATTACGCATTTAAATATTAATGATGGCACTGTTGAAGGCTTAAAAATAAAGGGATGCCCTGCTTTTAGCGTCCAGTATCACCCGGAATCTTCACCAGGTCCTACGGATAATGAATATCTTTTCTATCAGTTTTTTGACCTGATTGAACAGCAAGGAGGGAAAGTATGAGACTAAAAGGACTGAAAAAGGTTCTGGTAATAGGTTCAGGCCCTATTATTATTGGCCAAGCGGCAGAGTTTGATTATGCAGGTACCCAGGCTTGTCGAGCACTAAAAGATGAAGGCTTGGAAGTCGTTTTAGTAAACAGCAATCCCGCCACCATTATGACAGATCCCGACGTCGCCGATCGAGTATATATAGAACCACTGACAGCGGATTTTGTAGCCAAAATTATCCGTAAAGAGCGACCCCAAGGGGTATTGCCCACATTAGGCGGTCAGGTGGGCTTAAATATAGCCCTGGAATTAGCGCACAAGGGAGTGTTGGAAGAGGAAGGCGTTCAACTGTTGGGAACTCCGTTAGAAGCTATTGAAAAGGCCGAGGACCGAGAAAAATTCAAACAGATGATGGCAGATATAAATGAACCGGTCCCAGAAAGTATTATCGTATCAACTATTGACGATGCTCTGTCCTTCGCTCGTGGCCTTGGTTATCCGGTGATCGTACGACCTGCCTATACTCTGGGTGGAACCGGTGGCGGTGTGGCTCATGATGAAGAACAGTTAAAACAGATTGCCGCTAGAGGGCTTAAACACAGCTTAATTAAACAAATTCTGGTGGAATTTTCGGTTGCCGGTTGGAAAGAAGTGGAGTACGAGGTAGTCCGGGATGGCAACGATACCTGTATTACCGTTTGTAATATGGAAAATATTGACCCGGTCGGTATTCATACCGGTGATAGTATAGTTGTGGCCCCTTCCCAAACCTTATCCGATAAAGAATACCAATTACTTCGCAGGGCTTCGGTCAAAATAATTAGGGCCTTGGGTATTGAAGGTGGCTGTAATATACAGTTTGCTTTGGACCCTAGCAGCTTTCAATATTATGTTATTGAGGTCAACCCCCGGGTCAGCCGATCAAGTGCATTGGCCTCTAAGGCTACGGGTTATCCCATTGCAAAGGTTGCAGCTAAGATAGCCATTGGTCTCTCTTTGGATGAAATAAAAAATGCTGTAACCCAAAAAACTTATGCGTGTTTTGAACCTGCTTTAGACTACGTTGTATTAAAGATACCCAGATTTCCGTTTGATAAGTTTGTATTTGCCGACCGGGTGTTAAATACACAAATGAAGGCAACAGGCGAGGTAATGGCCATAGATAGAACCTTCGAAGGAGCCTTATTAAAGGCGATTCGTTCCCTGGAAATAGATATGAATGGCTTCTGGAATGAGAAACTGATGGCAATTAATGATGACGATTTAACGAAAGCGTTAGGTAATCCTGATGATGAACGAATTTTTGTTGTAGCCGAAGCATTGCGAAGGGGCTTTCCGCTTGAGCTTGTCAATAATATTACTGGTATAGATATATTCTTTCTTGAAAAAATCAGGGTAATAACTGAGTATCTTAATAAAATTAATAATATGGTTCTTTACCAGCTAACTAAGGAAGAACTATTAACAGCGAAAAAGTTAGGTCTGGGGGATAGAGAATTAGGGCGGCTGACAAAAACTGACGAAGCCAGTGTTAGACAAGTACGACAGGACATGGGCATTACACCTGTCTACAAAATGGTGGATACTTGCGCTGCAGAATTTGAAGCTGAAACGCCCTACTTTTATTCCAGTTACGAAACGGAAGATGAAGCGCGCCCGGAAGAACGGAAAAAGATAGTAGTCCTTGGGTCAGGACCTATCCGTATTGGTCAGGGAATCGAATTTGATTACTGTTCGGTGCATTCCATTTGGGCTTTGAAGGATGCCGGCATACAATCAATTATTATAAACAATAACCCAGAAACGGTTAGTACTGATTTTGATACATCCGACAGGCTGTATTTTGAACCGCTGGTAACAGAGGAAGTATTAAATATACTGGATCATGAACAGCCGGACGGAGTGATAGTCCAATTCGGAGGACAGACGGCAATAAATTTGGCCGAGCCGTTGGCTAGAGCCGGCTGGCCTATTTTGGGCACGTCAGTAAAGGATATTGATAAGGCCGAGGATAGGGATAAGTTTGAACAACTTCTTAATCAGTTAAATATCCCACGGCCTGAAGGCAAAACAGTCACTACTGTTACTAAGGCACAAAAGGTTGCGGAACAATTAGGTTTCCCTGTCTTGGTTCGACCTTCTTATGTTTTGGGTGGACGCGCCATGGAGATTGTTTACTGCCAGGAAGAACTGCTCCAATATATGACTACTGCAGTAGAGGTTTCTCCCCACCATCCGGTCTTGATAGACCAGTACTTACAAGGTACTGAAATGGAAGTAGATGCTGTTTCTGACGGTGAAGATGTATTAATTCCGGGTATTATGGAACATGTGGAGCGGGCCGGGGTGCATTCGGGAGATAGTATTGCGGTCTATCCCGCCCATCGTATAACAGAAAGAATTCGGGAACAGATTAAAGATTATACTACAAGACTTGCTAAGGCACTAAATGTGAAAGGTCTCTTAAATATTCAATATGTGGTGTTTAATGATCAGGTTTACGTTATAGAAGTTAACCCACGCTCCAGCCGCACAGTTCCTTATATTAGTAAAATAACCGGGGTGCCCATTGTCAAGCTGGCAACCGAAATAATATTAGGTCAGCAGTTGGTAGATCTGGGTTATGGCACAGGATTATTGGATCCACCGAAACATGTAGCAGTTAAAGTGCCCGTTTTTTCCTTTGCAAAACTGCTGAAAGTGGATACTTCCTTGGGCCCGGAGATGAAGTCAACCGGCGAAGTAATGGGGATAGATTATAATTTTGCGCGCGCTCTGTACAAAGGGCTAGTAGCGGCAGGTTGCGAAATTCCTCACCAGGGTACTATTTTAGCAACAATTGCGGATAAGGACAAAACAGAGGCATTGCCAATGTTTAAAGAATTTACTGATCTGGGATATAAATTGGTAGCAACAGAAGGTACTGCTAATTACCTCAAAAAGCAGCAGGGATTGTCTGTAGAGAGAGTTAATAAAATAGGTGAAGGCTCTCCCAATATTGTCGATCTGGTAAGGGAAGGTAAAATACATTTTGTAGTCAACACTTTAACTAAAGGCAAAATTCCCGAAAGGCATGGCTTTAAAATTCGCCGCGCCGCCGTTGAACACGGGATTCCCTGCCTTACGTCCTTAGATACTGTTAAAGTACTACTTCATGTACTTCAAGCTTTTAAGCGCGGTGAACAGTTGGAACTGAAAGCTATGCAGGATTATGTCCCTTTCAAGGGGGAAGCATGATGCAGCGTACATTTGCGAAGGTACTGAATATTGAACAGTTAACGAGCCATTATTTTTTAATAACATTAATGGCTCCTCAACTGGCTAGGACTGTACAGCCCGGGCAGTTTTTGCATGTTAGAACGGGAGAACAACTGGACCCCTTGTTAAGACGCCCTTTTAGTATTCATGACTGGCATTCCGGAGAAGGGACAATGCAATTGTTATTTCAAGTTAAGGGTAAGGGAACACAGCTCTTATCCAGAAAACAAAAAGGCGAACAATTAGATGTCTTGGGCCCATTGGGAAATGGTTTTGCCATTACAAAGAAAAAAGGGAAAGCTCTTTTAATTGGCGGTGGCATAGGGGAGGCACCTCTCTGGGGCTTGGCTAGGACTCTTAAGGAAGCCCATTGGGAGGTAACAATTGTACTTGGTGCTGCTAAACAGACTCTGTTGGCAAGGCACAATGACTTTTCTCAGTGGGGTGAGACTTATATTGCTACTGAAGATGGTTCTGTCGGTTTTAAAGGTCGGGTGACCAATCTTTTACCGTTAGTTGCAGCAGAACATTTAGATCAGGTTTATGCTTGTGGACCGAAACCTCTACTGGCCGCTCTTTACACTTGGACTAACAGCAATAACCTGCCTTTGCAGGTATCTTTGGATGAAGTAATGGCGTGCGGCATGGGTGTTTGTTTAGGTTGTGTCCAACCCGTTGGCCGTAAAGAAGCACCGGTGCTTGCTAAGGTATGTACGGATGGGCCGGTTTTTTCCGCAGAGGAGGTTGTCTGGGATGATTAACCCTGATTTGACCGTTAAGATAAGCAGCCTGACCTTAAAGAACCCAGTTATGACTGCTTCGGGTACATTCGGTTTTGGCCTAGAGTTTGCAAATCTTCTAGATTTGAGTTCCCTTGGCGCAGTGGTGGTAAAAGGAATTACTTTAACTCCCCGCCAGGGAAATCCGGGGCCGAGGATAGTGGAAACTGCTGCCGGTGTGCTAAATGCCATTGGCTTGGAAAATCCGGGAGTGGAAGCTTTTATCAGCGATATCTTACCTGAATTACTTCCTCATGCGGTTCCGATAATCGTCAATATTTCGGGAAATACACTGGATGAGTATGGGATACTGGCAGCTAGACTGAATGAAACTGGCGTCAGTGCACTAGAAGTAAATATATCCTGCCCCAATGTCAAAGAAGGAGGTCTGGTTTTTGGGACTGTTCCTGAACAGGCTGCCCAGGTCGTTGCGGCTGTACGCGCCAATACTAGGCTGCCGGTTATAGTTAAGTTATCCCCTAATGTAACGGATATAGTCAGCATTTCAAAAAGTGTGGAGGCGGCCGGAGCGGATGCAGTGTCGCTTATAAATACCCTGCTGGGTATGGCAATAGATACGACTAAAATGAAACCTGTTTTAGGAAACGTGTTTGGCGGGCTCTCAGGGCCCGCCGTAAAGCCTGTTGCCTTGAGAATGGTTTGGCAGGTATCCCAGGCAGTAAGTATTCCTGTTATTGGGATGGGTGGAATATTGTCCACTGAAGACGCCTTAGAGTTTATAATGGCCGGAGCCAGTGCCATAGCCGTGGGGACAGGCAACTTTGTCAACCCCCAGGCGACGGTAGAAATAATCAGTGGCATAAATAGCTATTGCAGTGAACATGAAGTAAATTTAAAAGATTTAGTCGGTATGGCATGGGAGGCGAATTAGTGTGCAGGATAAAGGTTTGATTGTCGCTTTGGACACTGACAATTTGGAACGGGTGAAAGTATTAGTAGCTCAATTAAAAAATAAGGTGGATTATTTTAAAGTTGGCTTAGAGCTATACACAACTTTTGGGCCTCAAGTTATTGAATGGTTAAAAAGTCAAGGCTGTAGTATCTTTGCGGATTTAAAATATCATGATATACCCAATACTGTTAGTCATGCGGCCCTTGCATTGGCCAGACAGGGAGTGGACATCTTTGATCTTCATTTGTCCGGAGGACCTAGCATGGTTGAGACCACTGTCAACCAAGTAAGACAGTTTACTAAAGAACAGGGAATTAAGACGCCTAAGATCTTGGGCATCACTGTCCTCACAAGCACTTCCGAGCAGGAATATTCCAAGCAGGGATATAGCGAAGCCCTCAACGACAGAGTTATAAGTCTGGCGAAAATGGGTCAAGCATGCGGACTAGATGGTGTGGTTGCATCACCTAAAGAAGCATCGATGATTAGAAAGGCGTGCGGACCGGATTTCTTAATAGTGACGCCCGGCATTCGCCCGAAATGGGCAGTCAGCGATGACCAACGACGTATTACCACACCCAGTCAGGCACTGAACTTGGGTGCGAATTATTTAGTTGTAGGGAGGCCAATCACCAAGGCCGAACATCCTGCAAGCGCAGCGGACAAAATTTTAATGGAGATGGAGGGGCTAAACAATTGAAAGAAACACTGGAAATATTCAGAGAAAGCCAAGCTTTGCTGGAAGGACATTTCGTTTTAACCTCAGGAAAACATTCGGATAAATATATCCAATGTGCTAAGGTTTTACAGTATCCGTGGCATGCGGAGGAATTAGCTGGGCGATTGATAGATAAAATTAAAGAAGAGGTCTCCCTGGTAATCGGTCCTGCTATGGGAGGGGTGGTTCTGGCCCAAGAAGTTGCCAGACGCCTGAAGGTTCCCGCAATCTTCAGTGAAAGAGAACAGAGTAAAATGGCCATCAGAAGAGGCTTTGAAATTAGACCAGGTGCGAAGGTGTTGGTGGTGGAGGATGTTATAACCACAGGCGGCTCAGTGCAGGAAGTGGTGGAACTTGTAAAAAGAGAGGGAGGTGTCCCCGTAGCAGTGGCAGTTCTTGTTAATAGAAGCGGCGGTAGGGCAGAATTTACTGTACCTCTATATGAACTTTTAACCATTGATGCTCAGATTTTTGCCCCTGAAGAATGTCCTCTTTGCCGACAAGGGGACAAAGCGGTAAAACCGGGAAGCAGAAATTTGGCCTAAATAGTTGTCGTAAGTTATTAGTTTTGTATAGAATGTTATTAGGTGATAAAAATGCTCAAAAAGGTAATCTTATGTGTGATTGATTCTTTTCATCCGCAAGTATTAGCTGAATGTTTTAGCCGGGGCTGGGTACCGGCTTTGCAATTTTTGCGCGATGAAGGTTATTACCATAATGATTGTGTATCGGTCTTTCCAACCATGACTCCAACGGCCGCGGCTGCGATTAGCACAGGCCGCCACTCCGATATGCACCGAGTTCCCGGGTTTATTTGGTATGATGAAGCCAACAAAAGAATAGTTAATTATGGTGCCACTCCCATGGCAATTTATCGAGTTGGCGTACGTACTGTTTTGGAAGAACTAATCTACAACTTAAATCTAAAACATTTAAATTCCAAGACACCGACAGTGTTTGAGACATTGTCCAAGCACGGTATTAGCACGGGTTGTATTAACTTTTTCATTTATAGAGGCACCAAGGAATACCGAACAAAAATACCTATAACTATGCAGCTGCTTTCTAAATTTAATTGGCAGTATCAGACTATCTATGGTCCGGACCAGTTGGTGCTGGGAAAGGTAGTGTGCCCGGACTGGTTGGATCCGGCGGGAGCACCGGCCGCTCCATGGAACAAATATGGTATTAATGATTTATTCACCGGCTATGTGTTAAAAGAAATGGTACGCCAAAATAAACTACCGCAGTTTACCTTGGCATATTTTCCGGATACTGATGCAATGGCGCATGATCACGGGCCTTTAGATACTCATAAAAGTATACGCAGGGTAGATAAACAAATAGCGGCCATATTGGATTTATATGAAAACTGGCACAAAGCCTTAGATGAATTGGCGTTTATTATTGTCGGTGACCATTCTCAAACTTTGATTGGCCGAAATCGCAACCACTTAATAAATTTACAATCGATGTTAAGCAAGTTTAAGCAGCTGCGTTTAGGTTCTGTTCTAACTGATGAGGAATTAGTTATTAGTCCTAACGAACGAATGGCTATCTTAAATTTTCCTGAGGATAAGATTAAAGATGATGTGGTTAAGAGATTAGTCAAGGATTATAGAATAACTCAAATAATTTGGAAAGAGGCTGATGAGTATCGGGTATTGAAAGGCGGTACCGGGCAGAAGCTTAGTTTTCGACCGGGCGGTTCATACTGGGATCGTTCTGGAATGAATTGGACCTGGTCTGGAGACTTAGGTATTTTGGATTATCGTACTCAAGGCAGACAGTTAATTGACAGGGATTATCCCGATGCATTCTATCGGATAAAGACGGCGATGGATGGCAGTCCAAGGGGTGTGTTACTATCCGCTTTGCCCGGGTATGAATTTCGGGGTGAACATGCCCCATTGCACCCCGGTGGCGGCAGTCACGGTTCATTACATAAGAAAGATTCTGTCGTGCCGTTGATTATAGCTGGCTTAGAGAAGGATATTCCTAACCCACGGATTACTTCCTTTGTCCCCTACATTTTGGCATATCTGACTTGCCAAGTCCAAAGGCAACACATATTTTAGGTTAGAAGAACCAACCTCAGGCGTTAAGGTTGGTTCTTTTCAAGCTTGTTAACTATTAATTCATCGGGTGTTACAAAAAGAGTTTTTTGGTGGTCATAGATGACCATCCCCGGCTTAGCGCCTTTCGGTTTACGGACATGTTTTACTAATGTGTAATCTACTGGCACATTAGCGGAGGCTCTAGCTTTGCTGTAGAATGCTGCTAATAGTGCGGCTTCCTCTAAAGTAGTGCGGGGAACCTCTGCTGCAGAAATCACCACATGAGATCCGGGAATGTCTTTGGCATGAAGCCAGGTATAGTCTCGCTTAGCAAGTTTGAGGGTGACAATATCATTCTGGCGATTGTTTTTACCAACTGAAATAGTAATTCCGTCACTGGATTTAAGCTGCCGTGGTTGCGACCACTGTGGCTGTTTTTTTTCATTCTTTTTAACTGGTTTCTTTTTAATTATGTCTGCTGCTATCAGTTCCTGTTTGATTTCTTCCAAGTCTAATAAGGATTCGCTGTTTAGTACGGCTTGTTGAATACTTTCAAGATACCTTAACTGATCTTCAGCTTCTTTTAAATGTTTCTTCGCTACTTCCCCACCTTTTTTTGCCTTTTGGTATCGTTTAAAATAACGTTGAGCATTAGCAGCTGGTGTTAATTGTGGTTTTAATGGAATTGTTACAGGTTCTGCGGTATAAAAGTTTTCAGCAGTCAGTTCCTTTTGACCCGGTTTAGTGCGGTAAATATTTGAGGTAATTATCTCTCCCATAATTCTAAACTGTTGAGCATCCATTGCATCCTGAAGCTTTTTCTGATTTATGGCAACTTTTTTGGTTAGACGGTTAATTTCGCTGTTCAGTTTACTGTTCAATGAGTGCTGCATTTCGTTAATCAGCTTTTGGTCTCTTTTTTCACTGAAGAAGGTGTCCAATGCTTCGTTTATGGTTGGGAAGTACATTTTTTGTTCATTATCTGTTTCCGGCGATAAGTCAAAAGGGCTATACTTTTTAAATGTACCTGATACCGTTACCAAAGTAGGAGTGTATGCAGATTCTTTCAGCTCTTTAAGCATAGCATTTAGGGCCTGCCACATAATACTGAAATCGTATTGACCGCATTTTTCTATGGTCAAATCTGCCCTAAGATCTGCTCGAGAAAGTATCTCTTTGCAGCTTTGGGGGCTAAAACCGGAAAGAGCAGTAAGGAGGCCTTTGCTGACCTTTATTTCTAAAGGTTGATTTAATAATAGTTCAATGAATGTATCTTCCGACAAGTTGAAGGGATTCGTTTTAAGCTGCTCAGGCGGCGGCATGTAGGGTAACCCGGGCAGTATCTGACGGTATTCATTCATTGCCGCGTTGAACCGCTTCAAAGCATCCAATATTTTATCCTGTTCGGTTAAAAGCACCACGTTGCTGTGCTTACCCATTAGTTCACATCTTAGTATTTTTTTAACAGGCTCACCAAGTTCATCATAGGTCTCAATTTCTATCGATATCATTCTTTCCAACTGCTGTTGGTAAAATCCTGAGATACGGCCGCCCTCTAGATGTTTGCGTAACGCCATGCAAAAGGTTGGGGGTTGTTTGGGGTTAGTAAAAGTACTGTCAGTAATATTAATCCTTGCTGAATCCGATGCAGTGGATATTAAGAGTCGGTAATTCTTTCGGTTATTACGAATATTTAAAAGCAGCAGTTCTCTTTCGGGTTGATATATCCGATCAATCCTTGCTCCCATCAGTTCCTTATTTAATTCACTAGTCAATGCAAAAAGCAACAATCCGTCAAAAGCCATATCTATTCCCCTCTAAATAGTTATTACGTGATTATACGTTAATTTTCAATAACTTTAACCAAGACCTTCTAAGTATATCGGTTTTTTATCCCTCTGGCAATTTCTTATCTTTGTCATGATTTTGCCAAGCTATGAATATCAATGTTTAAAGAAGTATCTAGTATTATAAATGGAGGGAAAATAGATGGCTCAAAATTGGTATAACCTAAATATCACTGAAACTTTAAGTAATCTGAATACAACGCCGAAAGGCCTATCAAATAAGGAAGCAGATAAAAGGTTGGAACGCTATGGCCCTAACACTATAAAAAAGAAAAAGAAAAAACCTGCTTGGTTAATTCTGACCAGCCAATTCACCGATTTTATGGTGCTGGTTTTGATTGGTGCAACCGTAATTTCTGTCTTTTTGGGAGAAATTGCCGATGCCATTACCATTCTCGCTATTGTGATCATCAATGCCATACTAGGCTTTGTGCAGGAGTTTAAGGCAGAGAAATCTTTGGATGCATTAATGAAACTGACTGCACCTGAATCTGCTGTAGTACGCAATGGCAAAGAGGTCAAAATACCGGCGGATCAGCTTGTTCCCGGTGATATAGTCACCTTAAATACCGGCGATAAAGTACCGGCTGATTGTCGTTTAGTTGAAACAACCAGTTTAAGCGCTGAGGAAGCCTCATTGACTGGCGAATCCGTGCCGGTTAAGAAAACAGTGGATGTAATTCCCAAAAGAAAGTTGCCCTTAGGGGATAGAAAGAATATGGTATTTATGGGTACCAGTATCAGCAGAGGTCGAGGCAAGGCTGCGGTAGTTGCAACAGGCATGGATACTGAAATGGGTGACATTGCAGGGATGATACAAGAAGTAGGGGATAATGAGACTCCGCTGCAGAGGCGGTTGGCAAGCTTGGGTCATTGGTTGGTACTGTTTTGTTTGTTAGTATGCGCCTTGGTAGTTGTTACCGGTGTGATGAGAGGAGAGCCTCTTTACCGCATGTTTATGGCCGGCGTCAGTCTTGCAGTAGCAGCAATTCCTGAAGGGCTGCCTGCAATAGTCACTGTTGCATTAGCTATTGGCGTACAGAAGATGATCCGGCGGAACGCTGTCATAAGAAGTCTGCCTGCAGTGGAGACTCTGGGTTGTGCTACCGTCATATGTTCAGATAAAACAGGCACCCTTACTCAAAATCAAATGACAGTACGCAGCTTATGGTTAGGAGATGAGATTCATGTGACGGGTGAAGGATATGCGCCCCACGGAGAGTTTCTTTCCGATGGAAGCAAGACTAAAGTAAAAGGTGCATTGGAACAGGCGCTTAAGATAGCTGCCATGTGCAATAACGCTCAATTAGAAAAAAATAAAATACCCGTAACCGGATTGTTTCGTCGTAAACAATCCAATTGGGAAATAATCGGCGACCCAACAGAAGGGGCTTTATTGGTAATGGCATCCAAAGGAGGAATCTGGAGGGAAAATGTAGAACAAAGAGAACAACGAATTTATGAACTGCCCTTTGATTCCGACCGAAAACGCATGACGGTGGTGGCTAAAGAAAAGAATGGCCAGATGACGGCTTACACTAAAGGAGCCCCCGACGTCGTTATCAAGAAAAGTACCCACTGCCTGGAAAATGGCGAAGTTAAGCCCATGAACAGTCGAGTTAGGGAAGAAATTTTGACGAGAAATGATCTGATGGCGAGTAAAGCCTTGCGGGTTTTGGCATTGGCCTATCGTCCGGTCGCGTCATTAAACGATAGTAACCTAGAAACAAATTTGATATTTGTTGGGTTAGCGGGAATGATTGACCCGCCCAGGCCCGAAGCGGTAAAAGCTATCAGGACTTGTAAACAGGCAGGGATAATTCCAGTAATGATTACCGGCGACCATCAAGCTACTGCTCAAGCAATTGCAGAAGAGATGGGGTTGCTGGACAACGACCGGATAGTCATAACCGGGGAACAGTTGGATATGTATAGCGATAAGGAACTGGAAAATGCAGTAGGCAGGGTTGCCGTCTATGCCAGAGTATCGCCGCAACATAAGCTTCGGATTGTTAAAGCATTAAAAGCAATAGGTCATGTTGTTGCCATGACAGGAGACGGTGTTAATGACGCTCCAGCGGTGAAGGAAGCTGATATTGGCGTGGCAATGGGTAAAACCGGGACGGATGTAACCAAGGAAGCATCTGCCATGGTCTTAGCCGATGATAATTTTGCGACGATTGTAGCCGCCGTTGAAGAAGGGCGTGCCATTTACGATAATATTCGAAAATTTATCCGCTATTTATTGTCCTGTAATGTGGGTGAAGTGCTCACCATGTTTTTAGCAGCTTTAGCTGGTTTGCCGCTGCCTTTGCTGCCAATTCAAATATTATGGGTCAACCTAGTCACCGATGGTCTGCCTGCAATGGCTTTGGGGGTAGATAACGCGGATAAGGATATTATGCTGCGGTCGCCAAGGCATCCTAAGGAAAGTATCTTCTCTCACGGTCTGTCGAAGAAGATAGCAGCAAGAGGTTTTCAAATAGGACTGGGCACGCTAATAGTCTTCATTATCGGTATTTGGTTAGGGAATGGGAGCCTGGAAACGGCTCGCACCATGGCTTTTTCGACACTAGTGTTTTCTCAGTTATTTCATGTTTTTGATTGTAAATCCGAGAGACATACATTGTTTGAAGTAGGGATTTTTTCAAATCTGCTGTTGGTGGCAGCAGTTGCCATTTCCGTCACGATGCAGTTGTCAGTCATATACTTGCCTTTTCTGCAACCAATATTTAAAACCGTCCCTTTGAACGCCTTTCACTGGATGATTATTTTATTAACTGCCGGCTGGAGAACTTTTGCTGTTGCAATATTCCATTACTGCTGGCGGCCTTTAAAGAGGCGAGTATACATAAGGGCATAATTAGCCTGTAGTTGGCAATAATGACTATGATGAAAAACTTTTGGGGAGGTTAAAAGATGTGTTGAACTTTATAAAGATGCATGGTTTGGGCAACGATTTTATCATGGTGGAAGACTTGAAGGAAAAATTATCGGAGCAATTACTTTCAAAGCTGGCAGTTGAACTTTGTGACCGTAAGTTCGGGATTGGCGCTGACGGGCTTGTACTGATACTTCCTTCTACCAAAGCCGATATTCGAATGCGAATTTTTAATCCGGATGGTTCTGAACCGGAGATGTGCGGTAATGCCATTCGTTGTTTTGGGAAGCTTGCCTGGGAAGAAGGTCTCGTAACAAAAACTAATATTACGGTAGAGACCCTGGCGGGCATTATTAAACCGCAATTGACCTTGAAAGGGGACGATATTGAAGCTATTAGGGTGGATATGGGTGAACCCATTCTGAAACGGGAGAACATCCCAATGTCCGGGCCAGGGACAAGCCCGGTTATTGCTGAAGAAATTACAATTAACTCCGGTCAAGGATTTAAATTTACTGCGGTTTCAATGGGTAACCCCCATTGTATCATTTTTGTTGATGATGTTGAGGATGTTCCATTGATCCAGTGGGGCCCGGAGCTTGAGAAACATAATTTGTTCCCACGTAAAACTAACGTGGAATTCGTGCAGGTATTGACTCCTGAACATGTCAAAATGCGCGTTTGGGAGCGGGGGGCCGGCGAAACCTTGGCTTGTGGAACAGGTGCCTGTGCTACAGCGGTTGCCAGTATCTTAAACGACAAAACCGGGCGAAAAGTGAAGGTTTCTTTGGCTCACGGTGATTTAGATATTGAATGGTCAGAAGATGATAACAGAATCTATATGACCGGTCCGGCCACAAAAGTGTTTACCGGACAGGTAAAGATATAAGGAGGCTAAAAATATGCAAGAAGCAAAAAGACTACAATCATTACCACCCTATTTGTTTGCTCGTATTGAAAAGAAGATCCAGGAAAAAAAGGCTGCAGGTGTAGATGTGATCAGCCTTGGAATAGGCGATCCTGACAGACCGACCCCCGGAAATATTATTGATAAGCTGGTGGAACAGGCTCATAATCCTGAAAACCACAGTTATCCGTCTTCCGTAGGAATGATGGAATATCGCGAAGCTGTGGCTCAATGGTACAAGAACCGCTTCGAGGTTGATTTGGATCCTGCATCAGAAATAGTAGCATTAATTGGATCTAAGGAAGGAATTGGCCATATATCTTTTTGTTATGTTGACCCGGGCGACGTTAACCTAGTTCCGGATCCCGGCTATCCGGTCTATGGCATAGGCACTCTTCTAGCAGGTGGCGAACCTTATAATATGCCATTGAAAGAAGAAAGTGGATTTTTACCCGATTTAGATGCCATCCCTGAAGATGTAGCGGACAAAGCGAAAATTTTATTTATTAATTATCCAAACAATCCCACCGGAGCATTGGCCGATATTGGTTTTTTCAATAAAGTGGTTGCTTTTGCGAAAAAGCATGACTTAATAGTCTGCCATGATGGGGCTTACAGCGAAATTGCATTTGACGGCTATGAACCTCCAAGCTTTCTACAGGCTGAAGGAGCAAAAGAGGTAGGGATAGAGTTTAATTCTCTTTCTAAACCTTATAACATGACTGGCTGGAGAATCGGTTGGGCAGCAGGAAGGCCGGATGTTATAGAAGCTTTGGGACGCATTAAATCCAACCTAGACTCTGGTGCCTTTCAGGCAATTCAGTATGCGGCTATTGAAGGGCTTACTGGGCCGCAGGATAGTGTTAAGAATATGCAGGCAGTCTATAAAGAACGTCGTGATACAGTAGTCAATGGCCTAAACGCTATGGGCTGGAACATGAAAGCTCCTAAAGCAACATTTTATGTGTGGGCACCTGTTCCCAAAGGCTTTAACTCCAGTGAATTTGCAGAGTTGGTACTGGAGAAGGCCGGTGTCATTATTACGCCGGGAATTGGCTATGGTGACAACGGAGAAGGCTATTTTCGTATTGCATTAACTGTTGATAATAAACGTATTGAAGAAGCGTTAGGACGTATGAAGGATGCTATCGGAAAGGTAGAATTTTAAAGAATGAGCTAAGAAATAGGTAGCAAGACCGTCAAATATTGCGGTTCTTGCTACTTTTTTGCCTCTCAGTGACTAATTGTTTAGTTTTTGGGCAGGATTTTTACTGTACAAGTAGAAGTAATCTCTGTTGTGTAAGAAGCTAAATAATATGGAAATAATAAGAATATAAGAGTTAAATGGCGTTTGGAGGAAATAATATGGTAAAAAGCATGACAGGTTACGGTCAAGGCAAAGGTAGCAGTGCCGGCAAAGCAGTAACTATTGAAGTAAAAACAGTTAATCACCGGTTTTTGGACATATCAATCCGAATTCCAAGGCAACTTACGCTTTTGGAAGAACGGTTTCGCCAGCTGGTAAAAGAGTATTTGTCCAGGGGTCGGGTAGATATTTTTGTAAAAATGGAAGAGGAACTGGAAGCAAAAAAAAATATTACGGTTGACAAAGCACTGGCAGAGGCATATTATAAGTCTTTTAAAGAGTTGGGTGAAGTTTTAAATATCACTGCCGACGTAACTGCGTTTCAGTTATGTCAGATGGATAATGTAATTAACCAGGAAGAAAAGGAAGACTTAGATGAAATATGGGTGGGAATGGAGAAGGCTTTAAGTCAGGCTTTAGAGCAAGTGCAAAATATGCGGCAGATAGAAGGTAAAAAATTAGAAGAGGATGTTCTTGACCGGGCAGCGGTTATTGTAGAATTAGCTGGTCAGATTGAGAGCAAAGCTTCAGTAGTTGTAGAAGATTATCAGGAAAGATTAAGAAAGCGGATAGTAGAGTTGCTTGATAGCACTCCCGTTAATGAGGATCGGATTGCTATGGAAGTTGCTATTATGGCTGAGAAGAGTGATATCAGTGAAGAGTTGGTAAGACTAAGAAGCCATATGGAGCAGCTTACGGAAACTTTTAATGAGATCAAACCTATTGGACGTAAGTTGGATTTTCTTGTCCAGGAAATGCATAGAGAAATTAACACTATCGGTTCAAAAAATAATGATTTGCTAATAAGTCGATTGGTTGTAGAAATTAAAAGTGAAGTAGAAAAAATTCGCGAACAGGTGCAAAATATTGAATAGGAGGTGCGCTCGTTTAGTTAGCATGGTTAAAATTAATAAGCAATATGCTATATTTTAGATACATATTAGGGGAGGTTAATATATCAATGGCTATTAAGCTGATAAATATTGGTTTTGGCAATATAGTTTCCGCAAACAGGATCGTTGCCATAGTAAGTCCCGAATCTGCACCAATTAAAAGAATTATTCAGGAGACGCGGGACAAGGGAATGCTAATAGATGCAACCTACGGAAGGCGCACACGTGCTGTCATTATTACTGACAGTGACCATATTATCTTATCTGCGGTACAACCGGAGACCGTAGCACATAGACTATCTACGAAAGAAAATTCGCAAGATGAAGGCAACGAATAACGGTTGGGGAGAGAATTGGCGTGACGGAAAAAGGCTTATTGATCGTAGTATCAGGTCCCTCAGGTGCAGGTAAGGGCACCATATGTAAGCAACTATTAAAGGATGCAAAAAAGATAAACTACTCTATTTCAGCTACCACTCGTCTTCCCCGAAAAGGAGAACAGGATGGGAAAGATTATCTATTTCTAACAAGAGAAAAATTTCTAGAAATGCGAGATGACAGTGCTTATTTGGAGTGGGCAGAAGTATACGGTAACTTTTATGGTACCCCCCAAAAAAACGTTGAGGAACAATTGAATAAGGGGACAGATGTTATTTTAGAAATAGATATCCAAGGGGCTTTGCAGATCAAAAAGAAGTTTCCGGAAGCAATATTTATTTTTATCGTACCGCCTTCGTTAGAGGAACTGGCAACCCGAATTAACCGGCGGGGCACGGATTCCCGAGAAGTTATTCGAAAACGTTTGCATTCTGCTTCAAAAGAGTTAGAATATGTTAGTGAGTACGATTATGTAGTAATTAATGATGTTTTAGATATGGCTGTGGAGCGGGTAAAAGCAATTATTACGGCAGAAAAATGCCGACCGCACCGAAAACAGATTAATTTTAACTGAAACGATGGAATGAGGTGATTCTATGAATTTGCCACCAATTGATCTATTGCTAACGAAAGTAGATAGCAAATATGCTTTGGTTGTGTTGACAGCTAAAAGAGCTAGAATGATTGCAGAGGAACCGGCTGATGAAAATGAAAAGGCCATTAAACCTGTAACTCGCGCTTTAAATGAAATAGCAAATGATAAAATTACATATGAAAGGACAAGAGATGGTATTAAATAGTGAGTCGTTGGTAGGAAAAACCATAATAGTTGGTGTTACCGGTGGGATTGCTGCATATAAAGCTGCTGAATTAGTTAGTCAGCTAAGAAAGAAAAATGCAAATATCCAGGTTATTATGACAGAATCTGCAAATCATTTCATTACCGCTACTACTTTAAGCACCCTTTCTGGTAACGCTGTTAAGGGCGATTTATTTCAAAACCAAGGAACTGTCAGTCATATTGATTTAGCCATGGAAGCCGATGCACTGGTTATTGCGCCGGCTACTGCTAACATTATTGCTAAAATGGCCCATGGGATAGCGGATGATCTATTAAGTACAACAATTTTAGCCATGCGGTGCCCGATGATTATTGCACCGGCCATGAATGATAGGATGTATCTTAACGCAGTGGTGCAGGGGAACCTACATAGTCTTGAGGCAATGGGGATGAAGGTTGTTAAGCCCGAAAGTGGAAAATTGGCTTGCGGTACAGAAGGCCCAGGTCGACTTGCACCAATAGAAAGCATTTTAAATGAGATTATAGTAAATTTATCAACAAGCACACAGTTTAAAGGGATTAAAATGCTTATAACTGCCGGAGGAACGCGAGAGCCAATTGACCCGGTAAGATATATAGGTAACCGCAGCACAGGCAAAATGGGTTTTGCGGTTGCCTCAGTCGCTGCCAGACTAGGAGCGGAAGTAGTATTGGTTCATGCAAATACAGACATTCCTATTCCTTACGGAGTAAAACATATATCGGTTACGACAGCTAACGAAATGTATCAAGCAGTTTTAAGAGAATACCATGATTGTGATGTGGTAGTGAAAGCTGCAGCGGTTGCAGATTTTCACCCGCAGCCGCAACCGGAAAAAATAAAGAAGCAGGATCAAGAACTAATAATTTCTTTAGAATCCACTACGGATATTTTGGCAGAACTTGGCCAGAAAAAGAAGCATCAGATATTAGTAGGCTTTGCCGCCGAGACAAATGATTTGATGGCTAATGCCGCCAGTAAAATACGGCGAAAAAACCTTGATTTGATTGTGGCTAATGATGTCAGCAGGTCAGATATAGGTTTTTCTAGTGATGACAACCAAGTTACCTTTATCTATCCCAATGGTGAAAAAGAATCACTGGAAAAAATGACAAAGAAAGCAGTAGCCTATCAGATTCTAGACCGTGTTTTGGGTATGATTAATGATAAGTTTCCTTCTAGGGAAGAGGAGTGATGATATGGTAAAGAAGTTATTTACATCAGAGTCAGTAACCGAAGGCCATCCTGATAAGATTGCTGACCAGATTTCTGATGGGGTGTTGGATGCAATTTACAGTCAAGATCCCATGGCCAGGGTAGCCTGTGAAACTTCTATTACTACGGGAATGGTGCTGGTTATCGGTGAAATTACCACTAAATGCTATGTGGACATTCCCAAAGTAGTACGTGAGACAATCCATGGAATTGGTTACACTAGAGCTAAATATGGCTTTGACAGTGAAACATGTGCCGTACTAACAGCTATTGATGAACAGTCTTCTGACATTGCGATGGGTGTGGACAAAGCGTTAGAAGCTAAAGAGGGAACTATGACCGATGCGGAAATTGACACTATTGGAGCGGGAGATCAGGGAATGATGTTTGGCTACGCCAGCAACGAAACGCCGGAACTAATGCCCCTGCCAATTTCTTTGGCACATAAGCTAACCAGACAATTGTCGGAGGTACGGAAGAGAAAAGAGCTAACGTATTTACGCCCTGACGGAAAGTCCCAAGTGACTGTAGAATATGAAGATGATACGCCTGTTAGAGTGGAGACTGTAGTCATTTCAACCCAACACAGTCCTGACATATCTTTGGGAGCCTTGAAAAAAGACTTAATTGAAAAAGTAATTAAGCCGGTAATCCCTGCTGAACTTATAGATGAACATACTAAATACTTTATTAATCCCACAGGTCGCTTCGTTATCGGCGGACCCCAGGGAGATGCAGGCCTGACCGGAAGAAAAATTATCGTAGATACTTATGGCGGTATGGCTCGTCATGGCGGTGGTGCTTTTAGCGGCAAAGACCCCACAAAAGTAGACCGTTCTGCATCCTATGCGGCCAGATACGTAGCCAAAAACGTTGTTGCAGCAGGTCTTGCTGACCGTTGTGAAGTTCAGTTAGCATATGCCATTGGTGTTGCTGCGCCGGTTTCAGTTAGAGTAGACACTTTTGGTACCGGTGAAATTGACGATGGGTCATTGTCGGACCTAATTCAAAAACATTTTGACCTGAGACCGGCGGGGATTATTAAAGAACTGGATCTCAGACGACCTATTTATAAGCAAACAGCGGCTTATGGCCATTTTGGGCGCGATGATCTGGATTTGCCGTGGGAACGTACTGATAAAGCGGATATTCTCAAAAAGGAAGCTGGACTTTAAGATGGAGGCACCTACTGGGTGCCTTTTTTCTAAAAATTAGGTGGAAAACTATAATAAATTTTCCAAAGATGTACGTCGGTATAAATTGGGAGGGGTGAAAAAATGGTTCAGGTGTTAGTGAATTTTGATTTAAAGGAGAAACATTTGAAAACTTTGCAAGAAGAGTTTCCAACTGTTAGCTTCACTATTGAAGAAAATTTAGCTGATAACACTGAAGAGGTACGGAATGCAGATATAATTGTTACCTTTGGCTTTGATTTTTCCGAACAAATAGCCCGTCAGGCAGAAAGTTTAAAGTGGGTTCAAGCTCTTACGGCGGGTGTGGATAATCTTCCCCAAGCAGAATTACAAAGAAAAGATATAATGGTTACCACCGTTAAAGGGATACATGGCATTCCCATGGCTGAACACGTTATGGGTTTTATCCTTTCTTTCAGTCGAGGACTAGTAACCTTTAGGGCTAACCAACTGCAAAAAGAATGGAAACGGAAGGTTTCTGTAGTGGAAATTTATGATAAGACATTGGGAATTGTAGGAGTCGGCAGCATCGGTCAGGAGATTGCCAAAAGAGCAAAAGCTTTTGGCATGAAGGCTGTGGGAATAAACAACAGCGGGGGGCCGGTAGACTATGTTGATCAGGTAATGACATTAGACCAACTGCCATCTTTGCTTAAAGAAAGTGATTATGTCGTAGTTACTTTACCGTTAACCCAAGCAACATACCAATTATTTAAAGAAGAACAATTTAAATTAATGAAAAAAGAAGCATATTTCCTAAACTTGGCTAGAGGAAATGTTGTAGATGAAAACGCCCTAATTAAAGCTATAGAAAGCAAAGAAATAGCTGGAGCAGCACTGGATGTATTTGAAACAGAGCCATTACCTGAAGATAGCCCTTTATGGGAAATGGAAAATGTTATTATCACACCCCACTTAGCAGCAATATCGCCCCAGTATAATAAACGGGCTATGGAAGTATTCCGTAAGAATCTTAGACTTTACTTGGAAAATAAAGCATTAATTAACGTAATGGATTGGGATAAGGGCTATTAAGCTGGTTTAGTTATATTAAACAACAACTATCCCGTTTCCCATCAGTTGCCAGTCAGTATTCTTTTTGATCGCCTCAGATATGTGCAAAACAGCCAGATCTTTATTTTTCGCTTCTAACATAATATCTGCATCCATATCCAAGGGTTTTAATTGATGTATGATCCATGAGAAATCATCCCAGCCAATGTCGTCAGCATGGCTGCGAAAATCCTTTTCGTTCTTGGGGCTGGATAAGTGCATTTTAGGCTGCAGTTCGCCCGGCCATGTTTTCATAATGTTTGGCAGCAGTTCAGAAAGAACTGTTTCGCCGGGATTACATCGATGGTGGTGAAAATCCAAAACCATTGGTATATCTAGCTGTCTACAAATGCTTAAAACATCATTTGCAGTGTAAATCTTATCATCGTTTTCCAAGATAATTCGGTTTTGGATACGTTCAGGTAATGTGCGAAAGTTTTTCATAAAGCGCTCAATGGAAGGTTCTTTGCTGCCATACTTTCCTCCGACATGCAAAACCAGCTTAGCACTTTCATCCAGATTCATGGCTTGGAGAATATTATCATGGTATTCGAGGTCGGCTAAAGCCTTTTGGAAAACATCTTCTTTGGGAGAATTAATTACCGTAAAGTGGTCAGGATGCAACCCCACCCGCATATTATTCTCCTTTACAAATGTACCTATTGATTCAAATTCAGCTTTGCAAGCTGAGACATAGTCCCAACCTTCAGCTACCTCATGGGTGGCCAAAGGAACTAATTTTGAAGTAAAACGATAAAACTCTATGCGGTGTGCATAGGCATGTCTTAAGACTCGCAAGGTGTTTTGCAGATTCTCTTTTGTCAGTCGTTCCAGCTTTCTGATACGCACATCATGGTCAGGGATTTTTGAAATGGATTTATACGTAACGGTTTTTGAGGGTGAAGCATCTTCCAATTCCAAAGACATGGCAACAAAGCCTAGCCGAATTTTCATTACAAGCCTCCAGTAGTTCTATGATGTTTTTAGTATATCCAAGGCAGGATAGTAAGTACCCGCACTTGAATTAGTATTTGGAGGAACAACTATGCGTAAAAATCTACTTAAATGGCTGAAAATAGTTATGATTACAGGTTTGTTGTTTTGCTTTGGCGTATTGTCGGTTGATTATTATATTAAAACAGCGGGGCAGCGGCATATTAAAGGCGTACTTACCCAGGTGGAGGCAACTGAAACAGCTATTGTGCTGGGTGCGAGGGTTTACTCAAACGGCAACCCGTCACCTATGTTAGCAGATCGTCTGGATACCGCCATAGATTTGTACCACAAGGGAAAAGTGTCCAAACTACTACTAACCGGGGATCACGGACAAAAATCCTATGATGAAGTCAACGCCATGCGGCAGTACACAGAGGACCAAGGAGTGCCGCCGGAGGACATATTCATGGATCATGCCGGTTTTAGCACTTACGATTCCATGTACCGTGCCAGAGACATTTTCCGAGTAAAAAATGCAGTTGTTATTACACAAAACTTTCATTTGCCCCGGGCAGTTTTCACAGCCAATCAATTGGGCATAGAGGCAGCCGGTTTGATTGCCGACAGGCATACCTACCCCGGAGAAGCGTATTATGAGTTAAGAGAAATACTAGCCCGTAACAAAGCCTTTTTGCAGCTTTTTATTCTTAACTCTAAGCCAAAATACTTAGGACCTGTTATACCCATTACAGGCGACGGAAGAGCAACATGGGATGAATTGTAGGATATAAATACTATATTTTCAGACTGGCTTCTTGACTATCACATCCTAGCGAGGTACAATATTTAATACTGACAATATACACGCTGATGTGGCTCAGAGGTAGAGCAGCGCACTCGTAATGCGCAGGTCGTCGGTTCAAATCCGACCATCAGCTCCAGTGGAAAATGAGGCACCGCAAGGATTTGCGGTGTTTTTGCTATTCAGAAAGCAAAATAGAAATAAGGGATTTGGGTGCAAATTGGGTACGAAAGTAATTTCTTTTCATTAATATAGAAATTTTTGGATTTAAAAAGGAGGAAAAAGCAGAAATATTGCTAAATAACACAATGTAGTAGGATTTGTATTGTTTCAATCGATTACAGTAGAAATTAAAGGAAATTGAGAAATATTGTCGAAATGTTTACGATAGAGGGTAAAATCACTGTCTTTTCAGCATTTTTAGCTATTTAGCAGGTTTGCCAAGTATGATAAACTGTATAAAAGGACAGAATATCAATGAAAAAATTTGTTGGCTATCATGGTACGAAAGACGAGGCAGCACAAAAAATATTTGAAAGCAAAAGTTTTCGGCCTTCAATAGGCGAAGAAGAATGGCTAGGTAAAGGGGTTTATTTTTTTGAGGAAGACTACAAGCAGGCTATTAACTTTTGTACAAAGCTAGGCGTTATTCTTCGTGGAAGGTTTTACAGGCAGTTATAGAAGGAACGGTGATTATTGATTTAATCAACTTGGATACTTTTGAAGAGTTCGAGAGGCAAGCTAAGAAAATTCAACATAGGTATAAAAAAACGAAAAGAGGAAGGCCAAGAGAGTTGTTAAATGCTGTTGTATTGAATATGATGTATAAGACTAAACCTTATGATATTGTGAGAGGAGTTTTTCCTGTTCCTAGAAAATCAGCTGTTAATAGGACTAACATTCAACCTTATGAAATCCAACTAAGCGTTAGAAACAGGGAGTGTATAAATACAGATACAATTAAGGAGGTGGCGAGTAGTTGAATACGAAAGAATATTTAAAAGAAGTGGGCGAAACTATTGATAAATTGAATGAGGAAGAATTTTTTGAACTTCTTAATGAATCGGGGTTAGATTTATGTCCTTTTGAAGATGACCTAGATGAGAAAAAACGGGTTCAAATTTTTAGTGAAGAGTATAGGCAAATGGTTCTACGGGCAAATATTGATGATATCATTTTTGAACCGTTGCTGAAAACAGACGTTACGGTTTCTAAAACTAGCAGTTACGAGACGAAAAGAACTTACTACTCGTCTGGTAACAGGGTCAATTTTTTGGAGATGACAAAAGGGTGGCTTAAATATGGACAAACAATTAAAAAGTGAATTTGCTTTTGATGACTATAATGTTAATTATGTCCAATTTATGGCTAATCCTAAATATAAAGAAGATGGCCCAATTGAATTGGATTTTAATATTGCTGTGGAGATAGGAATTAATGAAGAACTGGCTACTGGCAAGGTGACCTTGATTATTGATATTTTTGAAGATGCAGAGAAAAATAATTTTCCTTTTTCGATAAGTCTTTCTATTACGGGTTTTTTCAGTGCGATTAATAAGGAGATTTCTGAAAAAGAATTGGGCAATTTTTGTAAGGTTAATGGCACCGCTATATTATTCCCTTATTTGCGTTCAATTGTTTCTGAAGTAACTAAGGCTGCAAATGTTGAACCATTAACGTTGCCACTAATAAATGTGTATAGACTTATTGAACATAAACAGAAACATATGGACGAAAATAAATAAGAAAATAATTAATTGGCGGCAAATTAAACACTAATAGTTGTCCTCGGAGCGGGGATAGCTATTTTGTGCTCAAATAGATAATCTAGTACATACGCTGCTTGCTTCTGCAAAGCGTCAGTCACATGTCCATAAATATCCATAGTAGTGCCAATATTAGAGTGTCCCATCCGGGCACTTATTGCTTTCATATGGACCCCTTGTTGGATCAATAAACTAGCGTGACTGTATTTTATAAAATCCAAACGTTTGGATTTTATTTAGGTTTGGATAACGAAAATCGTAGATTCTTGGGCCAACGCCTCTGCCTCCATGGGAGATCCCAGCCCGCCACAAGAACCGGCGAAAATTGTGATACACATTGGTTCTTATCATGGGCTTAGGAATGCACATAACAATGTTCCTTGCGGCGAAAGGTAGGTCAATAATAAAAATTAATACGTATATTACTATAGAGCCCACATTTGGGCTCTATTTTCATCATTAAAAAAAAGACTGCCTCTGCAATCTTTGGTTAACTTTTTTTCCCGTATTATTTTTATATTAGTATTTTACTTATTTCGGGTAGCCAACTCCTATAAGGCGTTGATTCCCAGGTTCTCGCTAACTAAAGAACCTTTTCTAGGACAATTAATAATATTATCAACAGTCCCAGTAATTTAATTATTTCCTCCATGAAGAATCACCTCCAGTAAGAGGACTAATAATATTATAAACGTTTTAAATTACATTATTTACATTATTGCCAGGTAAATAATTCCAAGGAGCCAACATTGGAAATTCCCCAATAGGTTAAAATTCTTGGTCACGAATACTCAGTTAAATTCATGCCTGACTATTAAAGTATGGGCAGCTGTAACACGGGCGGTAATAGAATATTGATTAACGGTACAAAACCCCAAAGCCAACAGGAGTCAACCTTGCTTCATGAAATCATAGAGGCTTTGGATTTTAACCTGGAATTGAAACTTGAATATAACCAGATATCCCAACTGAAAGTAGGTCTGTATCAGGTCTTGAAAGATAACGGAATTAAGTTCGAATGATAAGTTTCTCTAGCAAAGAAGGTGGTGATTATGCCCAGGAACCCAAACAAAAAAAGGTGTAAGGCAAAAGCGAAAAGCACAGGAGAGCGCTGTAAGTATTGGGCTGTGCCTGGGTACGATGTATGCCGGTTTCATATAGCTGGTGGTGGACCACCAAAGAAAAATCGTAATGCGGAACGTCACGGTTTCTTTGGTAAGATTATGCTGGATGATAAAGAGACATTGGCTATTATGGAAGAGATCGGCCTAAAAAAGTCGTTAGATATGATATGGGAGAATAATCGTAATGCGCAGGTCGTCGGTTCAAATCAGACCATCAGCTCCAGTCGAAACTCAAGCTCCGCAAGGGTTTCAGGGTTTGGTCTCGATAATTTTTTGATAGAGGCAAAATTGCTTTATCAAACCATTATCGCACCAAACCTTTTTTGTTTCTTTAAGGTATATCAATTAGTACAAGCGTTTATAGTCACTCAAAACATACCCGCATTGTAAAAGGACTATAAAAAAATTGATTTTTCGCCAAAAGCGCCGCGTGATAAAATTTGAGGAGTATTTTGCACGTTTTAGTGTAACAAAACCGGCTTTGTTGGTACTAATCTATAGAGTACGCGATTACCTTAAGTATAAGACAACTGGGGGAGGGCCATTCTGTGATAAAAAAACGGTTGGGAAAGTTGTTGCTTGTTGTAATTACTGTTTGGATTGTTATTTCTATCTATTTTTACTTCCAGCATAATGTGACGGTAAAGGTAATGGAAATGCCCGGTTGGTCTTTAAATAATCAGAAGTATCAAGGCTTACTCGTAAAGGAAATAAGAGTATATGACTGGAAGCCTAGAAGAACTGAGTATTGGGATAGATGGTTTCCGGTTCTTAGCCTCGGAAACAAATTGCCACCCACTATACGAATGAAATATTTTAGAATTGCTGGTTCAATACTAACCTTTTATACTGATCCTTATCAAAAGCTTGAAGAGGGTGTACAGCGTATAGAAGTGATTGGTTTATTTCTCAAAAGACAGCCGGGCGAGTTAGGCCCCAACGATCATCCTAAAGTACGTGTTTATTCTGATGGTGAATTGGTTGCAGGTATTAGCAGTGGATTTGGCATGCAATATTCTGGCAATAGCAACTATTATATTTTTGACGTTCACGATGGTATGGTTTATAGACCGATAAAAAATTCGATGAAAATAACCTGGCAATGGGATGATGGACCACTTGTTTCAGAGTCCCTAACTGGTACTAAGTTTCATACAGAAACGTATTCTTTTTTCAAGCGTCCTGATTTGAATTACAGTAGTAACTTAAGACCCGATCGTAAAGCTCTGGAATTTATTAATAATTATAAGAACGGCGGGGAAGAAAAGGCAAGTAATTTGCTAAGCACCCAAGTAACGGGATTTCCATGGAAACGTCTTGAATGGATTAAAGGAAAGGAAGATTATTCGTTATCCGGCGATAATTACTATGGGAAATATATGGGTTTCCAGACTGTATTTACGGTAGATTTAGCTTTACAAAAGACTAATTCCGAAGAGAATTATGCAGAACAAATAATATATTTAGTTGATGATGGCAGCGGCTGGAAGGTGATTGATATAGGGCCTCGCCAAAGCATTTGATAACTGCTATTATTTTTCTTAAACGCTATGATTGGTTTGCGATCAATTGTCCGATAAAGAAGTCTGATAGAAAATAATATAGATGTTTTGCTAGGGCATTACGAGAAGTTTTCTCTCTCGAAATTGCCAAGGAGCTTATTGAGGTTGTTGAGGGAAAAGAAAAAATATCGGTATTTTTGCTGGGTGATAATGTTTATGGTTATGAGAGATTAGGGTTTGATTTTAAGGTGGTTAATGATAAATTGAAGGTCATTAGATATAAGTACGAAGCAAACAGCTAGATAAAAGATAGCGGGGTAAAACCGCAAACAGGGGAGGAAGGGAATGAATTTAAATGCACTAGTGGGAAAGAAAGGGAGATAGTATGAAACGGCTACTATTTATCTTAATTATGATAAGCCTATTAAGCTTTAGCTGTACAACCGACAAACCAAAAGAACCAATTGAACAAGACAATGAATCTGCTAAATCAGAAGTAGAAGAGGAATCAGAGGCAGTAGAGTTATCTAACTACCAACCATGGTCCATAAAAGCATATTTAGCAGAGTTGGATTCCGTGTTTTCCGAGACATGGTCTCCTGATGGGAAAACGGTTGCTTACATAATATTTGACCAGTTGAATGAGACAGGTAAATTGAATATTTGGAAGGCAGGTGAAAAAGAGCCTAAAATCGTCCGGTCGGTCAAGGAGAGGATAGATACACTTTATTGGTCTCCTGACAGTAATTATATAATTGCTGATGTCGGAACTTCCTCACTGCGCTTGGGCATAATTGTTGATGCGATAAAGTGTACTAAGGTGGACAGCATTAACTACTTCGGGAAACCGGTATGGTCCCCCGACGGTAAATGGCTGGCTCTCGGGCAAGTACGAGCCATTGACCCGCCTATTGCATGGGAGTTGGACGGAACAGTAGACTTGACCATGTATAACGTTGAAAGCCAGGAAATTAAGGTATTAAAAGAAGGTAACCAGAAGGAATATTACAAACCCCTGAACTGGCAAAAGGATGGAGTGCTGGAGTACACTTATCTACTAATAGATGGCAGCAGCCAGCGCCAATGGTATTTACCTAGCGAGGAGACATTTAGAAATCAATTTGAAAAGCAAATTGTAAAAAAGTATAACTCGCCCTCAAAAAGTTATGAAATTATCTTAATTAAGAACAGCGAAGGGTATTATTTTTACTGCCAAAATGAAGATAACTTTGCCCTTATAAAACATTTTTCTTACGTAGGGGATTCACCAAATGTAAGCTGGTCTCCCGGAGAAAAATATGTAATTTTACAAACAGGAATTTCGAAGATTTCTCATGGGTACATTTTTGATTTAATTAATGCTAAAGGAGTAGGCTCAATTGATTACTTGTCAGGACCGTTTTGGTCTCCGACCGGTGACTATTTAGGCATCACCAGACGTGGTGATGCAATACCGGATGCAGGCGACGATGGGCCTTTTTATACGACTGATCTATATATATATGACATGGGTTTAACCAGCTACTCCGATGTTTTAAAGGGAACGGAGGACTTCTATTATACAGTTGAAGGCTGGGATAAAGAGGGTGTAAAGTATTCTAAAAGGACTAATGCTGACGGTAAGGTTTTGGAAAATGGCAACTACGTTTATGCCAGGAACATAATCTCATGGAATCTTGATACGGGAGAACAGAAGGTTCTGGAAAAATTTGTAGGAAGTCAATATGCCGGTTTTAACTACTCCGCCGATAAAAAATGGATTTCTTTAATTAAAAACCTTCCTAGTGCAGGTGAAGCGTTTCCGGGTATTCCTGCTTTTTATAATACTGAAACGAAAGAAATTAAAGAGCTGGATGTGATATTACAGGTCTGGTTTGACTGGGCGGAGACGTTTTGGTTTAATCATTCTCCTAAAGTCATCATTAACCAAAAAAACTTATTTGACATTGACTCCTGGGAAATGAAAGAAATAAACGCGGGGGAAAACGAAAGAATTTTAGCTGCCAAGCCTTCACCGAATGATACAAAAATTGCAGCATTTACCTACTACCGTGAAGAAAACACCATCGACGATATGGGAATACCTCTTAACTTAAACATTTTTGACAACAACGGAAAAAATATTTTAAATAAATACGAAACAGACCTTTTACCGTTTTTTAATAACAATACTCAAAGTTTATTGCCCGTGAATTTTACCTGGCTGGGCAATGATGCAGTAGTATTAGAAAATTGGCGAGAACAATATGAAGAAATCTCCGATATTTATAAAATTGATATAAATTCAGGGCAGACCATAAAGTTAGTTGAGAACGCCCATACTCCTATTGCCGCACCTGATGGTACTAAGATAGCAGTGATGGAAATGAATGGAGATAGGGTATACTTCCCGCAGACTATTAGAGTGATAAATTCCTTAGGCAATACCGTCAAAGTCTTAAACTGCAAAGATTTTGCTCTAGGCTTTTTTGACTCAGAAATGATTTGGAGCGGTGACTCTGAAAAACTGATTGTCATAGGATATGAGGAGGAAGACGCAGCCAGTGATCAGTTTGTTGTTATTTACGACATGGAAACTGAAAAGAGTAAAGTCTTACCATTCAATAATAATGAATTTTACTATGATGGGAAACATTTTCTTGATGTCAATGAAGATGCAACGGAAATTATATTTTCCCAGATGGGTAGTCTAGAAACTTATTAAGTATGCGGCCGAAATAAAATTGATGCATTATTAAGGGGAACGCATTACGTCCCTGCAGATAAAGCAAACAGCAACATTCGTGTAAAAAATCAAATAAAAATGGAAAGGCGGATATTTGGTTATGCAAATCATAATAGGAATTATTTTGCTTCTGGCAATTATAGGATCGATTGCTGCTTGGATAAATACCAAAATCATTCTTGAGGAGCTAGCTCTCATCAAAAAGGAATTAGGAATTAAGGAAGAGAAAAAAGAATTCTTTTTGGCTGATGATAATGAGGACTTTTTTAGTCATTCAAGCCCTAGCTTTTATGGGGGGAATAGAAGTAAAGATTGAAAGATTGCAAGGATTTTAGGGTATGGTGGATATTGACTTGGGTGAGGCAAAAGAGCTTTTATCAGACCAATATCAAACCAAATCCTATTTTTTTAGTTTGTTTGCAGCAACTAATTGATTAGCCTAAGGAACAGACTAGAGACAAAGAACAGTGCCTCCACCATAGGTATAGGCACTAATTTAAGTCGGTTCTACGTAGATTGGCGGTACACTTGCCCATCCTTTCATTTTTCCAAGCTTAAAATAATTATCTTGGATATTTAGCTCGGAGCTATATATGTCTAAAAACATCTTACGCAAGGCGTCATTTCTCAGGATGTCGATTACACCCCTTATATGCATATCTATCGAATCATCTATGCCTTTGTAAATTATCTTATACATAAATTTATCCTCAAAACTTTCAGGTTCGATAGAAACTCTAAGTGATGCTGGAGGCCTTTCAGGCAATGGCACTTCATATTTTAATGCTACTTGTTCCATCTCTTTAATCTGTTTCCTGAGGGCCTTTGTACCTATAGTTAGTACAGCCTTGAAATCTGAATCATGGGCAAAAACTAAGAAATGCTGAGATAATTCGCTTTGGAGATACCTGTCATTTAAATTATGCCAAATATGCCATGCTTCTCCTGTAGCAATAGGTTCATTTTCTACTTGTTTTGTGGTCTTGTAAGCAGGCGGGATTTCTTCCCATCCTTTTAACTTGCCATACTTATAAAGTGATACAAAATCTTGCAAGTGGGAAATCAAGAAAACTCTAAATAACTTCCTCATTCGGTCGTTAGTAAGAGTTGTTCGTACCGCAGTACTCAGAGAAAACATTTCAGACATCATATCAGCATGCATTCTCTTATAGATAAACTTGTCAGTAAGTTCATCTATTCGGGTCGAAGTCTTATATCAACTGCAGGCCTGGGGGGTGCCTTGATTTTAAACTTTTCAGCTTCTTTTTCAAGTTGTTCAGTCTGGATCTGAAAGTGTTTTAACAGTCTTACAAAGACCACTTCTAATCCTTATCGTGGACAAAATTTTTGAGCATTTGACCTGCTTCAATACTATTGTATCTAGCTCTTAGTAAGTTCCACAAATTATGTGAAGTTTGCATATTGATTTGTTCTGTTTTGGAGGTAGATTTTTTAAAAAATGAAATATCCATAATAAATTGTACTCCTTACTTTAATGTATCGTGTTATATATATTATTAAGTATTTTGCCTTAGTGTATTCTTGAGACTTGATTTTTTAATTACTGTGGCAGGATTATGCATTTAATAATCGAAATTTGGGATATGTATTTTAATTTTAGGAAGGGAGCAACTAAGATGGTTAAAGAAGAGCAGCACTTTCCCATCGTGGGCATTGGCGCCTCAGCCGGGGGACTGGCAGCGTTTGAATCTTTCTTTGCTAAAATGCCCAGCGACAACGGAATGGCTTTCGTCCTTGTTCAGCACCTTGCGCCCGAACATAATAGTATTTTGAGTGACCTGATCAAGCAGTATACCGAGATGCAGGTCTGCCAGGTGGAGGATGGGATGCTGGTAGAACCTAACTGTGTTTATATAATCCCTCCCAACAGGGACATGACATTAGTGGATGGTCGCCTATTCCTAAGTGAAAGTGCTTCCCAAGGAACTACGTTTGCCTATTGACTTATTTTTCCACTCCCTCGCCCAGGACCAGCACGAGCGAGCAATCTGCATAGTCCTTTCCGGCGCTGGTACTGACGGAATGCTGGGGTTAAAAGCAGTAAAGGGCGAAGGAGGGATGGCGATGGCACAAGATCCCGCCTTCGCCGAGTTCAATAGCATGCCCGCCAGCGCCATCTCCACCAATTTAGTGGACTACGTACTGTCACCGGGGGAGATGCCGAATCAGTTGCTCAGCTATGTTCAACATGCCTTCAGAAAGCAATCTGATCCAGTCTGGCCCCCTGAATCTAAAACAAGAGACTGGCTGCCAAAAATATTTACCTTGCTTCAGGTCCAAACCGGGAACGACTTTTCCTATTACAAGCAGAACACCATTTGCCGCCGCATAGAACGTAGGCTGGCGATCAACCAGATTGAGCAGCTAGATGACTACATTCACTACCTGGAAGAAAATCCACTAGAGGTGGAGGCTCTTTTTCGAGAGTTTTTAATCGGTGTCACTAGTTTTTTCCGCGATCCAGAAGCCTTTGAATTTCTCGAAAAGCACGTAATCCCACAGATCTGAACTGGAGACGTCTAACGAAGAACTTCAGTCTGCAAACGAAGAACTTCAATCCACCAATGAGGAATTGGAGACCGCCAAGGAGGAACTGCAGTCAACCAACGAGGAACTAATGACAGTTAATGTGGAACTGAATGAAAATATATACGAGTTATCTCAAGCCAACAACGACATAAATAATATGCTAGCCGGCACAGGAGTGGGTACCATATTTGTGGATCATCAGCTGCGCATTAAACGTTTTACTCCCATAGCCGCTAAAGTAATGAATTTGCTTCAGAACGACCTCGGCCGGCCTATAAATCACATTGCATCCAAACTAGTAGGATATGACTGTCTAGAACAGGACTTAAATACGGTCCTGGACACACTGGTATCTAAAGAGATAGAAGTACAGACAAGTGAAGGTATGTGCTATTTAATGCGCATCCTACCCTATCGATCACTGAAGAATGTAATAGAAGGTGCAGTGATTACCTTTATTGATATAACGGAGCAAAAGGAAATGTTGAATTCAGTTAAAAGATTGGCTTTGATTGTGCGAGATTCCTGCGATGCTATTACGATGCATGATTTAAAGGGACAGATTTTGGCCTGGAACCCGGGGGCTCAAAAGCTTTACGATTGGAGTGAGGCAGAAGCTGTAACGATGAACATTCAAGATATAGTTCCGGAAGGTAAGGGCAACGAAGTCTTTGAAATAATTAAAAAATTATTTTGTAATGAAAAGATAAAGCCATTCCAAACCCAACGCATCAACAAGAACGGCAAGATTGTAGAAGTGATGCTGACTGCGTCAGTACTGGTGAATGAGGCCGGGGAGCCATATGCCATCGCTACTACTGAGCGGTTCATCAGCTGAGGTTAATACTTCTTAATTGAGAGGTGATAAACAATGGAAGAGAAGACTGGTTCAATAAAGGATGTAGACCTGCGTAGACGAGCAGAGAAAGTCGTATCTGGAAAGCAGGTAGATGTGTCCGGGAATCTGGCATCCCTGTCGCCCGAGGACGGGCAGCGGCTGCTCCATGAGCTACGGGTGCATCAAGTGGAGTTAGAGATGCAGAATAAGGAACTGCGTCTGACCCAGGTGGAACTGGAAGCGTCTCGTGCCCGGTATTTCAACCTCTATAATTTGGCTCCCATCGGATATGTAACCCTGGATGAACATATCCGGATTCAAGAGGTCAATCTTGCCTGCGCTCAGCTATTGGGACTGGAAAGAAGCGATATGGCTAAACAGTCATTGACTAGTTTCATTGCGAGTAAGGACCAGGACATCTTCTATCTCTATCGAAGAAAGCTATTTGCAGAACAAGCACCGAAGGCTTGTGAAATAAGATTGGTCAAAAAAGACGGTTCTCAGTTCTGGGCGCAAGTGAAAATGACAGTGGGGCAGGATAGTGAAAGCGGGACTATCGTGTATCGGGCTGTAATAATGGATATCACAGAGCGCAAGCAGGCGGAGAAACTACTGAAAAATATTTACCTTGAATTAGAGCAAAGAGTAAAAGAGCGGACATCGGAGCTGGAAAAAGCCAATAAAAAATTGTGGATGGAAATTTCGGAGCGTAATAAAGCAGAACGCTCATTACGAAAGAGTGAAGAACATTTCCAGCAAATTGTGGAACTGTTACCTGTAGCAATTTTATGCCAAAACGAAACAGAAATCGTCTTTGCCAATAAGGAAGCGTCAGAATTAATCAATTTAGCAAACCCCCAAGTTTTGTCAGGAAAATGTTTTTGCGAATTTTTGCACCCGGAAGATAAAGAAATATTTATCCAACAATTCAAACAAGTACTAGTTGAGGGAGTTCAAAAAAAATCATTTACCGCCAGAATTGTTTCAGCGACAGAAACAGTTATTGATGTAGAATTGTTTTTAACCTCTTTTACTTACCAAGGCGCTCCGGTAGTACAAATTACCGTTTACAATCTTACCCAGCGTAAAAAAATTGAACAAGAAATTTTCAAGGCGGAGAAACTTGAATCAATCAGTCTCCTTGCCGGTGGGATTGCTCATGATTTTAACAACTATCTAACAGTTCTACTGGGAAATATCTCCTTGGCCATGAGTTATAAAAATAATCCTGATAAAGTATATAAATTTTTACAAAATACCAAGGATGCAACCCTGCAAACAAAAAATTTAACCTCTCAGTTATTTACCTTTGCTAAAGGTGGGGATCCAATTAAAGAAGTGGCAGCTATTGATCATTTAATTGTTGAAAGCACTGATTTTGCTTTAAGCGGTTCTAATGTGCGCTGTCAGTTTTCTTTCCCTAAAGACCTATCCATGGTTGAGATTGATAAGGGACAAATCACTCAGGTTTTATACAATATTATTATTAATGCTGTCCAGGCTATGCCCGAGGGTGGAACAATCTGGGTTAAGGCTGAAAATATTACCTTAAAACCGGAAACAAATGACAACCCTGTTTCTTTATCAGCAGGAGAATATGTCAAAGTATCTATAACAGACGAGGGGTCTGGTATCCCAGAAGAATCATTGAACAAGATTTTTGATCCTTTTTTCACCACAAAGGACAAAGGAAGCGGTCTGGGCCTATCCGGCTCCTATTCCATAATTAAAAACCATGATGGCCACCTTCAAGCCCAATCCGAATTGGGGAAGGGTACCACTTTAAGTTTTTTTATTCCCGCATCCACTCAACTAGCTACAATAGATACTGGAGAAAAAGACGTTCTTATTTATGGAACTGGAAAGATATTAATCATGGATGATGAAGAGGCTATTAGGGAGGTAGTAGGCCAGATGTTAACAACTCTAGGATACGAAGCTCATTTTACCAGTAACGGGTCTGAAGCCATTGCAGTATACCTAGAAGCTAAAAAAACAGACCGGCCATTTGATCTAGTGATAATAGATATGACCATTCCCGGCGGGATGGGTGGTAAGGATACTATCAAAGAATTGCTTAAAAAAGATTCTGAAGTGAAAGCTATTATTGCCAGCGGCTACTCTAAAGATTGGGTAATGGCCAATTTCAGGGAATATGGCTTTAAAGGGGTAGTTAAGAAACCTTTTTCAATTGGAGAATTGGCTAAAATCGTCAATAAGGTTATAAATGAATAGAATTAAGGTATAGATTATTCATAGGTGCATAGAAAATTACCCGTCCCTGCCCCTTATATAAAAGGGGTACCCCCAATTATACGTTAAGTGGTGAACAATCGCAGACCTAATTAGGAGGCTATAACTGATGACTACCGCTGCTTTCTTTCTTATCCCAAAACAGAATGTAATTTTTTTAGAAGATAGTGCCACTATGCGTCAGGCATTGGAAAAAATGGAGTATCATCGCTATATGGCAGTTCCCTTGATAGATGAGCAAGGAAGATACGCAGGGACCTTAACGGAAGGAGACCTGCTCTGGAAAATCAAGAATACACCTGGCTTAACTATTGACAATACCAGTCAGGTTTCTTTGAAGCAAGTACACCGTCGCATGAAGAATTTACCTGTTAGTATAGACGCCAATATGGAGGAACTGATTGTGCGGGCCATTGAACAAAATTTTGTACCGGTTGTGGATGATAACGATGTGTTAATTGGTATTGTTAGGAGAAGGGAAATTATTGAATACTGCTCCAAGCTTATCCCATATAACGAGTGAATATAATAGAAGAAACGGCTGGGCTCTGTGTTTGTGAGTTGGGCATGCTAGTTCCATTGGCCGTATTTGCTGTGTCCAATAATCGAGATCCTTAATGAGGCGGTTGAATTCATACCTACAGTGTTAGATATAAAGAAGAATTGGATAAAAAAGAAGAGCCATGATTTCTATATCATAGCTCATGCCATTAAAAAGTGGTGAAAAAATGATGGTAGATTTTTTGTTACATTAAAGATTAATCAAAGTCATTAAAAATAAAGAGGAAAAAAATAATCACTATGAAGATCATAAAGAAATCATCTCCAAAAATACCGCCTATTCCCTTTGACATTCTAAATTCCCCCTTTCTGGTATCATACTATGTTAATAGGCAGGATTAGTGATAGTTAACTTTATGCTATTATGAAGTAGAGCGGATTTTTTTAGTGTAAAAAACCAATGTTGATGGCACTAACTATATAAGCAACAGATATTAGGTTAACAATCTATATTTTGGCTAGTTGTAGGTGCTGCTATCCGGAAAGCATTGGAATGCCTTCGGTAGTTGTAGAGCATACTAATATTCTTTCTATGTTAAAACAAAACAAACTATTTTAGAGGGGTGATAAGCATTGCCTAATATAGCTGTTCCTCACAAAACTGACTTGGCACGGCTGCCTACACCGATTTATAGCTTGGCAAGGTTCAGTCGCAAATTGGGTGTAAATATTTTTGTCAAACGGGATGATATGACTGGAGTGGAACTGTCCGGCAATAAGATACGCAAGCTGGAATATCATCTGGCTGATGCAATAAAACAGGGAAAGAACGCTGTAATAACCTTCGGTGGCATTCAGTCTAACCACTGCCGGGCCACTGTCTATGCCGCAAGAAAACTCGGACTTATGCCAATCTTGATACATTCCGGCGAAGAACCGGAAATTGCAGAAGGAAACTATTTTCTTAATAAACTGGCTAAGGCAAAAACCTTTTTTGCACCTGACGTTGATTTTTTTAATCCTAAATCGGCTATCAAGGAGGCCGAACAATGGGCTGTCCATAAGGGCTTAAAGACAGCAGTTATTCCCCTGGGAGCATCCGATGCTATAGGTCTATGGGGCTATATTGGCTGTGCCCAGGAGATTATGGATTATACTAATGAAAAGGGAACAGTCTTTAATAAAGTGATTTGTGCTGTTGGGTCCGGCGGCACTTACGGTGGTCTGCTGGCAGGAAGTAAACTTTATGGGTTGGATTCAGAAATAATTGGTTTCAATGTACTGGGAACGGCTGAGTTTCTCAAAGACCTGGTAAGTAAACAGCTTTCTGATTTCGAGGAGAAATTCTCTGTTCAAGTAGGTTGCAAGGATGATATTAATATCATTGACGGTTACGTTGGGGCTGGCTACGGTGAAACTTGGCCTGAGTTACTTGCATTGATAGAAGAAGTGGCTGTGGAGGAAGGAATAATTCTTGACCCGGTTTATACCGGTAAAGCGTTTTACGCTTTGGTGGACCAAATCAAGAAAGGGCAGTTTAGTGAAGGGGACAATGTGCTCTTTCTTCACACCGGAGGAATATTTGGGGTTTTTCCCCACAGGGAGAAGTTTATAGTGGAGTAGAAGGAATATTCTCTGATTTCGGGCAGCGGAACTGTTTATGAGTTAATGCAAAAGCTTTCAAGTGCGGCAGCAATTTGAAAGCTTCTATTTTTTGCCTAATATTGGGTTGGAACTTACAATAATCTCATGGGGAAGAAGATTAAATTTTTAAAAGCTTACTTATTTTTTCCTTATTTGCTTCAAAACCTAGAATAACTTCTTTGCCGATAACTATGGTTGGTACTGCTAAACGATTGTATTTTTCGACCAGTTCCTCTCTGTTTGTTTGATTGACAATATCCTTCCAGGTTATTTCAATGTCCTTGTCCGCAAAGAACCTCTTTGCAAGTTGACAGTCACTTCAAGTTTCAGAAGAGTAGATAGTGATATTTTTTTTGCCGCCGAGAAGGTTTTGTATAAAGCCCATTAAGATATCTCCTTTTTAAATATTGTTACTAGAAGTCTGCTACATCACCGTAGTTATTATTCTTCAACTATACTGCACCAGAGGACTGTCCCTTAATGATATCTATAAATATTTTTACTAAATCCGGGTCAAACATTGAAGGGGAACATCGTATTAATTCAGAAATTGCCTCTTCCTTAGACAAAGAACCTTTATACGGTCGGTTAGTAATCATAGCGTCATAACTGTCTACAATACGAATTATTCGGGAAAGCAGGGGGATATCTTGTCCGCTTATTCCTTGGGGATAACCGGATCCATCATAGTTTTCATGGTGGTAGAAAATTACTTCAGCGGCAGGTTCTAAAGTCTTAACTGATTTTACAATATCACTACCCCATTTTGGATGCTGCTGCAAAATATGCCATTCTTCATCCGTAAGTTTTCCCTGCTTATTAAGAATAGCTCTTCCTATCTCTATTTTTCCGATATCATGTAAAAAGGCGGCGTAGCGCAGAAGATAAATTTCTTCTTTTGTAACACTTGTTTTCTCCGCAAGGTTTACTGCATATCCCATCACTCTTTCCGAATGACCATAGGTGTAACGGTCCTTGCCGTTAATCACTGAAACTAAAGTACGAATAGAGTTAACTAGTTCCTTTTCATCACCCTTGACATCTAAACTGTCAAAAATGGAGTAGTATAATTCTACCTTGTTTTTACTAAGATTCTTGGCTCTATATAACGCTTTATCCGCCAACTTAATTAAATCCTGGGCACTTTGGGCGTGGGTGGGATAAGTAGCAATGCCGCAGGAGACTGTTACTTTACTCTCTGGCTGATACTCCTGTCCTTTAAAGGGTTCCTCTGATACCTGAGCCCGAATGTTTTCGCCTAAAATTGCTGCCTTTCTTCCGTCGCAATTGGGTAAAACCACAACAAATTCTTCACCCCCGTAACGTGCTGCAAAACCGGCATCACCTACAATCATAGTTAACATTCTGCCTAGCGATGCAAGCACTCTGTCACCGGCTATATGCCCAAAGCTGTCATTATACTGTTTGAAGTGATCAATATCCAAAAAAATTAAAGAAAGGGGTTGCTTTTCCGAACTGGACTGCACAAGCAGCTTCAGCTTTTCTTGGAAATAGCGGTGATTAGATAGTCCTGTCAAAACGTCAGTATTAGCCATGTCTATCAACTGCTGACGCTGAAGCCTCTCCAAATCACGTATTCCGCCGATAAACCATCCTAAAATGTACATGACGCAGATCAATATCAAATTAGACTCAATGATGAAAGCAAAAGACATCTCTACAGAAAACACAGCGCTGTGTATCAAAAGTATGACAGCCGCAGCTGTGGTCATTAATAGGCCTGATTTTTTTCCAAAAGTAGATGCAGTAATAATCACCGGTACCAATAGGATAACTTTGGTGTAATTTTTATCATCGCCAATAATAAATAAGATTATTGCGCCTACCAACAGCGGAAAGCCGCTGTATAGGATGTCAATAAAAGATAAGGGTGTCTCGTTGTGAAGGGGTACAGGTTTCTTAGCATTATAAAGGGTAACAGCAGTAAGTACCACCGATCCTATAAAGAAAAACATGCGAATATTAAATAATGGATGTACGTTATCTGCAAAGAACTGCTTGCTAACAATTAGCGATAAAAACATTAGTAGGATGCTGAACATATGCGTGGAAGCTATATAATCATATAAATTTTTTTGTCCCATATTTTTGCTATCATAAAGTCCCATTGCTGCCACTCCGTACGTTAGAATTTGATATGAAACAAACGTTGCTGACAAATATAGCTTAGCTTTTCCTTAGAACCAACTTGCACTATATATATGGCAGCTATAGCGCCATATATATCTAATGAAATACTTTCTATTTTATATGAAAAGAGGTGGTTAGCCACCTCTTTTTCATATCCTTATTTTCTTAGTGACTGAGGAACCTCTGGTTGATAGAAGGCGAACCAACATGCCGACGCGGACGCAACACTGGCAAAAAGCATCAATGCGGCAGTAAACAGGCCCAGCAAGATATGATATGACTTTTTCATTCTTTACACCTCCTTTCTAATTGAACTTCTAATGTGGACTTTATATGCTGTCCAACAATTCCATTAATTTATGTCCGTGTTTAGTGAGAACCAAACTGACCCATAAAACTGATACCGAAAGGTAATTCTGAATTTCAGCTGCAGATGGTATACTACTTTGCGATAAAAATACTGTAACAGCCAAAATCCCAGCTAACATTAATATGGACATAGTTTTTAATCTTTTTCTCCTTGCAGGTGAGACAATTGGCGCCTGGGGTGTGTCTACGGGAGCCAGCCGCCTTATTACTATAAAGCTAACTATTATTGCAGCTATAGATAGGAAATCGGTAAACTCGTAGGGTAGTAGCGTCCACAGTTTACCCGAAATAGCCAGCAGTGGGAATACTAACATAGTAATGGCGCCGCAGCGTAATGCTGATTGAGAATGTGCTCCGCCCGCTGTCTGACGAAAAAGAGCTACCACCAGCAAACAAATGGCAGTACCGTATAAAACACCCAAAACAAACCCTAACAGGCCAGCTAGCAGCACACCGGTAATATTTAATACTAAAAGCTCTATTATGTAAGCCAAAACAGCTTCTTTCTCTTCAGAAGCGCTTGTTCTTTCTGCTAAATAACCTGCTATACGCTTGCTGAAAGCCATATAACTCAAATTGTCCACTCATCCTTTTTCTCTTTTCTGACCACTGATATTAGAATAGCCACTAGGTTTAATAATAGTGCTTGCAATAAGCCCAAAAGAGACCATTGCATTACATTTGATTGAGCTTCTTCCAGAGTCAGATGTGTCAACGCAAAATATGGTTCCAACACTAATATCTCCATTATAGCTAACATTCCCAGAGTTATAACGGAAACCAATAAAGCTTTAGATGTGGAAACGGTAGTCGTATAATTCAGAAAAATAACCACTAATAACAAACCGGCTATGGTATGGATGCCGAATGTTAAGGGTAAAGACCTGAGAGTGAATAGAATAAGAGCCAGGACTGACCCGCTGGTAGCGATAATTCGCCACCGCAGTGGCACTGCAGCTAAGGCCAGACTGACAGCAACAACCCCCATGGACTCAGGTATACCCTGCAAAAAAAACATTAATAATTTCATCATGTCACTCCTTACCCTAAGGTGTCGTTGTATCATTGGAAATCTTTTCTACAATTACCAGGCAAATTCCTCTATAAATGCTAAGAATTTTTTCAAATAGAAAAAACCCGGCTCTTATACAGCCGAGTTTGGTAAATTGACGAAAAAGGTCGTTCCATGGCTGCCGGTATCAAAGGTGATGTTGGCGTTTGCTTCCGAAACAAGGCGGTAACAGGTAGTTAAGCCTAAACCGGTGCCGTTTTCCTTGGTGGTTAGAAACGGTGTGCCAAGCTTATCTAATATCTTAGGGTCAATGCCTCCTCCCTGATCTTTAACGGCTAAAATAACATTATTTTTTTCTGTATATGTACTAATAGTGAGCGTGCCCCCGGGTTTCATTGCTTCCAAACCATTTCGTGTTAAATTAAGAATTATCTGCCGTATTTGATTTTCTTGTACCATTATGTTTGGCACTTCTGCCAAATCAAGTTCCAAGTACTTGTCCTGCCCCAAGGCATCAGCTTGGATCAAGAGGGAAATTGTCTCGACAATTCTGCTTATGTCATGCAGTCTAGGCTTCTCTTCTTTGTTTTTTCCAATGGCAAGAAATTCAGAAATCATTGAGTTTGCTCGGTCTAATTCCTCTATCATAAGATTAAATATCTTTTTTTCCTCCGCATACTTATCTTTCTCTGACAATACCTGCAAAAATCCCCGGACGGTGGTCATAGGATTTCGTACTTCGTGGCTAATACTTGAAGCCATTTCTCCCAACAAATTAAACCTTTCCAGGCGGTTAACTTCATTTCCTAAATTCTTTACTTCAGTAATAACTGTCTTAAGATAGTCTTGATGCTGCCTCTCCAAGTCAGTTATGCCGCCAACATACCAGCCAACTAAAAGAAACAACCCTACCAACACCAGGTGCGATTCCACAATAGCACTTACTGTTTGTCCAGTCCCCGTCATAATACTAAAAGTTATTAATAATGCAAGAGAAATGCAGGCCATAATCAGAGCAGGCTTTTTACCCATAATCGTTGCAGTAACTATAATGGGAATTAGAAACAAGACTTCCGAATAATACTGAGCAACCCCGACAACATAAAAAACTAAGGAAACAAACATAAGTGAAAGGGATACATAGAGGAAATCTGTCAATACCTTAGAGTCATTGTCGTCGTAATTTCGTTTTCGATTTTGATAAAGCAATATTACCCCGCAGCCAATTACACTTATGATAATAACTAATCGAATAGTCATGTAAGGGTACATTTTAGAATTGATACTATCTGCCAGCAGCAGAATATACATAGTTAATAATAAGCAGAACATATGGGCCGACGTTATATATTCACTAATATGTTTCTGCCTTAACAATTCTTTTTCCTCAATTTGCACATCATCACTCTCCTAGCCCAGATTTGACAGTTGCTATTATATTTTACAATAGTTGGCATAATTTATAAACCCAATCCTCTAAAACCTTCAAAAGAACAATAGGTAATAGAGAAATTAGACCACAATGTTAGATGGTGGTTGCAAGGCTTAGCTTAGATTCATTTAACCAGGAAAGGGAGCAAATATTAAATTTAACAGGATTTAACATTTTTTTGTTGAAAACTATCAAGGCTTAGAAACATCATAATCGGATAATAGATGCCAAATTGAGCAACCGGAATTTACTTTGCAAGGGCCAGAAAAATTTTTGCCGCTTTTAAATAAAAGGAATTATCCTGGTACAATTAAGTAAAAGTTATTAAATCCGATATTAATTAACCTATAATACAGTTTTTTCATAAAGGGGTGCACGGTTATGACCAAACTAAAAATGATTCAAAAATTTGCCCAGCAGGTGGCCACTGCTATGGCGGCGGTATTGGATTTGGAAGTGGCCATGATTGATGAGCGCCTTTGTCTGGTTGCAGCCACCAGGGCACATAATCAAGTGGGAGAGACTTACCAGAAGAACACCATCAGCTACCAGGTGCTGTGTACGGGAAAAACTTTTGTTGTGCCAAACTCTAGATACCATGAGGCATGCCAGCTCTGCCCCCATCGGCCCAGCTGTATTGATGTGGCAGAAATATGCCTGCCAATTGTGGTTCAAGATAAGGTGATTGGTGTTTTTGCAATACTGGCATTGGATGAACAACAGAAGGATAGACTGCTTAACAAGGAGCGTAAGTTGGTTGAGTTTGTTGCCAAGGTAACTGATTTAATCGGTTATGCAATAAATGCCCGGGAACTGACGGATCGGTTATCGCTATTAGCTAATGAGATGCAGGCCATAGCCAACTCAGTCACGGATGGGATTATCGCTGTGGAAAGCTCGGGGTTAATCAGGCAGGCCAATAAACCAGCTCAGCAGATGCTGCATTTGTCTGCAGAGCGGCTGGTGGGCAGAAGTGTCACCGATATTTTTAGGGACCCGGTAATTAAGGACGCTATTAAATCAGACAGCACAATAAACAACCAGGGTATATATGCAGTAGTTGGGGGCAAGAAGCTTTCATTCTTAGGTAATTTGACACCTATTAGTACGGAAAAAAGGTGGGAAGGGAAAGGCCATGTGTTGGTAATCCGCAATATTTCCGAAGTAACCAAGATGTTTGGAAATTACTTCCTTAACGGAGGTAATTTTACCTTTGAAAATATTATTGGCACCAGTAAAGTGATAAAGGTAGCAAAAGAAAAAGCATTAACTGTGGCTAAAGGAGATTCTACTATTATTATTTTGGGGGAAAGCGGCACCGGTAAAGAACTTTTTGCCCGCTCCATACATTCTGCTAGTTTTAGGGGGGAAGGTCCTTTTGTAGCGGTGAATTGTGCCGCACTGCCCGATACCCTATTGGAAAGTGAATTGTTTGGGTATGAAGACGGGGCTTTTTCCGGGGCTAAGAAAGGTGGTAAGTCCGGTCGTTTTGAAATGGCCAATAAAGGAACATTGTTTTTAGATGAAATAGGTGACATGCCTCTACATCTTCAAGTCAAGCTGCTTAGGGTGTTGGAAGAAAAAATGATCTATCGTCTAGGTGGTACTAACCCAATACCGGTGGATGTACGCATAATTGCTGCTACCCATAAGCATTTGGAAAAACAGGTACAGGTAGGGGAATTTCGGGAAGATCTGTATTATCGGCTGCAGGTGATACCGTTAACTATTCCACCATTAAGAGACCGCCAAGAGGACCTGCAGATGATGATGGATTACTTTCGTTCCAAGTTTAATGAGCTTTTGGGAAAAAATACTATGGGGTACAGCCCAAAAGTAAAAAAATTACTGCTGGATTATCATTGGCCCGGCAATGTTAGGGAGTTGGAAAATACCTTAGAATATGCAGTGAACATGGAAAAGACCGACTATATACAGCTATCCAGTATTCCCGACCGTATCCTTAATGCGGAACAAGAAGAGAAGAAACTATTGGGTACCATACCGGAAATGGAAAAAGATCTGATTGAGCATGCATTACAGCGATATGGGACAACAACTGTCGGCAAAGAGAAAGCAGCTAAGGTTTTGGATATTGGCATTGCTACACTATATCGCAAAATGAAGAAATATAGTATTAATGGAAAAGTAGAAAGAGAAATCTATCAATATGATAATTAATTATCATATTGATAGATAAGGGTGTGAACTAAGTACTTCACTAATCCTTGACGAAAGCTGTTCAACAAATTATCAAAATGATAAAAATCTGATGTATTTAGATTCATATGATTAAGCCTTTAGAGGTCAGCGATACTACTATTATGAGATATTTCTAAATATTGGCATAATTATTGCAATTATGAATACTGTAGGAACAAGGCTTTAAGCTGCAGGAGACAGAGAATGGAAAATATTTAGGGGGTGTTAAATGATGTCTGTTGAAAACAAAGGTTTCATGGAAGGTTGGTTCGGTAAGTATATGTTGCCGGGGATAGTTTTTCAATCCGTATTGATTGGTGGCGGTTACGCCACCGGCAGGGAAATAGTAGCTTTCGGCGCCAAATTTGGTGCTCTAGGGTGGTGGAGTATTTTTGCTATTTTCTTTGGTTTTTCTCTTGTTAGTGCATTAACCTATGAGTTTGCCAGGATTTATCGGGTTTATGATTACAAGAACTGGATTAAGCAGTTAATTGGTGGTTTTTGGCCTTTGTTCGATATCCTGTTTATGGTGATGGCAATACTGGTAATTGCCATTGTTGCTTCCGCAACTGGCGCTATAGTGCGAGATTTCTTAGGATGGCCCAATTGGTTGGGTGTACTCATTGTTATTGCTATAGTTGGAATGTTAAACTACTACGGCCGGCATATGATTGAAAAATTTAAGACTTATGGTACGGGTATTCTCTATCTGGGCTACATTGTATTTGCCGGTATAGTGCTGACTACTAAATGGGGAGCCATTCAGGAGGTGTTTGCCACAGGCAATACATCTTATATGGATTCTGTTAGTATTGGTGCTGTATTATGGGCCGGTATACTTTATGTAGCTTACAATTTGGTCTGCATGCCCGCCACTATGTTTACACTAGATAGGCAGACAGAAAGAAAACATGCAATTTGGGCAGGAATCATCACAGGTTTATTGGCCACAATACCTTTTATTCTTACCTATCTCGCTGTTATGGGTTTCTATCCCGATGAGACAGTGATGGGCGCAGAAGTTCCTTGGCTTCAGATGCTGAAAACCAGCGGGGGTACTTGGGTCACTATATTGTTTACCTTAGTAGTGGGTTGGACATTAATTGAAACTTGTACAGGACTGATTCATGCTATTACCGACCGAGTGGATGCTAACTTAAAGGAATTGGGCAAAGCCGGTCTAAGTCAGCAGCAAAATGTCTATTTATCCCTAGGAATTTTAATTGCTTCTTTGGTTCTTTCTAAGGTGGGTATTATCGACTTGGTGGCTAAGGGATATACGTATATGGCTTACGGTTTCTTAGTTCTATTCGTCTTGCCGCTTCTAACCATTGGTGTGGTGCGTATAGTTAATAAGGATAAATATATTTCCGGAGGTAAAGATGTAAGCAGTTAAAATTTTAGAAGACACCTGAAGGGTAGCTGTCGATTAAAGATTGCTGGATACTCTTTTTGATGCCTGTTTTTCATAGTGGGCCATTGGGGTTAAAAGGTTGTAAACGTCATAACCATGTTTAACTTTTGGAGGTGTAGGTTTTTTATGGGGGATTATGTAAAAGAATATTTAGCTAGAACACCAGGATCTAAGAATCTATTTGAAAGAGCAGAAAAGGTTATTCCAGGAGGAGTGTGTCACGGGCCGCGTTATTTTGCTCCTCATCCATTGTATATCAATAAGACCAGGGGTTCCAAAATATATGACGTGGATGGTAATGAATATGTTGATCTGTGGATGGGGCACTACAGCCATATTATGGGACATCAACCTGAGCATATTGCTCGATTACTGGAGGAGAAGATTGGTGACGGTACTCATTGGGGAATAGTGAACCAATATCAAGTGGATTTTGCCGAGGAGATCTGCCGCATCGTACCTTGTGCGGAAAGGGTGCGGTTTGGTGTATCCGGAACTGAGGCCACCATGTATGCGGTTCGCTTGGCTCGAGCTTACACCGGTCGAAATGTAATACTTAAAGTTCGGGGCGGCTGGCATGGGCCCAGCACGGATTTAAGTGTGGCAGTACACAGTCCCATGGATGTACCGGAAAGCGCCGGATTGCCCCCGGGTGTTGCCGAGTATACTAAGACTATTTCCTACAATGAAACGGAGCAGACTTTAGAAATGATTGGTAAGTATCAATCGGATTTAGCAGGTGTAATACTAGAAGGAGTAGGACAGTATTTTATTCCTCCCGAGGCGGGATATCTTGAAGCGGTTCAAAAAGCAGTGCAAAAAGCTGGTGGTCTTTTTATTTTAGATGAAGTAATAACCGGCTGCCGACTGGGCATCACCGGTGCTCAAGGACGGTACAATTTACAGCCGGACCTAACTACCATGGGTAAGGTTTTGGGTGGCGGCATGAACCTAGGTCTAGTAGCGGGGCGCCGGGACATTATGGACCTGTCTAGTGCCACTTCCAAGTTGTCCAAGGATAAAAAAGTGCTAATGGGCGGGGGAACCTTTTCCTGTATGCCTCCCGCAATGATTACCGGCCGCACCATGCTTAAGTATTTGGACGACCACAAAGATGAAGTGTATCCTGTATTAGAGGAAAAAGGGAAGAAAGTCCGAGAAGGGGTAGAACAAGCACTACGGTCCAACAATGTGCGGGCTAACTGTTTCGGCGTAGGCTCTCTGTTTACCACCTGTTTTCCTAATAGTGATGATAGCACTATTCGAAATTTTGAAGATGTGGAGATTAACTCTGACATGTTTAAGAGAGAACAGGAATTTAGGGTGGGCATGTTAAATAAAGGTGTGTATACCATGTATGGAGGCGGCGCAGTATCTTTGGCTCACACAGATGAAGATATTAAGCGTATTATTGATGCGGCTGAAGCAGTTGCTCACGAAATGGCCGATGACTTCTAGATGTCACAGCTAATAGAACATATTGCCAAGGACAATTATGTCAACGAAGTCTCTAAGTATCTTCATTAATAAATAACTTAATACACAAAAAGCTTTCAAACTGAGTAATGATCCTTCTTTGTTATTGGACGGCTACTGATTATTACGAGGATGTTCAAGGTGCTACAGAAAAAAGAGCCCTGCGTAGAAGACAAAAGAAGGGATTATCAAAGAAGCAGACAACTTTTTTTTATAAAAAGAGAAAGATATCTGTTGGAAAAGCAGGAACTGGACCGTTGGCATTGTTGTGGAGAGCTCGGGTAGAATACAGCCGTACAGATTTGCATCAATACTTCAGTTTTCTGACAATAATTGCCTTGGTAGCAGGGGTTGTTATTGGCTACTTTATGAGTAAACCAGGGGCAAGCGTTTTCCCAGTTTATATTGTTAACGGTATTGTTGCTTATGTACTATTTATTTTTACCGCTAGCCAAAGCAGATTTAACGAGTGGAGTAAACCATATGTTTATCTGATACCAGGCAGTCCCCTGCAAAAGATTATCGCCGTGAACCTTTTGGACATTATCCGTATGACCATTAATGTACTGGTACTAAATGCGGCTATTTATTTTTGGATACAAATTTCACCGTTAGTTTTTGTGGTGATGGTTTTATTTGTTATTAGTTTTTATATGCTTAACTTAAGTTCCGGGTTTATTATCCGAGTGTTGTTTCCAAATGCGGTTGACCATAAGACTCTGTTTCCCATATTTTTGATGCTGCAGATTATATTGCTGCTGCTTCCCGGGATAATTAGTGGAGCCGTTCTAGCTTTTATTTTTCAGACACCTTTAGCATTTTTTCTTGGAGTAGTATTAGCTAACATTGTGACAATCGTAGTTACACTTGCCATTGCTAATAAGCTTTTTGCATATTTGGAGTGGAAATAAAGAAAATGCTTTTATCGATAAGAGTGCTTTATAATATCAGACTTTCAAATTCCTCAAGACGTTGCTGAAAGACTTTAAGCGCGTCATCGACAGCGTGCCCTTCTAAGAGGTCTACACCAGCTTCCTTCAGCGTTTCCAAAGGGTAGGATGAAGAACCACTCTTAAGGAATCCTAGGTATCTTTCCACGGCCGTCGAACCTTCATTTAAAATTATTTCTGCGATAGCTACGGCAGAAGAGAAGCCTGTAGCGTACTTATATACGTAGAAAGCAGAATAAAAGTGAGGGATTCTTGACCATTCGTATTTAATGTATTCATCAAGAGCTAAATTCGGGCCATAGTACTTTGATAGTAAGTGCACATAAATTTGATTTAGTTTATCAGGGGTAAGCGGTTGACCTGATTCTGCTAGTTCATGGGTTTCTTTTTCGAATTCGGCGAATAGAACTTGCCGAAATAATGTAGCTCGGAATTGTTCTAGATTTTTTTCCAGTAGTGCAACTCTGTTATTACCTTCCGCTCGTGATAGTAAATGATTAAAAAGTAACGCTTCATTTACTGTGGATGCTACTTCAGCTAAGAAAATGGGATAATGGGTATAAGTATATGGCTGGTTTTTGTTTGTATAGTAGCTGTGAAGTGCGTGGCCCATTTCGTGGGCGATGGTAAAGACACTTTCCATATTTGGTTGATAGTTTAAAAGGATGTAAGGGTGTATCTCAATTACTCCCATTGAATAAGCACCACTTCTTTTACCCTTTGTTTCGTAAACATCCAGCCACCGGTCATTAAATCCTGAGGCTAATAGGCCGGTATATTCATCTCCCATTACTGAAAGGCCTTCCAAAACTGCTTTTTGAGCCTCTTTTATGTTAGGCTTCCATTGGCTCTCTTTAGTTAAGGGAACATATAGGTCGTAGGGACTAAGACTATCCAACTCTAGAACTTTTTTCTTTAGTTCAATATAACGGTGCAGCAGAGGCAAATGACGGTTTACATTATCTAGGAGTCCTTCATAAAGTGATACAGGAATATTATCAGGGTCCATGGCGGATTCCAGACTTGAATCGTAATGACGCACTCGAGCTTGAAACAGGTCGCCTTTAACGCTGCTGCTGTAGGTTGCGCCAAGGGTGTTGGACTGGGCAGTATATGTTTTATAAAGGGCATTATGGGCAGTTTGCCTTACTTGGCGGTCTTCACTTTGTAGAAATTCTATAAAATTCCCTGGTGTCAAACGCACTTTTTCACCATTGGCTTCTATTTCGGGAAATTCCATGTCTGCATTTGTTAGGAGGCTAAAAATATTTTGAGGTGCTTGTGCCATTTCTCCGCTTAAAGCAATCAGTTCTTCTTGTTCCGGTGATCTAAAGTGTTCTTTTTGCCGCTGTAAGTCGTCAAGAAAGTGTTGATAGATGTTTAGTTGGTCATGTTCATCTAAGAATGCTGCTTGTTGATCAGGGGTCAACTGTAAAATCTCAGGTTTAATAAACGAAAGCTTACTATCCACCTCAACACTCAGAGCAGTAACTCTGTTTGCCAGCCCCTGGTAGTGTTGGTCGACAGTATTTGTGTCTCGGTACAGCATTGTATAACCAGTGACCCTTTCAAATAGCGATAGCATTTTGTCCTTTAATTTTAAGGTTTCGTACAAGTGATTGGCTGACTCAATGACATGTTCCTGAAACTTACCAATCTGGTTGAGGTATTCTGAGATTGATTTAAAGTCTTGCTCCCAAAGTTTCTCTGTGGGATAGATATCTTCCAGGTTCCAACGATATTGTTCCGGAATGTCCTTTCTGTTTTGGTAAACTTTCTTGGCTTGTTCCATTCTTTACCCTCCCCGTTTAATTTCTCTTAATGTTTAGTATTTTCATAGAGATGGTTACACTACATAACGTTTAAAAAGCTCCAATATATTCATGTGCGTCTTTTAACATAAATAACAAAGATATGAAAAATGATAGTGATGGAGGTGTTAATAATGACAGTGGGTCAACAGCTACATCAGACGCTGGGAATGCTAAAAACTGCTAGTGGACAGTTAGAAACCTATTCACTACAAACCAACGACCCTCAGGCAAAACAATTCTATCACAGCTGCAGCCAACAATTAGGGCAAATGGTTAATGATTTAACCAATCGGGTTAACTATGTAGAGACACAAGAACCGACCTATAAGGTTAACGAAATGGCCGCCAAACAGGCTGAGCTGAGCCAAAACATGCAGCAATCACAGCAAAAACCTTAAAGAGGATGTTCGAAAAGTCACTCAAGCACCTGAAGTATAGGCATTCCTTTGAGGAGGCATAATGGCGACTACAGCTTAAACTCCGTAAACGTAAGCTAAGTCTTCATAAATTAAGCTGTGAATTCCGGCGTTGCTCGGCATTTTGCATGCTCGACGTACACTATCAGTACGCCTCTGCTGCTTAAAGGAAACTTGACTTGCGCCGAGCCGCAGGCAAGGTGGAAGTCTTAGTTGACTTAATGCCCTTGGGTGAAACCACCTCGCGGCCTTGGACTTCTTGCTTCTTGCATAAGCGCCTTTTCGAACAAGCAATTAAACAAAGCTTCCTCCATGAGAAGCAATCGTCTTGATTGCTTTTCTTTTTTTATTAGGATGACAGAAGAGTATTAGGAGGGTGCTGGCGGTATAATCTTCTTTTATCGTCAGCAGCAATCCCCAAAGACTGGCGACAAGAGCGCCGACAGCGGCTCCTATACCACCACCCATAACTGCGGCGGCATAAGGCCCGGACGCAGTTAACGGTAATAGCAAGGGAGGATTAATGACTCCCATTGCTATGCTAAGGAAATAGACGCTCCCTAGTAGGCTACCAATAATTGCCCCAGTTATAATCATTCTCAATTCGATTACTCTTAAAAACACTTCATGCTTTATTTCTTCCTCATATCTACTGGTTAAAGAACTTATCATGCTGTCACTTATATCTTCTGCCGATAAATTCTTTACTGCTTCCAGTGCTTCCTGCTCGGTTTTGAAAATGGATACTATTTTAATCAATTAAATCATCCTTTGCTGATTTGTTAATTCATTTTTATCTTTAACAAGTCACTAGTCTCTAATTGTACATCCCTTGAGATGAAATCTTGTCCGCCGATAATCCAGCCAAAGTTAAAGAGCTGCTCTTGGTTGGATAAGTAAAATGGCTGGAGTAATTTAAGGTATTTTTTTACTTCAGGGGATATAGAGTTTTTATCTATCCAGAGCATGGGCCCATGTTTTCCTTTATGGGATAATACTGATGTAGCAATGGCATGCTGCCACTGAGACGGGTTAACTATTGTGACATTATGGCCAGCTTCTGAAACTCCCCAGCCAAATGATCGACTGCTTTGCCAGAGCCAATATCCTTGATTGCGTCCAACATCTTTATAGCCGGCAAATCCTGTGGAGAAGGCGTAGGGGTTGTCACCGGGAATACGTTGAACATGTCCATATTGGGTCAACTGCTCTGCTATTTCTTTGGAAATAACGTTAGGTGGGCCAAATAAATACAGATATGCATCTACAGGACGCTTTTCTAAGGCCTTAATTGTTGCTTGGGGAATTGCGTCAGATTCAACAAAGAAAATAGAATGGCCCATATGAGCAACCCACGGTCCTGCCAGTAAAGCGTATTCGGGGTGGTCAGCAGGTAATAAAACTATTTCATCTTGATGGTTTGCTTCAAGGGTAGCTTTATACTCATCGATTTTATAAGCTAATTCATTATAATCTTCTTCCTTAAAGTGTCGATATTTAAGTTTTTTGTTTTTTAGTGTATCCAATACGGTCTGTGTCACGTTGCCAACCACATACACTTTTACATTCCCATCTAGAAAATTCCCCTCCGGGTCCAATCTTTCAAGCTCGTTCAGAGTTGGTGCTGGAATATGGTCTTCCTCTATAAATAGTATTGGTGCATCGATAGGGTGATGAATTAACCCGATTGCAGCCATAGCGGTTTGCCAGTGAGTTTTAGGGGTTAGTATTACTGCACCCGGTTTATTATCTTTAAAGGTCGCTGGGTAGACGGCTTGGGTGATGGCTGCAGCGGTTTCAAATACATTAGTGCCATATAACCTGGTCGTATTGGTTGTAACTAAAGGCTTGACAGTCTCTGCATTCTTGACGTTGATGCCGTAGAATGGAGAGGGTGTCAAGCTGACAACCACTGTTACTGCCAAAAGAAGACTTATAACTAGGTATAGCCAAATGCGCACATGGTTTTTTCTTCTACTGTAGTCCATAACTGTTCACCTCACATATCGCCTTTTTTTCGTCCATGAGCAACTAATGGCCAATTAAAGATAAGCCCTGTAAAGGCTCCTAAAATGGTAGAGGCAGACATGACACCCCACCATAATAAGTTGCTTTCTTCAGCCATCATCGGAAGGTACTCCATCATTAGCCACCACATCCCTGCTAACATTCCGATTGAGATACCTGTCATTGAAACAAAGACTACCAACAGGTTATCGTGCACAGTATCCAAGTAACTGGACTGTTCATTAGTCATAAGCATTAGTGGAACGAACAAAAATGCCAGTACAACATAACCGGCCACATAGGAAGCAACCATGCTTAACACCATGGGATTACCTATTATAAACAGGGGATTATCCAGTTGGACCAGTGGAAGCCCATTTATGCTAAGGATAAAACCAGTTAGAATCATTGTTGGTGCTCCATAGGCCAGAGTGCTCAATGTGGCTGCAACTGCTTGCACCCAAAATGGGCGTATATATTGAGTTTGACTGACCTGATGGGTATAGCCTCGATAGGCCAAATAATAAGAATATATAGCCAATGGCCCAAGGGTCAGGCTGAGTAAAGTCCAGCCATATTTCATATATGGAGACAGATTGCTTTTACGGGTGGTTATGTGACACCATAGCCAAATGGCAGACGCAACGGACAGGGTCAACCATACCAATACAATACCATCTAAGGCACTAACACCTTGGTCACCCTGCATCATATAGGGATTTATTTCTTCGATAAAATCTAACCGTGCTTGCACGGGGAAGCTTATTTGTTCTGTGCTTCCAAAAATAAAAGTATGATTATACGGGCCTTCCGTAGGTGTGACAAACCATTCGCTTTTTGTTTGCCAGAAATAGTTTTCCAATGAAGCAGGGAGAGACAGTGCATCTGTTAATAGTACCGGGCCAAACCTGCCATCTAGGGCCGGTACAGCTGCCAGGATTGCGCCCTGCCAGTTATCGTTATTCACTAAGAAGAAGTTCTTTCCTCCCTCAGGTGTTTGTTGACTAGCCCACCAACCAAAACCTGTTTCCCGATCATAGTATTTAGCAAAAGACCCAGACAGGTCAGATGCATTATTATCTGTAATTATGTGTGTGCTTGGTATGCCTAAGTCACCGGCAACATTACTGGTGAATTCTTTATTTCCCAATAAATAGATGTTAACGGATGGTGAAGAAGATAGTTGGGCCAGTTGAGAAGTATCAGTAGGATTAATTACTAAAATCTTATCACCGGTAAGGGCAGACCAGGTCGCTGCCGGCATAGCATAAGATGGATCTTTATCTGATACTATGATAATATTTTTTGTAAATTGGCTATGCGAAACTAACTTGGTAGGTACGTTAAGTTCCTGTTCTATTGATAGTTGGTACTGTTTAAATTTTTCAGGTAATAGAATATCTTTTATGTTTAGTAAGGGCGTAATACTGCCTAATTGACGTTTTAATTCCCGAGGATTCTTTAAGGTGTTTTCATTTACTAAATACGGAAATATGTTTTCGGTATAACTTACTTCACTGAGTAATTGTAGACTATTTTTCCAATCATCAGCTGGAAGCATCAATAATTGTAAGTCTTCCCTGAGAGGTATCATTTCCCAAACTGCTCGCTGTTGTTCTACCCAATCAGCACCGCTGATACGCGTACTATTTCCAGTATTCCAATGCAATCGGTGTCCAACTTTTTCGGTGTTGCCCTTTCCAATATATTCTTTTAGAATATAAAGCGGGCCGAGAACCATTAGTGTGAGCAATAAAATAATTAATACTAATGAAACCTTTTTCAAAAAAACCCCTCCGTAGAAATTTCTTATGACTAAGCCTAGTATTAAGAAAAATGTGTTTCTTTATTCAAAATGCCAGTTGCTTGTAGTGGTTTTCCTTAGGATTTAAAAAGATCTAGCAAGATTAATTAAAAGAGTCATACAGTGATTAGACCAACACCATAGAAGACTTGTTTGAATAAAAATATAAAGGGTGAGATGAATTGGGTTCTAGTATGGATTCTAATAATACCGGTATTGTTCTTTGGGATATAAAGAAGTTATATGCAAAGTATCAAACTTTTAACGATAGATACTTTAATAACAGATTACCACAAGGACAGGATATAATAATTGAATGGTCAACAAGATTGACTTCAGCTGCCGGCAACTGCCGCGTGTTACGTAATACCTATAAAAAAAGTCCTGCAAAGGTAGAAATTAGGCTGTCAGTCCACTATCACCAAAATCATCCAGAAGAAATAGAAGTTACCTTACTACATGAAATGATACATATCTTAGTTCCCGGACATGGACCGGAATTTAAAAAATGGATAAATCAGATAAACGAGCAGGGTGGAACAGTTGTGAGGCATTCCAAGGAACCGGCAGCACCGCCCAAGTGGGAGTATCAATGTTTAAACTGTGGTACAAAAATTTACCGCAGACGCAGATTTAAAAGATTAGCAACCAATGCTTTTGAATGTAAGCACTGTGGCGGACTATGGAATGAAAAGAAGCTGAGATGAATAATATTAGTGTAATTGGATTCAGGCTGAATTAGTCTGGTAACAACAGTTTATGCAGTTTTAAACCGATTTGCAGGTTAAATACATGATCCGATTGTTGAAGATTAACACCGGCAATTTCTTCTATCCTTTTCAATCGGTAACGAAGAGTATGGCGATGAATGAAAAGCTTATCAGCAGTAGATTGGGTATTTTGGCTGCACTCTAGATATACTTCCAGAGTATATTTCAAGTGGCTGCCTTTTTTTTTGTCATAATCGACTAATGTACCTATTGTTTCCTCATAGAAGGTGTTCATTTCCGATTCGTTTCTTTGCAACAGTAAACGGTAAAAACCTAGTTCTTCAAATACAATAATTGAGTTGGTTTCTTTTAGTTTTTTTGTGTATTCTAAAGCTTGTTCTGCTTCGGAAAAACTTTTGGATAAGTCATGGATGGTATTATAAAATCTGCCAATGCCAATGGAGAAGGATAACTTAGAATAAGAAAACCTGATGCATTTTCTGATATTGTCGGCAAGCTGCTTTTGCCACTGGATATTCTTTGCATCCGGTGATAAGACAAGAATGATGATTATGTTGCTACGCAGCCGGATTATGAACTGGTAACGTGTGAAACTTTTGACAGATGTTTCAACTAAATGAAGCAGCCTATTTTTCAATTTGACAATGGATATTTCATTGTCTTCTTTTATATAGTTATCAAGATCACCTATGCTGCATACGAAGATCATGCCAGCTTTGTTTAAATCGTACCCCAAGAACTTAGCCCTTTTTCGGATCTGTTCGAGAGAAGAAAAGTTACCTGCCAAAAGATCATCTAAGAAATCTCCATGAAGACGGTTTTCTGTTTCTTTAATAGTTATCTCTTGAAGGAATAGCAGAGCACAGATTATGGCTGACTGGTTGAGGATAGTAAGCTGTTTATCATTAAGTCTCTCAGTAATACCTATGACGGAGATATAACCTAGCGTTTGATTGTTTGCAGAAATGACCGGCAGCAGATGTTGACGGGGAATGGAAGTGGTGGGTTCATTTAAGTAAATAATATTTTGTTTGCGCGCAGATTGTTTGAAATAGCCGTTAGCATGCAGATAAACTAGTTCTTGAGTTTGGCTATCCGGCTGGGTCGCCTCAGAATTACTGCAAATTGGAGTAAATAAATGATCCAGAATTCTTATAGGATATTGCAAGTGATAACTTATAACTTGCAATAGGTCGTTAAAACCACCGTTTTCCAACAGTACCTGCAGTAGTTCATGGCGTATTCTGTCTCTAAAATTAAGCAAATCGAATTGTTGGTTGACAATCCGGGTGAGAATATCAGTAGTAATATGCGAGAAAAAACTATCCTGAGGGAGTTCCACAAGAGGCAGTTGTAACACTTGAGCATCTGTAATGATCTTTTGGGGGACTTCTTTTATATAATACCCGGTTTGAATTGCCAAGCAAGAAAGCTGTTTCTTTACAAGCAGGGGGATAAGTTTCTGTTGTAATTCCTGGTCGTGGTTGAGGCCAAATGCTGTGGTAATTAGTAATTCATGGGGTTGAACAGAATTGAAATCATCCAAAATCTCCAGTATGTTTACCCAGCGAATAGGCTTATGAAGGCCTTCTATGCCACTTAATAATGTTGCTTTTTGAAATGTATCTAAGTTTAAAACGTCAGCAACAGTGTATACCATGCAAAATACCCCCCCTAAAGGCTCACAGTCATTAAATTCTATGTTTTCCAAAAGTTTTCAGTACTTACTTATAATGTTTCTGTGGATCAAGCTATAAACCTCTGCTTTAAATTCTTTCTATTATACGGACGGTATAAGTCATAGCGGGGTTATTTGTACATCGTAAACATAGATTACATTATAATAGTTTGCTATTATTTGTGTACATAATTAAGAAGATTAAGAAAGTTAAACAATGTAACGAATTGAATTGTACGTTAAGTATAAAACTGTATGCATTTTTTCTTACAATTTAACCGAAGTGGGGGAAGGTGTTAGTTGTTATGATTAAGGAAAAGCAAAGGGTGGGGAGGATGGGCAGCACAATATGGGACACAGGCATAATCTCGGCGAGCATCTTAACAATGAACGTTAAACAACCGCAAGCGCAAGCTATTGGAATTAAGGGCGACAAAATAATGGTGGTAGGTAAGAACAAGGACGTAGAGCCTGGAATTGGGCCTCAGACTCGGGTGTTTAACTTAAGAGGAGCAACAGTGTTGCCGGGATTTATCGATAATCACACTCATTTTTTGCATACTGGACTGTCCCTTATCAGCTTAAACTTAACTGATACGGAAGAAATACCCCAAATATTGGGGAGGGTTAAAGAAGCCGCTAATTTCCAGCCTGTTGGCACCTTAATTAGGGGGTATGGTTACGATGAACAGATGTTATCCGTAAAAAGACCCCCAACAAGAGTAGAACTTGATGCCGTGGCGCCGGATCACCTTGTTTGGCTCAACAGGGTTGATTATCACTCATCGGTTGTTAATACGAAAATGTTGGATTTGTTGGAGCTTCCTGAGAACACGGCGGGCTTGGAGAGGGATGAAAAGAATGTTACCACCGGTGTTTTAAGACAAGAGGCGGACTTGGCGGTCAGGAGCTTGATAGCGAAACGGCTGGATGGAGCAGCGAGACTGAAAGCATTGGAAAAAGCATCCTTGTTTGCAATCAGTGAGGGAATTACAACGGTAGCGGCCCTTGAAGGAGGCGAAGACTTTGGTGCCGAGGAGGTAAAACTTCTATACAGGGAAAAGCAGAAGTTGGATTTGAGAATAGAAGTTTTCTATCAAACAACCGATGTGGATGAGGTACTGGAATTAGGTTTAAGTAGAATTGGTGGATGTATTTTATTGGACGGTTCATTTGGTTCCAGAACCGCTGCCCTTTCCAAATCCTATGCAGACGACTCTGGCAATAGCGGCGTTTTATATTTTAGTCAACAGGAGCTAAATGAATTCATCGCCCGTGCACACCGAGAAGGATTACAGATTGCTGTCCACGCAATCGGGGAACGGGCAATTGAACAAATATTAAGAGCTCATGAAATGGCACAAAAGCAATTTCCCAGGTTAAATCTACGTCATAGGATTGAACATTTTGAACTCCCAACCAAGAATCAAATTAATCGTGCAAAAAAACTTAAGCTTATTGCTTCGATGCAGCCATCTTTTGAATTTTATTGGGGAGGCATAGAGCAGCTTTACGGCAAACGATTAGGTGAGGAAAGGGTTAACAGAACTAATCCCTTAAGAAAGATTTTAGATAAAGGGATGGTAATTGCGGGTGGTTCAGATGCTTCGGTTACGCCTATGAACCCGATGTATGGCATCCATAGTGCAGTCAATCACCATAATCCAATGCAACAGACGTCATTGGTTGAGGCTTTACATATGTTTACTATAAACGGAGCATATGCGTTAGGCATTGAGAAAGAAAGAGGAAGTATAGAGGTTGGTAAATTAGCGGATTTGGTAGCGCTTGAAGAGAACCCTATGCGTGTTGCGCCGCAACGCATTAAAGACATAGAGGTTAAAATGACTATCATTGCTGGGCGCTTGGTCTATCCCAATCAACCCTAAGAAAAGGGGTGATTTTGTTGGCGGAAGTATTTTTAGATGACAAAATTGTTTCTAAAGCACGTGAAGCAGCATTACAGATTGCTAAAGATGTAGTCAAAGAGATCAACAGCAAAACTACAATAGCTGTTGAAAGGGCGGTGGTGCGTCTGTTAGGCATTGAGGGGGAAACTTCAGACGGTGTACCCTGGGTAAATGTGATTACGGATAAGATGTTGGCGCACAAGTTATTAGATAGAGGTGCGGCCTACTGGCTAGTAAATGCTGCCATTATGACAGAAAGAAGTTTGCAGGAAGTGGCGGAAGATGTTATTTTCGGTAAACTTGATTTAACTAAGGTGCCCAAATCTAACCGGCAACAGCTTAACAGGATGATGGACTTATTGGCCGAAGAGGGGCTTGAAAAAATAACGACAGTAAGAAGTCAACGTGCGGCATTGCGGGCTCAACTGGGAAAGGGTGAAGAACCTTTAAAGTATGTTATTGTGGCGACGGGCAACATTTATGAAGATGTAGTGCAGGCTAAAGCAGCAGTAAGCCAAGGAGCAGACATTATTGCCGTGATTAGGCACACAGCACAAAGTTTACTGGATTATGTGCCTTCTGGTACCGAAACTGAGGGTGTGGGCGGTACATTGGCAACCAAAGAAAATTTCCAGGTTATGCGCCAAGCCCTCGATAAAGCAGGCAGGGAAGCAGGCCGATATATATATTTAACAAATTATTGTTCAGGTTTATGCATGCCGGAAATGGCAATATTAGGTGCCATAGAAGGTCTGGACATCATGCTTAATGATTCAATGTATGGAGTAATATTTAGAGACATTAATATGTCAAGAACATTTATTGATCAACACTTTTCTCGTGCAATCTTAGGTTTTGCTGATGTAAATATTAATACCGGAGAAGATAATTATTTAACAACTGCTGATGCATATGATAAGGCCCACACGGTAACAGCCAGCCAATTTATCAATGAACAATTTGCGATTTTAAGTGGTATGGTACCTGAGCAAATCGGACTAGGGCACGCTTTTGAAATTTGTCCTGACAAAGCAGATAGTTTTTTATACGAACTCGCTCAAGCCCAAATGGTAAGGCAGCTATTCCCTAAATCACCGGTTAAATATATGCCGCCTACCAAGTATATGACGGGAAATATCTTTCAGGGAAACGTACAAAATGCGTTGTTTAATGCCGCGTCTGCAATTACCCATCAAAGTGTCCATCTGCTAGGTATGCCCACAGAAGCCATCCACACACCACATCTGCAGGACCGATACTTAAGTATCGCTAATACTAACTACGTTTTTCACGCATTAAAACATTTTGGTGATGAAATAGAATTTGCCGCTGACGGAATAATCCAGAGGCGAGCTGCTGAGGTTTTGGCTAACGCACTCGACATGCTGGAGGAAGTGGCCAATATTGGTTTGATGACCGCTATTTCCAAAGGAATGTTTGCTGATATCGCCCGCCAAGTTGACGGTGGTAAGGGTCTTGATGGTGTTGTGGAAAAGGCCGATGATTATCTAAATCCGTTCGAAAATATGCTGAAAGAAAAAGGAGGTAAAGGATAATGGATCTGACCAGGTTAAAGCCATACGGCGACACGCCGGGAGATGGCATGGTGCAAGTTTCCTTTACTCTCCCGATTCCTGTTGGAGATGAAGCACGCCATGCTGCATTAATATTGGCATCGAGAATGATGCTTAAGGATTCTAAAGTCGTTCTAATGCAGCCGCTAGATGATAGTTTCACATATTTTATACTATATGGTCATTGTGACCAAACTGTAGACTATACTTCCATTCATGTTGCAAAACTTGATTATCAACCCATGACTCCTAGTGACATTAACAGTTTTATCGCTGAAAAGTTGGGCCGGAAGATTACTGTGATTGGTGCTTGTGTCGAGAGTGATGCCCATACGGTCGGAATAGACGCAATTATGAATATGAAGGGCTATAACATGCATAAAGGGCTTGAAAGTTACCCCCAAATTAATGCCATCAATTTAGGAGCACAAGTTCCATCAGAAGAACTTCTGGCAAAAGCCATGGAAGAAAATGCGGATGCACTGTTAATTTCGCAAGTAGTTACTCAGCGTAACATTCATGTAAAAAATCTTACTAGATTAATAGAAATTCTGGAAGCGGAAGAATTGCGAGAGCAGATGGTAGTGATTGTCGGGGGCCCCCATATTACGCCTGAGCTTGCAAAGGAACTGGGTTATGATGCGGGGTTTGGCCCGGGTACCTATCCTGAAGATGTGGCTTCCTTTTTAGTTCAGTTCTTAAATAAAGATTAAGGTAAACTTAGCTTACTTAATATTTTAGTTACAAATCAAGTATAAGTATGTTGCCTAAGAATTAACCTATCAGTTATCACGAGGAGGTGGTGTGATGGAAACAATTATTAGAGTAAGAATGAGTGCACATGATGCCCATTATGCAGGAGAGTTAGTGGATGGAGCCCGTATTTTGCAGCTATTTGGCGATGTGGCTACCGAGCTCCTCATTCGTAACGATGGGGACGAAGGACTATTTGTTGCTTACGATAATATAGAATTTTTGGCGCCCGTATATGCGGGAGACTATATTGAAGCCACTGGAAAAATAACTGCTCAAGGGCGAACTTCACGAAAGATTATTTTTGAGGCGAAAAAAGTTATTCAACTGTTACGTGACCCCGATGCCCAGCCTTCGGCGGCTAAAGTAGTAGTGGAACCCATCACTGTTGTTAGAGCGAGCGGTACCTGTATGGTGCCAAAAGATTTTCAGCGTGATTAGAGGTGTTAATGTGGAAAAATTAATTATTTCAGCTGCAGTAGTAGGTGCTGAGCTGACTAAAGAAGATACTCCGTATCTTCCTTTGACTCCGAGTGATATAGCGGAAGAAGCATGTCGCTGCTATGAAGCCGGTGCGGCTATTATTCACCTCCACGCGAGGGATAGAGAGGGGCAACCAACTCAGGATGCAGCTGTATATAAGGAGATCATTTCCTTAATTAAAGAACGCTGTAATCCTATTATTCAGATTTCAACCGGCGGGGCAATCGGCATGACTACTGAGGAACGACTGGAACCGTTGAAACTGAAGCCGGACATGGCAAGTTTGACTGTTGGTACAATAAATTTTGGAGACGACGTGTTTTATAACCCACCAAAGATGATAGAGCAGTTTGCGGCGGCCATGAAGAAAGCGACAATCAAGCCTGAGTTTGAAATTTTTGATGCGGCAATGGTGACAAACGTTCGAAGATTGGCTAAGCAGGGCCTCATAACAGCGCCGTTTCATTTTGATTTCGTTCTTGGCGTCCCTGGTGGTATTCCTGCAACAATAAAAAATCTTTTATTCCTTCAGGAATCTTTGCCAGAAGGATCCACTTGGTCAGTCGCCGGCATCGGCAGACATCAGTTACCTATGGTCTGCAGTGCGATTTTACTGGGAGGGCATCCGCGAGTAGGACTGGAGGATAATATTTACTACAGGAGGGGCCAGCTGGCCGAAGGGAATGCGCCCTTGGTGAAACGTGTAGTTAGATTGGCTGCTGAACTTAATAGAGAGGTGGCCAATGTAAACGAAGCAAGAAGGATTTTGGGGTTATTATGAGATCCTTGTGGGATCGGGTGAGACAGAGACAATGCATTAGTGTAGCGGTTGGCGGCATGGCTAAAAATACAGGGAAGACTGTTGTTTTAAATTATTTTATAAAAGCAGCTCAAGCAGACAGGTTTGCAATTGGTCTTACTTCTATTGGACGTGACGGTGAAACATGGGATATTCTTAATTTTAAACGTAAGCCGTCAATTAAAGTGCTGCCAGGTGCAATTATAGCCACATCAGAACAGGTGTTACCCAAAGCAACTGCCGGTTTAAGAGTTCTAGAAAGAACAGGTTTTGATGGGCCATTAGGGGAAATAGTCTTGGCGGAGGTCGTAAGTTCTGGTGCCGTCGAGTTGGCAGGGCCATCTAGAAGAACCCAATTAGTTGAGGTAATAAAGCAGCTTGGCGCCGCTGGCGCAGAAATTATTTTTATTGATGGTGCATTAGACCGACAATTTTCTACTGCTCCCAATGTTTCTGATTGCTGCATACTAGCCACAGGTGCGGAGGTGGCGGAAGCAATGGACGAAGTAGTAAATATAACACGAGATCGAGTTAGACAATTTTTGCTGCCTGTCTCATCAAAGGCAATGGCGCGTCATTCCCTGCCGGGACACGTAGTTGTAATTAATAACGGAGAACCAAAAGTTTTTCCCAACCATGTGACAATAAATACGGGTGATAGTTTTTGGCGTAAATTAAATGACGCATCGGCAATTATATTTAGTGGTTCGTTACTGAATAACACATTAAAAAGTATCCTTTTGTCAGGCATTAATATTAGCAATTTAACCATTGTGGTAAAAGACGTGACACGGCTTTTTGTGGACGCTTCTACAATTACCAAGCTCTTTGCATCAGGTGGAAAGTTACAAATAATTAGGCCTGTAAATCTTTTAGCAATAACTATTAACCCCACTTCTTCCGAAGGTCAGGATTTCAATTCCTTGGAGTTTCATAAGATAATTCGCCAAGCTATTCCCGAAGTGCCTATTTATGATTTAGTGAAAGGCTTAGGACCTGTTTAAAGTAGTGAATTTATTAATTTTTTGGAGGTGACTAAAAATGAAAATCGGATGTCCTTATGGTACCCATCGGGTAATTGCACCGATTGGCGTATTGCCGCAAGCTGCTTGGAAAATAGACAACAATATGGAACCGTTTGACAATGAAGTATTGGTGGATGTATCCGTTTTAAATATTGATGCGGCAAGTTTTCGCCAGATGGAGGAGCAGGCCGGAGGCACAAAGGAAAGAATAGCTGAAATAATCTTAGAAACAGTTGCTGATAGAGGGAAACAACATAATCCCGTTACCGGGTCGGGAGGGATGCTAACAGGTACAGTAATGGAGAAGGGAAGTGCTTTCCCGGGCGATATACAGCCTGGGGATAAAATAGCTACGTTGGTATCCCTATCATTAACTCCCTTAAGAGTAGATAAGGTGCATCATGTAAATGTAGAGAAGGATCAGGTAACAATTTCCGGGCAGGCGATAATATTTGCCAGTGGAATTTATGCAAAACTGCCAGCGGATTTGCCTGAGGATTTTGCATTGGCCATGTTAGACGTTGCTGGGGCTCCGGCTCAGACTGCTAAACTGGTAAAACCGGGTGATACAGTCTTAGTCGTTGGTGGCGGTGGTAAGTCCGGTTTATTGTGTCTATATGAATCTCAAAAACGAGCAGGAATCACCGGTACAGTTATTGGACTTTCTCATAGTGATAATGGATGTGAGCGTATTGGAGCAAGCGGCTTAGCGGATATAGTATTACAAGGTGATGCTACCAATGGAATTGAAATCTTAGACAAGGTAAAGTCTGTAACAAAGGGCGGGTTAGCAGATATTACGATAAATTGTGTAAATGTTCCCGGGACAGAAATGGCTTCAATTTTGGCAACCAAGAATGGAGGTATTGTTTATTTTTTCAGTATGGCTACCAGTTTTACTGCTGCAGCGCTTGGGGCAGAAGGAGTTGGTAAGGATGTGCAGCTATTGATTGGAAACGGTTATACTAAAGGGCATGCGGAAATTGTGCTGGATGCGGCAAGGGATTTGATAACTAAGGGTATATTATAAGACCCTTTGATTAATCAATAGAATTCCATTATTGACCAATGATCATTAAAATAGTAAACTACTAACAAATAACTTAATGGGGTTGTCATAATGGAAACGGTTTTAAAAGCTATAGCGTTAATTATTAATTTATTACATGAATTTATAGGGCAAGCGGTGCATATACTCGGGCTAAATTTAACGGACAAGGATTTACATTTTTGGCTGATAGGGTTACTTGGGATAGTAATATTTATCTTAACCGACCAGATATTTCGCCACTTATCGAAGTTAAGCATATCAATTGTATCTTTTGCCTATACTTTCACTCTCTTAATAGTAATAGTTTTTGCTCTGGAAATTGAACAGAGGATTACTGGCGGCGGCATCATGGAATTTGCAGATGCTGTAGCCGGTTTGAAGGGATTTATTGTTCTGTTCTTCTTTTACTCAATATTGAAAGCTATCGTGCGGTATTTCACGAATCTGTTAGACAAACGTTCAAATTAGGCGCAGCCCTAGCTTAAACCAAGTTTTTCTTCTCTTTAATTTCAGCAGCAGAAACAGCAGAATGATCCCTTCCCAGGTAGAAGTTTTTCCAACCGGAAGTTTGGTATAAGTCCCAATTGCATGCCGGGATATGCGAGCCGCGTAATTGTTCTTCTTCACCAAATTTCTTCAATCTGGAATATGACCTTACGTAGATGCAGCGTTTATCGGGATTAACCTCACAAAAGCCGTTATAACTGCCGCCGCAGGGGCCGTTTCGTTGGTTTTTTGGACACTGTGACATGGGGCAGACATACCCTAAATCGGGAAGTGCGCAATCGCCGCAGTCTTTACAATCATAGAGTCCCACTTTAAGAAGAAGCTCCAGCTTGTGAAAGGGCTTTTCCAAACTAGAACCATCAAATTTCTTTGACAGGGATTGCATCACTTTATAAAGAGGTTTATCGGGTAAAAAAATTAAACTATGCATTAGTCTGGACATTCGGTATGTGCCGCCAACAGGCGCATCTAGAGGCAGTTTATCTCTTTTAACCGGCTTATCGGTGTTCAAACCGGTATTTTTGTCTTTTTCAAAGTAATAAAACCCCCTAGGAATAGGGTAATTGAACTCAGACACAAACTCCATCCAATTTACACTCAGTTCTTCACCCTTGTCAATTATATACTTCACCTGCTCATACGCTACATTGTGGCCGCCGATGTGCACGCCACTATACCCCATACCTTTTAAAATTGCATATAGCTTAGCTGTTCGCAAAAGTCTCTTCTCTGTGCCTTTATCCGGTTCACTTTTCTCGGTCTCGATTTGTCTGAGCAATTTATCGGTCACTACACAACCTGGAATCTGGTTTTGGTTCATCACTTTGGCTGCTCCAAAGGTTAGAATATAAAGGCTGGCAATCAGCGGAACGTCAAAATTGTTTATTCTAAAATATTGAAGGACCTCATGGAATTTCCGTACATCATAACCAAGTTGGGTAACAATAAATTGGGCACCGGCGGCAATCTTTTTTTCTAATTTATAATATTGAGTAACTTGTTCAGCCTCAGTAGCCTTGAAAGGAGTTACAGCAGCTCCGGCAAAAAAGCTGGTCGGCTGAAACTTAACAGGCCCTTGTCTTCCCTTTATTTCAAGACCTTTATTCATTTTTGAAATGTATTCTAAGGTATGGATGGAGTCCATATCAAAAACGGGTTTTGGACGTCGTTCGTCATCTTGAATTTCGGGGTAATCACCGGTTAAAACTAATAGATTATTAATTTCAGACCTGTCCAAAGCATAAAGTTGACTTTCCATCTGATGTTTGTTTTTATCTTTGCAGCTGAAATGAACAATTGGTTCAATGCCAAGTTTAAGGATTTCCGTACCTAAGTAATCAGCAAGAATTGCTGGGTTTCCACCGGGATTATCAGTTATTGTGACTGCATGAATCTTGTTATCCTTGGCAGCTTTCTCTGCGGAAGTCAGCACGCGATCCTGACTTTTTTCCCGGGCCCCTTTGCCGGGTACCAATTCCCAGGCGACCGTCATTGTATTTTGATTTTTAAGTGAATCCTGAAATAAGCTCATTCGAACAACCCCTCTTAAGTAATGCTTACTAATAATATTACCAACTTAAATACTATTAGTAAATTAATCAATACACTAATTTCTATTTTGAATTAAATCGTATACTGTTGAATAAGGATAGTGGTAGGGGGTGATTTAGGTGACGGAAACGCAGATTCACCTTTTGCTCTTGTTGCATTTTCGGGAAAAAGGTGAGAGGGTTTCTCCAATGGATCGACGAACGGCTCACTCGGCACTTAATGTTTCCAGTAAAAATCCCGCTAGTCTTGCAGAATTCAACGAATTATTACTGGATAAAAAATATATCCACGAAATTGATGTGGATCAGTATTTATTAACAGACGAAGGTAAGGAATATATAAAGAGGTTAAAACAAGTCCCTTGATGTTGATTAGGGGCTATTTCTTTAGGGGCATTCCGTACAAGCCTGTTGGGCCGTCTTTAAATATTGGAATTTTAGGAGGATTAAAGGTAGCATAAACGAATAGAAGAACTATTATAAAATCTGCCGCCAAGGCAAGTGTTGTTAACTTAGTATAATGTTTTGAAGAAATTAACAAACCATAACTGACAAGTTGGCCGGCAGCTATTGCTATTAGAAATACCAATAAATCAAGTGTCAGGTTATGACTACCTATTAATTGCTTATAAAAATAGTGCATTCCTGTAATTAAAATTGGTACTAAATAGATACTACAGGTTTTGGCTAATATGAAGTTGTTGACTTCAGGTATAAAGAAGCTTTCAATTAGGCTAAATAATAATATGGCTGTAACTGCCATTTTTAGATGTTCCCAAACGCTTTCATTAACTGGAGCAAATAGGGCTACAATGTTATTATATCCTGATAACCGGTAAGCTTCGTGAATAATTGCTCCTAAAAAAAATATTATAAATATGCCTAACAGTTCCCACTTATAAATTAGGCTTGACATGGATATTACCCCCTTTTTTAAATTATAGTATTACCGGATAATAAAAGTATTAACAAAAAATGTAAAATAATAAGATAAGGATACAATATAAAAATAGATAAATTTGTAGTAAGTAATTTTTGAGATAAGGTACTTTATTTTTGATTGAAAAAAGGAGGACTGTAGTTGCAAAATCTAACGGCTGCTTTAAATATTAAGCCCAAAGAAATAATTTCGTTTATGGGCGGGGGTGGTAAAACTACCACAATGTTTCTTTTGGCAAAAGAACTGGCTCAAAAAAAAAAGGTGCTAATAACAACCACAACTAAGATAGAGTACCCAACTGAATACATGACTATTGTTGCAGAGAATTTGGAAGAAGCGCTTGCTAAGATAGATGGAATGGACAGTGCAATAATCGTGCTGGGTAGAAAAACCGAAGGAAATAAGCTGCACGGTATTCCCAAAAGCTGGCTAAATAATCTGAAGGAGCATTTTGACTACATTCTTATAGAGGCTGATGGAGCTGCGCACAAAGCTTTAAAGGGATATGCAGATTATGAGCCCGTAATTCCTGGCGATTCTTCACTGGTAGTTGCTTTAGTAGGAATGAGTGTGGCGGGCAAAGCATTGGATAATACTTATGTTCACCGCGCCGAACTGCTGTCTCAAACCATTGGTGTCAGTACTAATGCTATAATTGCACCATGGATGATCGCAAGAGTTTGCGAGGAAATGGCGAAATCAATTATCAAACAAGCCCCAGGTGCCCGAAAAGTCATATTTCTTAATCAGGTGGAACCGGCTAATCATAGTCAATACTTGCGGTTGGTAGAGTGCTTGATTGGGGATTATTATGACAATGCACTAATTGGCAGATTATTACCTAGTATTGAAATAGAAAGAATAGATAATGGTATAAAAGTTCCGGTAATAGCAATTGTTCTTGCTGCAGGTATGTCAGCTAGGATGGGCAGCGAAAATAAATTGTTGCTGCCGTGGCGGAACACAACTGTTGTTAGACAAGTGGTAGAAACGACAGTTAAGGTTTTCGGAAACGATTTGTTAGTGGTGGTGGGCCATCAATATAAACGATTGACCGATCATTTGAGTGACCTTACAAATAAGATAACTTATAATGAGGCTTATAGGTCCGGTCAATCAACCAGCGTTAAGAAAGGACTAGCGGAGGTAAATAATGGTTACTTTGGGGCGATGTTTGTGTTGGGAGATCAGCCATTAATCCGACCGGAAATACTGGCATCGCTGCTTACAGCCTTTAAAATAAACCAGGCGCCCGTCGTTTATCCAACTTACAATAATAAGAGGGGTAATCCAACTATTTTTCATAGAACGCTGTTTTCACGTTTAATAAAAATTGAAGGCGATAGGGGCGGTCGTCTAATACTTGAAGAGGAAAGTGCAGAGGCCTTGGCGGTACCCGTAAATAACAGTTCAGTAGTGAAAGACATCGATACCAAAGAAGATTGGCAACAGTTACGGTAACATTTGACGGCATACACTAGTAATTAGGTATGCCGCTTTTTTGATGAACTCATGCTAATGATTTATTCAAGCTTTGTTTATCTCTGGGACACCTATTACCGAAATCTTAGGTGGAAGTTGATTAATTTTTCTTGCCCTTGTCAAGTGGGTGTTTTATAATAAATATTCAGGGGAAGAAAGATAAAGCGAAAACTTACATCAGGTGGGATTTTGTTTCCATCTGATGTTTAGTTAAGCATATCCAGGAGCTTAGCGCCACTTATTGGGTTATTTGTGGCGGTTAGCTATTGGATAAAGTGAGACTGCAATTGAACATTAAGCAGCTATTTCGATCATATATAATAAAATCATTTAGCCTGTTTTGGGGTTAATTAGGAGGCATTCTATTGTCTAAACGAAAACAAAAAAGAGAAGAGTTTATCGGTGGGAAACAAAGATACCGGGGTCCCAATAGGGTAGTGATTGCAGTTTTTGCTTTGATAGCTGTGGTTGGGGTATCTTGGTTTGTCTATCTGACACGTGATACTGCTGCCTTGCCCGAACGATATGAAGGCGGAAATTATAATGTAGGGAACACACCTAATTATAAAGGTAAATCGATCAGTATGACAGATATCGAAAATATTATTCAAAACGGGCAAATTGTTTTATCTTTAGATAAGATAAAAGAAAGTAACATTATCTTTACGGAATACAAAAATGGCGGGGAAAGAAAAGGCATTACCGCATTTGTTACCCCTGCGGGGCGTTTGAGGGTTTCAATGGCTATGTGTGAACCATGTCGATCGGAACGTTTCCACATTGAAGGGGTGGAGTTAGTATGCGAGACCTGCGGCACAAGGTGGTTGCTGAATGATTTAAAGGGTGTTTCAGGCGGATGCGTCAAATATCCTCCAGAAGAACTGCCTTACGAAGTGCATGATGGCAGTGTTTATGTACCAGAGAATATCGTCAACAATTGGCAAGCGCGGATTTGATAAAGGTAGGTAGGTGTAAGTTATAATGGAACATTTTTTAGATTTTATTTTATTTTTTGTAATATGGTCAATTCTTCTTCGGGTCATACAATCAATGAGAAGGCCAAGACAAGGAAAAACGGAGAAACTACAAAACAGTTCAGTTTGTGGCAACTGCGGTAAGGCCATCACTGATTCCGCGGTTAAACAAAATCTTGACGGGACTGCACACTACTTTTGCAGCTTTCAATGTAGAGAGGGTTATGTGCGAAAGAAATGGCATTCGGTTAAATAAAACCTATTTTTCTTGGGTTTTATTTTTTTAGGAAGGTTTTATTATTTGTCAAATAATGTCGAAACTTTTCTAAAGGGATTTGGTATGAAAAAGTTGAATTTGGAAGTATATGTAACATTTCAGTTATTTAGGGGACTGCTGCTACTCTATTAAAGCATTAAAGAGTTGCACTTTAGAAATACTTGAATAATGTTAACTTGTCAGCAGTTTTATAGCCAATACCTAAGTTGGATATCTAGCGATGGAGGTGATACTGTTGTATAAACAGCGGGTAGAGATTATTCTTAAACTAATTACCTCTTTAAGGGCAGAGGTGGAATTGTTGGCAGAGGAATCTCTGCATTTTGCCAAAAATGAATTCGCAGAAAAAAGCAAACAACTTACAACTTTGCTATCGGAATACGAAAAAATGCTGAATAAAGAGAATTGACGGATTAATTAATCCGTCAATTCTCTTTATTTTATTTTATGGTAAGTTTTGCTTAATATTTTTTCGTATTAATGCAGGAACATAGACAACTAAATACGAAATAATTAGAAAAGGTTTGGAGTAATGTGGTATGAGAAAAAGTTCACAAATACTAAGTATTATTTTAATTTTATTAATAATTAGTGGGGTTGCTTTGGGTGCATATTTTTATCAAAAGAACCTTCCTTTGTTGTGGGTATTTGGAATAGCGATTGGTTTTGTTTTTTATCGATCAGGAATTTGCTTTTCAACAGCTTTCTCGGATATTGTGATATTTAGAAATTTTCGCATGTTTCGTACTTCTCTAATTTTATTATTAGTATCATTTTTAGGTTTTAATATTGTTCAATTGTATTCAAATATATCTAATGGGTCTATTCCAGGATATATTTTTCCTGTTGGGCTTCATACAGCAATTGGCGGCATACTTTTTGGCATGGGCATGGTCCTTGCTGGCGCTTGTGTTTGCGGCACGCTTCAAAAGTTGAGCGAGGGGTTTCTGCTTTTTTGGTTTGTGTTGAGTGGAGTTGTTATCGGATCCCTCCTAGGGGCTTATCACTATCCATGGTGGGAAGTTTCATATCTAAGCTGGGAACCAGTATTTCTGCCTAATATTTTTGGTTGGCGTGTGAGCTGGTTATTGACTGTAATTATATTAGTTGGTGTTTTTGGTGGCACTTTTTTATTAGAAAGAAGGAAATGAGGTGCAGCTATGGCTAAAGAACGGTTAGATGTGCTTGGCGAAGTTTGTCCCATACCTTTATTAATGACTCAGGGGGTACTGGCAAAATTAAAAAACATAGATGTTTTAATCGTCGAAACTGACAGTAATCAAGCCGCCAGAAACATTTTTAACTGGTGTGAGAGCTGTGGCTTTAAATTTGAAATCGATGATTTGGAGAACGGCATTTGGGAAATCACCATCAAAAAGGAATAAATATATCTTCTAGAGGCAGGGTGACATAATTGAAACAGGGACAAGGAAAAACCATTAATAAGCATGTTCTGATTGGCCCATGGCCTTACTGGGCAGGGGCCTTAATTTTAGGTTTGTTAAATGTATTGCTATTTGTAATATTTAAGAAACCATGGGGAGTTACTTCAGGAATTGCAAAATGGGGATTTGACCTTTGGGAAGGTCTAGGTGGCCACCCTGAAAGTTGGGCTTACTTTAGAGAAATTAATAGTGATATACTATCTTCCCATATATTTTTTAACCAGGCTAATATTCTTAACATGGGATTGGTGTTCGGAGTTATGTTGGCCGTTCTTTTGTCCTCTCATTTTCGCATTAAACGCCTTAAGACTAGGTCGCAGCTAATATCGGCAATCGCCGGCGGAATTATGATGGGCTATGGCGCCAGGTTGGCTTTTGGCTGCAATATTGGTGCACTAATAGGTGGGATAGCCTCCCAGTCATTGCATGGTTGGGTGTTCGGTGTTTTCTTATTTATTGGTGCTAGTTTGGGAACCTTATTTGTTAGGTACTATGTTTTAAAGAAAAGATTACCTTAGAAGGTTAATAAGTGCAACTGGCGTCCTCATAGCATTTAGCAAAAAGGATCACTTCCGGGGCCCGCTATAAAACGTACAAATCTTCTAGCAGTAGCGTTTAATTGTTTTTCATCTTTGTATACTAATAAATAATCTACCTTTAATTCTATATCTTTAATTTTTAGTGGGTGAATGGAACCGGATCTAACTTCTTTCCTAATTGCCAGGTTACTGCAGATTGAGAGGCCTAAGCCAGCTTCAACCGTTGATTTAATCGCCTCTAAACTACCCATTTCTGTTTCAATGTTAAAGTCGGATAAGCTGAGGCTGTGAGAGGAGATAACGTTTTCAAACATACAGCGAACTCCTGACCCTTCTTCGCGAATTATTAATGGAGCTTTTTTTAATTCTTCTAGTGTAATAAAGCGCATATTTATCCAGGGAGGCTTTGGAGGGGCTATTATTACTAATTCGTCATGTAAGACAGTTTTTTCAACAAACTTATGTTTATAGTATTGTTCAGGCAAAGGATCTTCCAGCATAGCCAGATGGATTGTATTTTCTTCTAGCAGGGAGAGGATATTTTCAGTATTTCTTATTTCTAATTTTACTTGAGTATTAGGATATTTTTCTTTAAATGTCCAAATACTGCAAGGAATTGCATAGTTGCCAATTGCTGAACTGGCGCCAATCACTAGTTTCTGATTTGTTTCATTCAACAAATGATCAATGGATTTTTCTAATTCATCATGTTGTTTGAGAATTTCTTTAGCGAATTGGTAAACAAGCTGACCGGTTGAAGTGAGAGTAACGCCGCTTGTGCTTCGTTCAAACAGCCTTGTCCCATAGAAATCTTCTATTGATTGTATTTGTGAACTTACTGCAGGTTGGCTTAAGTGATGAAGCTTAGCCGCTTTGGAAAAACTTTTCACTCGAGCTACTTCACATAAAAGTTCAAACTGAGAGAGATTCATGATATAGATCTCCTTTCATTAAATAAAGACAGGCTATAACCTCTACTTATACCGATATAATTATTTACAGACAGGACAAAGACTATATTTGAGAAATATGTAGAGTAGCCATTACCATCAGGTTGTTTATTATTATATCAGGAAAGGATATTCAATTGAAGAGGCATTAAGCCTTATTTTGTGAAATCTATCCCATGCCTAAGATACGGAAGGAGAGAGAAGAAGTTATTTTTGAAAGTAATCGGAAACGAATTGATCTTTGAGTAGTCAAATAGTTCTTGACGAAAGCACCTAGCGATATAGTATTATATAAATATAGAATGTAAATGATTTGTAAAAGTAGAAAGTAAAAACTTGATTTTGGGAGGTATTTAATTATGCTCGGAGGAATTGGTTTACCTGAGTTGCTAATAGTACTTGTCTTGGCGTTAGTCGTTTTCGGTGCCGGTAAATTATCAGGAGTAGGTAAGGCATTGGGACAGAGTATCCGTGAATTTAAAACTGCGGTTGAAAAGCCTAAGGAAGAAGAAACTAAACAAGAATAGTAAATTGGGAGGACGAGGACATGTTTAATATCGGTTTTCCGGAATTGATCATAATTCTGGTGTTGGCACTTGTTATTTTTGGACCCAAAAAATTGCCGGAGGTTGGTAAAGCTATCGGGAGTGGACTAAAAGAATTTAAAAAAGCCACCAGTGATCTTCAGAAAGCGATAGAATTTGATGACGATGAACCCAAATCCCAAGCGACCGCTCAAGAGGATAAACCGAAGAATACTAAGGATAAAGACGACAACAAGTAGCTACTGATAGAAAGGTGATAGGGACATGAAGGATAATGTCAACCTTTCTCTATCTGAACATTTAACTGATTTGAGAAAGGTATTTACTATAAGTATAATTGCAATCGTACTCTGTTCCGCAGTTACTTATTTTGTGTTTGGTAACCAGCTTTACAATTTAATTACTGATCCTTTAAAAAGTCTAGATGTCAAACTCGTGTATATTGGTATGGCAGAAGCCTTCATTACCAAAATTAAAATTGCTGTATTAGCCGGTGTTATAGTGGCTATGCCTATAATTATGTTTCAGATATGGAGATTTCTCGCCCCTGCGTTGTTTCCAAAAGAACGACGATTAGTATTACTTGTTTTACCGCTTTCAATTATTTTGTTTGCAATGGGTGTGTCCTTTGCATATCTAGTAGTTTTTGAATTTGCTGCCCGATTTTTACTGGTAGTGGTTAGCGGAGATTTAGAACCCATGTTATCTGTTGGGCCTTATGTATCATTCCTTATAAGCTTTTTAATACCATTTGGGATAGTCTTTGAACTACCCATGGTAGTATTTTTTCTTGCTAGGTTCGGGATTGTAAATCACCGCTGGTTGTCCAAGAATCGAAAGTTTGCTGTGTTGATCTTTTTCGTCATTGGTGCGGTTTTAACACCTCCTGATGTGGTATCTCAAGTTTTATTAGCTGGTCCGATGATGCTATTGTTTGAGATAAGTGTTTTAATTGCACGATTTGTCAAACCTAAACCGAAGACAACTGAGGTAATTGAAGAGGATTGATATGTCACCTTAAGGCACCCAAAGACAGTACTAGGGTGCTTTTTTATAGTATGAAATTATGGGTAAAGAAGACATAAGTCAAGCCAAGTTGTATTAACTTAGAATAAATTAATGGTCGCAATTTCCTTAATAAAAGAGGAAATTGCGACAAAAGTGAGAATTTATAACACAAATAAATAATATGTCGGTGGGGTGTTTAAATGCGACTGCGCTTGAATCTGTATATAATATTCATATCGTTAGTGTCGCCTGCTGTTTGGGCCTTGATGATGCTATTAACTCGTTTTGTTACTCTAACAGTTGTTTTAGAGATTATGCGGGCACCGCTTACTTTGGCATACATGGGAATAAGCATTATCGCCGCCCTATTATGGCTGAATAAGCAGGTTATCCCTAAAGTATTGGATCAAACTCAAGGAAAAATTAAGGAAGCACAGCGAATAACGATTCTATTTCCCATTCAATTTCTAGCTGGTATCATCTTGTATGCATTAGTGGGCAGTCTGATAAGTATCAAATTTTTTGGACAGCAAGGTGCCCTCATTCAAGTAATGGCCATAGTTTTTGCATTAACTGAAACTTTTTGTATCTCTTTACCTTTTTATGTGCTGTCAATAAATGAAATTGAGCGACATCTTGGGGAACGGAGCTTTCAAGGAAATGGGCGCCATTTTCCTTTTGCTATTCGAATTGGCTCAGGTTTGATAGGATTAGTAATTAGCATATTGGTATCTATGACTGTTCTCTATTTCGTCTGGATATTGCGTTTATCAGAACAGTATGGAGTAGCAGGCTTGGATGTTTCGCAGGCTACTACATCACTAGTTGCTTTGTTTGTTATTCTTTTAATATCTTCAATAGCATATATCGCCAGCATACTAAGAACCATGACTGCGGCTTTTGGTGCAATGCTGGAAGAGTTGAAAAGAGGTGTAGAGAGCGGAGCAGATTTAACTGTTCGCTTACCCGTCGTTGCGACTGATGAATCTGGAAAAGTAGCTTATTTCTTTAATCAATGGTTGGAAAAATTAGCTGGCATCATACAAAAGATTAAAGATGGCGGAGAAGAATTGGCATCTTATAGTAAAGACTTAAAAGTCTCGGCTTATGAATCCGGAAATACTAGCGATGAGGTTGCTGAGGCAGTACAGCAAATTGCTGCAGGGGCTGAGAATCAAGCACATAATTTGGAAAACCTCAATAAAAGTTTTCATTTGGTAAACGATACAGTAACTTTGTTAAAGGAAGAAGCAGAGAGTATATCTGCTCAAGCAAAGGAAACTGCCGGTGTTGGGCTCCAAGGCAGCGAGACAGTACTTGCTGCTAACCAAAATATGCAAAGTTTAGGTATGGAAATTGCTACTATGGCTGAAAGTGTGGTAGAGATGGCAACTGCTGCCCATTCAATTTCTCAAGTTACGGAAGTAATAGAAGAAATTGCTGGTCAGACACGATTGCTCGCTCTTAACGCTGCTATTGAAGCGGCGCGAGCAGGTGAATCTGGCAAAGGATTCGCGGTTGTCTCAGAAGAAATTAGAAAATTGGCGGATAATTCAATGCGTTCAACCGAAGAAATAAGTAATTTGATTGTAACCGTACAAGAAAAAGCTGATTCCGTTCGTTTTCAGGTTGAGAAAAGTCAAAATGAAGTAAAGAAAAGTGTTGATACCGTATCTGCATCTGGTAATGCTTTTGCTAAAGTGAGTGAGAGTGCTGATCAAACTAATAGTTCTGTTCAACGGATTGTAAGCCAACTAGAAACATTGGCGCAGAATATCCAAGAAGAGACCGAAAAAGTTGGTGAAATCGCTGCTATTTCGGAAGAAACAGCGGCTGCTTCTCAGCAGGGGGCTGCTTCCATGCAAAAACAAGCAGCATCTTCCCAGGAAGTAGCTAGACTTGCGGAACAATTAGATAACTTATCAAAAGAGATTCTAGATAAGGTAAGTTCTTTTAAAATGAATCGTCATTAAAAATAAAGGCTTCATACTGAAGCCTTTATTTTTGTTTGGAGAGCGTTTATTTCTTATTTACAGTCAGTTATTTTGGTGCCACACTCAGTACATTGATATTCAGCTTGGTCGCTACGTCCGATAGGCTCAAATTTACTACAGTCATCATTTCCGCAATTATTACAGACTAAGTTTTTCCCACATGCCATTTCAATCACTCCCATTGGCTCTCCTATTTGATATAATTAACTAAAAGGGATAATACCATTCCGCTAAGTTGATGAAAATATTTTCCTTCCTAGATTTTAGCAAAAATAAACAATATCTTTCTCGGACTATTTTTTTTTGTTATAATTTAATGGATCAAGCGTTTAAGGAGGAATATCTTGAATAAATACGCAGAAGTTTATGTAGACATAAAGACTAGACGTCTTGACAAGACATTTTACTATGCTATTCCAAAGAAATATCAGGATAAAATAAAGGTTGGTCTAAGGGTGTTAGTGCCTTTTGGGTCAAACTATTATCAAGGATACGTTGTGGATGTCAAGGAACAGGTTAGCATGACAGATGTTAAAAGCATAGATAGATTGCTGGATGAGGAACAGTTATTTACTTCGAAAGAGATTCAACTCGCTCATTGGATGGCCAGACAGTATATGTGTCCTTTTGTGGGGGCTTTAGAAGCCATGCTTCCTGCAGGTGCAAAGTATGAACGAAAGAATGTTATAAAATTAAAAGCGGATTTAGACGAAGCGTCTCAGTTAATGAATAGTTTTATATTTTTAAACCCTGACGCAGCTAAACTATTATCTCGTTTAATGGATAAAGGGCAGGTGCCGGTAGATTCTTTAGAGAATATTTTATCTAAAGAAAGTTTGGCTAAGGTTATTCAAGAGTTACAGGAATTTGGGCTGATTGAACAAATTATTGACTATAGCCTATCGGGAATTGGTCGGGAATCGGTTGTTGAAATTCCAGATAATATGAAACAACAAGCGATCAAAGAAATAGTAGAAATTAGAATTAAAGCCCCAAAACAGGCGCTTCTTTTAGAAACATTGTTGGAGGAAAAGAAAGTAACTATCTCCAAGATTTTAAAAGATACAAATACTTCCAGAAGTTCTTTGAACAGTTTAATAAATAAAGAGTTGGTGGTGGTTAATAAAGAAGTTCATGGTACGTATAATAACACTAACCGTCAAAAACCAACAGGAAATGTGAAAACGTTTAAGTTGACCCATGAACAGCAGGAAGTATGCAGCACCATATATTCTGCACTTTCTAAAGAACAGTTCCAAACATATTTGCTGCATGGTGTAACCGGCAGCGGTAAAACCGAGGTTTTTTTACAGGCGGTGGATCGTACTCTCCAACATGGCGGCCAAGCGTTAGTTCTTGTACCAGAAATTGCGTTAACCCCCCAAATGACAGACCAGTTTGTCAGCAAATTTGGAGATCAAGTTGCTGTACTCCATAGTGGCTTAACCCAACGCAAAAAGATAGAGCAATGGATGAGAATTCAAAAAGGTTTTGCTAATGTGGTGCTTGGTGCAAGATCGGCCGTGTTTGCACCATTAAAAAATATTGGAATTATTATTATAGACGAGGAACATGAGACTAGTTATAAGCAAGATCGAACGCCAAAATACCATGCCAAGGAAGTTGCTGAATTTCGTAGCAAACAACATAATGCTGTTTTTTTAGTGAGTAGCGCAACGCCATCTCTGGAAAGTTATAAAAAAGCTAGAGAGGGACACTATAAATTATTAACTATGAAAAGCCGAGTTAGTCAAAAGCCATTGCCTCCGGTTGCAGTTGTAGATATGAGGGAGGAAAGAAGACAAGGAAATAAAAGTATCTTCAGTAATGCTTTATACCAGTCTTTGGAAAAGTGTATTAATCAAGGAGAGCAGGCTATAGTGTTTCTGAATAGACGAGGCTATTCAAGTTTCTTCATTTGCTCTAAATGCGGCTATTCCGTAAGGTGTCCTCATTGCGACATTTCTTTAACTTATCATAGCTCTTTGAATAAGTTAATGTGCCATTACTGTGGCCATAAGCAGCCGGCTGTCAACAAATGCCCGCGTTGTGGTACCAACAGCTTAGGCGGTGTAGGGTGCGGAACTCAGCAAGTTGAGCAGGAATTGAAAGAACGGCTTTCTAACCCGTCTGTAATTAGGGTGGATGTGGATACTACTAAAACACAGGGGTCCCTTGAACGATTGCTGGGAGATTTCAGGAAGGGTAAAAGTCAAGTGTTGGTGGGTACTCAGATGGTAGCCAAAGGATTGGATTTTCCTAAAGTAACCTTGGTGGGTGTGGTATCCGCAGATACGGGTTTGAATTTACCAGATTTTAGAGCTTGGGAAAGAACATTTCAACTTTTGACCCAAGTAGCCGGCAGGGCCGGCAGAGCTGAACTTCTCGGTCGAGTTATTGTCCAAACCTATGACCCTGATAACGTAGCAGTTAGAAAGGCAAAGGATCATGATTATGTTGGTTTTTATAAACAAGAAATCATAAGACGAAGAAATTTTGGCTATCCCCCATTTTGTCACTTGCTGAGAATTATTATAGTTGGCAAAGAACAGAAAAAGGTCATTGGCAGTGCGGAGGCAATAGCACACTGTTTGAAGAAAGGTATTAATTCTATTGCAGGCGATGTACTGGGGCCTGCGCCAGCACCGGTCTCAAAAATCAAAGATATGTATCGCTGGCACTTAATTGTAAAGAGTCCGGAATTGACTGCTTTGAAGGATATTGTCAGAGACGCCCTGAAGGTTTATACTGAACAATATACTTTTGCAAAAACATATATAAATATAGATGTAAATCCTGTTGGTATAATATAGGAGGATATTTTTGAATCTTACTGCCAGTTGTACGAAACAGATATAGGCAGAAACTAGAGGAGTGATTGGTGATGGCTGTCTATCAGATTGTTAAAAAGGGCAATCGTGTACTGAGGGAAAAGGCACGTCCGGTAAAGAAGGTTAATGATACAGTGCTAAAGTTACTAGATAATCTTGCAGATACATTGTACGATGCAGAGGGGGTAGGTCTGGCTGCTCCGCAGATCGGAATAAGTAAAAGGGTTATAGTTGTGGATATTGGTGAAGGTATCATAGAGCTAATTAACCCTGAAGTCATTGCGGGTGAGGGTGAAGCGACTGATCTAGAAGGATGTTTAAGTATTCCCAGTGTTCAAGGTTTGGTATCAAGACATGCTAAAATAAAAGTGCGCGGTATCAATAGAGAAGGAGATATTATAGAGATCGAGGCTACTGGATTACTTGCCCGGGCACTACAGCATGAGATAGACCATTTAGAGGGAATACTATTTACGGATAAAGTAACGGAGTATGTTAAGTGAGAGGTGAAAACGTTGAAAATAGTTTTTATGGGTACCCCTGATTTTGCAGTGCCTACGTTAGGTGCACTTTTGAAGGCGGGCCATGAAGTAGTTAGCGTAGTTACACAACCGGATAGAAAGCGCGGACGAGGGAAAAGTATCAGGCCTAGTCCGGTCAAAAGTTATGCATTGAAACATGGCCTTAACATAATTCAACCGGAATGTTTCGAGGCAGGATCTATTTCACAATTAACAGAGCTAGAATTTGAGGTAATTGTGGTCGTGGCATATGGTAAAATACTGCCTGAAGAGATTTTAAACATACCTAAATACGGCTGTATAAATGTTCATGCTTCAGTGCTGCCTAAATATCGGGGGGCGGCACCAATCCATAGGGCTATCATAAATGGGGAAACAGAAAGTGGCGTTACTATTATGCAGTTGGACAAGGGTATGGATACGGGACCAATGCTAAACCAAGAAAAGGTATCTATTTCCGATACTATGACTGCAGGAGAGTTGCATGACCATCTTGCTCAAATAGGTGCAGAGTTATTGGTGAAAACTTTAGAATGTCTCCCGGACTTAGTTCCAAAGGTACAAGTCAGCTCTTTAGCTACATATGCAGCAATGCTCACTAAAGAAGATGAATGTTTAGACTGGGAACAGAAGGCCAATAATGTAGTTAACAGAATAAGGGGCATGAACCCTTGGCCTGGTGCGTACACTATACTTGATAATAAAAGAATTAAAATACACCAAGCCCAAGTTTTTCCTTTTACCATTAGAAATTCCTGTCCAGGCACGATTGTAGAGACGAATAATAGAGGCTTTGTTGTGGCAGCTGGTGATGAAAAAGGTGTTTTAGTCACTATGTTGCAACCGGAAGGTAAACAGAAAATGTCTGCTGCAGACTTTTTGCGTGGTTACGTATTATCCCCAGGTACGAAATTTAAATCTGGGGGTGAAAAGCATGCCTAGCAGAAAAAGGGTTTTTATAGCACTTATAACAATTACCATCTTAGCGTTAGGAGTTTTATTAGTTGGAGGATGGCTTTTATATTTTAATCCCACTAATATAGTAAATCGAGTTGTACTAGCGGTTATTGGCAGTCTGGTCTTATTGGCATTGGCTGTGGCAAGTATTGGCGTAATAGTTTTGGTTGTTAGCCTATGGAGTCATAGGTCCTTTCCGTTACTGCAAAACATGATGTCTACTGCGGCCAATATTCTTTTCCCTGTTGCGGTAGTAGTCGGTAAAATACTGAGGATTGATAAGGAAGTGATTGAGAGCTCGTTCATAGCTGTTAATAACCAATTAGTTGACACAAGAGATATTAAGGTCCGCTCGGATCAAGTGATGATATTGGCGCCTCATTGCTTACAAGATACTAAATGTCAGTACAAAATAACAATTGACATAGAAAACTGCAGACGTTGCGGCGGTTGTCCTGTCCATGATTTGCATGAGCTTAAAGATAAGTATGGTATCCGCTTTGTTGTAGCGACGGGTGGGACACTGGCGCGCCGCTTCGTCAAAGAATATAGACCCAGGGCAATTGTCGCGATTGCTTGCGAACGGGATTTAAGTAGTGGTGTACAGGACGTGAATCCTTTACCGGTTATAGGGGTGTTAAACATTAGGCCTGAAGGTCCGTGCTTTAACACAAAGGTTAATTTGGACCAGGTTGAAACGGCGGTAAAACATTTTATTGAAAAACAAAGTCCCGCATTTCGTGGGGCAGAACATATAACAGAATTTTAAGGGGGGTGTTTTTAATGTTTCTACCATTCTTTTTTGATCCGACTTTTATTTTGTTAATTCCAGGAATTATTTTAGCTGGTTATGCCCAAGCAAAAGTTAAAAGCACATTTAACAAATACCTAAAGGTGCGGTCTGAAAAGGGTTATACGGGGGCCCAAGTCGCCCGAGAAATTTTAAATCGCGCAGGGCTTCATGATGTTAAAGTTGAACAAATTCCGGGAAAACTGTCTGACCATTATGATCCTCGTCAAAGGGTATTGAGATTGTCTCCACAGGTGTATCAAAGTAATTCATTGGCTAGTATCGGTGTAGCGGCTCATGAAACTGGCCATGCTTTGCAGCATGATCAAGGTTATTTGCCATTACAGTTGCGTGCAAACCTGGTGCCTTTTGCACGATTTGGTTCGTCCTTGGCTTTTCCTCTGATAATATTAGGACTTTTTATGGGTTCATCTGGTTTAGCAGTAGCAAGAATTGGAGTATTACTTTTTAGTGCTGCTGTACTTTTTCAAGTAGTTACCCTACCGGTTGAATTTAATGCCAGCAATAGAGCTGTGACAGTTCTAGAAAGGGAAGGCTTCATAGGTCGTAGCGAAGTGGGACCGGTAAAGAAGGTGCTAAATGCAGCGGCGTTGACATACTTAGCGGCAGCATTGGTGGCTTTACTAAATTTAATGAGACTACTTATTCTTACCGGAATGCTGGGTGGTCGCGATGATTAAATTCAGTAGTTGAAAAGAGGGTTATTAATGGTAATAAAAAGGTCTGCTCGGCAGATTGCTTTGGAAGTATTGGACCGTATCGAATACCATGGAGCTTATGCTAATCTAGAAATTCAGAAAGTATTGCAAGGCGCGGTGACAAAACAAGACCGCGCCTTTATTACAGAATTGGTTTATGGTAGTGTCCGAATGAAATTGACATTAAAATGGGTAATCTCTCAATTCGTTTCAATTCGATGGAAAAAGATTGATGAGAATATTCGTTTAGTCTTGATGTTGGGAGTCTATCAGCTTTTGTTTATGGACAAAGTACCTGCTCGTGCAGTCTGTAATGAAATGGTAGATTTGACTAAAGCTATCAGTAATAAAGGCGCAGCTGGTTTTGTTAATGGAGTATTGAGAAATATTGTGCGTAATTACAATCGGATATCCTGGCCGGATAAGGAAGCGGATCCAGTAAAATACTTGTCAATAACATATTCTCACCCCCAATGGATTATAGAAAAATGGTTAGAACGGTTCGGTACGGCCGATACGGAAGCTCTGTGCAAATATAATAACCTACCGGCAACTTTAACGGCTAGAACTAACACTCTAAAAACAACAGTTTCACAGGTGAAGAGTACATTGGAGATGGAGCATGTAACAGTAACACATGGGAAATTGTTGCCGGAAGCTCTGTATATCAAGCCCCAAAAACCTATTAATGAATTAGATGCATTTAAGACCGGTAAGTTTATTTTGCAAGATGAGTCTTCAATGTTGCCAGCTAGGATTTTATGTCCTGAGCCTGGCAGCTTTGTGATTGACGGGTGCGCTGCCCCTGGCGGAAAAACAACCCAATTAGCTGAAATTATGGGTGATAGTGGGAAAGTATTGGCCTGTGATATACACCAACATAAACTCAAATTAGTAGAGATTAATAAAGAACGGTTGGGTTGTCATATTGTGGAAGAGAGGTTGCTGGATGCTAGAAAATTAGGCGAATTATTTCCTAACCAGGTGGATTATTTGCTGCTTGACGTACCTTGCTCCGGTTTGGGAGTTTTATCACGGCGGGCCGATGCCAGATGGCGTAAGAGCCCAGACGATATCCTAAATATGGTTGAACTGCAGTGGCAGATTTTAATCAATGCTTCTCGGTGTCTTAAACAGGACGGTGTGCTAGTTTATAGTACATGCACAATTGAAACTGACGAAAATGAAAACATGATTAATAGGTTTTTAACTAATTTCAAGGACTTTAGGGCTGTAGACATAACACCCTATATACCTTTTGCTTTGACCAATGCTGATGCCGAAACCGCTCGGAATGGTTATTTGCAGATGTTGCCACAGCATTATGGCGCAGACGGTTTTTTTGTCGCTAAAATTAGAAGGCTAGGAGATTGTTAACGTGGTACAGGACCTAAGAAGTCTTAATATGGAAGAAATGGGAATAATATCAGACAAGCTTGGTGTACCAAGATATCGGGCTCAGCAGCTCTTTCATTGGGTTTTCTACAAAGCTGTATCTGATATAGACCAAATGACGAATTTACCAAAATTATTTAGAATGTCGTTAAAAGAAAGTTATTACATAAGTAACATTTTAGTTAAGAATAAGCAAGTTGCCTCTCAAGATAATACGACTAAATTACTGTTACAGTTGGAAGACGGAGAAACCATAGAAACTGTTCTTATGAATTACGAAAACAGAAATCATCAACGGGATAGGGCAACAGTTTGCATCTCATCCCAGGTAGGCTGCAAAATGGGATGTGTTTTCTGTGCCACAGGCTTGTCAGGATGGAAACGGAATTTAACAGTCGGAGAAATAATCGGACAAATAATGGCCGCACAATCAATCTCACAAATAGCGGTAAGGAATGTGGTATTAATGGGAATGGGCGAACCATTGCTTAATTTCGACAATGTGGTGAAAGCAGTTCGCTTAATGAATCATGAAGACGGGTTAGATATTGGCGGCAGAAGAATTACAATATCTACCTGTGGGTTGGTGCCACAGATTATGAAATTGGCAGAGGAAGGTTTATCTCTTGTCTTGGCAATTTCTCTCCATGGAGCTACGGATTCTGTAAGGGGAGAATTGATGCCCATAAATGCTAAGTACCCTTTGAAAGAATTGATAAAGGCATGTAAATATTATGTCGAAAAAACTGGGCGAAGAGTTACTTTCGAATATGCGCTCATGAAGAACATAAACTCTTCCGTGAAAGATGCGGAACATTTAGGCAGGTTACTAGCAGCAGTTAATTGCAATGTGAACTTAATTCCCATTAATCCGGTTGTGGAAGCCGGTTTTATCCGCCCTTCAGTTCAGGAAATAGATAGGTTTAAGAAAGTGCTTGAGGTAATGGGGGTTAATGTTAATATTCGTGAGGAAAAAGGGACGGATATTGATGCGGCATGCGGCCAGCTTCGCAGTCGTAGTTTAAAATAAATAAAGGAAAAAAGTCGTTTAAAGCGAAATTTATTACAGGTGTATTTCGGAGTGTTTGGGAGTGAGACTATGTTAGTAAAAGCTATTTCCCATACTGGATTGGTTAGACAAAATAACGAAGATGCTTATATTATTTTACCGGAGTTAAAACTTTTTGCTGTTGCCGATGGTATGGGGGGACATGCTGCCGGAGAAGTAGCCAGTGAGATGGCGGTAAGCAGAATTGCAAACTATGTTAGCAATTCTGTTTCCATGAACGAACCGGGTGCCTTGCTGGTCGAGGCGATTAATCAAGCAAATAGGGAAATATACTTGGGTGCAAAGAAAGATATTGCCTGTACTGGCATGGGTACAACGTTATCTACAGTATGGGTGCGTAAAGATATTGCATATTTAGCACATGTAGGAGATAGCCGAATTTATCTTTTTAGAGATCAGATACTTAAACAACTTACAAAAGATCACTCTTTTATAGGAGAGATGTTGCGAAACGGAAACATCACCCCTGAAGAAGCTGAGCATCACCCACAACGAAACATGTTGACTAGGGCTTTAGGGGTAGAGAGTGAAGTATCAATAGATAGTATTGTTCTTCCCTTGCACTCCAATGATATTCTGTTGTTTTGCACTGACGGTTTGAGTAGTTATGTCTCTTCAGAAGAAATATCCAATGTGCTAGTTAAAGATATTGAGATGCCGACAAAGCTGGAGCAGTTGCTTAATCATGCGTTAACCCAAGGCGGACATGATAATGTTACCGTATTGCTGATGCAAAATAATTAAAAGGTGTTAGAAAATCCGATTGATACAATAGTAAGAGGTGAATCCAGTGATTGGTAAAGAACTGGCAGGACGTTACGAGATAATTGAACAAATTGGTGGAGGCGGAATGGCAGTAGTTTATAAGGGGAGAGATACTCTGCTAAACCGAATTGTTACTGTTAAAGTGCTCAGGGAACAGTTTGCAAGTGATGATGAATTTGTCCGCCGTTTTAAGAGAGAAGCTCAGGCAGTTGCCAGTTTGTCCCATCCGAATATAGTAAGCATTTATGACGTAGGGCAGCAGGACGGATTGCATTATTTGGTAATAGAGTTTGTAGAAGGACAAACATTAAAAAAATACATTCGTGATCATGGACCGCTGAAATTGGAAGAGACTGTAGATATTGCTATTCAAATCTGTGATGCATTAGAACATGCTCATGAGAATAATATTATTCATAGAGATATAAAGCCGCAAAACATTTTGCTAACGTCGGCAGGTAGAGTGAAGGTGACCGACTTCGGAATCGCCCGTGCCGCTTCTTCGGCAACAGTAACTTATACCGGTAGTATAGTTGGGTCAGTTCATTACCTGTCTCCCGAGCAAGCTAAAGGCGAAACCGCTGACGAGAGAACTGATATCTATGCGGCGGGCGTTGTCCTTTATGAAATGCTGACCGGTGAAATGCCATATAGTGGCGATACACCGATCACCATTGCATTAAAGCATATTCAGGATACGCCAGTACCGCCCCGCGAACTTCGAAAGGATATAATTCCGCCGATGCTTGAGGAAATAGTTTTTAGGGCTATGGAAAAGAACTATGATTTACGCTATAGCAATGCTGCAGAAATGCGTAGTGACTTGCGTAAGGTTAAAAATATTCTCTGGTCCGACGATGAGCCTACCCAGGTGTTTTCGCCGGACGATACAAAGACACCGGCAAAAAACAAAAAGAGGAGATTGAAGCCCGTGGGGTACATTCTGCTGCTGTTAATATTGGCGGGATTAGGCTATGGAGCTTTCTTAGGATTACAGTCATATGTGCATGTAGCAGAAGTAGAAGTTCCTGATGTTGCCGGACGAAGCTTGGTGGATGCTCAACAAATGTTAGCGAAAGTGGGCCTAGTCACTGAAGTCAGTGCCAAGGTACCGGACAAAGACATCCCTGAAAATGCTGTTATAGACCAAAAACCTGAAGCAGGCGAGCTAGTGAAAAAGGGTCGTGCTATTGAACTTAAGGTAAGCTTGGGCCCACCAATGGTTACCGTGCCGGATGTTGTTGGCGCTACAGAACGAGAGGCTAGAATAACTATCGCCAATAAAGGTTTGAAGATTGTCTCAGAGGTTCAGCGGGTCTACAATGATAGTTTTGAAACGGGACAGGTGGTTAGTCAAAAGCCGTCGTCCGGGACAAAACAACCTGAGGGTACGGAGGTGGAATTAGTAATCAGCAGGGGGCCTGAACCTCAATATATTTCCATGCCTGATTTGAGAGGGTTAACTTTAGAAGAAGCCAAACAAAAATTGTTAGAAATTCGCTTAGAATTAGGAGTGGTTACCTTTCAACGAAGCAGTGAATATTTCTCCGGTCAAATAGTTAGTCAAGACGTTGCTACGGGAGACAGCATTTTACAGGGACATACTGTCAATTTAGTAATAAGCAGTGGCCCCGGTCCTAAGCCTAAACAAGCACATGTTACGGTTCCGGTGCCTGATGATGGAGAACAGCACAGGGTAAAGATAACTGTTGTAGATCTTAAAGGTACTCATGTCGAGTATAATAATGTCCATCTCAGTGGGTCTTATGTACAGGAATATATACCATATTACAAAAGTGGCAAGGTTCAGATTTACTTGGACGATGAAATTGTAAAAGAGCAAAAGTTACCTTAAGGAGGTAATGTGTTTGTTAGAGGGGATAGTCCTCAAAGCATATAGTGGCTTTTATTACGTAAGCATAAAAACGGGTCAGTTGGTCGAATGTTCTTTGCGGGGGCGCTTTCGTAAAGAGAAGGCTAAGGTATTGCCAGGCGATTACGTTAAAATATCCATAATTAATGATGAACAAGGGGTGGTGGAAGAACTGCTGCCCCGTGAAACTGAATTATTGCGTCCTCCCATTGCAAACGTAGATCAAGCTCTTGTTGTGGTTTCTTTATGTGATCCAGTACCGGACCTGGTTTTCTTGGATCGCTTAGTGGTTTATCTGGAGCGAACGTTGGTGACACCTGTAATTATTTTTAATAAAATTGATCTAGCCATGGATGAAGCCGAGGAATTAATTAATATTTATCGAGACATTGGTTATTCTGTGATTAGTTTTAGTGCAAAAACCGGACAAGGCATAGAAGAACTATATAGTTTTCTCCCAAACCATATTTCTGTATTTGCAGGTCCTTCTGGAGTTGGCAAATCCAGCATTTTAAACGCATTAAATCCCGGGTTAAAACTAAAAACAGGTGATGTCTCTATAAAATCTCGGAGAGGCAAGCATACTACAAGATATACCGAATTATTGCAGCTAAACCAAGGCCTGGTTGCTGATACCCCTGGATTTAGCCGAATTGATCTCCCGGAGATAACTCGGGAAGAATTAAGTAGCCTTTTTGCGGAAATGGAATTGGTTGAAGAGAGATGTCGTTTTAATACTTGTTTGCATCGGAAAGAACCTGATTGTGCAGTAAAGATAGCAGTTCAGCAGAAACGCATTAGTGCCCATCGATACCAAAATTATTTACGATTTCTTGAGGAAGTAATTGACCTGGAAAGGAGTTTCTGATGCTTAAAATAGCACCGTCAATATTATCAGCAGATTTCTCGAGTTTAAAAGATGATATAAACGAAATTGAGGCCGCCGGAGCTCATTATTTACATTTGGATGTTATGGACGGATCGTTTGTACCTAATATTACTTTTGGCCCACCCATTATAAAAGCAATTAGAAAATATTCTTCATTAATTTTCGACGTTCATTTAATGATTGATCAACCGGACAGATATATTAAGGATTTCTATGATGCTGGTGCTGATATAATAACAGTACATGTTGAGGCCTGCACTCACTTGCATCGCAGTATTCAAAACATCAAACAATATGGAGTGAAGGCTGGGGTGGCACTAAACCCGGCAACTCCACTGAGTGTGTTGGAATATGTTTTAGAAGAAGTAGATATGGTTTTATTGATGAGCGTTAACCCGGGCTTTGGTGGGCAAAGGTTTATCTCTAATGTGCTTCCAAAAATAGAGAAATTACGTCATTTAATTAATGGCATTGAAAAAGAAATAGATATCGAAGTTGACGGGGGGATTAATGATGTTACGGCTCGCAGTGTAGTTGGCGCAGGAGCGAGTGTGTTGGTGGCCGGCTCTTATATATTTAAAGCGGCTAAGGTAAAGGATGCGGTTACTAAACTGAGGAGGTGTAATATCGATTAGCTATGTTAGTGACCCATGAAATTGCGACAGCCTGGTGGAAGCCTAGCTGCATTTATGTGATTACTTTTATTGTGTAAAAAAAGAGACTGATTGAAAATCAGTCTCTAGACGGCTCTTTTTACCTTTCCAGAGCGAAGACAACGAGTACATACGTGAATTCTTTTTGGGGACCCGTCAACCATGGCTTTAACTCTTTGTAAGTTAGGAACCCACTCGCGCTTGGTTTTAATATTTGAGTGACTTACTTTGTTTCCTACTACAACACCCTTACCACATACTTCACATTTTGCCATAATAGTGCACCTCCTTAGGCTGTATATAAACACCTTTTTATATTCTATCAAAAAGAAATTTTCTAGGCAAGTCCTGCCATGAATTTTTTTCTTTAAGAACAGCATTACAGTAATAGAACTTTTCTAAATATAATGTTATAATCCTTAAATATAAAGATGTTATTTAGAAAAAATCGCTGGAAAAGTACTGAAGACTATTTTTTAATTATGTAATATGTTCCATATCAAAGACTCTTTGTAGAGAGAGGAGGCTTTTCATGGTTAATACTCATGAAATTAAAAACGTTAACGGAAAAATTTTTGTAAGCAATGATGTTATTGCTTCTGTAGCCGGTTTGTCGGCAATAGAATGCTATGGTTTAGTTGGTATGGCATCTCAAAAGATTAAGGATGGTATTGTAGAATTGCTGCGTGGCGAGGCTTTAAATAAAGGGGTAGAGGTAAGTAATTTTCAAAATGGTGTAGAAATAGACCTATTTATTATAGTTAGCTATGGGACTAAAATATCGGAAGTTGCTCAAAATATTATGAACAAGGTTCAATATACGGTAGAGAAAACACTAGGTATTTCGGTTGAAAGAGTAAACATAAACGTACAAGGCGTACGAGTTAAAGAATAGATTGGGCGAGGGGTTGACAACATGAATGCAGAACAACTGGTAAAATTTTTTCATGGTGGAAATAATTACTTGATGGAAAACAGATCCGCCGTGGATGCACTAAATGTTTTTCCAGTCCCCGACGGTGACACCGGCACCAATATGTCTTTAACTTTACAAGCGGCGGTTAAGGAACTAAGATTGGACGAAACGGACATGGGCAAAATCGCTGATATTGTAGCAAAAGGTTCATTAATGGGTGCGCGTGGTAATTCAGGGGTTATTTTGTCGCAGCTTTTTCGTGGTTTTGCTCAGGGGTTAAGTGGTACTGAAGTGACAGCTGACCAGTTGTCTGCTGCATTACAAAAAGCTGTAAATATGGCGTATAAGGCTGTTATGAGACCTGTTGAAGGTACTATTTTGACTGTTGCAACAGCTTGTGCCGAAGGTGCTAAAAAGGCGGCAAAAGAAGGAAGCAACAGTTTGGGAGTTATGGAGAAAGCAGTGCAATATGGGGAAACTGCTCTTGCTAAAACACCTGAACAGTTGCCGATATTAAAAGAAGCAGGTGTGGTAGATGCTGGTGGACAAGGATTGTTGGTTATTTTTAAGGGCGGTATCAAAGCCATAAAAGGTGAAGAAATGTTAAAATTGGAAATACAACAGCCAGTAGTTGATGCTCAACCTAAATTGGAAGTAGAAGTATCTAATGCAGATTTAGAGTTTAAGTATTGTACAGAATTTATAATTAAAGGTCAGCAACTAGATGGCGCAACTTTTCGCAGTTCATTAGAGCCATTGGGCGACAGTTTGATGGCTGTAGGCACGGATGCAATGCTAAAAGTTCACATACATACAAATAAACCTGGCGGGGTTCTTCAATTGGCGGTGGCACTAGGAACACTTCATGATATTAAAATTGATAACATGGAAGAACAGCACCGAGGTTACTTGGGGCAAGAGTTAAATGAAAGAGACAATAAGAATTTAGGAATAGTAGCTGTAGCAGTAGGCGAAGGCTTATCAGATTTACTAATTAATTTGGGAGTTGATAAGGTAGTTTCGGGTGGCCAAACAATGAATCCTAGCACAGAAGATTTAATAGAGGCAATAAATGGCGTTCCATCAGAGATTGTTATTGTTCTCCCAAATAATAGCAATATAATACTTGCAGCGCAACAAGCAAAAAAGATAGCAGGCAAACGGGTAGAAGTAATTCCGACAAAGACTTATCCACAAGGGGTAGCTGCACTATTAGCACTTAACCCGGAAGCAGACATTGAAGAAAACTGTCAAGCTATGGGTGAGGCTGTTGACCTGATTATATCCGGGGAAGTAACTTATGCAGTAAGAGAGACTTCGTTTAATGGTTTTAAAATCAATCAAGGGGATATATTAGGAATAAAAGATGGAGAGATAGAAATTGTTGGCTCATCTGTTAACCAAGTAATATTAGAGCTGCTTGATAAAATAGTTGATGAAGAATCGGAACTGCTGACACTTTACTATGGTCAGGAGATTGATGAAATTGAGGCTGAGCAGTTGAAAGGAATTATAGAAAATAGGTTTTCGCAGCTAGAAACAGAGCTTTTCAACGGCGGACAACCCATATATTATTATTTAATATCTCTGGAATAATTTAAGTTATCAATAATATGCACATTTTTTAATTTATTACAGGGAAGTGAGTAGGCATGCACTCCTTTATAGAATTACGAAAAGCGTTGGTTAGTGAAGAAAAGATGAATTTTACAGGTGCCGGTGTTCTAGGCGGCTTTGTTTCCTATTCGAAAAAGCAAATTGAATGGTTAAAGGAAAATGGCGATTGGTCCCCGGCAGAAGAGGATATTTTGCAGCGGCTGCAGGAATTAGTAGACCAATATCAACACCAATCTTATCCTGGTAGAAGGGATTTAATCCAAGAAATCAAGCAAATTGTAGACAGCCTTAATATACCTGATGTAAAGAAATCTACAGAAAAAAATAGATACGTAAGTTTTTTGGGGCAAAAGGTGGGAGAAGCTAAAGGTATTGGAAAAAAACGTAATGAATTATTTAACCGATTGGGGATTAATAATCTGTTTGATTTATTGTATCATATCCCCAAAAGATATGAGGATCGGACCCAACTGAAAAATTTTTCTCAGTTATCCGTAGGTACAGAGGAAACTCTAAAGGGACAAATTGTTTCGACGCAAGTAATAAGGCCCAGAAAAGGTTTGACAATCTTAAAGGCCTTAATTTGCGATGGGCTTAATTATGGGTTTGGAACATGGTTTAACCAAGTTTTCTTAGAAAGACAGTTAAAACCTGGAACAGAGATTATTCTAACAGGAAAAGTAAAGTTTATTACTGGCCATTACGAATTGAATGTTTCAGATTATGAAATAATAGGGAAAACCCATAAACCGTTGGGGATAGTTCCTGTTTATGCAACAACTTCCGGCTTAAATCAAAGAATTATTAGGAGTTTAATAAAGGATGTATTAACTTATATTCCGGAATGTATGGAGTTTTTACCGATAGAAGTTATCAAAAAACGTGATTTAATGAGACTTGATGAAGCCTTAAAACAGATTCATTTTCCTAGGGATTGGTCAAATTTAAAAAAAGCCCGCCTTCGCTTGGCTTACGAAGAGTTATTTCTATTACAATATGCGCTTGCCAGTAATAAGGTCAATTTAAAAAATAAAAAAGGAATAAGTTTTTCAAAAGAGGGTGATATTTGGGGACGTTTTTTTGAAAATCTACCCTTCACATTAACTAAGGCACAACGAAGAGTTATCAACCAAATTAGGCAAGATATGAATTTGGATATTCCCATGACCAGATTACTACAGGGTGACGTTGGGTCAGGTAAGACCGTGGTAGCCGCTGCTGCAGCCATTAAAGCTGTCGAAAATGGCTATCAGGTTGCATTGATGGCACCGACGGAAATACTGGCTGAACAACACTATAACTCCTTCGGTACTTTTTGTACACCGTTGGGAGTTAGGGTCACCTTGATAACAGGAGGCTTGTCTGTTAAATCAAAAACCAAAGTCAATGAAGAAATAGCTGGAGGAAATGCGGATATTATTGTGGGAACCCATGCCGTCATTCAAGATCAGGTGAATTTTAAACGGTTGGGTCTGGCAATAGTGGATGAACAGCATCGTTTTGGGGTGATGCAAAGAAGTAGACTTATGGTGAAGGGCAATAATCCTGACCTATTAGTGACAACAGCCACTCCGATACCCAGAACCCTTAGTTTAGTGCTTTATGGAGATTTGCAAGTGTCTTTATTGGATGAACTACCGCCTGGGCGTCAAATAATAACTACACGCTGGGTAGGAGAAGAACGAAGGGCTAATGTGTATAAGTTTATGGTTCAAGAAATGAGAGAAGGACGGCAAGTTTTTGTAGTTTGTCCTTTGGTTGCAGAATCTGAGAATTTGGATTTAAAGGCAGCAGAAGAAATGGCAGAACAGTTGAGAGACTTGTTTAAAGAGTTTTCGGTGGGATTATTACATGGAAAGATGAAACATCAAGATAAAGAAAATATTATGCAGGGGTTCTACCAGAGAGATATTAGTCTATTAGTTTCAACAACTGTAATAGAAGTTGGCGTGGATGTTCCAAATGCAACGGTTATGTTAATTGAGGGGGCGGAGAGATTTGGACTTGCTCAATTACATCAACTGAGAGGTCGGATAGGTAGAGGAAACCATCGTTCTTATTGCATATTGATGGGTCAACCTAAAACTGAAATAGGTAGAGAGCGGTTGCAAATAATGGAGAAAACTAATGATGGTTTTGTTATTGCGGAGGAAGACTTGCGTTTGAGAGGGCCGGGGGAAATATTCGGTGTGAGACAACACGGCCTGCCGGAATTCAAAGTTGCTGATCTTATCCAGGACAATATTTTAGTCCAAAGGACTGTGCATGACATTAGTAATCTTGCAGCTAAGAGTATTTACATAAGTAGTAATTTATTTAATGACATAACTGCTTTCAGATTTGGCGAAGTTAAAATATCGTAGATCTCTTTGAAGAAAGAAAAAAAGAAGCAATTCCGCTTTAGGGAATTGCTTCTTTTATTTAAGGAAACAAATACTCAAGCATGATGTTTCCAGCATAATTCATTGTTTTTGGTGCACAATATTGATGAGGTGAAGAATAAAAATGAATAAAGAAAAGACAGATACAACTGCTCATAAAATGGAGAAATACAAATACGAAATAGCACAGGAGATGGGTTTTTTTCACCGTTCCAAAAAGCAAACCTCAAGGCAAGATAAGACTTGCTAATCTAGACAAATACTTCTAGGATATGCTCAGTATAAAAAAATCTGGCTGAGCCAATACTAACATTACAAGCCGAAAAGGAGGTGAGAAAATGGCAGCTGGACAAAAGACTAACCAATTAGTAGTTCCTCAAGCAAAGCAAGCTTTAGAACAATTAAAACAAGAAACTGCAGCTGAAATTGGTATTCAAAACTATCAAGGTTACCTTGGTGATGTTCCTTCCAGGCTCAATGGTGCAGTAGGTGGTAATATGGTGAAAAAGATGATTCAAGCTTATGAACAAAGCGTTTCTCAACAACAACAATAAAAATTATATATAAGATTTTTATAGGGAGGTGAATAAAATGGCAGCTGGACAAAAAACAAATCAATTGGTAGTTCCCCAAGCTCAAAAAGCTATGGAACAATTCAAGTATGAAACCGCTTCTGAAGTTGGTTTAAATTGGACCGGCGGGTATGGTGGTGATATTCCAGCCAGACAATGGGGTCACGTTGGTGGTCAAATGGTGAAAAAAATGATTCAATCTTACCAGCAACAAGCTGCAAACACCACTCAAGCTACCCAACCGGGTCCGTTACAATAGTTAGTAATTGAAAAGCGGGTTTTTTAGGAACCCGCTTTTCTATTTAACTATCTTACTGTTATAATGCACAATCTCAGACCTAAATATTCTTTTTGATTGTAAAAAAACTAGAATAAAGAGGAGGGACAGTAATGAAAAAGAAGAACGAACAACTAAAAAAGAACGAACAACAGAAAAAGGCTAAAGATTTTGAGTTTGCAAAAGAATTAGTAACTCCACAGGATGAAAAATTTAGTAAAACTGTTAGACCTGAATATGAAGTGTATCCGGGAGAATAATAATAAATATTGTAAAAAATATTAAAACCAAATTGTGGGAATTAATAAAAAAGGGAAAAGACCTTTTAGGTTTTTTTCCCTTTTTCAAGATATTTAATGAAGAAAAGCAAGAGCTTCTTCCCAACCTACTCCAGGATGCAAACCTTGGTTTATTCCTAAAGCCACTGTTTTGGAAGTTCTATCGATTAAGTCATCTATTTCTTTGGGAGTGACAGTTAAGGTGCCCTCAAATGGTTTTAAAATTTCTTTTACCCCATTTTCGACCATTTCTTGGGTTAAATGGTTTCTTAAGTTGGGATTGGTTGCTATTACATTAGTAAAAGTCTCATAGGCGAAAACAGCAGCATGAACTACGGTAGGCACTCCAATTGCGATTACAGGTACACCTAAGGTTTCTTGGTTTATACCTTTTCGTTGGTTTCCTATTCCTGACCCTGGATTAATCCCAGTATCTGCCAATTGAACAGTTGTGCTAATCCTTTCTACTGCTCTTGCTGCTAATGCATCAATTGCAATTACAAGGCTGGGCTTCACCCTTTCGACTACGCCTCTGATGATTTCTGCAGTTTCTATTCCTGTAATTCCCAGTACTCCGGGAGCTAACCCGGCAACAGAGCGCAAGCCCCCTTGAACTGCATCAGGAGCGTACTTATGCAAGTGACGCGTTACCAAACTACTGTTAATTACTCTTGGACCTAATGCGTCTGGTGTTGCGTCCCAATTCCCCAACCCAACTAGTAATATAGGAGCTTCTTCATTTAATTTAAAATTCTTTAACATAGCTTCAAGTTTTTCGCTGATGACATTGCTGACGTCTTGCTGTACGCGGCTATCGTTAAATCGAAGTTCGGGAGCTTCAATGGTGATGTAGTTACCTTGGGGCTTATTTAATGCAGCTTCACCTTGGGGATTCAAAATACTGATAGTAGTTACCGAACAAAAATCGTGATTTTCTTTTTTTTCTTTTACCCCTGCTACTTCTCTTTGTGCATCTCCTCTTAACAACTCGTGAGCTTCAACTGCCAGGTCAAGGTTTACACCCATATTATTAAAGTAGTTTTGTGCTTTCACATCTATATCCTCCTCGTTAATAGTCTAGTGTTAGTATAAGATAACTTAAAAATTCTTATACAATAAAAATGTGGAGGAAAAAATGTTAAGTCGTAGAAAAGAAACTAAAGAGGAGGAGTTGCAGGTGGAGATAAAATGTATCGTTTGCAATAAAAGAATAGAGATAACCAAAGTGCACAAAGATTTTCAAAAATTAAGAAAAGACCCATCATTGCCGTTTGTTTGTGACGATTGCAATAATAGATTACGGCACCAGGCTAGAGAGGAACAAAAGCCAAAGCAACCAATTTAGGCATTAAATAAAACGAAGGCGGCTAAGCCGCCTTCGTTGGGAGAGGAGAAACCGGAGGAAGAGCTCATGGGGGAGGGTTATTTTGATAAATAACCTCTAAGCTCTTCATTTGGTTTTCACTAATATTATGGACTGCAATTTATAACAATATACATAGGCACCGAATTTTTTTATCCAATAGCTAATCGCTAGTACAAAATAAACGGTCGAGTTTTATTCCAAAATGTGCTATAATGCTTTTGATGAGGTGGCATTTTTGAGGGTTATTTCTGGTATAGCTAAAGGCAGAAGATTGCAGGCACCTAAGGGTCTAAAGACTAGGCCAACTGCTGATAGAGTTAAAGAAGCTGTTTTTAACATAATCTCTCCTTTTATTGGACAAGCCAGATTTCTGGACTTATTTGCTGGTAGTGGCGGAATGGGTATTGAGGCTTTAAGCAGGGGTGCTAAGTCTGTAACTTTTATAGAGCAAGATTTGGCTGCATTGAAAGTTATTAAGGCAAATTTAGACGCCACGGGCCTTGGTAGTCAGGCAACTGTAATTAAGGGTGATGTTTTTTCTGTACTTGCAAATTTAAAAGATGAAGAGTTTGATTTAATTTATATAGATCCCCCATATAACCTTAAGCTAGGGGAACGAATATTATCAGAGTTGAAAACGCGTAATTTACCATCTGCGAATTCAATGGTTATGCTTGAGGCTATGAGAAAAGAAGAGATCAAGGTTGACAACTTGGAAAAAATCTCAGTTCGCCAATATGGTGATACGGCAGTTTTCTTTTTCAAAAACAGTTAATTTGGAGGGGTTAGTGTGGAGCAATTGGAGGGTGCGCTTAAGTTAATCGACGACTTGGAAGAATTTGTTATCAATGGAACAAAAGTTCCAATAACATCAAAAGTAATTATCGACCAGGATGTAATATTGGAAATAGTTGATAAAATAAGAGGGCTGTTGCCCAGTGAGCTTCATAAGGCACAACAAATAAATAAAGAAAGAAAGCAGGTACTTCATGAGGCAAAACAAGAGGCGGAAAGAATATTAAATGAGGCACGTTCCCACATTGATAAAATGGTTTCAGAAGAAGAAATTGTGAAGAGAGCAGAATCCAGAAAAAAAGAAATTATTAGCCAAGCGGAAAAAACAACTCAACAGATAAAAGAAGGATCGACCGTTTATGCTGATGATGTGCTAAATAATTTAGAAATTAGTTTAGAAAAGACTTTATCTGTTGTCAGAAAGGGCCGCCAAGAACTCCAGGTTACCAAATCTAGACATGTCAGCTAAAGATCTATACTTTAAATCCAAATACACTTTTATACAAAATAGTAAGCACCACAGTTAGGATTAATAACAGTATAAAAACAATACTTAAAAAAAGCGGGATTGCTACAGCAGCTAGCAAAGTATAGTGATCGCTTGTTATTGTGTTTGGCTGGGGAAAGTACCTAAAAACTGGCTGAGCTGGACCTATCAGGAGAGAAATGAAACATGCTGCAAGTATACCGTGAGCTAGACGACTTATTATGAACGGCCAGAGACGCAAGTCTGTCTGACCGATGAAACTGGCAATCTGAGCATGGACTGATAAACCACTCCAACCTAAGATGACGCTAACTATTATCAACTGCTGATATAAGGGAGCATTAATTTCACTTGCGCTTTTCGCACCTATAGTAACTTCAAACAGTCCTGCAGCTAAAGACTGAGCTAATTGCTCATTGAATCTGAACCCAAGCAGTATTTGCCCAAACGCGTTACTAATTATAGGAATTATCCCCAACTGTAACAATACTTCCAGTATTACGGAAAAGAGGATAATGAACCCACCTATTATACTTAGTGTTTGAACGCCCTTCTTGACAGCATCCCCCAATTGTTGACCGAGAGGTGTATTATTTTTGCGTTGTGCATTTAATAGTGCATCGATACTTCTGGAAATAAGGCGGTGAGTTGAGACTCGATGGTTGGTCTGCTCAGGGTCATTATAGCCATGGAAACGCAACAATACGCCGATGCAGAGATTAGCAGTATAATGGGAGATTGCAATAATTGTTCCCAACTGAGGATTTTGAAACATTCCAATGGCAACAGCCCCAAACATGAATAAGGGACTTGCGTTGTTGGTAAAACACGCTAGTCTTTCGCCTTCATTTCTTGTGCATAGGGATTTTTTTCTCAAGTCAGTCGTAAGAACGGCTCCAATTGGGAATCCTGAAGTATATCCCATGGCCATGACAAATGCTCCGTTGCCAGGGACGTTGAAAATAGGGCGCATAATAGGTTCAAGCAAAACACTTAAAAAATGAACAATTCCAAAGGACATCATTAAATTAGACACTATAAAAAAAGGCAATAATGCAGGGAAAACTATGTTCCACCAAGTATTGAGACCTCTTAAAGATGCTTCGAAAACTTCTTTGGGAAACACCATTAAAGAAATGAATACTCCAATTAGGATTAATGATTTTATTATTCCTGTTAATGATTTAGAAGAACGATTATTGATAATTGCTCTCATACTTCTCGATCACCCTTAAATTCTGTCTCTTAGCATTTTCTGAAAGTTAAGTCTGAAATGTTGGTAAGGTTTAAGTTTCTTTTTAATATATTAGAACTAAGACCTGGCTAGAACTAGTGTAATTTTATGTTATGCCGGTTAAAATATGATAGAGAGGTGAGACGAGTTGCCCAAACGGAAACCCAAAGTTGGATTGGCCTTAGGTGCTGGTGCCGCAAAAGGGTTAGCTCACATAGGGGTAATACAAGAGTTACTTAAGGCAAAGGTCCCTATTGATTTAATTGCAGGCAGTAGTATTGGCAGTGTTTTCGGGGCCCTTTTAGCATGTGGTCATGATTTTGAAAGGTTAGAACGGTTGGCACTGGAATTGAAACAAAAGCTATTAGTTGATTTGACCGTACCAAGGATGGGTATTATTAAGGGGAACAAAATCGAAGAACTTTTGCGTTTATTAACCCAGAATAAAAACTTTGATCAGTTAAATATCCCTTTTTATGTAGTAGCTGTTGATTTGATTGAAGGTGAGAAGGTAGTTTTGGACTCTGGAAATGTTGCCAAAGCCCTTAGAGCTAGTGTGGCTATACCAGGTATATTTCAACCCGTAGTTATGGGTGAGAAAGTTTTGGTGGATGGTGCTGTGTTAGACAGGGTACCAATAAGTGTTGTGAGGGAAAAAGGCGCAGACATAGTAATAGCAGTGGATGTTAAATTTGGCGGAAGCGACCATAAGAGAAATAAAGTTAGTAGTATCATGGATGTTATTATATTAAGTTTAGACATTATCGACAGGGAGACAGTAAACAAAACTATCTTAGGAGCAGATATTTTAATACAACCCGATTTAAGTGATCTAAATCCAAATAATTTTGACCAAGCGCATCAAGGAGTTGTTCGTGGCAAGACAGCAACTCGACAAGCAATTGACACAATTTTTCAGGTTATAGACCAATATGAATAAATGATGTTGGAAAGAGGGGTTTGCATGAAGGTACTAGTAATTAACTGTGGCAGTTCTTCGTTAAAGTATCAGTTATTTGATATGGAACAAGAGGTAGTTATGGCAAAAGGTCTAATAGAGCGTATAGGCTTAGAAGGTGCGCAACTAAATCATCAGCCGAAAGGAAAGGAAAAGCATGTTCAGGCGGCAGATATTAGTGATCATAAAAAGGCAATTGAATTAGTTATTGAGGTCTTATTGAGCTCTGAACATGGTGTTTTGCATGATATTGAAGAGATAGAGGCCGTCGGTCATCGTGTTGCTCACGGAGGTGCTATTTTTTCTGCATCAATATTAGTGGATTCTCAGGTAAAAGAAGAAATTAGAAAACTTATTGAATTAGCCCCTTTACATAATCCACCTAACTTGCTCGGTATTGAAGCAGCGGAGAAACTGTTGCCCGACGCACCACAAGTAGCAGTTTTTGATACTGCTTTCCACCAAACTATCCCGGCGAAAGCCTATATGTATAGTCTTCCGTATGAACTCTTTGAAAAATATGGCATAAGAAAATACGGCTTTCATGGCACATCTCATTTGTACGTTGGACAACGTGCGGCAGAAATGTTGGGTAAGGATTTCTCTGAATTAAAAATAATTACATGCCATTTGGGGAATGGGGCAAGTGTAACAGCTATTGGGAATGGACAATCTCAAGAAACCAGCATGGGTTTTACACCATTGGAAGGCCTAACTATGGGTACTAGATGTGGCGATTTGGATCCTGCTATTGTGCCTTTCATAATGGAGAAGGAAAAGATGGGTACTGAGGAAATAAATCAGATGCTAAATAAAAAAAGTGGTGTATTAGGTCTATCAGGAATAAGTAGTGATTTTCGAGACATTGAAGATTCGGCAGCTCAAGGTAACGATAGAGCCAAATTAGCCTTGGATGTATTTGTTCAAGATGTTAAAAAGTACATTGGGGCTTACATTGCAACATTAAACGGGTTAGATGCCCTAGTATTTACAGCAGGTCTTGGAGAGAACTCCAAAGAAATTCGTGCAGCAATTTGCCAAGATATGGATTGTCTGGGTATTAAAATAGACTCGGATAAAAATCATGTTCGCGGTCAGGAAGCTGATGTTTCCACTGAAGATAGTTCGGTAAAGGTTCTTGTCGTTCCCACTAATGAGGAATTAGTAATTGCACGAGATACAAAAAAACTTATTCGCTTGACACCTAATGAATAATTTATGTATAATACTGGTTGTATCTGTTTTTCTGAACGCTCGTTTGAAATGGGGTGTTGGATTTGAAGCTTGAAGTTAAAGATTTATCAAAGAACGTAAGCGCAGCCAAGAACTTTTCTTTCGAAGAGAACTGGGAAAGTCTAGAGTCATCTAAGGATAAGAGGGATAAAATTGTATTTATTAAGCCGCTAACTTTTAAAGGCACAGCCTCTAACATCGGGACTACAATTTTAGTGAGCGGGGATATTAATACTGCGGTTCAACTTAGTTGTTCAAGATGTTTAAAACCTTTTGACTTACCCATAGATGCAGGCTACAACCAAGAATTTTGCCATGAAAAAGATAAGAGTATAAATGAGGAATGTAGGCTTTTTGACGGTGGTATAATTGATTTTACTCAAACTGTCACAGAAGAACTTATCTTATCCTTACCAATGAAATGGTTGTGTCAGGAAGAATGCCAGGGTTTATGTCCGTATTGTGGCAAAGATCGTAATGAAAATAGTTGCAATTGCAAAGAAGAGGATGTGGACCCAAGGTTAGAGGTATTAAAAAAGTTTTTTGATAAGGAGTAAGGAAGGAGGGGAGTACTATGGCTGTTCCAAAGAGAAGACAATCGAAGGCTAGAAGCAATAAAAGGAGAAGTCAGTGGTTGAAGAGTACCGGGCCTCAACTAGTTGAATGTCCACAATGTCATGAATTAAAGTTACCTCATCGTGCTTGTAAGGAATGCGGTTACTATAAAGGCAAAGAGGTAATTGAAGAAAAAAAAGTAGCAGCTGAATAATAATTTGTATTAAAGGGTCTTTTGACCCTTTTTTTTACTATTTAGGACGTATAGATTTTGGGCCACATCAGTGCACCTATGGTCTCGTATGCTAATGCACAAAAAGCGTATTGTATGCTGCAAACTATGTTTTTTATATTTTAGGATTGAAATATTTTGGTACATCCATTATAATTAATATTGTTTATAACTAGGTAATAGTACTAGGTGATTACATAAAAGGTGGGTTTTCGACATGAACGATAGAATTTTGACCCGGCAAGAACGTCAAGTACGGCTGGGAATATATATTAAACAAAACCCATTTGCAACAGATGAGGAATTAGCAAAGCGATTTAATGTCAGCATCCCCACTATTCGCTTAGACCGCGCAGCATTGAAAATTCCCGAATTAAGAAAAAGAGTTAAGCAAGTTGCTGAGGAAGTCTACATAGAAATTAAGTCAATGCATGAGACGGAATTGGTTGGAGAATTGGTGGATATTGAGCTTGATAAACAAGCTATTTCTATTCTTCAGATTACAGAAGAACTTGTTCTAGAAAAAACAAAAATCGTTCGGGGTCATCATTTGTTTGCTCAAGCTAATTCCCTTGCAGCAGCTGTCCTCGATGCAAATGTAGTATTAACTGGGAGTTGCCGTCTGCGTTTTAAGCGTCCGGTCTATTTTAATGAAAAAGTTGTTGCGAAAGCAGTAGTTAAGGTTAAGAAGAAAAATTCAGCATTAGTATCTGTTTATTCTAAAGTAAATGACGAAATGGTGTTTAAGGCTCAGTTTATATTACTAATGCAGTATTAATGGAGGCGTGATGCTATATGAAAATTGCGGTGGATGCTATGGGCGGCGATTTCGCGCCGGAAGAAATAGTTAAGGGAGCGCTACAGGCTCAAAGAGAGTATAACTATCATGTGGTGTTAGTTGGGGATAAGGAAAAGATCTCCCAATTTTCGGGCTCCGAAGAAATAGAGGTTGTACATACTTCCCAAATCATACATATGGACGAAAGCCCCGTTAGTGCAGTTCGTAAGAAAAAGGACGCTTCAATCGTTGTTGCTACTAAACTTGTTAAAGACCAAAAGGTAGATGCCGTTGTCTCCGCTGGCAGCACAGGTGCGCAAATGACGGCTGCACTGTTTGGACTAGGTCGGATTTCTGGAATTAAAAGGCCTGCAATTTCTACTGTTTTGCCCACTGATAGAGGTGTAAAAGTCTTACTGGATAGTGGCGCAAACACTGATTGTAAGCCGGAGAATTTGGTCCAGTTTGCTTATATGGGTAGTATCTATGCAGAGAGTATATTAGGCATGAAAAACCCTACTATTGCTTTATTGAATATTGGTGCAGAAGAAAATAAAGGTAATGAATTAACGGTTAAGACTTATCAATTATTGAAAGAGTGTTCACAACTTAATTTTATCGGGAACATTGAGCCGAGAGATATACCAAAGGGCCTTGCTGACGTAATTGTATGCGACGGTTTTGTAGGTAATACCGTGCTCAAACTTGCTGAAGGCATGAGTGGGTTCTTAATGGAAAATATAAAAGCACAGCTTATGAGCTCTTTCAGGTCAAAGATCGGTGCTGCAATGGTAGCACCAAGCCTAAAAGAAATCAAAAAGATTTTTGACTATAGTGAATACGGGGGAGCACCGCTTTTAGGGGTGGATGGTATCAGTGTCATATGCCACGGAAGCTCAAATGCTAAGGCAATAAAAAACGCGGTTAGGGCAGCTGCAGTTTGCAGTGAAAATGCTTTTGTAGCCAAGATTAAAAATATTGTGCAAGGAGTAGATGCTTAGTGTTTTCTACCAGAGGGGTCGGTATTTTAGGGACCGGTTCATATCTACCTGAAGAAATAATTACTAATAAAAATCTGGAGAAAATTATTGATACTAGTGATGAATGGATTAGGTCCAGAACAGGTATAAAAGAAAGAAGAAAGGTTGCCAGCGGGGAAACTACTTCAGATTTATGTTTCTATGCGGCAAAACATGCGATGACTGCGGCGGAAATTAGTCCTGAAGAATTGGACTTAATTATAGTGGCGACGGTGACACCAGATATGATCTTCCCTGCAACAGCTTGTTTGTTACAAGATAGGCTTGGTGCTAAAAAAGCCGCTGCATTTGACCTTTCAGCAGCCTGTACTGGTTTTATTTACGGTTTAGCAGTTGGAAGTCAATTTATCTCTACCGGTATGTATGATAAAGTCTTAGTTGTTGGAGCAGACGCTTTAAGTACAGTAGTTAATCCGGAAGATAGGAATACAAGTATTCTTTTTGGTGATGGAGCTGGGGCCTGCGTATTAGGACCAGTTGAAACAGGGCAAGGCATTTTGTCATTATACTTGGGATCAGATGGCGGTGGAGGAGATTTGCTTTATGTGCCTGCCGGAGGTTCTCGAAAACCAGCCACCAAGGAAACACTAGCTCAAAAGGAGCATTATATTAGAATGTCCGGCAATGAGGTATTTAAATTTGCTGTTAGAATTATGGATGACGCTTCCATGAAAGTATTGGATCAAGCTGGTCTAAGCAAGGACGATATTGATTTTTTAGTTCCTCATCAGGCAAATATTCGGATTGTAGAAGCTGCAGTTAAAAGGTTGGAACTACCGAAGGATCAAGTGTACATAAATCTTGATAAGTATGGTAATATGTCAGGGGCGTCTATTCCTGTTGCCCTTGATGAAGCAGTTCGGGCAGGCAGGTTTAATAAAGGAGATGTTGTGCTGCTTGTCGGGTTCGGCGCGGGTTTAACTTGGGGATCGACTTTGCTGCGTTGGTAATGGTATTATACAAGGGGGATAATATAATAATGAAAACTCCAATATGTGATTTATTAGGTATTGAATATCCTATCTTTCAAGGAGGCATGGCTTGGGCTGCTACGGCTGAATTGGCAGTTGCAGTGTCTAAAGCCGGGGGATTAGGAATTATTGGTGCAGGCAACGCGCCAGCAGATATTGTAAGAGAACAGATTAAAAAGGTGAAAAAGGAAACAGACAGACCTTTTGGCGTAAATGTATATTATCTTTCGCCTTTTGTAGAGGAAGTTATAGAAGTAGTGATTGAAGAAAAAGTTCCAGTAATAACAACCGGTGCTGGGAATCCCGGAAAACATATATCGAAATTGAAAAATTCCGGTGTCAAGATTTTCCCTGTGGTTGCCTCAGTAGCATTGGCTAAGAGGTTAGCCCGGATAGGGGTAGATGGATTAATTGCTGAAGGAATGGAATGCGGCGGCCATGTCGGTGGCATTACCACCATGGCTTTATTACCTCAAATAGTGGATGTAGTGGACCTGCCTGTAATAGCAGCCGGTGGAATTGCTGATGGGCGTGGTATTGTAGCAGCCCTGGCTTTGGGTGCTCAAGGGGTGCAGATGGGTACTAGATTTGTCTGTGCTGATGAATGTACGGCTCATATTAAATATAAGGAAGCCATACTTAAAGCGAAGGATAGAGATACCGTCGTTACAGGCCCGCCGGCCCATGGAGTCAGGGTACTAAAAAATAAGCTTACGCGTGAATTTGACAAGTTGATTGCCGAAAATGCTCTGGCAGAGGAATTTGAACAGTTGGGTGCCGGAAAACTTAGAGCTGCGGTTGTTGATGGAGATGATCAATTTGGTTCTATCATGGCTGGGCAAATAGCGGGAATGATAAGTGATATAAAGCCTGCAGCGGAAATAATTCAAGACTTAGTAAAAGAGGCAAATAGCGTAACCGATAGCGTGGCTAATTTCATTAAGAGGTGAAGAAAATCTATGAGTAAAATTGCGTTTCTATTCCCGGGCCAAGGGTCACAATACGTGGGAATGGGTAAGGAATTAACAGAAAAATATTCAGAAGCGAAAGAGGTATTCGATACAGCTGATAGAGTATTGGGTTTTCCAATATCAGACCTTTGTTTTTTGGGGCCAAAAGATAAATTAACTCTTACGATAAATACACAACCGGCAGTATTGGCTACTTCAATAGCAATATTAAAGGTAGTTCAGTCTCATGGCATAAATAATCCTCATTTTGCTGCGGGCCACAGTTTAGGTGAATATTCTGCCCTAGTAACAGCGGGTGTGCTTTCTTTTGAAGATGCGTTAAGGCTTGTGCGACAAAGAGGGCAATTTATGGAGGAGGCCGTAGCTGCCGGCGGAGGTACCATGGCCGCTATAATAGGTTTATCTGCAGATGAGATTTTAGAAGTTTGTAAAAAGGCTCAGCAAATTGGTATTGTTGAACCAGCTAATTATAACTGTCCGGGCCAGGTAGTAATTGCAGGAGAAATTGATGCCGTAGAGAAAGCCAGCCAGTTATCTTTGGAATTTGGCGCAAAAAAAGCAATTAAACTTTGTGTTAGCGGTCCGTTTCATTCCAGTTTAATGAAGGGTGCTGCAGACAGGTTAAAAGAGAAATTGCTGAGCACAAACTTTTTCGATCCTCAGTTTGGTGTTATTGCCAATCATAATGCACAACGTATTAAAGATGGGCAGGAGGCTAGACGATGTTTAGTCGCTCAGGTTAACCATCCGGTAAGATGGCAAGATTCTATGGAAGAATTGCTCTCAAGAGGGGTAAATACGTTTGTAGAGATAGGTCCTGGTAAAGTACTAAGCGGTTTAATGAAAAAAATTACCAAGGATGTGACCATGCTGAATGTAGAAAACCTAGAAGGCTTAGAAAAAACATTAGCCCATTTAAGGGAGGAATAAAAATGGACTTAAAGGGAAAAGTAGCACTGATTACAGGAGCTTCCCGCGGCATCGGCAAAGGTATCGCAAAAATGCTGGCCGAAGAAGGGGCTAAAGTAGTTGTTAACTATGCTTCAAATCATCAAGCTGCAGAAGAAACAGTTGCCGAGATTAAAGAAATCGGCGGTGAAGCAATAGCTATTCAGGCTGATATCAGTCAAGAGCAACAAGTTAAGTCGCTAGTTCAGGTTATTCTAGATAAATGGGAACGTATTGATATTCTAGTTAATAATGCCGGAATTACACGGGATGGTTTACTGCTGAGAATAAAGGAAACTGACTGGGATACAGTGCTGGACATTAATTTGAAAGGGACATTTCTCTGTTCAAAGGCCGTGTTAAAACCTATGATGCGGCAACGCTTTGGGAGAATAATTAATATCACTTCAGTCGTAGGAATTGCAGGTAATGCCGGCCAAACCAACTATTCAGCTGCTAAAGCTGGTATTATTGGTTTCACAAAGTCCTTAGCCAAAGAAGTAGCATCCAGAGGGATAACGGTTAACGCTATTGCACCAGGGTATATTGCAACGGATATGACCGCCGGGTTATCTGAAAAGGTTATTAAAGATTTGGAGCAGCAAATACCTGCAGGTAGAGTGGGAGAACCTGAAGACATTGCGGTGTTAGCAGCTTTCTTAGTTTCACCCGCGGCCAGTTACTTAACAGGACAAATAATTGCGGTGGATGGAGGCTTAACATAATTATTTGTTAAGCTAAAATAAGTAAAAGAAATGATTTTAGAGGGGAGGTGACAATGGTGGCGGTTTTTGAAAAGATTAAAGGTATTGTTGTAGACCAATTAGGCGCTGAAGCAGATGAAGTAAATATGAAGACTTCATTTGAAGATTTGGATATGGATTCCTTGGATATTGTTGAATTAATTATGGCGTTGGAAGAAGAGTTTGGGTTAGAAATTTCTGATGAAGAAGCAGAAAAGCTAACTACTGTTGGCGCTGCTGTAGAATACATTAAAGAAAAAGTTGAATAGCAGGGATCCCGTAGCATGCTACGGGATTTTTTCCAAAATACAGGAGGTGGATTTGTGAAACATCGAGTTGTTGTAACAGGAATTGCACCTATCTCTCCTGTTGGCATAGGTAAAGATAGGTTTTGGGACAATTTACTACATGGCAAGAGTGGTATTAGTACTATAACTCGTTTTGACGCTTCTGATTTACCCACTAGAATTGCTGGTGAGGTGCAGGAATTTAATCCTAACGATTATTTTGAGCGCAAAGAGTCAAGAAGATTGGATAGGTTTACTCAATTTGCTGTGGCAGGAGCAAGGATGGCAGTTGAAGATGCTCAGTTGAACTTATCTGATGAAGACTCTACACAAGTCGGCGTTATTTTTGGTAGTGGAATTGGTGGAATGGAGACTTTTGAGCAACAGGCTAAGGTACTGGCCGAACGTGGACCTCAAAGAGTAAGTCCGCTTTTTGTACCAATGATGATTGGAAACATGGCTGCAGGCCAAATTTCCATTACTTTGGGATTAAAAGGGCCAAATTTCACGGTGGTTAATGCCTGTGCCACCGGAACCAATGCTGTCGGGGAAGCTTTCAAGCTGCTTCAAAGAGGTGGCGCAGAGGTAGTTGTGACCGGTGGTACTGAAGCATCTGTCACTAAGTTGGCTTTTGCAGGCTTCTGTTCTATGAGAGCAATGACAACCTATAATGATGAACCTGAGAAAGCTAGCAGACCCTTTGACAAAACTAGAAATGGATTTGTACTTGGTGAAGGGGCCGGAGTATTAATTCTTGAGACTTTAGAGCACGCGCAAGATAGGGGTGCGACCATTTATGCCGAGGTAGTAGGTTACGGTTGTACTGCAGATGCGCATCATATCACTGCGCCTTCTCCTGAAGGTGACGGAGCAGCAGGGGCTATGGAAATCGCTTTAAAGGATGCCAACCTTTTTCCTGAAGATGTGGATTACATCAATGCCCATGGAACAGCTACGGAATTAAACGATCAATTGGAGACTATGGCAATTAAAAGAGTATTTAAGGGCCATGCGTATAAGGTTGCTATCAGTTCCACTAAGTCTATGACAGGACACTTGTTAGGAGCTGCAGGAGCAATTGAAGCAATAGTGATGGCTATGTCCATACAGAAGAATAAAGTTCCACCAACGATTAATTTGCATGAGCCTGATCCAGATTGCGATTTGGATTACGTACCGAATCAAGCCAGAGAGATGGATGTAAACATAACTTTGTCTAACTCCTTAGGTTTTGGAGGTCATAACGCAACAATAGTTTTTAAAGAATTTAAAGGGTGAGGTAAATGGATCAAAAGAGAAGGCTTGAACTTAATAGGCTATTGGAACAATGCAGTATTTCAATTTCTAAATATGAACTAATTAATCAAGCACTAACGCACCCAACATTTGTTTTTGAGCATCCTAAAGATAAGCTTATCCACAACCAGCGCCTGGAATTTTTGGGTGATGCAGTATTGGACGTGGTAGTTGCACAATACCTATATCACAATTACCCTGATAAACCTGAAGGCCAATTAACTAAAATTCGTGCTGCAGTAGTGTGCGAAGCGTCTTTAGCATGTGTTGCATCTAAAATCAACTTGGGAGATTATTTACTGTTGGGACGCGGTGAAGAGATGACAGGCGGTAGAACTAGGCCTTCAGTATTAGCGGATGCTTTGGAAGCATTAATCGCAGCAATATATTTAAATACCGATATTGAACAAACTTTCTTATTTACAGAAAGGTTCTTAGGTGAAGAGATATCAGCAGCTGCTAATAGTGACGATTATGGTGATTTTAAGACTATTCTGCAGGAACGTATCCAAAAAACTTTAACAGAAAATGTTCGATATGAGATGCTTGAGGAGTATGGGCCTGACCATAACAAATCATTTATTGTCGCTGTAACAGTAAGTGGTAAGCTGCTGGCAAAGGGTAAGGGTAAGAGTAAAAAAGAAGCAGAACAAAACGCAGCAAAAAAAGCGTTAGAAGAAATGGACTGATCGCATGAATGTCGTAAAAAGGGCTATCATACCAATATTTATTCCGCATTTGGCATGTCCGCATCGATGCGTGTTCTGTGACCAGAATACTATTTCCGGAAATACAGGATGCCCTTCTTCTATGCAAATAAAGGAAACCATAGAGCGTTACCTCGAAACAATTCCCGAGGACCGTCTTATAGAAATAGCTTTTTATGGCGGGAGTTTTACCGGTATACCCATAGAACAGCAAGAAAGCTTGCTGTCGGTAGCACAAAATTACTTGCGTATTGGTAAAGTTAATAATATACGGGTCTCAACAAGACCAGATTATATCGACGAAACAAGACTAGAATTGCTGACAAATTTTGGTGTAAATATAATTGAAATTGGTGTACAATCACTCGATAACTCGGTACTGGCACAGTCCGGCCGGGGCCATTCCAAAGAACAATCTGTTGATGCTTGTAAGCTCATAAAGGAACTGGGTTTCGAATTAGGCATTCAACTGATGCCCGGCTTACCTGGAAGCAGTGATGAATCAGATATGGAAACGGTTTTGAATGCAATAGATCTCAGGCCTGATTTTTGCAGAGTATACCCGACGTTGGTCATAAAGGGTACTTTTCTGCATAGAATGTATAACCAAGGAAAGTACCGCCCTATGTCTTTGGAACAAGGTATTAATAGAGTTAAAAGAGTAACGGCAGCACTTTATAATAAGGAAATACCGGTTATACGTATTGGTCTTCATCCGTCAAAACAATTAGAAGATGCCTTGGCAGGGGGCCCCTATCACCCTGCTTTTGGTGACTTGATAAAAGGAAGAATGTTTTATGATCTTCTAAGAATGAGTATTATCGAATTAAGTGGATCTGCTAGAATTATAAATGTAAATCCCTTAGATATTGCTACTGCAAAAGGTTTTAAGAAAACTAACATTTTTCGCCTTCAAAATGAGTTTAATCTTAAAATTAAAATTATTTCAAATGAAAAAATTAGCAGGGATTCCATAGAGATAAGTAGAAACGATGGGAAAACGTCTAGGTATGATTTGCTACAATTATTTAGAAATCAATATAATTAACAGATCTGGTGGAGGGGGACTATCAGTGGAACTATTAAGGGTATCAACGAAGTCAGATCCGAAAGCTGTCGCCGGTGCAATAGCGGGCATGATACGTCAGTATGGTAAAGTAGAGTTACAGGCGATTGGGGCTGGAGCAGTAAATCAAGCAGTAAAATCAATTATTGTAGCTAGGGGTTATGTAGCGCCCAACGGAATGAACTTAGTTATGACACCGGCATTTCAAGAATTAGATATCGATGGGTCCACAAGAACTGCTATTAGATTTAAAGTTACAGTTCGTTAAAAACTGCTTAGTAAGCAGTTTTTTTAATGTATAGGAAATTATGGGTTGTGGATAATTTTCTATACATGGGGGTTGTTAAGGGGGCAAGGCCCCCTTATGTTAATTCAGGAGGGTCTACCCGCAAGGAGCATGCCAAAACTCTACAGCAACAAGTTGCTAAGAGTTTTGCTAACAGCGAAGCGACCTAGGGAACCTGGGTAAGAATATAGAAGACTTGGCAACTTGTTGCCTTAGTCGCCCTTAATGCCCTTGGGTGCAAAAGCATTACCTATTAATGCTGAAAGGCATGAAATGCTTTTGTTCTACTTTCAGACAAAAATGACTTGCTTGGTTTGTAAAGTTATGGTTTATATTATATTGTAATGATAAAATATAATATGGTGAATTTCTGGTTTAAGGGGAGAGGAACTAATGTACCTGAAGCATTTGCAATTAAAAGGATTCAAATCTTTTGCACATAAAACGACGATGGAATTTGGACCTGGCATTTCCGTTATCGTTGGACCTAATGGGTCCGGGAAGAGTAATATTTCCGATGCCGTACGGTGGGTTCTTGGGGAACAAAGTGCCAAGTCTCTGCGAGGAAGTAAAATGGAGGATATTATCTTTTCGGGCAGCAAAGAAAGAAAACCTGTAGGGATGGCTCAAGTTTCTCTTATGTTAGATAACCAAGATGGCATATTACCACTTGACTTTAATGAAGTGGAAATTACTCGCCGAGTTTTTAGGTCTGGTGAAAGTGATTACTTAATTAATAAGGCTAGATGCCGCTTAAAAGATATTCATGAACTGTTTTTAGATACGGGAGTAGGTAGAGAATCTTTTTCTATTATTGGACAAGGTAAGGTTGAACAGATATTGATATCTAAACCGGAAGAAAGGCGTTATCTTATTGAGGAAGCTGCAGGCATAAGTAAATATCGGTACAGAAAAGAACAAGCCGAAAGGAAATTAGAAGATACTGAACAAAGCATCTACCGCTTGAAAGATATACTACAAGAGATAGAGAGTCAATTAGATCCTTTAAAAGAACAAGCTGAGCAAGCCAGAAAGTATAAAAAGTTAAAGAAGGAATTTGATTCTTTAGAGATAAAATTAGCAGTTAAAGAAATAAAGGGTTTAAAAGAAAGATTAAAACAAATCAATGCCGAAAAAGAAGCCATAGTATTGAGCGCCAACGAACAAGAGGCGCAGTACAGACTGGCAGAAGCAAATAAGGAAGAGGAAAAGCTATTATTAAAACAAATGGAAGAACTTCTATCTGCATCCCGGACCAATTATCATAGTTTGGAAACGCAGATGGAGCGGCTCGAGGGTAGTATGGGGGTTCAACGGGAAAAAAAGAGTAATGCGGGAAAAAGACAGGAACAAGTTAGATCGGAACTTCAAAATATAGATAATAGGCAAACACAGGCAATGAAATCTATGGAAGAACTGCAGCAACAAAAGCTTCAATTAGACAATCAAATAACTGTTCTAAAGTCAAACATCACAGCAATTGAAAATCAATTTAATGAAGCGCACAATGTTTTACAAAACGACAATCTCAATAATGAACGGCTCAAGAATAAATTATTTGATTTGTTGCACAGTGAAAGTGGATGCAGAAATGATTTGGCCCGATTAGAACAAAAGAAACAAAACACAGAGTTGCAAAGGAAACATGTTTTAAGTGGAACTGTTACAATAAGCCAGAAGACCGACCAAGTTACTAAACAAAGGCAAGTAAATTATGAAGAAATCAGAAAATGCGAACAAAATGTCGAGCAGACAAAGGAAGAGTTAAATCAATTACGCCATGTGGTGTCCGATTTAAAATTAGAGCTACATAAGTCAAAGGAGCGGTATCAGAGCTTCCATAACAACTACTCAAGAACATTAAATAAGCTGGAGACGTTGGAAAATTTAAGCAGTGAATATGAAGGCTTCTACAAAGGCGTTAAGAATATTTTGGTTGGAAAAGAAAGAGGTATTGGAAAATGCCAAGGAATTGAGGGCGCTGTGGCTCAATTGATTACTGTACCACAAAAATATGAACTGGCTGTAGAAACTGCCTTAGGATCAGCTGTTCAAAGTTTAGTTTCAAGGAGCAGTGCAGACGCGGAAGCAGCCATAAATTATTTAAAAGAAACTAAAGGCGGCAGAGCGACGTTTTTGCCACTTGATACAGTTCAACCAAGGATATTTAATAGTCGATATGATGAATTGCTATCCATGCAGGGGATATTGAGTTTGGCAGTGGATGTAATAAATATTGGAAAAGAGTATAAAGTAGTTTTAAAAAGCCTTTTAGGCAACGTACTTTTGGCTAGGGATATATCCAGCGCAGTAAAAGCGGCTAGAAAGAGCGGTTTTAGGGTCAAGATTGTTTCCTTAGACGGAGAAGTGATTAATCCCGGGGGATCTATGGCTGGTGGTAGCAGTAGTTCAAATGAAACTGGACTGATCAGACGGGAAGGTGAAATTAATCGCTTAAAAGAGCAGGTATCACTTATTGGCAAAGAAATGGAATCTGCCAACCGTAAAGTAACAGCTAGCGAAAAAGAGCTACAGGCTAATGAAAAGAATATTCTAGAATTACAAGACGAATTGTATAGTCATCGCAGCCGGTTGCAGGCAGCACAGGACAGACAGAGCGTTCTCAGTAAAGAAATTAAGGACTTGGAGGAAAGGGCCGTAGAGCTTAACTGGCAAGTACAACAATTGGAGAAAGAAGAAGAATTAGTTAGCGATCAGTGGGTAGAATTGCAAGCGGGATTAAAAACGGTGGAAAACGATAAACAAGATGTAGAAAATCAGCTAAATTCACTTGGTAAAAATAAGGAACAGATGGAAGACAAAAAGACTTCATTAAATGCTGAACTAACAGATAAAAAAATTCAGTTGGCCACTGTTAACCAAGAAATTCAGGCTTTAATCGAAAAGCAATCTGGCCTCAACGATTTAATATATGATTTAAAAACGACGCGAGAAGAAAGAAAGGCGGAATTGAAAAGGCTGGAAGAAACAATTAGTGACATAACGAACGACCTGGTTGTTAAAGCACAATCCGCAAAAGAAATTGTTTTAGAGCAAGAAATGGTACAGCAGAAACTGGATAACTTTATAGAGGAGAAGTCTGCCAAAGAAAAGGAAATTTCTAGGCTGGAATTATTTATCAAGGAAAAACGACAGGTATTGGAAGAATTAGGTAAAGATCTTAATCAGAAAGAAATTACTCTAACTCGATGGGATACTGAGAATGATAATAGGGTGTCTAGACTTTGGGATGAGTACCAGTTAACCTTTGAGCAGGCTGCCGCCGATTATCCGTCAGAAGAAATAGTCAGCGGATCTGGCAAACGATTAAGAGTGTTGCGCAGAGAACTACAGGAATTAGGGACCGTTAATTTAGGCGCTATAGAAGAATACGAGCGTATATTTGAACGGAGTAATTTCCTCGACAAACAGTTAACGGATTTACAAGAAGCAAGACAATCACTTAATAAAGTTATTTCAGAAATGCAAGTTATTATGAAGAAACGGTTTTTAGAGACATTTAGTCAAGTGAATGAATGTTTTGATGAAATGTTTCAAAGACTGTTTGGCGGCGGAACAGCAGCATTAAAATTGACAAGTACAGAAGATGTATTAGCTGCTGGGATAGATATTGTCGCTCAACCGCCAGGCAAAAAACTTAGTCATCTATCTTTGCTGTCAGGAGGCGAAAAAGCTTTAACCGCTATTTCGCTGCTGTTTGGCATTTTAAAAATAAAACCTAGCCCATTCTGTATTTTGGATGAAATTGATGCTTCTTTGGACGAAACTAATGTAGATAGATTCGCCCTGATATTAAAGGATTTTTCCGAGCAATGTCAATTTATCGTAGTATCACACCGACAAGGGACGATGGAATCTGCCGATGACCTATATGGTGTGACCATGGACAAGTCCGGAACTTCCAAATTAGTGTCAGTTAAGTTAGACGAGAGCCAAGTAAGTTAAAAATTGAATAGTTACGATACTCCTCGGGGAAAATATTCTTTAAATAACTTTAAACCTGGGAGGCTAAACATGAACATAAAGGGAATAGCTAGACCTTTAGTAGACGTATTGGTAGACCGAACATTACAATTGAGCCAGGGTAGGAATGCTGGATGCATTGGATTTTTGGATGAAGAAGGAGTAGTGTCGACACATACAGAAATCGTAGATGGTGGATTGAGCGGAATTCCGTTAAGAATCTTGCTAAGTAAGATGACGTCCATGGAAGGGGCGTCGTTAATTGAAGGTTTGTCTGTTTTACCGGAGCAGTCTGTGATAATTATGACGAGACCGGGCAAAACAGGTTTGATTACAGACGTTTCTGGTGTGGATTTCTTTAATATGCCTATAATCAATATAGGAGTCAAAAATGACGGTTTGGCAGGTATTGGATTAATAACACCTAAAGAGGAACACTTTGATCTGGCTACGGAATCTGAGCAAATTAATTTGGCAACATTAGGTTCTTTAACAATGGAAGATGAAAAAGATGTTCTGAGGCAAGGGAATTTGCTCAGTTTAAAATATCTTGATGTCAGTAGAGAACTGGAGGCTGTTGATAAGGAGGTAAGCTTAGTTGAAAATCCGGAAGGAAAGGTAAGACTTAGCTATCCGCGTCTTAGTATAGACGTATTGGATAGAAGTCTGGCTGAACAACTAGTCAGTAAGTCAAAAGAGGTAGGTCAAGGCCGGGAGGTTGCTACAATAGCTGTTGTGGAAGACGGCAAGGTTAGCTCGGCTGGAAGAATTGTAGAAGGTGGTATGGGTTATGTGCCTTCAAGACTGCTAGCCTCCAGTGCGGTAGATATTAGTGCAAGATCTTTAATGCAGATTTACGGTGAACTAATTCCCGAAAATGCAGTAATAGTACATACACATCCTGGCGGGACAGGCGTGATGCATATTGGAGATGCCAATGCTGGGCCCGGCACATGGGGAAGGCCTATCATCGCTATTGGACACGACGCGGTTGGACAAATGCGTGGTGCAACAGCCATAGAAGTGAGCGACAAGATTTATCAACTGGCAGATGAAGACGAACGATTAAATCAAGAATTTTTCAACGCCGAGACACCTGAGATGGAGAGTAACATCCGCAATCGGAAATTCGGTGTTGCTCAAGAATATACTGATCTCTGCAAACCAATCCAAATACAATAAGGAGAACTTGGATAGCCTATTTAAGATGGCAGGTTTGTTGCTTTCATCGCCTTTAATAGCTATAAATTCCTGAAGATATTTTAATTAATTATGATAGAATACTTACGGTTAAGGCGATGCCTTAACTTTTTTTACGCAGGAAATCACTAGATAAGTGCCGAAACTTTAGTCTTATTGGCTAAATCATTTGGAGGTGTTCTTAGATGGCCGGTTTGTTAGGAAAATTTAAAGAAGGCTTATCCAAAACCAGAGAAGGCTTTGTAGATAAGATATCTAACCTAGTTGCAGGGAAGCGAGAATTTGATGAGGTCTTTTTTGAGGAACTGGAAGAGATATTTATCCAAGGTGATGTGGGGATGGCCACTACCTTAGATATAGTAGGAAGTCTTAAACGGAAAGTAAAAGAGCAAAAAATCACGGAGACTAAAGATTTGTATCAAGTTTTGGAGGAACTTATAGTAGAATTATTAGGTGCTGACTCAGTCTTAAACGTCGAGGGCAAGCCAGCGGTTATAATGGTAGTTGGTGTCAATGGGGCGGGCAAAACTACAACCATAGGAAAACTGGCTTACCAGTACAAGGAGCAGGGAAAAAAAGTGCTAATTGCTGCTGGGGATACCTTTAGGGCGGGGGCAATCGATCAATTAGAGATATGGGCAAATAGAGTAGGTACTCAACTTATTAAACATCAAGAGGGGTCGGACCCGGCTGCAGTAGCTTATGATGCTGTGAATGCGGGACGTTCAAGGGGTGCAGATGTGGTAATTATTGACACCGCAGGACGGTTGCAGAACAAGGCGAATTTGATGCAAGAGTTACAAAAGGTGCATCGAATAGTTAGTAAGGAATTGCCCGGAGCTCCCCTGGAAGTGCTGTTGGTTTTAGATGCAACAACCGGGCAAAATGCCATTTCTCAGGCAAAGGTTTTTAGTGAAGCCGTTGGCGTCACAGGAATAGCACTTACTAAATTGGATGGTACTGCCAAGGGTGGTGTTGTTTTAGGAATTACCCATGAATTGAATATCCCTGTTAAATTAATTGGCATCGGGGAAGGGATAGAGGATCTTAGGACTTTTGATGGCCGAACCTTTGCTAAAGCTCTATTCACGGGAGAGGAGGAATAATAACCATGAAAGTAGGAATTATTGGAGGAACCGGTCTTTATAAGGCCGGAATAATTGATAACTTAGAAGAGAAAAATGTCATTACAAAATTTGGTGATGCTAATCTAATGCAAGGGAAATTTGGTGAGCATCAGGTATATTTTTTAAATCGACATGGTATGGGTCATAAGGTGCCACCACACTTAATTAACTATAGAGCTAATATATATGCCTTAAAACAACTCGAAGTAGAAATGATAATTGCTACCGCCGCCGTTGGATCCCTAAAAAAGGATATTGTACCTGGCACTTTGGTTATATTGGATCAATTTATTGATTTTACATCAGGAAGAGAACACACTTTTTTTACTGGGCAAAGCAACGGGGTTGTACATGTCGATCTAACGGAGCCGTATTGCCCCAACATAAGGAAACTATTGGTTGAAACAGCTAAAGAAGCTGAATTAACTATGCGTGAGAAAGGTACTTACGTTTGTACCCAAGGCCCTCGGTTTGAAACACCTGCGGAAATAACTATGTTTACAGGACTTGGCGGGGATGTGGTAGGAATGACTAATGTTCCGGAAGTGATATTGGCGCGGGAAGCAGAAATTTGTTATGGAACAGTGGCTGTTGTAACTAATTATGCTGCCGGTATTTCTACCGCCAACCTCAGTCACAAAGAAGTATTGCAGGTTATGGCTGACAACGAGGGCAATTTAGAACAGCTGATTGGTAATCTACTTAAGAAGATAGGAAATAAAACCCAATGTTTTTGCGACCGCTCTGTATCGTCCCAATCAAAACTATCTTGGGGAATTAACGATGGTTGAGACTATGTCTTGGAAAAACAATGTATTGCGCCTTCTTGACCAAAGTAAACTGCCAGCAGAAGTGGTTGAACTCAGTTGTAATACATATCAAGATGTGGCCGATGCAATAAAGACTATGAAGGTAAGGGGTGCGCCGGCCATCGGTGCAGCTGCAGCGTTTGGCATGGTGTTGGGTGCTAACAACTATACTGGTGAAAACAAAGACAATTTCTTTTCTTTTATGGATCATGTTGCTGAGACATTAAAAAGTACTAGGCCTACGGCAGTTAATCTATTTTGGGCGATAGAACGAATGGAAAACTGTCTTTTACAATACAAAAAAAATCCATTGAATTCCTTATTAAAGGCCTTGGAGAAAGAAGCGACGGAAATATTTCAGGAAGATAAGGAATTAAATCTAAGTATTGGTTATCATGGCAACAAAATCGTTCCATATAAGGCAACAATTTTGACCCATTGTAATGCGGGCAGCCTTGCTACAGCAGGTTATGGTACGGCATTAGGGGTTATTAGGGCAGCCCATGAAGCTGAGAAGCATATTTCTGTTTATGCAGACGAAACTAGGCCGTTGTTACAGGGTGCAAGATTAACTGCATGGGAGTTGATGTCGGAAGGTATTCCCGTTACACTGATTACTGATAGCATGGCAGGATACGTGATGAAATTGGGGAAAATTGATATGGTAATAGTTGGCGCAGACAGAATAGCGGCTAATGGCGATGTTGCTAATAAGATAGGTACATATTCTTTAGCTGTGCTAGCTAAAGAGCATAAGATTCCTTTTTATGTTGCGGCACCCTATTCTACTATTGACTTAACTTTAATGGACGGGGAACAGATCGTAATTGAAGAGCGGAGTCATGATGAAATTCGGAGAGTTGGCACTATTATGATGGCACCGGAAAAAGTGCCTGTTTTTAACCCGGCGTTTGATGTAACACCCAATAGCATGATTACTGCGATTATAACTGATAAAGGTGTTATTGGACCGCCTTTTAATGTAGGTCTAAAAAATAATGGATATAAAAGAAGGTGAGTATATTGAGTAAAATTGTTATTCGAGACGGAATTATCCTGCCAATGATTGAGAGTTATTCTAAGGATAAAGATTTGTTCTTTAAGGGGAATCTATATATAGAAGATGGCATAATTAAGTCCGTCGGCAATGAGCCTGACAATTGGCAGCCGGACCAAGAGATAGATGCTAAGGGGAAAATCGTGATGCCGGGATTTGTTAACAGTCATACTCATGCAGCTATGACTCTTTTGCGTAGTTATGCTGATGACCTGCCGTTAATGCATTGGTTAGAACAAAAAATTTGGCCGTTAGAGGCTAAGTTATTAGCAGATGATGTCTACTGGGGTACGCTATTAGCTTGTACCGAAATGATATCTGGTGGCACCACAACCTTTGCAGACATGTATTTTTTTATGAATGATACAGCAAAAGCAGTGGTAGACAGTGGAATGCGCGCATCTTTATCTCGGGGAATGGTAGGGGCCGGCCCAACGGCAATGGAGGCCTTAACAGAAAGCAGGCTGTTGGTTGAACGTTGGCATGAGTCTCATCAAGGACGTATTACTACTATGTTGGGACCCCATGCACCATATACCTGTCCACCTGATTATTTAGAAAAGGTAATGGACTTAGCTGACCAACTTAAGGTTGGTCTTCATATTCACGTCTCTGAAACTGAACAAGAATATGAAGACATAAAAAAACAATACGGAGCCAGTCCTGTGGGCCTGCTAAATCAGATAGGCTTATTTGAGCGACCTGTTTTGGCCGCTCATTGCGTCCATTTATCTAATGAAGACATGGATATTTTGCAGCAGAAGAATGTCAAAGTAGTCCATAATCCGGAAAGTAATATGAAATTAGGCAGCGGAATTGCCCCCATTCCTGAATTGCTCGGGCGGAATATTACGGTAGCATTAGGAACAGATGGAGCATCCAGCAATAATAATCTGGATATGATGGGGGAAATGCGTTCGGCGGCACTCTTGCATAAGGTCAATAAAAAAGATCCTACTGTAATTTCTGCTTACCAGGCTTTAGAGATGGCTACGAAATATGGTGGGGAAGCTTTAGGTTTGCCAATTGGCGTACTAGCGCCAGGTAAAAAGGCTGATGTAATACTGATTGATTTGAATAAGCCTCATCTCTATCCATTGCACGACATCCCGGCCCACCTAGTTTATGCAGCCCAAGCCAGTGACGTAGATACCGTTATCATAGATGGGCAAGTCGTTATGGAAAATAGAAATATTAGAAACATAGATCAAGAGAAGCTGTTTTTTGAAATAACCAAAAGAGCGGAAAGACTTACTTCAAAATAAACTTGACTTGTATTATTAAATCTTGTATTATTATACAGTGTCAAGCAGAAATACTTTACACTGTTAGGTGATAGTATGTTATTGAAAACAACACGGATGGTAAATCTATTTGATTTCTATGGAAATTTATTAACTGAAAAACAGAAACTCATGATAGACCTTTACTATTATCATGATCTATCGTTAGGAGAGATATCTGAACAGTTGAATGTTACTCGGCAAGCTATTCATGATAATTTGCGCCGTAGCGAAAAGCTATTAGAATACTATGAAACGAAATTACATCTCATGGAGAGACATCGTAATTCTTTGCAAGAGATTAATAAATTGGAGTCTCTTCTTAATGCGAAAGATATAAAGGATGGGCAAGTTATTATCAAAGATTTAAAAGAGTTTTTGATTCCCTAAGGAGGCTATATTATGGCAGTGTTTTCTGGGTTAGCTGAAAAATTACAGGGAACTTTTAAGAAATTAAAAGGAAAAGGAAAATTAACTGAAACCGATGTTAAGCAGGCCATGCGGGAGGTTCGCTTGGCTTTACTTGAGGCTGATGTTAACTATAAAGTTGTAAAGAATTTCGTTTCAAAAGTACAGGAAAGAGCGGTTGGGCAGGAGGTTTTTCAAAGCCTAACGCCAGGGCAGCAGGTCATCAAGATTGTAAATGATGAGCTAACACAACTTATGGGTGGAACACAGAGTTCGATTAATTTGTCTTCTAAACCGCCTACAGTTGTTATGATGGTTGGTTTGCAGGGTGCAGGTAAAACAACTTCTGCTGGAAAACTGGCTAAAGTCATGAAGAAGCAAGGGCGGCGTCCTCTGCTGGTGGCAGGCGACATTTACAGACCTGCGGCAATTAAACAATTACAGATATTAGGGGAACAAATTGAGATTCCTGTTTTTGCTATGGGGGATAAACAAAATCCTGTTAACATTGCTAAGGCGGCTTTGGAGCACGCCAAAGTTCACGGTAATGACTTAATAATTATTGATACAGCCGGTAGACTACATGTTGATGAAAAGTTAATGAAAGAATTGGAGAACATTAAAGCTAACGTGCAGCCGACAGAAATCTTATTGGTAGTAGATGCCATGACGGGCCAAGATGCTGTTAATGTAGCTGAAATGTTTAATGAACAGTTGGGATTAACAGGCGTGGTTCTTACCAAACTAGACGGTGATACCCGCGGCGGAGCTGCACTATCGGTAAAAGCAGTAACAGGTTGTCCTGTTAAGTATGTAGGTCTGGGCGAAAAATTAGATGCTTTAGAGGCTTTTCATCCTGATAGAATGGCTAGTAGAATCTTAGGCATGGGTGATGTACTCAGTCTAATAGAAAAGGCTCAGGATAATTTTGACGAAGAAAAGGCCAAGGAACTGGAAAAGAAGATTAGACAACAGCAGTTTACATTGGAGGATTTTTTGGATCAATTACAGCAGATGAAATCCATGGGTCCAATGGAAGATATTCTATCCATGCTGCCAGGCGTTGGCAATGCCAAAGAGCTAAAAAATTTGCAGGTGGATGAAAAGGAATTAGTTCGTACAGAAGCCATTATTCAGTCCATGACAGATGAAGAACGCAAAAAACCGGAAATAATTAACGGCAGTAGAAAAAAACGCATCGCTACTGGAAGCGGTACGCGAGTGCAGGATGTGAACAGAATTTTAAAGCAATTTGCTCAAGCGAAGAAATTAATGCGGCAATTTGCGGGTGCGGATCAAAGTAAATTAGCCAAGAAGATGTCCAAGAAATCCAAAAAGGGTGGTTTGGGACTACCTTTTTTTAGGTAGATGTATATTGCAGAGTAATGGACAATAATGCAAGGAGGTGATACCATGGCAACAAAGATCAGACTAAAGAGAATGGGTGGGAAGAAGGATCCGTTTTATCGCTTAGTTGTGGCGGATTCTCGTGCGCCCAGAGATGGACGTTATATTGAAGAAATTGGTTACTATAATCCCGTCAAAATTCCGGAAGAAATTAGTATTGACGAGGAGAAAGCTCTTCGCTGGTTGAACACAGGTGCAAAACCATCAGAGACCGTTAAAGCTTTATTTCGTAGAGCGGGTGTTTGGGTAAAATTCCAAAATAGCTAACACGCGGTAAATAGGAGGGGTTAGTAATGCAAGAACTAGTTGAACTATTAGCCAAGGCTTTAGTAGATAACCCTGATGCAGTCCAAGTTACTGAAATTGAAGGAGAAAAATCAATCATTGTTGAGTTAAGAGTAGCTTCCGAGGATATGGGGAAGGTAATTGGAAAACAAGGTCGTATAGCCAGAGCGATTCGGACAGTGACGAAAGCCGCCGCGGCCAAGGAAGGCAAGAGAGTGGCAGTAGAAATATTACAGTAATTAATGTGGGGCTTTAAAGCCCCTTAATTATTCTCATTAATTGTTATAATATGCCTATAAAAATTTTCCTAAGGTTGTGTCGCCATGACTATTGATAAAGCTAATAAGATAATTATTGGAAAAATCACAACCACCCATGGACTTAAAGGTGAATTAAAGATCATGCCTTTAACCGATTTCCCGGAGCGTTTTAAAGCTATGACTGCTGTTGAGGTGGATAGAAACGGCGTCATTAAAGAACTGACTATCGAAAATATTAGGAAGAATAAAGAAGTGCTTATTGTCAAGTTTCAGGAGATTACTAATATGAGTGAAGCTGAACTGTTTAGGAATTCCCTTATTTACATTAACCAAACCGACATTATGCCATTACCTAAAGACCGATATTATCATTTCCAATTGATTGGATTAAAGGTTTTTGCAGAGAATGACGGGACCTATTTAGGGACAGTAAAAGCAATCATGGAACCCGGCGGTCACGATATATTGGTAGTTAATAATGAACAGACAGAAGAAGAATTATTAATACCGATGGTTAAGGCATGGGTACGTAAGATCAATACGGAAGAGGGCTATATTAAGGTTGAAGTGTTACCAGGACTACGGTAGGTGATCTTATGAATATTGATATACTAACCATATTTCCGGATATGTTTGCCCCACTGAACGAGAGTATTTTGCTGCGTGCTAGAGAGAACAATCTTATTTCGGTTAGGTTAATAGATATTAGAGATTTTTCCTTTAATAAGCATAATAAAGTAGATGATTACCCGTTTGGCGGAGGCGCAGGGATGGTTATGAAACCTGAGCCAATTTTTCGAGCAGTTCAATCCTTAGATTTGGCCAAGGATGACCCTGTGATTATGATGTCCCCTCAAGGCGAACGATTCAATCATAGTATTGCCGAAAATTTAGCTGCTAAGGACAGGCTGACTTTTATTTGTGGCCATTATGAAGGAATTGACGAGCGGGTGAGGGAAGAGCTTGTATCCAGAGAACTGTCCATTGGCGACTATGTTCTCACGGGTGGTGAATTGCCTGCTATGGTTATAATAGATGCGGTTGCTAGATTATTACCCGGTGTTTTGGGACATGAGGCATCTGCAGAAGAGGACTCTTTTGCACAGGGCCTATTAGAATACCCACATTATACGCGTCCGCGGGAATTTGTGGGGAAAACGGTTCCCTCAGTGTTGTTATCGGGAAATCATGAACAAATACGGTTATGGCGTCGCAAGAAATCGTTGGAGAGAACTTTGCTAAGACGTCCTGAATTGATAAATATTGCCGATTTAACGAAAGAAGATAAGGGTTTATTAAGAGAGATAAAGGATAAATACCCCAAGTCTGGCAACAATAACAGTTAAAGGTGTGACATTAGCTTGTCTAAAGCAAGGGTTTACTTAGCCTTATTACACTACCCTGTCTACAATAAAAAAATGGATATAGTAAATACGTCGGTTACGAATCTTGATATCCATGACATCGCGAGATCTTCGGCAACTTACGGATTGGAAGGCTACTATATAGTACAACCTTTAAAGCCCCAAAGACTGATGGTAGAGAGGATTATCGCTTATTGGAATTCGGGACAGGGGTATCAGTATAACCCTGACCGGCAAAAAGCATTTGAAAAGGTTAAAGTCTGTGACAATTTTGACACATTAGTAAAAGAGGTTGAAGTTCTTGAAGGCGTAAGACCGCAACTGGTAGTTACGGATGCTAGAATTTACCCAAACACTGTTTCATATAACCACATGCGGAGGCTTTTAAGTGCGGATGGCGTATATATTCTGCTTTTTGGAACAGGGTGGGGAATTGTTAAGGAAACCATGGAGAAAGCAGATTGGATATTAGAACCGATTTATGGACCCGGAAGTTATAATCATCTATCCGTTCGCAGTGCAGTAGCAATTATCTTGGATAGGCTTTGCGGAGAAAAATGGTGTTAAAATATTGTCTTTATTTTTTTATTATGTTATAATACTCCATGTGTAAAAATGCGCTTATTTTATATTAATATAAACTGAAAGGGGGCTACATACAGTGGATCTTATGAAAGCAGTAGAGCAGGGACAGTTGAAGGAAGTGCCTCAATTTCAAGCTGGAGATACCGTTCGTGTACACGTAAAGGTTGTTGAAGGTACTAGAGAGAGAATTCAGGTGTTTGAAGGAATTGCCATTAAACGTCAAGGTACTGCACTTACCGAAACTTTTACGGTACGTAGAGTTTCTTATGGTGTTGGAGTGGAAAGAACTTTTCCGGTTCATTCACCACGTATTGATAAAATTGAGGTTGTTCGGCATGGCCGTGTGAGAAGGGCTAAGCTTTATTACTTAAGAGACCGGGTAGGTAAAGCTGCAAGAATTAAAGAAAAGAGAAAGTAAGAGGACTGGCTAATACCAGTCTTTTTTACATTAGGATAATTGTATAATATTTTTGTACAACATCTTTAACATGTGAAAGTATGTTATTAATACGGGTAAAATACCATAAAAAGGATTGGTATTATGGTTAAACAATTTATGAGAGAAACATTTCAATCATTGGTAATCGCATTGATTTTGGCACTTTTAATAAGAATGTTTATATTTCAGCCTTTTTATATCCCTTCGCGTTCCATGGTGCCGAATTTGGAACCAGGAGATCGAATTTTGGTAACAAAATTTAATTATTATTTTTCTGAGCCTGACCGAGGAGAAGTTATTGTTTTTAAATATCCTGTGGATCCGGATAAGGATTTTGTTAAACGTATAGTTGGCTTGGGTGGAGAAAGCCTAAGTATTAAAGATAATAATGTTTATATTAATGGGAAATTGTTGAATGAACCTTACTTAGAGCAGGGTATTCCCATGCAAGATTTTGGCCCCGTTACAATTCCTAACGGTACGCTCTTTGTTATGGGAGATAACAGACCAGACAGCAGAGATAGCCGTTACTGGGGTACTTTAGATGAGAACCTAATCATAGGTAAGACAATCATCAGATTTTGGCCTTTGGGTCGGATTGGTAGAGCTCAATAACTTGATAAGGTGGGGTAACAGGATGGGTGTTCATTGGTATCCAGGCCATATGGTAAAAGCCGAAAAGAAAATCAAAGAGAATATGTCTTTGGTTGATATGGTAATTGAACTCCGGGACGCCCGAGCGCCTCGGGCAACTTCGAATCCAAGACTAGAGCAATTATCCAATAAACGGCCGAGACTGGTTATTTTAAACAAGGCGGACTTGGCTGTTGAGGAAAAAACCAATTTATGGCTGCAGCACTTAAAAGCAGAATATTATGCTATAAAATTCAACTCTACCCACGATAAAGGACGGATAGTCCTGGATATGGTCAACGAAATGGCTCAATCCATAAAAATGAAACGTAAAGAAAAAGGATTGAGGCCTCGGCCCGTTCGTACCATGGTGCTTGGGGTACCGAATGTGGGCAAATCTTCATTTATTAATCGTATTGCCAGGCGTTCGTCAATGAAAACCGGCCAAAAGCCTGGTGTAACTCGGGGATATCAATGGTTGAAGGTAAGTAAAGAAATAGAATTGTTGGATACACCAGGGGTCTTATGGCCAAAATTTAAAGAGGAAGACATTGGCCTGCATTTAGCGTGGATTGGTTGTATTAGCGATCATGTATTCGACAAAGTTGAGGTAGCACTAGCCTTGATAAGGTGGTTTACTGCGGAACAACCAAGCAGCATGATGGAAAGATTTAATATTATTGCACCATTTGGTGAACCAATTGATATTTTAAAAATAGTTGGTATAAATAAAGGTTGTCTACTTGCCGGCGGAAAAGTTGACTACGAAAAAACGGCCATTATTTTTTTAAGTGAGTTCCGATCTGGTCTACTGGGGAAGACGACTTTGGAAAACCCAATTAACTAAAGAAGAAATTATTTTAGCAGGATTTTATCAGTTTTAGACGAATTTATAATTTTGGTGATTATTATGATAAAAGAAAAATCTATTGCAGAAATAAAAGAACTTTTGTCTGGGTTGGAAGCATCGAATGAACTAATGGATAGTTTGCGGAAAGACCATAGGAAAGGTGTCCATCAATTGTTCAATCGGTATCTAAAACAATTGAAAATTGCTGATAGTGAGCGGGCACGGTTTTCTAGAATGCTTGACTTTGATTTAAATAACGTGTCTGAGCACAATGTTCTTGCTGGTGTTGATGAGGCTGGTAGAGGACCACTAGCGGGACCTGTTATTGCTGCGGCAGTGATATTGCCATATGGTCAAAAACTTCCCTACCAAATTAACGACTCCAAACAGATGACACCGAGCCTAAGAGAAATGGTTTTTTCTGAAATAAAGGATTGCTTATTGGATTATGGCGTCGGTATAGTGGAACCCGATATTATTGATGAGATTAACATATACCAGGCGACAGTTCTGGCTATGCGTAAAGCAATTGGCAGTTTGAATCCTAAACCGGACAGAATATTAATTGATGGTTTAAGTATTCCCGCGCTGGATATACCGAACAGAAAAGTAATTAATGGTGATCAAAAAAGTGCAGCAGTTGCAGCAGCAAGCATAATCGCCAAGGTTACAAGAGATAGATTAATGACAGAATATGCTAGAGTATATCCCGAATACGGGTTTGACAAGCATTTTGGCTATCCAACGAAAGCGCACAGGGAAGTCATAATTAAAGAGGGTGTAACGCCTATTCATCGCAGGACGTTTTCTGGCGTTAGGGAATGTATATAGTAAAGCATAGTAAGTCCTCATCAAGAATATACATTCTTAGGGCATAGTGTAAACGTTCGTTGAAAGTTGTATCTTATTATAGACAAAAAAATAATATTTTTGAAGGTTTTTATCTAGCCATGGCGAATGCTTTTTAGTGGTCTTTTTCTAGATATAACCAAATAATAACAACTTACTTTTTATGAAAGGGGGGGGATTATGCAGCAGGATTATGCCGGGATAGGAATTTTTTTCTTAATTGCGGCAGTTTTTCCAATGATTGTGTTGGCGACGGCGTGGTTAGTGAGACCGAAAAGGCCAAGCCCGGAAAAATTATCAACTTATGAGTGTGGTTTGGAGACTCAGGGATCCACTTGGGTACAGTTTAAAATTAGTTATTTTCTTTATGCATTGATTTTTGTTGTGTTTGATGTCGAAACTGTATTTCTGTATCCTTGGGCGGTGAGATTTAGCTCGTTAGGCTTATTTGCATTTGTAGAAATGGTTATATTTATCGCCATATTAGTGATTGGCCTATGGTATGCCTGGAAGGAAGGAGCATTAGAATGGATGTAGAAAAAGGTGTCCACGCTACAGAAGTGGAAGAGTTAGTAAAAAATAATGTTATTTTAACATCTGTTGACAAGGTTTTAGATTATGCTAGGGCCCATTCATTCTGGCCGGTTACTTTCGGTTTAGCGTGCTGCGCAATCGAGATGATGGCCGCTGGTGGGGCAAGATTTGACATTTCTAGATTTGGTTATGAAGTATTTCGACCCTCACCAAGGCAAGCAGATTTAATGATTGTAGCTGGTACTATCACTAAAAAGATGGCTCCATTAGTACAAAGGGTATACGATCAAATGGCAGAACCAAGGTACGTAATAGCTATGGGTAGCTGTGCTATAAGTGGCGGTCCTTTTGTTGATTCGTACAATGTTGTACCTGGGGCAGATACTTTCTTGCCGGTAGACGTATATGTACCTGGTTGCCCACCAAGGCCGGAAGCGTTAATCTATGGCTTATTGCAACTACGCCAGAAAGTAATTAATCCTAACGTGGTAAGGATGAGGACAAATGGATAGTCAAATTAAATTGGTGGAAAAATTAGTTAAGAAGTTTAAAGAGAAGATAGAAGTATTTGAAGAGGAACCTGGTACTTTTTTTGTTGAAAAAGATACCTTTTTTGATGTTATGACTCAACTTAAAGAAAAATATGGTTTTAATTATTTGGTAGACGTCACTGCAGTAGATTATAATGAAGAGATTGTTGCGGTTTACCATCTGATGGTATTACCGGATTGCAAAAAAATAAAGGTAAAAGTTAAATTGGATAAACAAAACCCCATTATCTCTTCAATTTCATCCTTATGGGCAGCTGCTGATGTTCAGGAACGAGAAACTTTTGATTTGATAGGGGTTATCTATGAGGGACATCCGAATTTGAAACGTATTTTGTGTCCCGATGATTTTGAAGGACATCCGTTACGCAAAGATTATAAGGTTGAAGCAAGGAGGTAGCACTCCTTAGAAAAGTAATAGTAGAGGTGTCGTGATGGAAATCTCAAGGAGTCAACTACAAGACAAAAACTTGAAGACTCAAGAAATAACAATAAACATGGGCCCCCAACATCCAAGTACCCATGGAGTTTATCGTTGTGTGCTTACGTTAGATGGCGAGAATGTTACTAACTTGGAAAACGTGATGGGTTATCTGCACAGGGGGATGGAAAAACTTGCTGAAGACCGTACTTACACTCAGTTCATTCCTTATACTGACCGATTAGATTATCTGGCGGCAGCATTAAATAACATTGGTTATGTAGAGACAGTGGAAAAGTTATTAGATATTGAAATTCCGGAACGGGTTGAATATATCAGGGTTATTGTTTCTGAACTTCAGAGGATTGCCAGTCATATGGTTTATATTGGCAGTTATGCGCTGGATATTAACGGTTTCACGGCATGGATGTATACATTTAGGGACCGCGAACGCATTCTGGACTTATTTGAAATGATTTCCGGTTCGCGTATGACTTTGAACTATCCCAGGATTGGCGGTGTATCCCACGATTTAACAGAAGAATTTATTGCCGGGTTGAGAGAACTACTGAAAGACCTGCCGTCATGCTTTGATGAATATGATGGTCTTATTACTGGAAATGAAATATTTCAAGCCCGCAGCAAAGGCGTAGGTGTTTTAGATGCTGAGACGGCAATTAATTATGGGATTTCCGGCCCTAACTTGAGGGCATCTGGATATAAGTTTGATTTAAGGAAAGCAGAACCATATAGCATCTACGATCGTTTTGAATTTGATATTCCAATCGGTGAGAATGGGGACTCTTTTGATCGTTTTGTGGTACGTATGGAAGAAATGAGACAAAGTCTAAGAATTATCGAGCAGGCCTTAAATGATTTGCCCGAAGGCCCCATCCAGGCAAAAGTACCTAAAGTAATCAAACCAAAAGCCGGTGAGGTGTACCATCAAATAGAAGGGGCTAAGGGTTGGTTGGGTTATTACTTGGTCAGCGATGGATCCACTAAGCCTTATAGATTGCACATTCATGGGCCATCATTTGTGAATTTAGGAGTATATCCCGAAATTGCCAAAGGCGGAAACATCCAGGATGCAGTTGTAATCCTAGCATCTATCGATATTGTGTTGGGTGAAGTTGACCGCTAGCGGTGTCATAAAGGGGAGATAGTTAATGGATAAATTGTTTGTAAATGCCGGAGCGGGACTGGAACAGTGGATGGTGTCTGGACTGGGTCTAAGCTCCATAATAACAAATTTAATAATGGTTGTCATTCAAGTAGCAATGATTTTGAGTTTTGTGCTTCTGAATGTACTTTATTTAGTATATTTGGAAAGAAAATTGAGTGCGTATTGGCAGCAACGGTTAGGTCCTAACAGAGTAGGTCCTAGAGGATTACTGCAAACTACATTGGATGTTATTAAGCTGATAAGTAAAGAGGACATTGTTCCTCAAGCTGCAGATCGTAAGGTTTTCAAATTAGCTTCCATTATTGTTTTTATACCGGCTGTTATGCTCTATGCAGTTATTCCCTTCGGTAAAGACATGATTGCAGTGGATTTGAATATGGGAGTATTTTACTTTATTGCAATATCTTCGACTACAACCATTGCATTTTTAATGGCAGGTTGGGGGTCTAACAACAAGTATTCCTTAATTGGCGGCATGCGTGCGGTAGCGCAGATGGTTAGTTATGAAATCCCCTTTGTATTTTCAATTCTTGGAGTAATTATGCTAACCGGCTCACTGCGGATGTCTGATATTGTTGCAGCTCAAAACGATGTATGGTTTATAGTATTACAACCAGTTGCCTTTTTGATATTTTTTATTGCCGGTACTGCAGAATTAAATCGTGCACCATTTGATTTACCGGAAGGTGAGCAGGAACTAGTCGCTGGTGCAACAACCGAGTATAGTGGTATGCGTTGGGCCTTATTTTTCCTTGCGGAATATGCCAACTTAATAGCAATGTCTGCATTGGCTGTTACGTTGTTTTTAGGAGGTCCTGCCGGTCCATGGGCACCGTCTTGGATCTGGTTTATTGTTAAAGTATACATTATGATCTATGTGTTCATGTGGATGCGGTGGACATTCCCGAGAATACGGATAGATCACTTAATGCATTTTAACTGGAAGTTTCTTCTGCCTCTGTCTCTGGCAAATATTTTGGTAACTGGTGTTGGCATTAAAATTTATCAATGGTTTATACAGTGACCATAGGGTGGTGAGACGATGTATGGTAAGGGTTTAATAAAAGGTCTAGGAATAACCTTTAAACATTTTTTCGGCAAGGCAATAACTGAACAGTATCCGGAGGAGATGCCAAATTTATCAAATATTTTTCATGGTTCTTTCGCGTTAGACGATGAAAAGTGCATTGCCTGTGGTATCTGTGCTAAAACGTGTCCCAACAACGTTATTAAAATAGCCAGTAGTAAGGGTGAGGACAAAAAACGTCGCTTAGACGATTATGACATGGACATCGGTTTATGTTTGTTTTGCGGGTTATGTGTAGAAAGCTGTCCCACTGATGCTATTAACTTTACGCAGGATTTTGAGTTAGCATGTTATGCACGTGAAGATACGTTCTTGAACTTATTTAGACGGACAGAGGGAAAGGATTCCCAGCCCAGTGAAGTGATGGAGGGGGGAAATTAAGTGACTAGTACTATTATATTTTGGTTAATTGCGATAATTATTATGGGATCAGCCTTAATGGTAGTCTTATTAAGAAATATTGTTCACAGTGCGTTATTCCTGGTAGTTACTTTTGTGGGAGTTTCTGGCCTTTATGTTATGCTGCAGGCTGACTTTTTAGCTGCAGTACAATTGTTAGTCTATGCAGGTGCCATTGCTATTCTGTTGGTATTTGGTGTTATGCTGACTGTGCGCGGTGACATAAAATACAGTAACTTGTTTAACCGTCACAAGTTTACTGCCGGTGTTGTGTCGCTGGGATTATTTCTGTTGATTGAAAGAATAATTTTATCATCAGACTTACTTATTAGTAATAAACCGGCGCTGGAGAGCACTGTAGGTCCCATTGCGGATGCTTTGTTAACAGATTACGTAATACCATTCGAAGCTGCAGCAATATTACTTTTGGTGGCAATGGTTGGTGCTATTCTGTTAGCCAGGGGGGAGGGTAAACCCCAATGATTACCTTGTATCACTATTTAATTCTTGGCGGATTTCTATTCTGTATTGGTCTATACGGTGCATTGGCTAAACGCAGTGCTGTGGCTGTACTAATGGGTATAGAATTGATGCTTAATGCGGTGAATATAAACTTGCTGGCGTTTAACCGCTTTTTAAATCCCGGAGACGTAACGGGGCATGTTTTTGCGATATTTGTTATCGTCGTGGCTGCGGCTGAAGTGGCAGTTGGACTGGCATTGGTAATTAATATTTATCGCGACCGTATGACTACTCAGTTGGATGATTTTGATTGGTTAAAGTGGTAGTAATTGCACTATAAAAGGTGGTGTCAAAGGGTCTATGTTTTGGATAGATAATGCATGGCTTATACCGATTTTTCCGGCCATTGCCTTCGTATTAATAATTTTTGTAACCAAGAAGGTTAAAATGCTGAGTGCTTTAACAGCATTGGCGGCGATGGCTACATCAATGATGTTTTCAATAGGTATATTATTCACAATCCTTGGAAGCCATGGGGAAATTAATATGAATGCACCTATTGAATATTCAGTTCCGTGGCTAACTATTCCTGGCGTTCATATTACCGCAGGAGTACTAATTGACCCGTTAACGGCTGTAATGTTGTGCGTAGTAACTATTGTTGCATTCTTGGTACAACTCTACTCTGTTGGCTATATGGCTGATGACCCGGGATTTTCGAGGTTTTTCGCATATTTGTCTCTGTTTACTTTTTCGATGCTGGGATTAGTTGTTGCAAATAACTATTTCCAAATGTTCTTTTTCTGGGAACTGGTGGGTTTATGTTCCTACTTGTTAATAGGTTTTTATTTCTACAAAAACTCTGCTGCAGATGCTAATAAAAAGGCATTTGTTACCAACAGAGTGGCCGACTTTGGCTTTATGATTGGGATATTTTTTCTTTGGTTGGTATTTGGAACATTTAATTTTCAGGAATTAGCTCACGCAATTGAAGGTTACGGTAACGTTGGTTTCTTGACATTGGTGGCAGTTCTAGTATTTATCGGTCCTGTAGGAAAGTCTGCGCAGTTTCCGTTACACGTTTGGTTGCCGGACGCAATGGAGGGCCCTACTCCGGTTAGTGCATTGATACACGCAGCAACAATGGTTGCGGCGGGTGTTTATTTGCTGGCCAGAGGCTTTGTGTTATTCAATGCTGCACCTAGCGCGCTGTTATTAATTGCCTACATCGGAGGGTTTACTTCGATTTTCGCAGCCAGTATTGCTATCGTTCAGGATGATATAAAGCGTATTTTGGCATTTTCGACATTAAGTCAGTTGGGTTACATGGTTATGGCTATGGGTGTTGGCAGTATTACTGCCGGTATGTTCCATTTAACTACTCATGCATTCTTTAAAGCGTTGTTGTTCTTGGGAGCCGGAAGTGCCATTCATGCAGTTCATTCCAATAGTATTTTTGATATGGGTGGCCTTTATAAGAATATGAAGACCACAACTTGGACTTTTGTAATCGGATCATTGGCTTTAGCCGGTATTTTCCCATTGGCGGGTTTCTGGAGTAAGGATGAAATCTTACTTGTAACCAAAGAGGGTGGTTTTACCGGATTGTATATAATCGGCACAATAGTTGCCTTTTTAACGGCTTTTTATATGTTCCGATTAATTTTTACCGCTTTTTTTGGCGAAAAACGTTCAGATCACCATGCACATGAATCTCCGTGGACAATGACGGTACCACTGATGGTTTTAGCCGTATTTGCAATTTTTATCGGCTTTGTGGGAGCGCCGTTTGTGGAGCACGGTTTTGCTTCATTGATTTATTTTGGAGAACCGCACCATGCGACTCCTGATTATTTTTTGATGATTTCATCTACGCTAATCGCTTTAGCAGGTATTGTACTTGCATGGTATATGTACGGCAAGAAAGCAGTTGATACTGAGGCACTGAAACAACGTTTCTTACCGATTTGGACCTTACTATACAACAAGTACTACATTGATGAAGTTTACCAATGGTTTTTCGATAAGATAGTATTAAATATAGGTAACGCATTTAACTGGACTGATCGAAAAGTTGTTGATGGTATCGCTGATGGCTTTTCAGACTTAATCCGGGCCACAGGTGCAAGGCTACGATTTGTTCAGACGGGAAGCATGCAGACCTATGCATTGGTCTTATTTGCTGCCGTGGTACTAATTGTGCTTTGGATGGCCGTACCGGTGTTAGGAGGGATGTAAATGACTTTTCCAATAATGACTACTATCGTCTTAGCACCGATTATAGGGGCCCTGATTATAATGTTTATCCCTGAGAAGGAAGACCAGATAATAAAGATTACTGCAGCTGCAGCGACATTTGTATCATTAGTATTGGCTATTTTTGCGTTTTTGAATTATGATACCAAAGTTGGAGGTCTGCAGTTTCTGCAAGACATTCCTTGGGTTGAAGCCTTTGGTATCACCTATTCAGTAGGTGTGGACGGTATTAGCTTACCATTAGTGCTTCTGACAGCTATTGTTATCTTTACCGGTGTATTTGCATCATGGGATATGCATAACCGGGTGAAGGAATTCTTTATTACCCTATTGGTGTTAGTTGCCGGAGTTTTTGGTGTCTTTGTTAGTAGAGATCTATTTTTCTTTTATCTCTTTTTTGAGGTTGCTGTAATACCAATGTATTTATTAATCGCAATATGGGGTAGTACCCGTAAAGAGTATTCTGCAATGAAGCTGACCCTTTACTTATTAGTTGGTAGTGCCTTTGCGCTAATCGGTATTATTGCTATGTTCTTATATGCTGCTCAACCTGAGCATTTAGGTATAAGAACCTTTGATATTGCCCAATTATCATTAGTGAATTATGATATTGCGTTCCAAAAGTTTATTTTCTTCCTGTTCATGGTTGGATTTGGTTTCTTGGTTCCTATGTGGCCGCTTCACACTTGGTCTCCCGATGGTCACGTAGCGGCTCCCACAGCGACGTCAATGCTTCATGCAGGCGTTTTAATGAAACTTGGTGGTTACGGCTTAATTCGAGCTGGAATATTCATATTTCCTGAAGGGGCTAAGTTCTGGGCACCGCTAATTGCAGTGTTGTGTATTGTCAATGTGGTATATGGTGCAATGGTAGCAATGCGGCAGAAGGATTTGAAGTTTGTTATTGGTTATTCGAGTGTTAGTCACATGGGTTATGTACTGTTAGGGATTGCTTCTTTAAATACATTGAGTATTAATGGTGCAGTGGCCCAGATGTTTGCCCATGGTATTATGACAGCCCTGTTCTTCTCATTGGTGGGTAATATTTATCACAAGGCCCATACTCGTACTATTTCGGAGTTTGGTGGTTTAGCGCATCAAATGCCTAGAGTAGCTGCTGGTTTTGTGATTGCTGGATTGGCTTCGTTGGGCTTACCGGGATTAAATAACTTTGTAGCAGAGTTTCTAATCTTTGTCGGATCATTCTCTGTAGATAAGGTGTTGTTCGGTTGGTTGCACTTCCGAGTATTGTCAATACTAGCAATTCTGGGTGTAGTTATTACAGCAGTTTATGTATTACGTGTGGTTCAGTTTACCTTCTTCGGCCCACGCAATCCCAAATGGGATCATTTGGAGGATGCTAAGGGTATTGAATTAGTACCTGTAGTTATTTTAATAGCTACACTCTTACTATTCGGGTTATTCCCTCAACCATTAATAGGTATGATTAATACAGGGGTGGTACCATTGGTTGAAAAAATAAATGCTGCTGCCCAAGTAGGGGGGATATTCTAATGAGTGCTGTGAGTTTATTAACGATAGAAATTGCAACTGCTATATTAGCTATCGGTCTGTTGGTAATAGGATTGATTGTCCCTAAGGATCAAAGACAGGGAATAGGGTATTTGGCTACTTTTGGATTGATAATAGTTTTTGCACTTACCCTGTTATACACTAATGTTCAAGAAACAGTCTTTAATGGTATGTACATTATAGACCCCTATAGCACGTTTTTTAAGCAACTGTTCTTAGCTGCAGCTATTTTGGTTAGCGTATCGTCTTTTGATTACGTTAAACGCCTTGGTTATAATCAGGGTGAGTTCTATAGTTTGATGGTCTTTGCTACTTTAGGCATGATGATGCTTGCTTCCGCAGGAGACTTGATTTCACTCTACCTTGGCCTGGAGTTAATGACAATAACCTTCTTTGTGTTGACTGCATATAGGAAAAACGATTTTAAATCTTCCGAAGCGGGTATAAAGTATGTGATACTAGGGGCTATGTCTTCAGCTATCTTGTTATACGGTCTGAGTCTCATTTATGGTGTATCTGGTACTACTGTAATTGGTGAAATTGCTAAAGGACTTAACCAAGGTGCTCAGCCGTTAGAATTACTAGGCATGATTTTTATCTTAGTTGGCTTTGGCTTTAAAGTATCTGCAGCGCCGTTTCATATGTGGTCACCGGATATTTATGAAGGTGCGCCAACCCCTGTGACTGCTTTCCTTGCAGTTGCATCTAAGGCAGCCGGATTTGCAGCGCTTGTTCGATTGTTAGTAATTGCTCTACCCTCGTTACAGAGTTCATGGGTGGTAATAGTAATGGTATTATCTGCTCTAACAGTAATTTTTGGAAACTTTGTTGCTATTCCGCAGACTAATATCAAGCGTTTGCTGGCTTATTCAAGCATTGCCCAAGCCGGATATCTACTTTTTGGTTTGGTAGCCTATTCTGCACTAGGGGTGGCTGCTATACTATTCCATTCATTGTTGTATGTTTTTGCCAACTTGGGAGCATTTACGGTAGTTATTGCTTTCTATAATAAAACCGGCAGCGATGAAATCAAGGATTACACCGGTCTTGCTCGTAGGTCACCGCTTATGGCAGCAGTTATGTTGCTATCCCTATTGTCATTGGCAGGCATTCCACCTTTGGCAGGTTTCGTCAGCAAGTTTTATCTTTTCACTGCCATTATTGATCAGGGATATATTTGGCTGGCTTTCTTAGGTATCGGTATGAGTATGGTTTCGGTTTATTACTATTTGATAGTTATTAAAGTAATGTATATGGGTGAACCACCTGAGGATAGTGAACCAATGAAGTTACCAGTTAGTATTCAAGCTACTTTATATGCAACCATGCTGGTTTCTCTATTTTTCGGAATTTACCCTGCGCCACTAACGGACTTAGCGCTTAGTGTAGCAAAAGCATTTTTCCCATTTTAATGAAAAAAGCAGGAGCATAGACTCCTGCTTTTTTAATACAATACAGTGGGAGAGAAGATTATGTCATTAAATAGCAAGTCATTAGGCAACAAGGGAGAGGCGGCTGCGGCGGAACACTTAAAAAAACTCGGTTATGAAATTATAGAACAAAACTACCGCTGTCGTTATGGAGAAATAGATATAATAGGGCTGGATAAAGGTGATTTAGCCTTTGTTGAAGTTAAGAGTCGTACATCTGACAGATATGGGACTCCTTTTGAGGCTGTCAATTATCATAAACAAAAGAAACTAAGGCAGTTGGCCGCTTATTATCTTCAAGCCCAGGAACGTTATATGGGTTCCTGCCGTTTTGACGTAGTTGGAGTGCTTTTAAGTAAAAACGGAACAATACATAAAATAGAAATTATAAAAAATGCATTTTAGTTTCTGCCGAAAAAGTGCTTGCTCTGTAAGCTATTTTCGAACAACATCTAAAAAACAGCCTCGGTTGAGGCTGTTTTTTAGATTACTTTGTTCCCAAGGGATTAATAACAAGTCCTGTGAGCAGTTTAGGATAAAAATAGGTTGATTTTTGCGGCATTTTATCGCCAGCGGTTGCAACGGCCGTAACTTGTTCAACTTTTGTAGGCCTCATAAGAATAGAGAGTTGGTAATTACCTGCATCAACTTGGGAGATTGCTTCATCCGCATCTCTGGTAAAGGCTAAATATTCACCTGAAGCTCTTTCATTGGCACCTATGGACAATTGTTTTTCCAGAATTAGCGTCTGGAGTAAAGACACATCAAGTTTTTTCCATTCCGTGCACTTAGCTACTTCATGTAACTTTTCGGGATCCAAATGAGGTTTAAGAGTTAAAGCTACCGCTTGTTTATTGCCGGAGTACAGAACAAAAGAAGGGTTAGAAGCTAGAGCCAGTTCGTTAGAGATTGTTTCTTTAGTGGCAGAAATCTGTTTTGTATCAAAATATTGTTCTGCGCTGGTTAGAAGTTTCTCAAGATCAAACAAGGGTATGTTCTTTATCATACGATGAGTGGGTAACACAATTAACCCTTCATCATGCAAGTTAACCAGAGTAATCAATACGCGATCATAATCCTGTTTTCCAGCCGCAGTCATTTCTTTACCGTAAGCCACTGCGGTTTCATAACGATGATGACCGTCAGCAATATATATGGTCTTATTCGATAAATGATTCTGAATAAGAGAAATTATATTATTGTCATTAACAACCCATACACGGTGAACAGTTTGATTTTCATCCGTTACTGTATGGTCAGCCGACCTATTAGTACAAAAAGCTGTTAATCTATTTTGAATGATCTTTTCTGGGTCATCGTATAAGCCAAAGATTGGACTGAAGTTGGCATTACACATCTCTAATAATAGTTTTCTATCTTTTTTTGCTTTAGGAAACGTTTCTTCGTGAGGCAAGACCTTTCCAGGACCATATTCATCACATTTTAAGCCGCAAATAAAACCAGTTCTAAAGTAGGTGTTACTATTACTGATGAATTCCTGTTGGTACATATATACTGACGGAAGCGGATCCTGCATTAAGATACCTTTTTCCTGCCAGTTATTAAATGTGTCAGCTGCTCTAGTATAGCGATTATCAGCTTTTGAATCTGCTGGATAAGACTTGCTTAACTCCAACCGTATTATGTTGTAGGGATGTTTGTCGTAAAGAAGTTGTTGTGCGCTAGGTGAAATTACATCATAAGGCGGCGTCACTACGTCATTGAAAGATTCTATCAATTTATTATTATAACGAATACCTTTTATGGGTAGAACTTCAGCCATAATATTTCCTCCTCAAAGTGTATTGAAACTCGCATCTCAATTTAAACTATTTTATTATCATAACTCATAGTTATTATAATATCCTACCATATTTATTAGGCAAAAAGCTACAAAATTAGAGGGTTAAATTTTGTTTTAAAGGTTTTTGGAAAAACTTTGTAGAAATTCAGATATAAAAGAAGTTCCCTAGGAGGATCGTATGCTTGCAATAGTAGAAAGCTGCACTTTGATTGGCATAGATGGCTATTTGGTAAAAGTAGAGGTAGACGTCTCATCAGGATTACCCGGATTTGAAATTGTTGGTCTCCCTGATACTGCAGTGAAGGAGGCAAAAGACAGAGTCAGAGCAGCCATTAAAAATAGTCATTTTTCCTTTCCAGGTCAAAAAATCACTGTTAATTTAGCACCGGCAGATATTAAGAAAGCAGGGCCTTTTTTTGATTTGCCTATTGCTCTTGGTATTTTGGCGGCCACGGGACAAGTTGCATCTGAACAGCTTTATGGAAAAGTATTTGTGGGGGAGTTGTCGTTGGAAGGAACAATTCAGTCGGTTTCCGGGGTTTTGCCAATGGCGTTATCTTTACTTAGATTAAATAAAGAGGCCTTTGTTGTACCTAGAATAAATTCATGGGAAGCTGTTTTGGCCAAAGGACTTGACATTTTTGCTGCTGCTAGTCTAAATGATTTGATTGATCGTGTTAGCACTGGTAATCTTGAGAAAGTTTATTTCAAACAAGATGAAAATAAATCTCTAGAAAACCTTCCGGATTTCTCCGATGTTGTTGGTCAGGACGCCGCAAAACGAGCCTTGAAAATAGCTGCGGTGGGTAATCATAATCTACTAATGGTTGGCCCTCCTGGCTCCGGAAAAACGATGCTAGCAAAACGACTTCCCTCAATCCTTCCACCAATGTCTCATGACGAAAGTATTGAGGCTACTCGGGTCTACAGTGCCGCAGGACTATTAGACAAAGATAATCCTCTTGTAACAGACAGACCGCTGCGGTCGCCTCACCATTCTGCTTCGGCTGCAGGCATAATTGGCGGTGGTAGAATACCAAAGCCAGGAGAAATTAGTTTAGCCCATAACGGAGTTCTATTTATGGATGAATTACCGGAGTTTCGAAAAGATGTTTTGGAATCCTTGAGGCAACCTCTTGAAAACGGATTAGTTACTATTTCGAGAGTAGCCGCAGCCTTAGATTACCCTGCTAAAATTATGTTTATTGCAGCGATGAATCCTTGTCCATGTGGTTTTTATGGAGACCATACCAAAGAATGCAAATGCAGTGAATATCAAATAATGCGCTATAGAAATAGAATTTCTGGGCCGGTATTGGATAGAATAGATATACAAATTGAAGTGCCAAGACTTTCTTATGAGGAAACAAGGCATAACGTACAGCAGGAGACATCTAAAGATATTAGGCAAAAGGTTATTATGGCAAGAGAGTTTCAGAAAAAAAGATATAAGGACACGTCAATCAATAATAATAGTCAACTAGATTCTGAGGGCATAAAGAAGTGGTGTATGCTAGATGGTGAAGGGGAAGAATTGCTTAAAGCTTCATACGATATATTAGGTTTAAGCATGCGGGCTCACCATCGGATTTTGAAAGTTGCTAGAACTATTGCTGATATGGAACAAAAGAATAGAATATCAGTTGAAAACCTTGCTGAGGCTATTCAGTATCGTAGAATGGAGCATGAGAATTAGACGGTTCACATGCTAGAGAAATATGGACTAAACTTGACTAAAATTATATGTTAAGGAAACACTAGTTCTAAAGGAATGCCATTTAAGAATAGAGTTAATATTAATATAAGAGTAATTAAAACTAAAAGTAGAAGAAGTTGGGGTAAATTGGTTATAGCAGGTATTATTTCTTTATTGCTATTATTGTTTGTGCTTTTCTTAATTCTTTTTAAACTTGGGGAGATGAGGGAAGTAACTGTTAAAAAAATAGTTGAAAAAGAAGTAGGTCATTGGTGGGGTGTGTCTGTTGCAACATATTGTCTACCAAACTGAAGGGTGCGAAATTAATTTAAAAAATCTAGACAAAGTGTTTTGGCCTGAAAAAAAATTACTAAAAGCAGACCTGCTTGATTACTATGCTAAAGCAGGTCCTTTTCTTATTCCCTATTTAAAGGATAGACCATTTACTCTAAAACGTTATCCTGATGGAATTTACGGTAAAAACTTTTATCAGAAGGAATGTCCTGGAAATGCTCCGGATTGGCTGCAAACAGTCAGGGTGACCCATGGTAAAAAAGCAATCAATTATTGTCTGGTTAATAAAAACGCAGATTTGTTATGGCTGATTAATCAAGGATGTATTGAATTACACACCTGGTTGGCAACTCATATAAACCCGGCTAATCCAGACTTTGCTGTTTTTGATTTGGACCCAGCCCAAGGAGCGAGTTGGAAGGATGTTTTAGCTATTGCAAAACTAGTGGGAGAACTTCTTAAAGAATTAAGGCTTAAAGGTTATCCCAAAACTAGTGGTGCCTCAGGCTTACACATATATATACCTATTCAGCCTAAGTATGATTACCAGACGGTACAAAAATTTATTAAAAAGTCCGCTGAACTTGTTGTTGGTGTTTTTCCAGAAAAGGCTACTATGGAAAGAAGCATAGAAAAAAGACGCGGGAAAGTGTATCTGGATTACCTTCAGAATGGGCCAGGTAGGACAATGGCATCCGTGTACAGTGTTCGTCCTGTCCCGGAAGCTTCGGTTTCAATGCCCATAACTTGGGAAGAAATAAATGAAACGGTGATTTTTCCTGATACATTTACCATAGAAAATGCTCTGACGGAAATCAGCAATCGTAATTCTTTCTTTTCTAGCTGCCTTAAAAATAAGCAGGATTTGGCTTCTGCGTTAAAGATATTATCAATAATTAAACATTTTTAAAGGAATTTTGGTTTGTACATAGAAAGCAAATAGGAGATTTTCCTGCTATAGAAGAAGGGAGTGGGCTGGAGTGAAAGGTGGGTACTGGCTAGGTTTAAGTCGTATTTCGGGGTTAGGCATTAGAACAGCCTTGCGGTTACTGGAGCAATATTCTTCTATTGAGCAGCTTTGGTCAGCTTCGGATAATGAAATCCTAAATGCTTCTGGTATTTCTAAGGGGCAATTGCAGACTTTTATAAAGTTCAGGAATGAATTTGACTACAACGCAGCAATTAGTTCTTTATCCGGACAAGGAATAGGATTCATTCATATGGATTCCACTGAATATCCGGACACATTACGGACCCTTTATAATCCTCCGTTAGTGTTGTATTATAAAGGTGATATCACGCTGCTTAATACGCCTGCAGTTGGGATAGTTGGGTCACGTAAAGCTACACATTATGGAAAGAGGGTTTCTTACGAATACGCAAATGGACTTGCTGCAAGTAATTTAACTGTTGTAAGCGGCATGGCCCTTGGGATTGATACTGAGGCGCATAAGGGTGCGTTAAGTGTTAACGGTAAGACAATTGCAGTACTGGGTTGTGGAGTGGATATTTGTTATCCCAAAGCAAATAAAGAATTGTATGACAACATATTTGAAAGAGGCTTGTTAATATCTGAATTCCTGCCGCAAAGTGAGCCAAATGCAAGAAACTTTCCTATTAGGAATCGATTAATAAGTGGGCTGAGTTTAGGAATTATCATAGTGGAAGCCGCAAAAAAAAGCGGTTCATTAATTACTGCAGACTTTGCATTAGAACAGGGGAAAGAGGTATTTGCGGTTCCAGGTCCCATAACCAGTCAAAATAGCCAAGGTACCAATGAATTAATTAAGCAAGGTGCAATACTAACTGATACGGTCAATGTAGTTTTAGATAAACTGGAGCAAGAACAAAGCTTATTTGAAAATGTTACTGAAATTCATAAAAAGGCAGCTATCAGTTTAGAAGAAAAGCAACTGATTAATATAGCATCCGGGGCACCAGTGCATATTGACCAATTGGTTGAAGAATCAAAATATCCGGTTGAAAGAATTAACTCAATGTTATTGTTTCTAGAGATAAAAGGGTTGGTAAAAAGATTACCTGGGCGCTTCTATCAGGCGTTATAGTTATAATTAACAATCATATTGTCTATAATTATAAGGACAATGGTGGAAATAAATTGAGGTGGTATTGGTGGGTAAAACTTTAGTTATCGTGGAATCGCCGGCTAAGGCTAAGACTATTTCCAAATTTTTAGGGCGAAAATATACAGTCAAATCTTCTATGGGACATGTCAGGGATTTGCCTAGAAGCCAATTTGGAGTAGATACTGAAAATAATTATGAGCCTAAGTATATTACAATTAGAGGCAAAGGTGACATATTAAAAGAACTTCGCTCAGCAGCAAAAAAATGCGATAACGTGTTATTGGCACCTGACCCTGATAGAGAGGGCGAAGCAATAGCATGGCATTTAGCACAAGCTCTGAACGTAGAATATGAGGAAGAATGTCGTATACAATTTAATGAGATTACCAAAAGTGCTGTAAGCGGCGCAGTAAAAAATCCACGAAAAATAAATTACAATGTGGTTGATGCGCAGCAGGCCAGAAGAATTTTAGACCGTCTAGTGGGCTACAACCTAAGTCCGTTATTATGGCGGAAGGTTAAAAAAGGTCTTTCTGCCGGTCGTGTACAATCTGTGTCAGTTAGGTTAATTTGCGACCGCGAAGAAGAAATAGAAGCATTTGAACCTGAGGAATACTGGACGTTAACAGCGACTTTGCAAAATAATAATAAAGAAGCTTTTGACGCTAAGCTGACCAAACATAAGAATTCTAAAGTTGAAATAAAAAATCAGGAAGAAATGCAAGCAATTCTCAATGATCTCAAAGATACCTTATTTAATATTGATGACATTAAGAGCAAAGATAGGAAGCGTAGTCCTGGGCCGCCTTTTACAACGAGCAGCTTACAACAGGACGCTTATCGAAAACTAAATTTTACTGCGAAAAAGACTATGCGGGTTGCACAACAGCTATATGAAGGAATTAATATTGGAAAAGAAGGCGAGGTTGGTTTAATTACCTATATTCGTACTGATTCTACCCGTATTTCCGATTCGGCCCAAACAGATGCCAAGGATTTTATTAATCAGGAATATGGACAAAAGTACGTACCTGAGCAGCCAAAGAAGTTTACTAATAAAAAGTCAGCTCAGAATGCTCATGAGGCTATCAGGCCAACTAGTACTTTCCGAACGCCTAAGCAGTTAAAAGAAAAATTGACCCGTGACCAATTAAAGTTATATACAATAATTTGGGAGAGATTTGTTGCCAGCCAAATGGCTGATGCGCTGATGAAAAGTACTACAGTATTAATTTCTGCTAACGAATATCAGTTTAAGGCAACCGGATCAGTTATCAAATTTCCAGGCTTTATGAAGATTTACGCAACTGATAAAGAAAAAGAAAATCTCCTACCGGAACTAACAGTTGGATTAAAGCTGCTACTGGAAAAGCTTGATGACAAACAACATTTTACTCAACCTCCTCCAAGGTATAGTGAGGCCTCTCTGGTTAAAATATTAGAAGAAAAAGGAATAGGCAGGCCTAGTACTTATGCGCCTATTATTGATACAATTTTATCTAGGGGTTATGTCGTTAGAGAAGACAAACAGTTTCACCCTACTGAATTGGGGCGGGTAGTTGTTAGCTTGCTAAAAGAATATTTTTCAGATATTGTTAATGTTAAGTTTACGGCAAACTTGGAAGATGAACTTGATGAGATTGAAGAAGGAAAAAGAGAATGGGTTGAAGTCATAGATAATTTTTATAATCCTTTTAAGACATCCTTAGACAAGGCTGATGAAGAAATTGGCAAAGTAGAAATCGAGGATGAGGTGGCAGACGAGTTATGCGACAAATGCGGTAGAAACATGGTTATTAAATTTGGCAGATATGGCAAGTTTTTAGCCTGTCCTGGTTTCCCAGATTGTCGGAATACAAAACCACTGCTGGAGGAGATTGGTGTAAAATGTCCTAATTGCGATGGAGATATAGTTGAAAGGCGTAGTAAGAAAGGACGTAAATTCTTTGGTTGCAGCAAGTATCCGGAATGTAATTTTGTATCTTGGTATAAACCTACTAATGAACCTTGTCCTGAATGTGGGGCCATTTTGGTGGAGAAAAGGTCCAAAAAAGCTGGTACACGTCTGCAGTGTTCCAATAAAGAATGCAACTATTGGAAACCGATGGAGACAACGGGCAAGCAAGGAGAAGCTAGTAAATGAATGTAAATATTATTGGCGCGGGCTTAGCCGGCAGTGAGGCGGCCTGGCAGGTGGCCCAACAAGGTGTCTCTGTTATGCTCTATGAGATGCGCCCAAATAAAATGACCCCGGCACATAAAACAGGTAATTTTGCAGAATTGGTTTGTAGCAATTCATTCCGCGGTTCCAGTTTAACCAATGCTGTTGGGTTACTCAAAGAAGAAATGAGCAGACTGGAGTCTATAATAATGGTGGTTGCGCGGCATCATCAAGTTCCCGCGGGCGGAGCATTAGCTGTTGACAGAGAACGGTTTGCTAACGAAATAACTAAAAAAATAACAGGCCATCCTTTAATACAAGTTATAAGAAAAGAAATTAGCGCCATCCCCGATGGTATTACTATAATCGCTACAGGACCTTTAACTTCGGATGAATTGTCAAGAATAATATCGAAACAGACCGGTGAAAAATATTTTTACTTTTATGATGCTGCTGCTCCAATAATAATGGCCGATAGCATTAACTATTCCAAAGTTTTCCAAGCTTCACGATACGATAAAGGAGAAGCTGATTATATTAACTGTCCATTTACTAAAGACGAATATGAGTTATTTTATGAAGAACTCATTCAAGCAGATTTAGCACCACAGAAGAACTTCGAAACAGAACAATTTTTTGAAGGGTGCATGCCAATCGAACAGCTGGCAAAGAGAGGAGCAAAAACATTACTTTTTGGGCCCATGAAGCCGGTTGGGTTGGTTGATCCCAAAAAAGGCAAGGAGCCTTATGCCGTAGTGCAGTTGAGGCAGGATAATCAGGAAGGTACTTTATATAATATGGTAGGGTTTCAAACCCATTTAAAATGGGGAGACCAAAAACGTATTTTTAGACTTATTCCAGGTCTTGAAACAGCTGAATTTGCCCGATATGGGGTTATGCACAGAAATACTTTTATTAATTCCCCAAAATTGCTGCAACCTACGATGCAGACTAAAGTGCAGTCAGATGTTTTATTTGCTGGACAGATTACCGGGGTAGAAGGCTATATTGAATCTGCTTCTAACGGTTTGGTTGCAGGCTTAAATGCTGTCCGCTTAGCCCAAGGCCTTGACCCAGTGACATTTCCAACTGATACAGCTATTGGAGCTCTCTGCAATTATATCTGCAGTGCAAATTCTGAAAATTTTCAGCCAATGAAGGTTAACTATGGCTTGCTTCCGTCTCCAGAGAAGAAGATCAAACCAAAAGCACTTCGAAATCAAATGTTATCCGAACGAGCATTGAGAAGTATAGACAGTTTTATTAAAAAAATAAAATAGTTATTTAAGTTATCTAAAGGTTGTCAGTGGTTTGTGAATATGTTAACATATATTTGTTTGGCTGGAGGCTCATAACTGTGGATATGAACTTAGAGGAATCTATTGATGGATTTCAAAATTATCTAAAAGTACATAAAAATTCTTCAGATCATACCAATAGAGCATACCAGACTGACGCCCAACAGTTCATAGCTTTCTTGTCCCAATTATTCGTAAAGGAACCGGAGATGCTAACTCCACAAGAGATCAACTATAAAATTATTAGGCAATATTTATCTTATCTGACCCTGAACGGTTATCAGAAATCGACAATTGCACGCAAGTTAGCTTTCATTAGGTCTTTTTTTAAATTTTTAGTACAGGAAAACATTATAGAACATAATCCTTTAGTCATGATTAGAACACCTAAACAAGATAAACGTCTACCGTCCTTTTTATATTACACTGAATTAGAGCAGCTAATAAGCATGCCTGATTTAACTAAAGTTCTGGGTATTAGAGATAAAGCACTGCTGGAGTTAATTTACTCTTCAGGGTTAAGAGTTAGTGAGGCAACAGCAGTTACTGTATCTACGCTGAATATAGACACAGGGTATCTTCGGGTAATGGGAAAAGGTGCTAAGGAAAGGATCGTGCCATTTGGCAGGGAAGCAGCACTTGCTTTGCAAAACTATTTAACTATTGCTCGACCTAAGCTTTTAGTTTTGGCAAAAGCATTAAATCAATCCGATGTTCTATTTTTAAACAATCAAGGTGGACCGTTGACAGCTCGCGGCGTTCGTTATGTTGTCAATAAATATGTAAAGGAAATGGCATTGGAGAAAAAGGTATCACCTCATACATTACGTCATTCCTTTGCTACACATATGTTAGACCGAGGCGCAGATTTAAGAGTTGTTCAGGAGTTGTTAGGACATGTTAGCCTGTCAACTACGCAAATATACACTCATGTAACACGACAAAGAATAAAAGAAGTCTATAAAGGAGCTCATCCAAGAGCCTAAGGGGGTATAATATGTTTCGGGGAACTACCATTATTGCTGTGAAAAGAGAGAATGAAGTAGCCATAGCTGGTGATGGACAGGTAACTTTTGGTGATAAAACGGTTATGAAACATGGGGCAAACAAGCTTAGAAATCTTTATGATGGGCAAGTAGTTGCCGGGTTCGCAGGATCTGTAGCAGATGCTTTTACACTATTTGATAAATTTGAAAAAAAATTAGAAGAATATTATGGTAATATAGTAAGGGCGGCAGTGGAGTTGGCAAAAGACTGGCGTACGGATCGTATTTTAAGAAAGTTAGAAGCACTATTAGTAGTAGCTAATAAGGATAAACTTTTAATTATTTCTGGAACTGGTGAAATAATTGAACCTGATGATGGTATTGCTGCAGTAGGTTCTGGGGGTTCTTATGCTCTGGCGGCAGCGCGGGCACTTACAAAGTATACGGACTTGCCTGCTAAAGAGATAGCAAGGGAAGCATTATTAATAGCATCTTCCATTTGTGTATTTACCAATGAGAATATTAATGTTGAAGAGTTGAGGGAGGGGAGTTAATGGAAAATTCAACGCCAAGAGCTATAGTCCGCGAATTGGACCGTTTTATTATTGGCCAATCTGAGGCTAAAAGATGTGTTGCTTTGGCATTGCGAAATAGATATAGAAGAAAACAGCTCCCACCTGAAATGCAGGAAGAAATTCTACCTAAGAACATCATAATGATTGGTCCAACGGGGGTAGGTAAGACAGAGTTAGCACGCCGGATGGCCAAATTGGTTAAAGCGCCTTTCGCGAAAGTGGAAGCAAGTAAGTTTACTGAAGTGGGTTACGTTGGTCGTGATGTTGAATCAATGATTCGGGATTTGGTGGAAACAGCTATTCATATGGTTAAGAGTGAGAAAATTGATAAAGTGTATCAGCAAGCAGAAAAGTTGGCGGAAGAAAGGATATTGGATTTATTGGCTCCTTATCCGACAAAAGATAATCCAAGCCAGAATCCCTTGGAATTTCTATTTCCCGGTAAGAATAAGCAAGAAACGAATAGTGATGAGTTGTACCAGCAAAGGATTAAAAAGGCGGAGGAAAAACGATGCATCTTAAAAGAAAAACTAAAACGATCTGAACTGGAGGACGAAATACTGGAATTAGAGGTTAACGATACTTCGCCTCAGATGTTGGAGGTCTTTTCGGGTTCAGGTATGGAGGACATGGGGATAAATCTTCAGGATATTCTTGGGGGACTTGTTCCAAAAAAGACGAAAAAACGAAAAGCAACCGTCAAAGATGCTCGGAAAGTATTGGCTCAGGAAGAAGCCCAAAAATTAATAGATATGGATGAAGTAAAGAACGATGCTATTAAAAGAGTTGAACAGGAAGGTATTATATTCCTGGATGAGATAGACAAAATTGCCGGTAAAGAATCCGGACATGGCCCGGACGTTTCGCGAGAAGGAGTGCAGAGGGATATCCTGCCAATAGTTGAAGGTTCTACTATAATGACTAAATATGGGCCTGTAAGGACAGATCACATATTATTTATTGCTGCTGGAGCTTTTCATGTTTCAAAGCCTGCTGATTTAATTCCGGAATTACAAGGTCGATTTCCAATTCGGGTTGAATTAAACAGCTTAAAGCAAGAGGATTTTTCTCGCATTTTAACGGAGCCTCATAATTCACTAATTAAACAATATACAGCATTATTAGAGGTAGAAGGTATCAAAATCCATTTTACGGAGGGTGCTATTGCTCAGCTTGCGGACATTGCATTTCGTGTAAACAGCCAAATGGAGAATATTGGTGCCAGGAGATTGCATACTATACTAGAGAAACTTTTGCAGGATTTATCTTTCGAGTGTCCGGAATTAGATGATGCAGAAATAGTGATAGATGAAAAATATGTAAATGAAAAGCTGGAAGACGTTGTGAAGGATCAGGATCTCAGTAAGTATATTTTATAAATATTAGGAGGAGAATGAAGAATGAAAACCTTATTAGAAAAGACTAGAAACATTAATAAAATTTTACAGAAGGCTGCTGGGCAACCCGTGGATTTTGAAGAAATGGCTTCTGTGTTAGCACAAAATATAAGTGCTAATTGTTATATTGTTGGAAGGCAAGGGAAAATATTAGGACATAGCTTTATGAACGGTTTCTCTTGCGATTTAATGGAAGACATAGTAGAGAAGTCTATGCGTTTCCCTAAAGAGTATAACGATGATTTATTGAGGACGACGGAAACCAAAGCGAATTCCAGCCAGACTGCCAATGCATGCATCTTAGACAAACAAGATAAATGTATCTATAGTAATAAATTGGCTACAATAGTACCTGTAAATGGTGGAGGTCAAAGGCTGGGAACCTTAGTGCTTGCTAAATTCAATGTTCAATTTACAAATGAAGACTTAATTTTGGCAGAATACGGAGCCACTGTAGTAGGGATGGAAATATTACGTTCAAAAGCAGAAAGAGTTGAAGAAGAGGCTCGTAAAAAAGCGGCTGTTCATATTGCTTTAGGTACTTTATCCTATTCGGAGATGGAAGCTGTAGATCATATTTTTGCTGAATTAGATGGCAGTGAGGGAATTTTAGTAGCTAGTAAAATTGCAGATAGAGCAGGAATTACGAGATCAGTCATTGTAAATGCTTTAAGAAAATTTGAGAGTGCAGGTGTTATTGAATCTAAATCGTTAGGGATGAAAGGTACTTATATTAGAGTATTGAATGACTACCTGCTCGACGAAATTGATAAGTCCAGACACTAGATAGATCTCTTTAAATTGTTGTATTAAATGCAACACAAGTAACCATAACTACATAAAATAAACTGATTGGAATAATTTTATCGTAAATATTTTGAAAAAAGTTGAGTATCTTTAAAAAGTTTGCTATACTTAATCTTGGTGTCAAAAACACACGCTTTTACGATCTGCTTAGGGGTGCCCGTTCGAAGGGTTCTGAGCAGAAATGACTGGAGCGGAGGATCAAAACCAAGGGAGGAGGTGTAGGGATGGCTGTAATTACAATGAAACAGTTATTAGAATCTGGGGTTCATTTTGGACATCAAACTAGACGTTGGAACCCTAAAATGAAAAAGTACATCTTTACTGAACGTAACGGCATCTATATAATAGATTTGCAGAAAACAGTTCGTATGATAGAAGATGCTTATAAATTTATTCGTGATGTTGTTGCTGAAGGTGATAGTGTTCTTTTTGTGGGTACAAAGAAACAAGCCCAAGAATCAATTAAGGAAGAAGCTGAACGTTGTGATATGTTTTATGTTAATCAACGTTGGTTAGGTGGTATGCTCACCAATTTTAGCACAATTAGGAAGCGTGTTAAGCGTCTGCATGAATTGGAAAAAATGGAGACCGAAGGTATTTGGGATGTATTACCTAAAAAAGAGGTATCTCGACTCAGCAGTGAAAGGGATAAGTTAGAACGTTTCCTTGGCGGAGTTAAGAATATGAATAAAATGCCAGGTGCTTTGTTTATTGTCGACCCACGTAAAGAAAGAATTGCTGTTGCTGAAGCAATGAGGATAGGTATACCTATTGTCGCCATCGTGGATACTAATTGTGATCCCGATGAAATTGATTATGTGATTCCTGGTAATGACGATGCTATTAGAGCAGTTCGTCTTTTGACCAGTAAAGTTGCTGATGCCGCTTTAGAAGGAACTAGTAGTAACGAAGAAGAAGCTGAAGAAACTACGGTAGAGGCGGCAGCAGAATAGTTTAGGCTAGCCCCTCGTTACGAGGGGCTTTTTAGTACACTAATCCCAACAGATTAGGAAGGAGGAAATATATAAATGATATCAGCTAAATTGGTTAAGGAACTTCGTGAACGAACCGGTGCCGGGATGATGGATTGTAAGAAAGCACTTCAAGAGACTAATGGAGATATTGGAAAAGCTGCTGAATATATGAGAGAAAAAGGCATAGCTTCTGCAGCTAAAAAGGCTGGACGGATTGCTAGCGAAGGTATTGTAGAATCATACATACACGGCAATGGGAAAATTGGCGTACTTCTAGAAATCAATTGTGAGACAGATTTTGTAGCAAAAAACGAGGACTTTAAACAGTTGGCAAAAGATATTGCTATGCAGATAGCTGCCTCTAATCCTGAATATGTCAAGCGGGAAGAGGTCCCCGAGGACATGGTGAACAAAGAAAGACAAATTCTTAAAGCTCAAGCGCTAAACGAAGGAAAACCTGAAAAAATTGTAGAAAAAATGATAGAGGGTAGATTGGATAAATTTTATAAAGATATTTGTCTTTTGGAACAGCCATTTATTCGCGAACCAGATAAAACTGTACAGGATATGGTAAAAGAAAACATTTCGAAGATTGGTGAAAATATTAATGTTAGACGTTTTGTCCGTTTTGAAATGGGTGAAGGCTTAGAGAAGAAACAAGATGATTTTACTGCCGAAGTAGAGGCTATGGCTCAATCCAAATAATAAGAGCACAATTTATTTGTGCTCTTATTTCAAAATATCAATGAAGTGGAAGGATTTTACCTGTTGGTGTAGAATCATTACTGTTGAAAACGGAGGTTAGTCCTGGAATGACAGAGCTAAAATATCAACGAATCGTATTAAAACTCAGTGGAGAAGCCTTAGCCGGGAAAGAGGCTTTTGGTATAAGTCAGGATATTTTAAGTTCCATTGCCCAACAGGTGAAGCAAGTTAAGGATGTTGGAGTGGGAGTTGTCATAGTAGTTGGCGGTGGAAACATCTGGCGTGGTGTAGCTGGGAGTTCTCAAGGCATGGATAGAGCTACGGCAGATTATATGGGAATGCTGGCTACTGTTATCAACTCTTTGGCACTGCAGGATGCGCTAGAACACCAAGGAATTGATACTCGAGTTCAAACAGCCATTGAGATGCGGCAAATTGCTGAGCCTTACATTAGGCGTCGTGCTATTCGACATTTGGAGAAGGGCAGGGTTGTCATTTTTGCTGCAGGGACAGGAAACCCATACTTTTCTACAGATACTACGGCGGCATTAAGAGCTGCGGAAATTGAGGCAGACATTATTCTTATGGCTAAAAAGGTAGATGGGGTATTTGATTCTGATCCTATGGAGAATTCCCAGGCTAAGATGTTTAAAGATTTAAGTTACATAGAGGTGCTAAATAAAGGCTTAGGCGTAATGGACTCTACTGCGACTTCACTGTGTATGGATAACGAAATCCCCTTAATGGTTTTTAATGTCAATAAAGAAGGAAACATACTAAAAGCTGTAATGGGTGAATCCATTGGAACTTTTGTTGGGAGGGAATCATAGTGGAACAAGTGTTTAAAGATATTGAGAAAAGAATGAGTAATACGATCGAGGTATTAAAACAAGAAATGGCTAGTTTAAGAGCGGGACGGGCTAATCCGGCATTGTTAGATAATGTTCACGTTGAATATTACGGAGTTCCAACCCCACTAAATCAAGTTGCTAATATTTCCGCTCCCGAACCAAGAATGTTGCGAGTACAACCATGGGATAAGGGCATTATTGGGGACGTAGAAAGAGCTATTCTTAAGTCTGATTTGGGTTTGAACCCAAATAATGATGGGAATATTATCCGTATTAGTATTCCCCAGCTCACCCAGGAGCGACGCCAAGACTTAGTGAAAGTTGTTAAGAAAAACGGCGAAGAGACAAAGGTTAGTATCCGTAATGTACGCCGGGATGCTAATGAAACGCTAAAAAAGGCAGAAAAAAATGGTGATATATCAGAAGATGATTTAAGACGTTATCAAGATGAAGTTCAGGAAGTTACCAATAAATATACTCAGCAGGTAGATGATGTAGTTAATCGAAAAGAAGCTGAGATAATGGAAATTTAGCAATGAAGAATGAGAATAAAGATGTACTTATTAAAGCACTGTCTGAAGCAGAAATAATCTTGAAGCAGATGGCAATTGATATCCGTGTCAACTACACGTTTCCTAAGAAGAAGGGGCACTCGACTGGAAATTTTCGTGTAGTTCGCCAGAAGGAATTGTCTCCTACTCTTCATGAGTTGGTGGTTACATACGAGGGGATTGCATCGGAAGGAGGTGGCTGCAATGGCAATAAAGATTACTAAAGAATGCTTAGCTTGCGGTACCTGTGCAGATGAATGCCCTGTTGGTGCTATTTTTGAAGGTGATGATATTTTTCAAGTTAATGGGGATGAATGTACTGAGTGTGCATCTTGCTTAGAGGCTTGCCCCACAGGCGCAATTATTGAAGAATAATTTTACATCAAACCCCCTCATATTAGAGGGGGTTTCATTAATAATATATAAAGAGACTATTCAAAAGGCTCTCTGTCTAACCGACATTTAGAGCATTTTTAAAAAAGACTATTAAGAGTAAACCTTTTTCAGGAAAACGCAGCAAAGGGGATTTTATTTTCTCTTAATAAAGGTTAGAATGTTACCTGAGGAGGAAGCGATGTGGTTATATCTCGCAAGAGACGGTTAAAAAATTCCGATAGCGTAAAAAGCTTCAGTAAATTACCAAACCATGTTGCCATTATCATGGATGGAAATGGTAGATGGGCTCAAACTCGTGGTTTGCCTCGCGCTGCCGGTCATCGGGCTGGCGTTGAGTCATTAAGGGTTATAGTTGAAACGTGCTGTGAGCTGAAGATTCCTTTTTTGACTGTATATGCGTTTTCTACAGAAAATTGGCGCAGACCGGAAGAAGAAGTGTCAATACTAATGAGGTTGATAGTTGAATACCTAAGAAGAGAAGTAGATATGTTAGATGAAAACGGAATCAGGATTAACCCCATTGGGAAGCTTGATGTGTTACCAGAGGAGCCTAGAAAAGAACTATATGCTGCAGCGGAGCGAACTGAAAACAATAAACAACTTATGCTAAATGTAGCTTTAAATTACGGGGGGCGGATGGAGATTGTGCAAGCTGCTCAGAGACTTGCAACAGATGTTTCTGAAGAAATAATCAAAGTGGATGATATAAATGAAGACCTGTTTGCTTCCTATTTATACACTAAGGGAGTCCCTGATCCCGATCTGCTAATTCGTCCCTCCGGCGAATTGCGCATTAGCAATTTCTTATTATGGCAGTTGGCTTATGCCGAATTCTGGGTCACCGACACATATTGGCCGGATTTTAGGAAAAAAGAATTTCACCAAGCATTGGAAGATTTTCAAAATAGAGAGCGAAGGTTTGGTGGGATAAAAAATTGAGGTGAAATAGTATGCCCGTAGCAAGAATGCTAACTGCATTGATCGGCATCCCTTTAATCATATATATTACATATTTGGGAAACTTATATTTTTTTTCGCTTGTAATTTTAATCAGTCTAGCCGCCCAATATGAATGGTCCATCATAACTAAAAACGCAACTTCAAATACATATCCTTTTTTGAGCTCCTGTAATATGCTGCTTGTATTATTTGCTGGGTATTATGGCGATGCCCAAGACCTATTTATAATGTTACTTGTCACTTTGATTTTGTTGCTTTGTACGGCTGTCATAAAGTACCCTAAATTAAACATATCAGCAATAACACTAAACTACTTTGGTAGTCTCTATATTGGCTTACCGATAATCACTATTATTAAAATAAGGGAAAACACCCAGATTGGGTTCTGGGGTATTATGTTTCTTTTAGTAGTTATTTGGGCGACTGATACCGGAGCCTACTTTACTGGTAAATTGTGGGGGAAAAAAAAGTTGGTGTCGCACATTAGTCCCAAGAAAACATGGGTCGGTTTTTGGGGTGGAATTACTTTCGGTGTGGTTTCGGGTCTCATCCTAAGCAATACATTAGTTTTTCTAAAACCTAACTTCGTTATTATCATAACTCTATTTACATCTTTGGCAGGACAATTAGGAGACTTAGCAGAATCAGTATTTAAGAGAATAGCAGGTGTTAAGGATTCAGGGAATGTCTTACCCGGCCACGGGGGCGTTCTTGATAGGATAGACAGCCTACTGTTGGCTGCTCCAGTTGTATATATTTTCCTGTATTGGTTTATAATAGATTGAGGTGAACAGGTGGATAAATTATCGACTAACCTAATAAATAAGATATTAAAATTAACATTAATTGTTTTACTATTCCTTGGCTTTTACCTTTTCTACTACTTAATTGGGCCGGCTATTGGTGGTATGGCAGGATACCTAATACCTGTATTTTTTCCGTTTCTCATAGCGGTAATTTTTGCTTTGCTGATCGATCCCTTAGTTAGATATTTGCAGGAAAAAGGTAGAATGAGCAGGCCTATCGCAGTTCTAAGCACTTTAACATTTTTTATGCTTTTGATAGGAACCATTACCGTCGGCATAGTTTCCCGCTTAATTATTGAATTGGAAAAGCTTTCCAAGACCTTGCCAAAGTACTCCGTCATATTGGGTGCTCAAATAACTCATCTGCAGCAAAGACTTCAAACTTGGTACTTGGATATAGAGCTACCCGATCAAGTTATAAATCAATTACAAGGAACTGTCGACAATCTTATTGATTTATTAAATGCTGTTACTACTAGTACCATAAACTTATTATTGACTTTGTTGGCAGGCTTGCCTGGCGGCCTACTCATGACTATAATGGCCTTGTTAGCTACATATTTTTTCAGTCGGGATAAAGAAACAATTATGAAGAATGTTTATAAATTATTACCTAATCGCTGGGAACATAAAGTTAGATCAATCTCCAAGGAATTGGAAAAAGCTATTATTGGTTTTTTGAGAGCACAACTGTTTTTAATTTCTATAACTGCACTGCAAACTATCATTGTTCTGCGAATAATGAATATAGACTATGCTTTTACCATGGGAATTGTTGTAGGTTTAGTCGATATATTACCTATTTTAGGGCCAGGAGCAGTTTTTATTCCTTGGGTAATCTTAGAGTTTTTCTTAGGGCAGAAGAAATTTGCTTTAATTCTGTTACTGCTTTACGGTTCTATAGTTATTGTTAGACAATTAATACAACCAAAGATCATAGGCGAACAAGTAGGCATTCATCCATTAGGCGCATTGATAGCAATGTACGTTGGTTTAAGAGTCCTTGGGGTTTGGGGTATATTACTGGGGCCTATGATACTGGTGCTGATTAAAGCTATATCTAAAGCAGGTGCTTTTTCACGTTGGATATAAAGGGGAGAGAGGTTTGAAAGTCGCAGTTTTAGGTTCTACCGGTTCTATTGGAACTCAAACATTACAAGTTGTGAAGGCAAGAGAGGGGATAGAAGTAACGGCATTAGCAGCTAAAAGCAATATTAAGTTGTTGGAGGAACAAGTGAGACTGTTCAAACCAAAATACGTTTGCGTTTTTGACATGGAAGCTGCTAATCTATTCAAGGAAAAGATCTACGACTTAAAGGTTAAATTACTAGTCGGGTTAGAGGGCTTGGAGGAAATAGCTTCTTTGCCGGAAGTGGACATACTAGTTACAGCAGTAAGTGGTGCAATTGGTCTGAAACCTACCGTTGCTGCAATAAAAAAAGGTAAAACAATAGCTTTAGCAAATAAGGAGACATTAGTTGCCGCTGGCGAATTAGTTATGAGCATGGTAAAAGAATATAATGCGACTATAATTCCTGTCGATAGTGAACATTCTGCCATATTCCAATGTTTACATGAAGGAAAGGCCTCTTTAGACAAAATAATTTTAACCGCGTCGGGGGGGCCATTTAGAGGTTGGCAAAAAGAAGACTTAAAAACAATTAAACCGGAACAGGCACTGAAACATCCAAACTGGGATATGGGCCGAAAAATCAGTATTGATTCAGCAACATTAATGAATAAAGGTCTTGAAGTAATTGAGGCTCATTGGTTGTTTGGTGTTTCATACGAGCAGATAGAGGTAATTGTTCATCCTCAAAGTATAATTCACTCAGCAGTTAGTTTTATTGATGGATCTATTTTAGCCCATTTAGGAGTTGCGGATATGCGTATTCCTATACAATATGCCTTTAGTTACCCCGAACGTTGGGAAGGGCTCTCTAAACCATTGGATTTGGCTGATCTTAAAGAGTTGACATTTAACAAACCGGATACGGAAAATTTCCCTGCACTAAGGTTGGCTTATGAAGCTGGAAGAATTGGCGGGACTATGCCTATCGTGTTGAATGCCGCTAATGAACTGGCAGTTGAAGCATTTTTAAAAGGTAAAATTGAATTTTTAGACATTTTTAATCTAGTGGAAATAGCAATGGAGAAACATCATCGAATAGAACACCCGGATTTAGAAGAAATCATACACGTGGATAGTTCGACTAGACAACGAACCTTGGAAATGTTAAAAACATATGGGAAGGTGATTTAATGACACTTTTGGCAACGATAATAATTTTTGGTGCGCTCATTTTCATTCATGAATTAGGACATTTTTTTATAGCAAAAAGGGTTGGCGTACAAGTAGAGGAGTTTAGCCTGGGCATGGGGCCAAAAGTGTTTGGAAGGAAAAGAGGGGAAACACTTTATTCCCTAAGGGCATTTCCGATAGGCGGTTTTGTCCGTATGGCAGGGATGGAGAATGAAGAAGAGGATGTCCCTGAAGGCAAAAGTTTTAACGATAAAACTGTGTTGCAGCGGATGGGAGTTATTTTTGCTGGGCCTCTGATGAATTTCATTTTGGCAATTTCATTATTTGTAATAGTTTTTGCGTTTGTAGGAGTTGGTGTTCCAACGAATAATGCTGTGGTTGGTCAAGTATTGCCTGACCGGCCGGCTGCAGAGGCGGGGCTAACGGCTGGTGATAAGATTAAATCAATTAACGGACAACAAGTGGAAAATTGGAAAGAACTAACTGATATCATCCATGGTCAGGCTGATAATCTGATTAACTTAACTGTTATAAGACAGGGAGAACAAATGGAATTTAAAGTTACGCCTGAATATGATCAACAAAGTCAGGTAGGACTAATCGGAATTTATCAAGAAGTTAACGTTAAAAGATATGGTGTCTTTAAATCTGTATGGTTAGGATTACAACAAAGCTATGAAGTTACTAAATTAATTTTAGTTGGTTTGGCGCAAATGATCACAGGACAAACCGAGGCGGAAGTAACAGGGCCTGTCGGTATTGTCAGTTTAATTGGTCAAGCTGTTCAATTCGGGTTGGCCAGCGTATTAAATTTTGCCGCTATTTTAAGCCTGCACTTGGGATTAATAAATTTATTTCCCATACCGGCGCTGGACGGCAGCAGATTGGTTTTCTTAGGGTTTGAGGGTATGCGCGGCAGGCCATTGGATCCCAATAAGGAGAATTTTATACATCTTATGGGGTTTGTGCTTTTAATGCTCTTAATGGTGGTAATTACTTATAAAGATATTGCAAAATTATTCGGATAAAGGTGATATAATTGCTATTGGAGCGACGCGAAAGTAGACAGATAAAAATAGGCAGTGTACTGATTGGTGGAGGTGCACCAATATCGGTCCAATCCATGACTAATACGGATACTAGGGATATTGCTGCTACAACAGAACAAGTAAATAATCTTGCGGCGGTCGGTTGCGACATTGTTCGGGTAGCGGTACCTGATAAAGAAGCTGCCGAATCATTATCTCAAATTGTTAAAATGAGCAATGTTCCGATCATTGCTGATATTCACTTTAACTACCGCTTGGCGCTAGAGGCTATTAGCGGCGGTGTCCAAGGATTACGGTTAAATCCCGGCAACATTGGCAGCTCAGGAAAGATAAAGCTAATAGTTGAAGCAGCTAAGGAGAAAAACATTCCGATCCGTATAGGTGTAAATGCCGGCTCTTTAAACAAGGAAGTTATGGAACGGCACGGGGGAGTGACACCGGAGGCAATGGTTGAAAGTGCATTGGAACATATTCGTCTGCTGGAGGAAGAGGATTTCCGTAACATAAAAATATCCTTAAAGGCATCTTCTGTTCCTTTACTGGTACGAGCCTATGGATTGATGGCAGAAGAGGTGGACTATCCTTTTCATATTGGCGTAACTGAGGCAGGCTTGCCTGGTAAGGGAACTATCAAATCTGCAGTTGGTATTGGAAGTCTACTGGCAATGGGCTTAGGTGACACTATAAGAGTATCGCTGACAGGAAATCCCCTTGAAGAAGTGAAAGTCGGGTTTGATATATTACGCACACTCGGTTTGGCTAAACCGGGATTTGATTTAATATCTTGCCCTACATGCGGTCGTTGTCAGCTGGATTTAGAAAAAATAGCGCGGCAGGTAGAAGACAGACTGGCGGATTGCAATTACCCTATAAAGGTTGCTGTAATGGGATGTGTCGTGAATGGACCAGGGGAAGCTAAAGAAGCGGATGTGGGTATTGCTGGCGGAAAGCAGTCGGGCCTTATATTTAGACGTGGTGAAATAATAAAGAAAGTTCCCCAGGAGGAATTGGTGGAACAACTGATGAATGAAATAGATAGTATTATTAACCAAGAAGCAGAAGGAAGGTAATGTGACCAATAGGATTACTTAATTCATACTATTACTGTGTAAGGAGGAGGAACAAATGAAAGTAAGTCAAATGTTATTGCCTACACTTAGGGAAGTTCCTGCAGAAGCAGAAATTATTAGCCATCAATTATTATTACGGGCAGGGCTAATACGAAAATCTGCTTCTGGTATTTATACATATTTACCGATGGGGATGCGTGTTCTCCATAAAGTAATGAACATTGTTCGAGAAGAAATGGATCGTTTTGGAGGCTATGAAATGCTTTTACCCATTGTACAGCCTGCAGAATTATGGAAGGAATCTAATAGATGGGCGGTTTATGGTGAGGAAATGTTTCGTTTAAAAGATAGACATGATAGGGACTTTTGTCTGGGGCCTACCCACGAAGAAATAATCACAGAAGTCCTCAAAGGTGATGTTAATTCATATAAACAATTACCATTGCTGTTATATCAAATTCAAAATAAATACCGAGACGAGAAACGCCCTCGCTTTGGATTAATGAGGGGTAGAGAATTTATTATGAAGGATTTATATTCTTTTGATAAAGACTTTGAAGGGCTGCAAGAGAGTTACGATAGGATGTATAAAGCGTATTCCAACGTATTTAAGAGATGTGGGTTGAACTTTAGGATTGTTGAAGCAGATTCGGGAGCTATAGGGGGTAATACTTCTCATGAATTTGTAGTATTGGCTTCTTCTGGGGAAGCAGGGGTAGTTTATTGTGACGACTGCGATTATGCTTCCAATATTGAGAGTGCAGAAGCTATTCCGGAAACATTGGCAGGGGAGACCGCATTAAAAAAAGAGCTTATAGATACGCCAAACCTTAGGAGCGTTAAAGAAGTAGCTGAATTATTGAAACTAAATCCTAAATATTTTATTAAGTCCCTATTTTATAAAGCCGATGATGAAGAAGTGTTGGTGTTAATAAGAGGAGACAGGGAAGTTAATGAAATAAAATTACAAAATTACTTAGGTTGTTTGGAGCTTGAAATGCTAGATTCAGACAAAGTAGCGAGTATTTGTCAAGCAGATGTGGGATTTGTTGGCCCAATTGGGATTGATATTAAAATCATTGCTGATAAAGAAGTCCCATTAATAGCAAATGCCGTAGTAGGTGCAAATAAAAATGACTACCACTATAAAAATGTCAATTCGGAAAGAGATTTTAAAATTGATGCTGTTGCGGATTTGCGTCTTGTAGGCGAAGGCGAACCATGTCCAAAATGTACCGGCAGGTTGGAAAGTGCACGAGGTATTGAAGCAGGGCAGATTTTTCAATTAGGAACGAAGTACAGCGACGCGCTGAATGCCAAATACACTGACGAGAACGGTAATGAACAATTAATTGTCATGGGCTGTTACGGAATTGGTGTTAGCCGAACGCTTCAAGCAGCTATTGAGCAAAATCATGATGCAGAAGGGATAATATGGCCCATAACAATTGCTCCTGCACAAGTAGTTATTATACCTGTATCAACAAAGGATCTAGGCCAAGTGACTGCTGCCAACGATATTTATGGGTTTTGTAAAGAGGCAGGTATTGAGGTATTATTGGATGACAGGGATGAGAGAGCCGGAGTGAAGTTTAAGGATGCGGATTTAGTTGGTTATCCGATTAGATTGACAGTAGGTAAAAAGACGGTCAACGAGGGAACGGTAGATATTCGCTTGAGACATTCTGGTGAAGAGCAAGCCGTTGCGAAAGAAGAAGCAGTTGCGGCTATTGAAAAATTGGTAGATAATCTATTACAAGGTCAAGGGCCGGAATTTGTAGACATCAATAAGCCATAAGTCTACCCTTGAATAGAATTAGATAATTCGTTTAGGGGTGAAAAGTTATGATAAACAATGTTTCAATAATTATTCCTGCATATAACGAAGAAAAAACAATAGAAAATGTAGTAAGAGTTAGCAAAAATATCTCAGCAGTAGCAGAGGTCATTGTGGTTAATGATGGTTCGGAAGATAATACTGCGTTACTGGCAGAGGAGGCTGGGGCCAAAGTTATATCATTACCTACCAATGCTGGTAAAGGCGGGGCCATGATGGTAGGTGTAAAAAACTCCGTCGGCAACATCATTTTATTTTTAGATGCAGATTTAATTGGTTTAACAGAGAAACATATACAAGAGTTATTGTTGCCGGTATTAAGTAAGGCGGAGGATATGACCATCGGTGTTTTTGGACATGGAAGACTAACTACTGATTTGGCTCAGTTTTTTGCACCATTTCTATCGGGTCAAAGAGCAGTAAAAAGAGAAATTATTGAGCATATAAGCGACTTGGATGCAACTCGTTTTGGGGTGGAAGTGGCCTTAACAAGATATAGTACGGAGCACAATTTGAATGTTCGTGAAGTGGAACTGGCCGACCTGACGCATTTGATGAAAGAAGAAAAACTGGGGATGATTAAGGGCTTTTTAGCACGCTTAAAAATGTACTGGGAAATTGCTCAAAGTGTTAGAAGAAATTAGTAGAGCATCTTGGAGGGACACTTGTGGGAGAGGCTAACCTATACAAAAATCATGAGGAAAACCTTTGGATTACGCAGTTAGAAAATACACTTGAAATACCGAATGCTCTCATAGAGTTAAGGGGCACAGAAACTGAGTTAATTAAAGTGGTTGTAGATCAAGCCAGAAAATCTTGGCTATTAAATGTTAAGTCAAGGGGTTTAGTATCCAGGAACAGTATACAAAAAATAGAAGAACAGTTATTAGAGGTCGCCAAAATAAAAATTCAGTTTCAAATTGACTATTGCCTAGATCATATGTCTTTATCCCAGTTATGCAAAGACTGGGATTTGCTGTTAGAGGAAATTTGTAATTTATTTGAATACGCGAGAACTTGGTTATTTGATGTAGATTGGAAAGTTAAGGAGAATAATTTAATCTTGGAAATAAGCAATGCCATGGGAGTTCGTGCTTTAACAGAAAAAGGATTCTCCCAGGCTTTAGCAAAAAGGTTATCTGAGTTGTTAGATCAAGATATAGAAGTGTTTCTGAAAGAAAACGCTAAAGCAGAAATGGATACCAATCAACTTAAAGAGAACTATTTAGCTACAGTTGAAATAGAAGTTCCAAAAGAGTTGCCCCAGGAAACTAACAGGAAGACAACACAGAAGCAAAATATTGCGGGTGCCATTAAGGGTCGTTCAATAAGCGCACACAAAGAGATTTTACCACTAGAAAAAATCACTGAAGAAGAAAAGGAAGTAGTAATCTCTGGGCAAGTCATTGAGTTGGATATTATACAACTTAAAAGTGAACGGACACTAATTACATTTGATGTTACCGATCATTCAGATTCAATTACGGTAAAAACCTTTGCAGAAAAAACTGATAATTGGTATAACCAGTTAGAAAAAGGGCAATGGCTAAAAGTAAGAGGACCAGTTAGACATGATAGGTACACCCAAGAACTAACATTATTCTGTAATGATATAAATGCAGCTCAACCTGTTTTTAGAAAAGATAATGAAGAGAACAAACGGGTTGAATTGCATTTACACACCAAGATGAGTTCTTTAGATGCTGTAACCCAGGTGGATAAGGTTATTGAAACCGCGGCAAGGTGGGGCCACTCCGCAGTTGCTGTTACTGACCACGGGGTTTTACAGGCTTTCCCAGAGGCCCATAATGATGGGAAGAAATTTGGCGTAAAGATAATTTATGGTTTAGAGGGGTATCTTGTTGAAGATGGTTGGAGAAAAGAAAATAAAGTCCAATCCTATCATATTATCATTTTGGTTAAAAATCAGGAAGGTTTAAAAAATCTCTACAAGATAGTATCTGAATCCCATTTGCAGCATTTCTATAAGAAACCTTTGATTCCAAGAAGTTTACTAGAAGGACATCGAAACGGTCTATTATTAGGCACTGCTTGCGAAGCAGGCGAATTAGTTCGCGCTTATCTGAAAGGTGAAAAGGAAGAATTAACGAACATTGCTCAATGGTATGATTACGTGGAAATTCAACCTACTGCAAACAATTTATTTTTAGTAAGGCAGGGGAAATTAACTGAAAAAGATCTGGAAGATATGAATTGTAAGTTGGTAGATTTAGCAGATAAATTAAATAAGCCTGTAGTTGCTACAGGCGATGTGCACTTTCTAGAACCTTCTGACAGTATCTACCGGCGAATATTGATGGCTGGTAAAGGATATGATGATTTGGAGCAACCACCACTACATTTTAGAACAACAGATGATATGTTAAAGCAATTTAGTCATTTAGGTGAGGATAAAGCAATGAGGGTGGTTGTCAAGGAACCCCAGAGAATTTCAGAAATGATAGAAGAAGTTAAGCCAATACCGGATGAATTATACCCTCCGGAAATCCCTGGGGCGGAGCAAGATATTATTAATATGGCTAATGAAAGTGCTAAGGCGTTATACGGAGATCCTTTACCTAAAATGGTAAAGTCCCGCTTGGAGCGCGAACTAGATGCAATTATTTCCAATGAGTTTGCTGTTCTTTATTTGATTGCCCACAAGCTTGTGAAAAAATCCAATGAGGACGGTTACTTAGTAGGTTCTAGGGGCTCAGTAGGTTCTTCATTTGTTGCAACAATGACGGGTATTACAGAAGTTAACCCATTACCACCACACTATTTGTGTTCTTGTGGTTATAGTGAATTTATCAACGATGGGTCAGTTAATTCCGGAGTAGACTTAAACAATAAAAACTGCCCCAATTGCGGGAACTCTCTGCAAAAAGACGGACATGACATTCCATTTGAGGTGTTTCTAGGGTTTAAAGGTGATAAAGTGCCGGATATAGATTTGAATTTTTCCGGGGCATACCAAGCTCAGGCTCATAAGTTTACAGAAGACTTGTTCGGCAAAGATAATGTTTTTAGAGCAGGAACAATCGCTACAGTTGCAGAAAGAACCGCATTTGGATTTGTAAAAAATTATTTCACCGACCAAAATAAAGTAATAAAAAATGCCGAACTAAATCGCCTGATAAAAGGAATTACCGGGGTAAAGCGGACTACTGGCCAGCACCCGGGTGGTTTGATGGTGGTACCTAAAAAGCTGGATGTGCATAATTTTACTCCTTTGCAAAGACCTGCTGATGATACAGGTTCAAAAACTATTACTACTCATTTTGATTATCACGCCATTAGCAGCAGGCTAGTAAAATTGGATATACTTGGGCATGATGACCCCACAGTTATTAAGATGTTAGAAGACTTAACCGGCATAGATGCAAAAAATATTCCTCTAGATGAACCAAAGGTTATTTCCTTATTTTCAGGAGTTTCAGCATTAGGCATTTCCCCAAAGGAGATAAAGTCAGAAGTAGGCACCTTTGGTATTCCGGAATTCGGTACGCGCTTCGTAAGACAAATGTTATTGGATACTAAGCCGAAACAGTTTTCTGATTTGGTAAGAATCAGTGGTTTGTCCCACGGAACAGATGTCTGGTTAAATAATGCACAGAACTTAATAAGAAGTGATACTGCTACCATTTCTGAAGTAATATCAACTCGTGACGATATTATGGTATTCTTAATATACAATAAACTACCAAAAGATATTAGCTTTAGAATAATGGAGGATGTGCGTAAAGGGAAAGGCCTAGAACCTGAATATATAGAAATGATGAAGAAACACGGTATTCCTCAATGGTATATTGATTCATGTAATAAGATTAAGTATATGTTCCCTAAGGCTCACGCGGTCGCTTATGTAACCATGGCATATAGAATAGCTTACTTTAAGGTTTACTATCCTGAAGCCTTTTATGCAGCTTTTTTCACTGTGCGTGCTGATGAATTTGACGCACAATTAATTATGCAAGGGCCTTCAGTAATTCGTGCAAAAATCGAGGAATTGGAATCAAAGGCAAATAATATTACTCAGAAGGAGAAAAACCTACTAACTATATTAGAGGTTGCTCTGGAAATGTATTGCCGAGACATTAAAATTCTACCGGTTGATTTATATAAATCCCACGCAACAAAGTTTTTGCTTACTCCGGAGGGGCTGCAGGTGCCATTTGCCGGGTTGCAGGGAGTTGGTGACCAAGTTGCTAAAAACATTTCTATGGCTCGTGAAATTCGGCCTTTTTCTTCAATCGAAGACCTAAAAGTAAGAGGTAAAGCTTCCAGAACAATAATTGATGCCTTGAAAGAACATGGTACTGTTTATAATTTGCCGGAATCAGACCAAATGGTTCTTTTCTAAGATAAAAAGCGAAAACATACATCAGGCTGGGTTTATATCACCTGATGTTTAGTTAAGCCTATCTAGGAGCTTAGCGCCACTTATCAGTTAAGGAAAGGGGACACACCTGCTGAAAGTACAGGTTATCCTCTGGGGACAGGAATGTCCCCGATGAAATTAGTGGCGGTTGGCTATCGGGTAAATGGCATAAAGCTTGTGATGCTGTATTTGCTTGTAAGTATCTACCTGTTATGATATACTGTATCCGTATTTAAGATTAGGCTTGTTAGGAAAAGAGTGGGTCGCCCCACTCTTTCGTTTATCTTAAGGGTATAAGACGGTATATTATGTGAAGGAATTAGGTTAAAATATAGTTATATTGATCTAAAGCTTAAGGAGGAATACTGTGGCTGGTAGTGTCGAAACGCTGGTTGAGGATCTCGTTAATAAGATTATTAAACATACTGAATTTGAATTAGTTGATGTGGAGTATAAGAAAGAAGGTTCTGAATTGTACCTTCGTGTTTACATAGATCATCCGAATGGAATAGGTTTAAATGATTGTGAACAAATCAGCAGATCATTAAGCGATTTATTGGATAAGGAAGACCCTATACCCAACAGTTACTTTTTGGAGGTCTCGTCTCCGGGGATAGAACGACCTTTAAAGAAAGAGGAAGACTTTAAAAAGTATGTCGGTTATAACGTTGTTGCCAACACCTATGGACCAATAGACGGGAAAAAACGGTTCCAAGGGAAATTATTAGGTTTAAGGAATGATAAACAAGTAGCTATCAGCGAAGATGACAACATAATGTTGATACCATTAAATAAAATTTCTTTAATACACTTATCAGTGGAATAATAAGGGGGGATAAAAATGAATACAGAATTTATAGAAGCGCTACATGATTTAGAGAAGACTAAAGGTATATCAGCCGATATTTTATTTGAAGCCATTGAGGCTGCATTGATTTCGGCGTACAAAAAGAACTTTGGTTCTTTGAAAAATGTGAGTACTAATATTAATAGAGAAACTGGCGAAATAGCGGTTTTTGCAAGAAAAACGATAGTGGAAGATCCAGACGATGAAAGAGCGGAAGTTTCCCTCGATGAGGCACATAGAATTAATCCGAATTACGAATTGGGAGACGTAATTGAGGAGGAAGTAACCCCCCGTGATTTTGGGCGAATTGCTGCACAGACCGCCAAGCAGGTTGTTGTTCAGCGTATTCGAGAGGCTGAGCGGGGGGTTATCTTCGAAGAGTTTGTAAGTAGAGAAGATGATATAGTTACAGGACTAATTCAACGTATAGAAGGTAATACGGTATACATAGACCTTGGAAAAACTGAAGCAGTTCTGGCACCTACTGAGCAAATAACAACGGAACAATACAAGCAAGGTGATAGAGTAAAGACGTACATTTTAGAGGTTAAGAAAACCACTAAGGGACCACAAATTATTGTTTCAAGAACTCATCCCGGATTGTTAAAGCGGTTGTTCGAAATGGAAGTTCCAGAAATACATGACGGAGTAGTGGAAATTCGTTCTATAGCCAGAGAAGCGGGCAGTCGGTCAAAAGTAGCTGTTAGCTCAACGGACGAAAAAGTAGACCCGGTAGGTGCATGTGTCGGACCGAAAGGTTTACGTGTTCAAAGTATTGTTAGCGAATTAAATGCTGAAAAAATAGATATTGTTCGCTGGAATGAAGACTCTGAGGTCTATGTAGCTAATGCTCTCAGTCCTTCTAAAGTAGTGTCAGTGGATATACATGAAAGTGAAAAGGTAGCAAAAGTGGTGGTGCCTGATTTTCAACTTTCATTAGCAATTGGCAAAGAAGGTCAAAACGCAAGATTAGCAGCAAAGTTAACTGGGTGGAAAATAGATATTAAAAGTGAAAGCCAAGTGACCTCGCAACAAGTTAATCCTAAAGATAACGATGAGCAAGTACAGGTGCTGGATTCAGAGGAGGATTAATAAATGGCACATTCCCAAAGAAAAGTGCCCATGCGGATGTGTTTGGGATGCAGAGTACGGAAAGAAAAGCGTGACCTAGTACGTGTCGTGCGTTCGCCGGAAGGCGAGGTAAACATTGACCTGACGGGAAAAAGGCCGGGTCGAGGTGCGTACGTTTGCTCCAATCAAGACTGTTTGGATAAAGCTGTTAAATCCAGAGCTTTAGAAAGATCACTTTCCATTAGCATATCTCTGGAAATACATGAACAGTTGTCAAAGGAAGTACAATGATGGAACAATCAATTACTAGCATTTTAGGTTTTGCTCAAAAAGCTGGCAAACTGGTTTCTGGCGAGGAAAGTACTTTAGGAAAAGTCCGACGCAGACAGGTCAAACTAGTAATTATTTCTCAGGATGCTGCGTTTAATACGGCAGACAGATTGCAGTCAAAAGCTAGCTATTACGGTGTTCCCGTATGTACCGTTGGGAATAAAATTGAATTGGGGCAGGCCATTGGGAAGTCTCCTCGTTCTGTTATTGGAATAATAGACGAAAATTTTGCAGGTAAAGTTAAAGATTTAGTTGAGGGGAGCTGGTAGCGGAAAACCTTTTCATTTATATAGGGGGTGTTAGGATGGTAAAAAAAAGAGTTTATGAATTTGCAAAGGAACTGAAACTGGGTAGCAAACAGCTAATGAAAGTACTAACTGATTTAAACATTGAGACTAAATCACATATGAGCACTTTAAATGATGAGGATATTGAAAGAGTTACTAATCACTTAAAACAATTGGAACAACCTGAAAGCCGAAAAGACACGAAGGAAAGTAAGCAAAAAGACAAGAAGAGTGCTGCTATACAAGAAATTAATAAAAACAAAACTGAGAAAAAAAACAATAAAGATAAAAACAATAAAAATAACAAGAAAACGGCCTCTTCTTTTCAAAAAGCTCAAAAAGCTCAAAAAGCACAAAAAGCACAAAAAGCACAGACTAAGGAAATAGAAATTGGAGAAAAAATCGTTGTCAAAGAATTAGCTGAACTAATGGGAATAGAAGTTACTGCATTAATAACTAAAATAGTTGGGCTTGGAGTGATGGCATCATTGAACCAGCAAATTGATTTTAAAACTGCCCAATTGGCTGCAGAAGAATTTGGAGTTGAGGTTAATCAGACTCAAATTGAGCAAGGGCTTAAGGAACTAGAAGATGTTATAGATGCGGAAGGAGACATGCAGGATAGGCCGCCTGTAGTTACTGTGATGGGACACGTAGATCATGGTAAAACTTCTCTGCTGGATGCTATAAGACAAGCAAATGTAACTGCCAGTGAAGCCGGTGGCATTACACAGCACATCGGAGCATATCAAGTTGAAATTAACAACAAAAAGGTTACATTTTTAGATACACCTGGCCATGAAGCATTTACCTCCATGCGGGCCAGAGGAGCACAAGCAACGGATATAGCGGTATTAGTAGTTGCGGCAGACGATGGTGTGATGCCCCAGACAGTTGAGGCCATTAATCATGCTAAAGCAGCTGAAGTGCCAATAATTGTTGCAATTAACAAAATTGACAGACCCGATTCAAATCCTGATAGAGTGAAACAGGAGCTTACCGAGCATGGTCTGGTAGTTGAAGAATGGGGAGGAGACGTTATAAGTGTTCCCGTTTCTGCGCTGAAAAAGGAAGGAATAGATCATTTATTGGAAATGATTCTTTTGGTTGCAGAGATGGAAGAGCTTAAAGCAAATCCCAATAGAAAAGCCAGAGGTATTGTTATCGAAGCTGAGTTAGATAAAGGACGCGGTCCTGTCGCAACAATGTTACTGCAAAAAGGAACTTTAAAGGTTGGCGATAGTTTGGTTGTAGGAACCATATATGGCAAGGTGCGAGCTATGATAGATGACCAAGGAATGCGCGTTAAAAAGGCCGGTCCTGCATTTCCAGTAGAAGTATTAGGCTTGTCGGACTTACCCGAAGCGGGTGACGTCTTCCAAGTAATGGATGAGAAAACTGCGCGGGCCCTTTCGCAGAAACGGCATGCCATTAAAAGAGAAGAAGAACTGAATAAAACTAGTAAGATTAGTTTGGATGACCTATTTAGCAGCATGGAAGCCGGTAAGATTAAAGAATTAAACATTGTGGTAAAAGGTGATGTTCAGGGGTCTATAGAGGCTTTAAGTCAGTCACTGGAGCAGGTATCCACAGAGGAAGTTAAGGTAAATATTATCCACAAAGGTGTTGGTGCAATTAATGAAACAGACGTCATGTTAGCCAGTGCCTCAAATGCGATTATTATTGGCTTTAATGTTAGACCCGATACTAATGCGCGCAAAGCTTCAGAAAAGGAAACTATAGACATTCACACTTATCGAGTCATTTATGAAGCAATTGATGATATAAAAGCGGCAATGGCTGGATTGTTAGATCCGGATATCATTGAAGTATCCCAAGGACAGGCAGAGGTGAGAGCAACATTTAAGGTTCCAAAAGCCGGGACAATTGCAGGATGTTATATTACCGATGGTTTGGTTTCCAGTCGTTCTAACGTGCGTGTTGTGAGAGATGGTGTAGTAGTTCATGAGGCGAAAATAGATTCTTTGAAAAGATTTAAGGATGACGTTAAAGAAGTGGCTCAAGGGTATGAATGTGGTATAGGATTAGAAAATTATAACGATATTAAAGATGGAGATATTTTTGAGTTTTTCACTTTCAAGGAAGTAAAACGTGAATTATAGATTGGGGTGCAGCGCATGACTTCCCTAAGATCCAATAGGGTAGCTGAACAGATGAAAAAGGAAGTTGCCCAAATAATTGGTGACCAAGTAAAAGATCCGCGTATCGGTTTTGTTACCGTAACTGCTGTAGATCTGACCAATGATTTAAGAAATGCGAAGACTTATGTAAGTGTGTTGGGTAATGAGAAAGAAAAAGCTGATTCTCTTGAAGGGTTGAATAAAGCCACCGCTTTTATTAGACGGGAATTAGGAAATAGAATAAAACTCAGACATGTACCCGAGATTGAATTTCGGATAGATCAGTCTATTGAACATGGTGCGCATATTTCAAAGTTATTATCAGAGGTAAAGCAGAATGAAGAGAAGTAATTTAGTGAATGAAATTGTTGACGAAATTAAAAAACATGACTATATACTGGTTACTTCTCATGTTATACCGGATGGAGATAATATAGGTTCGACATTGGCACTGGGTTTGGCACTAAAAACTCTTGGAAAAAAAGTTATTATGATCAATAACGATCTTATGCCAAAACAGTACAGATTTCTAAAAGGGAGTGAAGAAATTCAACTCCCTTCTGCATTAAAAACAGTACCTAGTTTATGTATTGCTGTTGACCTGACTGGACTAGATAGAGTAGGGGATGCCTTGCATAATTTTGTTCACAAGGAAAAACCTGTTGTAATTAACGTGGATCATCATGTTAGTAACAGCTATTTTGGACATTTGAATTTAGTTGATGGTACCGTATCGGCAGCGGGTGAACTGGTTTATGATTTGATACTGGCATTGGGTGTTTCTATTGAAGTAAACATGGCTGAGGCGTTATATGTTGCGATTTCTACCGATACTGGCTCTTTTCAATATGAAAGCACTAAACCCAAAACCCTTGAAATTGCTGCTAAATTATTAGAGGCTGGAGTGAAACCAGGGAAAATTAACCAGTATATATATGACAGCAAATCATTAGTAGCTTTAAGGCTCCTGGAGAAAGCATTATCTACACTTACTGTGAGTGAGGATGGCAAATTGGCATATATATGGGTAGATTTGCGGACGATGAATAAACTAAGTGCAGAGAATGAACATTGTGAGGGGTTGGTAAATTACCCTCGTATTCTTCAAGGGGTAGAGATTGCCTTGTTTTTTAGGCAGATTGCTAAAAATAGAGTTAAAGTAGCCTTCCGCTCAAAAGGAGAAGTTGACGTTAACCATATTGCCGGTATTTTTGGCGGTGGGGGCCACACCAAGGCTGCAGGCTGTTCTTTAGATGGAGATATGAGTAACATAATCCCGAAGGTTACTTCAGTAGTAGTAGAAGAGCTAAAGAAAATATAACTGGGGAGATTATATGGACGGTTTCATAAATACATTAAAACCCCCGGGGATGACTTCCCACGACGTGGTACATTGGCTAAGAAAACATCTCGGCCAAAAGAAAATTGGGCATACGGGAACACTAGACCCCGGTGCATGTGGATGTTTAATTATTGCAGTGGGCAAAGCAACCAAATTAAGTGAATACGTGTTGGATTTACCAAAGACATATAGATGCGAAATGGAACTGGGGTGGGCCACTGACAGCGGTGATACTTTTGGTAGCGTTCTAGAAGCAAGGAAAGTTCCCCAACTCAGTGGGCATGATATTTCTAGCACATTCTTGGGGTTTATTGGTAACATAAGGCAGATTCCCCCAATGACTTCTGCTATCAAGGTTAACGGAAAGAAGCTATACGAATTGGCAAGGGAAGGAAAGACTATTCATAGGGAAGCGCGACCTATCACGATATATGCTTTGAACTTGGTGAGTAAAAATTTTGACCAATCTAACCCTAAAATAGTTTTTGATGTTGTTTGCTCCAAAGGCACCTATATTCGCAGTCTCTGCCATGATTTAGGTCAAGAATTTGGCTGTGGTGCTGTTATGAAATTCTTAATTCGTAGCGGAGTCGGGCCGTTTAAGTTAGATGATGCTCAAACATTAGAAGAAATAGAAAACAATACTGGTAAAGATTACTTGATGCCAATTGATACTCCTATAAATACTTGGCCAAAGGCGCAGTTAAAAGATCTATTTTTTTCAAAGAGACTAGCTCATGGAAACTTGATTGAACCAAGTGGATTTATTATGGATGGTGATTTAACTAAGGACCCAATGAGTCGGATTAGGATATATGACCATTTGAATAATTTTGTAGCGATAGGCAATCTAAAAGACACTGAGAAAGGCGGACTGCAGCCGCACAAAGTTTTTTTCCCTATAGAAAAGTAGGTGCTTGAAAAGATGCAAAGGAGCGGGTTGCCAAGTGAAGCGCAAGCAGCGCTTTTATTTGTTGCTTTTTTTCAAACATCATCCTTAAGGAGATATATTTAGATGGCAAATAAAGGAGCGAGCCGAAGTGGAGATTGTCACAATATCCGAAGATTTTAACCCTTCCTATCCTTCAGCGTTAGTCTTAGGAAATTTTGATGGTGTACATGTTGGCCATCAAAAGTTAATTAGAGAAGCAATACTTTGGGCTCAGCAACATGAGACATATTCAGCAGTACTAACGTTTAAGCCTCACCCTTTACAGGTTTTAAAGCCCAATAGCGCTCCAAATCGCTTGAGCGACTGGCAGCGGAAATATCAGTATATTGCAAGGTTGGGACCAGATTTATTGTTGGAGATTCCATTTACGAAGGAATTTGCGCTAATTAAACCTGAGGACTTTGTATCCAAAATATTGGTAGAACGGTTAAATGCCAAGGCAATTTTTGTAGGGTATAATTATACGTTCGGTAATGGCGGACAAGGTAATCCTGCATTATTAGAACAACTCGGAGAGAAATATGGATACTTTTTAAAAGTAATATCTCCAGTGAAGGTTAATGGTGAAATAGTCAGTAGTTCCTTAATTCGTGCTTGTTTAAGGGATGGCGACATCCGGTCCGCTAACGAATATTTGGGGCATAATTATACTTTGCATGGTACTGTTGTACGTGGCCATCAGCGCGGTCGAGAGTTAGGTTTCCCAACTGCAAATATAGATTTACACGATATGAATGTGATACTGTCCAAAGGAGTATACTCAGTCTGGGTACATGGTGAGGGTTTTTCTCAGGCAGGCGTAATGAACGTAGGGTATTGTCCAACTTTTACTAACCAAGATATGGCCTTTGAGGTCCATATAATTGACTTTGATAAGGATATCTATGGTTCTGAGCTGCATGTGGAGGTATTGTACCGGTTAAGAAATGAGAAAGCATTTACTGATGTTACCGAATTAATCGGCCAAATTAAAAAGGATGTTGAGAGTACAAAAATAATATTGAATATATAGCCTAAGAGGCTGTTTATACTGGTTAACATTACCAGACAATTGACCAAGTCCTTCATAGTAATAAATAACGATGGGTTTTGGTTAATAATCTAAAACTATTTTGACCAACCCTAAATTGAAGCGTCGAAGGTTGGTCAAATGAGGATAGTCATCACTAAACATGCCAAGCAGAGATTAAAAGAACTTAGGCAAAATAATATTGTTGAAACAGATATAATTAAGGCAACCTATGGTATACCGGGTTTTATTCCATCAGCAACTAGGTTTAGAAATTTTTTTACTGATTCTGGTAGGTTATTTGATTTAGTAATAAAGGATACGGCATCATGCCGATTAGTAATTACAATAATAGGAAAATAAATAGGATTATTAATAAAAAATGTTATACAAGTTGCTATTATGTCCATTATTTTGTATAATCTAAGTGAACCATAAACTAGGTTGCTCGTTCCTCCGGCGGTTTCTTGGTTTGTGGCGATTATAAGAAAAGGAGGTGAAACTTACCATGACAATGTCTGTAGAAAATAAAAAAGAAATAATTGATCACTACAAACTTCATGAGGCTGACACGGGATCTCCCGAAGTGCAAATCGCCATATTGACTAAACGAATTAATCATTTAACAGAACACTTGAAAATGCATAAGAAGGATCATCACTCTAGACGTGGCTTATTAAAAATGGTAGGTAAACGTAGGGGTCTTTTAAATTATCTGAAGGATAATGATTTTGATCGTTATCGTCAAATTATTGAGCAATTGGGTATTAGAAGGTAGAGCGGTATAACCGCTCTATTTTTATTATTATTTTTTAGTTCAACCCCTTTACTTATGCAAATTTGTTAAAACAAATATAAACAAACACTCAGTCATAAAGTGATTATTTACTAACAACTTATTTAAAATGGTATTTTTTTCTGATAATGAAGGAAATAATATAAGTAATGTGGAAATTTTATCTTTTAAGACAAGTTTCTATAAGAAGAGCTTTTAAGGAGGTTTTAATGTTTAATGCAATTGGACAAAGTAGGATTGACAAAAGCAGTGACAATTGGAGGAAGGGAGCTAATTCTTGAAACTGGTAGAATAGCTAATCAGGCCAGCGGTTCCGTTATTGTTCGTTATGGCGATACGGTAGTTTTAGTTACAGCAACAGCCTCAAAGGGCCCGCGTGAAGGTATTGATTTTTTCCCACTCACGGTGGACTATGAGGAAAGACAATACTCTGTTGGTAAAATCCCAGGAGGCTTTATAAAACGAGAAGGAAGACCAAGCGAAAAGGCTACATTGACGGCAAGGTTAATTGATCGACCGGTCAGACCCCTTTTCCCAAAAAATTATCGTAACGATGTTCAGGTTGTGGCCACCGTAATGTCCGTTGATCAGGATAATCCTCCGGATATTGCAGCAATGGTTGGCGCTTCAGCGGCACTAACTATTTCAGACATTCCTTTCCAAGGACCTATTGGTTCTGTAGAAGTTGGATATACGGAAGGCCAATTAGTGATAAATCCTGGTGTAGATAGTGCTGCAAAAAGTAAATTAAGATTAGTTATGGCAGGAACTAAAGATGCTGTAATGATGGTGGAAGCCGGTGCGGATGAAGTAAGTGAAGAGGTAGTTTTAAGTGCTATTGAAAGAGGACACCAAGAGATAAAGAAAATTGTGCAATTTATTGATGAGTTTAGACAAGATGCGTTAGAGAAAGGTTATGCTAAACAAAAATACGAAGTAATTGCTAATGAACTTTCAAAAGAGATTGTTGATGAAATTGCCGCTAATTGTGATGAACCTATTAAGGAAATGATTGAAGGCTGTTTCAGTCTTAAAAAGCAACAACGTGAAGATAGGATTTCGGAAGCAAAGGATAAGTTAAAAGAAGATTTATTGGCACAATATAATTCTATTGGTGAAACTATTGATGGTTTTGAAAAAAAGATTAAGCAAATAATAAGTAGTAAGGAAAAAGAAATTATTCGTAGTATCATGTTAAATCGGTCAATAAGGATTGACGGTCGTGGTTTGGAAGAAGTAAGACCTATTTGGACAGAGGTGGGACTACTACCAAGGACACACGGATCAGGTTTATTTACACGTGGTGAAACTCAAATAATTACAGTTGCTACTTTGGGCACTATTCGAGAAGGGCAGATTATTGATGGAATAGGCATCGAAGAGTCAAAAAGGTATATGCATCATTATAATTTTCCACCCTATAGTGTTGGCGAGGCTAGGCCTATGCGGGGTCCTGGTCGGAGAGAAATTGGGCATGGTGCCTTGGCTGAAAGAGCACTGGAACCAATGTTGCCTAATGAGAGTCAGTTCCCTTATAGTATTCGCTTGGTATCTGAAGCAGTTGGATCTAATGGTTCTACTTCTATGGGAAGTGTCTGCGGTAGTACTTTGGCATTAATGGATGCTGGTGTACCTATTAAAGAACCAGTGGCAGGGGTAGCAATGGGGTTAGTTAAAGAAGAAAATAATGTTGCAATATTGACAGATATTCAAGGGGTTGAAGATGCACTCGGAGATATGGATTTTAAAGTTGCCGGTACGAAAAACGGTATTACTGCTCTCCAAATGGATATGAAAATTGCCGGTATTGAGTTGGCAATTTTTGAACAGGCCTTGGAGCAGGCAAACCGTGGAAGAATGCACATCTTGGGTAAAATGTTGGAAACAATAAAGGAGCCTAGAGAAAATCTATCTCAACACGCTCCTAGGATTATTCAAATGCAAATTGATCCCGAAAAAATTCGGGACGTTATTGGTCCAGGTGGAAAAACTATTAAGAAAATTATCGATGAAACTGGTGTAAAAGTCGATATTGAGGATGACGGAAGGGTTTTCATTGGTGCTATTGATGGAGAAGCAGGAGACAACGCAATGAAAATCATCAAGTCTCTTACTCAAGAGGTTGAAACAGGCAAGATTTACCTTGGAAAAGTAATAAAAGTTACTGATTTTGGCGCTTTCGTAGAAGTCATACCAGGTATCCTTGGACTGCCAGGTAAAGAGGGAATGGTACACATATCTCAACTTGCAATGGAAAGAGTGGAGAAAGTCGAGGATATTGTCAAAGAAGGGGATACTGTTACCGTCAAAGCTATTAGTATTGACCATCAAGGCAGGTTAAAACTATCTCGTAAAGAAGCGCTGCCGGAATACGAAGAGAAAAAGTCCCAACACAGCGACAAAGGAAAATATAATAAAAGAGGATAATCACGAAGCCATAAACAATGTTTATGGCTTTTAATTATGTATTTCAGATGCATCCTAGCACAGCACACCAGTAGGAAAACAAAAAAGTTAGATATTATAAGGTTAGAGATAGAACCGCTTACCCTTAGATTATGACTCTTCAGACTGATGTTTAATCCATTCGCTAAATCCATATGTAAACAATTGCAGACATATTATATAATGTTACCAGATGAACTATAAGAGAAATATTAAATAAAACGGTATTAAGAAGGGAGATTATTAATGGTCATTAAAGACGAAGTATTGAGAGTCTTAAAGATTGAAGATAGCTTAGTATTAAATTCTATACATAACGGCGTAGTGGCGGTTGACTCCAATGGAATAATTGTGGTTTTTAACAAAGCACTGCAACGCATTTATGGATTGAGTGAAAAAGAGGTTTTAGGTAAGCCAGTTGATGCTGTAATCTCTTATACCGGATTGCTGAAAATATTGGAAACGGGAAAATCCCACATAGGGAGAAAGTTTAAAACTAATAATACTATTTTCCTTACGAACAGGACACCTATCATTCAACACGGAAAGATTATTGGAGCAATAGGAGTAATACAGGACATAACTGAGTTACAAAACATTGCAGATGAACTGGAGGCCGTGAAAGATCTGAAAGGTACCATAGAGACGGTGTTGGATGCGGCGTATGATGGTTTAATAGTTATAAACCGTGATGGTATAGTTACCATGGTGAATAAAGCATTTGCTAATTTGTTAGGAAATTCTCAAGATGATATTATTGATAAGCACGTCGCTGATGTCTTAAAAGATACAAAAATGCACTTAGTCGCACAAACCGGGAATGCTGAAATTGGTGATTTGCAACGAATTAACGGGCACGATGTAGTGGTCATGAGACTGCCAATTCAGAAAGAGGGCCGTACAATTGGTGCAGTATGTAAGATAATGTTTAAAGATATTCATGATTTAAACGCATTGGCGCAGAAGATAAATTCGTTAAGGAGCGAATTAGCGTACTATAAGGGAGAACTGCAGAAGTATCGTGGGGCAAAATACGGCTTAGATAATATTGTGGGTGAATCTAGGGAAATAAAACGTTTGAAAGAAACAGTGCGTAAGGTTGCACAAAGCAATTCAACTGTTCTTATTGATGGTGAAACTGGTACAGGCAAGGAATTATTTGCACATGCTTTACACATGGAAAGTAATCGGCGCTATGGGCCCCTTATTAAAGTGAATTGTGCGGCTATACCGGAACAATTACTTGAATCAGAGTTATTTGGGTACATAGCAGGAGCCTTTACTGGTGCGAGGAAGAGTGGTCAAGTAGGTAAGTTTGAATTAGCCAATCGAGGAACAATTTTTTTAGATGAAATCGGTGATATGTCTCCACCTCTTCAGGCGAAATTGCTACGAGTTTTACAAGATAAGGAAATTGAGAGACTTGGCGACACCAGAACTCGTGCTATAGATGTAAGGGTTGTGGCTGCAACCAATCGAAATATTCTGGAGCTAATCGAGAAAAGGCAGTTTAGAGAGGACTTATATTATCGGTTAAATGTCATAAACCTGTTAATTCCACCATTACGGGAAAGACAAACCGATTTAGAATTGTTGGTTAATTATTTTATTAGTAAATTAAATCGAGAGTTTAGTCTGCAGGTGCGAGACCTATCCCCTGAATGCTGGTTACTGTTAAAAGAATATCATTGGCCAGGAAATATAAGGGAAATGGAAAACGTATTGGAGAGAGCATTTAATGTTGTAGAAGGAGACATATTAGAGAGAGCAGATTTACCGATCTATTTTCAAAAAGCTGTAAATGAGGTAAAAAAAGTGTATCGTTCTCAATCACTTCAAACTACTCTGGAAGATACAGAAAAAGCAGCCATTATAGCGGCTCTGGAAGCAACCGGAAATAACAAGGTCCGGGCTGCAAAAATGTTAGAAATTTCTAGAGCATGGTTATATCAACGGATGAAGAAACATTCTATCTGAGATTGATTGTAAACATTACATGACATGTATACAAAATTATACAGTTGAATTGCAGTAGTTATACTAAAAGTCTGTAAATAGCTGTCGATTAATAATGGTTTTTTGTAGCAACTGGTCGAATATATCTATTGGTACTTATGGCACCGATTTTGCTTATATTATTTAGATGTGATGTACAGGCAAACATAACTATTTGAACATTTAGTATATTATAACTATTGGGGGTGGTCTAGATAGAGTTAAGTTTCTAAAGAGGGTTATTTAAACAATGATTAGGAGGGGAGACTTATGGCTTATCAGGCAAAACATAACATGTTGGATTATGAAAAGTCTTATTCAGAATTCAAATGGGACATTCCAGAGTATTTTAATTTCGCCCGGGATGTTTTTGACAAATGGGCTGAAGATGAAGAAAAACTAGCAATGTGGTGGGTCGATTCCAAGGGCGAAGAACAGAAAATTGCCTTTTCACAATTTCAGTCAAGATCAACAAAACTGGCTAATGCACTCAGGTCTCAAGGTATAAAAAAGGGAGACCGGGTTTTCTTATTGCTCCCACCAGTTCCACAATGGTGGGAAACAATGTTGGCACTACTGCGCCTGGGCGCAATAGTAATGCCTGGAACTTCTCAACTCAAACCTAAAGACATTAAGTATCGTTTTGAGGCATCTGAAGGTGTAGCTATCATAACTAATGAAGATAATGCGCCTAAAGTTGACGAAGTAGCAGATCAAATTGATAAATTAAAAAATAAAATTATTGTTGGCCAGCGAGAAGGGTGGATTTCTTACGAGGATGCGATGGACAGCGCATCTGAAGAACATAATATCGAAAAGACTAAAAGTGATGATCCCGCAATATTATTCTTTACTTCCGGAACTACAGGAAATCCTAAAATGACAGTTCATACCAATGCTTCTTATGGGATAGGGCATCAGATTACAGGAAAATACTGGCTGGATCTAACTCCAGAAGATGTCCATTGGAATTTATCGGATACAGGTTGGGCTAAAGCTGCATGGAGTAGTTTTTTTGGCCCGTGGAACATGGGTTCAACAGTTTTTGTTCACTATAATCCAGGGAAGTTCAGCGCAAAAGAGACTTTACAGGTTTTGGAGCAATACCCCATAACAACCTTATGTGGGCCTCCAACTGCCTATAGAACGTTTGTACTTGAAGACTTAAAACAATACAATTTTGCTACGCTTAGACACTGTGTTGCAGCTGGAGAACCGCTAAATCCAGAAGTAATTGAAGTATGGAAAAAAGCTACAGGCACTACTATTCGTGATGGCTATGGACAAACGGAAAGTGTCCTAATGGTAGGTACTTTTCCGTGCTTAGATGTTAAATTTGGCTCCATGGGAAAACCTTCCCCTGGCTTTAATGTCAGTATTATTAATGAAAATGCAGAGGAAGTGGAATCCGGCAAAGAGGGGGATATAGCAGTACGAGTTGAACCTGAGAGGCCTGTCGGCTTGTTTAAAGAATACTGGAATGATCCAGAAAGAACAGCTGCTACAAGAAGGGGTGATTGGTACCTAACAGGTGACAGGGCCTATAAGGACGAAGACGGCTACTTTTGGTTTGTCGGACGTGCCGACGATGTCATTATTAGTTCCGGTTACAGGATAGGACCGTTTGAGGTGGAAAGCGCATTGGTTGAACACTCGTCAGTTGCAGAATCTGCTGTGGTAGCAAGCCCTGATGAAATGCGCGGCGAGATAGTAAAGGCATATGTGATTTTAGCACCGGGTTATGAACCTTCTGATGATTTGGCAAAAGAGATACAGAATCACGTTAAAAACGTCACTGCACCTTACAAGTACCCAAGAGAAATTGAATTTGTTGAAACATTGCCTAAAACGATTAGTGGTAAGATACGCCGCATAGAGTTACGGGACACAGAAAAGAAAAAGAAGCTTAAACTAATGGCACAAAGAAAGCTGGAGGCAGAAATTGCTGTAGATAAAGAGTAATCTAAAAAAACTCAGGTTGGTCTAGAAGTGACCAACCTGAATTAAAAGTAAGGCGATTATCTCAAGAACGGCGGTAACCGATATTTAAAGAGATACTTTAGCACCTTACAAAATTATTATAGCAAAGAGTAATTTTAAAATCAATTTTTGAAAAGGAGTCGATTAATAGTGACTGCTTATAAAAAGGAAGTTTACTTTACAATAATTCTAACTATTTTGTTTCTTATATCTGGTCATACTGGTTTGTTATTTGTAATTTTTGCTCCTGATGGTGCCGGCGCGACTTTCTTAGGATTTCCTATTCACTTCATTATTCCTGTAATAATGGGTTGGTTTGGTGTGTTAGTCCTTACTATAATTGCTGGGTACATGGGAAACTACTTGGATGAGGAAATAGAGAAAGAGGATGCTATGACATCTGATACACCTGTTTCTGAAGGCGAAAAGCCTATATCGTTGTAGGTAGAAGGGAGGATATATTAATGGAACAAAATTGGCAATTAAATAATACTACTATAGGTATTGTATTTTTAGTAATTAGCTTTATTGCATTTTATTTTATTGGCTGGTATTCAAATCGATCTAGTAAATCGACTCAGGATTTATACATTGCAGGCGGGTCAATAGGAGCTCTGGCAAATGGATTAGGTATGGCATCTACTTACATGAGTTTGGCGACGTTTTTAGGTGTTACTGCGTTAATTCTAAAATTGCAGGCACCCTTTGTATTTATGTGGATACAGTTTATTTTAGCTATTCCGTTGATTACCATTCTGTTCGGAACAAGCTTGCGTAGAATGGGAGCTTTCACACCTGCACATTTTGTAAGAGAAAGGTACGGAAACAAAGCTGCAATTGTCGCGGCACTTTGGATGATATTGATTATGTTAATGTATGCTTTAGGGCAGATGATTGGTATTGCAAAAACCTTTGAAACTTTACTTGGGATTCCCTATGCATATGGGTTAGCGTTCGGCGGCTTAATTATCGTTGGTTACATTACCATTGGTGGAATGTACGGGGCTTCATATAACGCCGCTTTGCAAATGGTAATTATGGGTATTGTTTTCATCATCCCTTTGGGTGCGATAATGAAAGCCATGGGAAGTTCGGGTTGGTGGTTCCCTCCGCTTGGTTATGGGGACATGGTCTCTGCTATGCGTGAGGTTGCACCGGACTTTTTCGATTTTAAGTACAGTGCAAAATGGTACTTTGCTCTCATCCCCAGTCTAACTCTAGGGGGAATTGGATTACCTCATTTGGCCATGCGTGTATTTACCGCATCTAGTTTGAGAAGTGCTAGAAGAGCTATGGTTTGGTATGCAGCAATTCTAGGAATGGTCTTTTCAGCAACGTATACCATGGGCTTTGCTGGTGTTTTCTTTTCCTCAACTACTGGAACTGTAATAGGGCCGACAGACGCAGACAAAATTACCATTATTTTAAATCTTATCTATAATCCAGATTGGGTAACAGCATTAGTAATAGCGGGGGCAATTGCGGCAGGGCTATCCACTTTAAACGGAAACTTATTAGGCATAGGTGCTTTGGTAGCCCAGGATATAATTTCCACATTGAAGCCAAGTCTACGAGAAGAGACAAAAGTTAAGATCGGTTACTTGGCTATAGCATCAGCTGGGATTGTAAGTATTCTGCTAGCATTTAAACCACCTGCATTCTTAGTTGTTAGTATTTTATGGGCTTTCGGTCTAGCAGCCTCGGTTAGTGCCCCATTGGTGATTATGGGGGTTTGGTGGAAGGAGGCCAATGGATACGGAGCCATAAGTGCGGCTACTATCGGTGGCTTAGTTTATCTATTGTTTTCTCCGTATATAGCGCCTAATATTGTATTGAGCGGGGACGCACTAACTGACAGCTTAGGTTTGTCCGGTGCTCTCCTTGCCGCACCATTAAGCTTTCTTGTTTTAATAGTGGTATCCTACGTTACAAATAGAATACCTTCTCTTGCGGTGCATATTCCAATTGATAAGAACAACGAATTGATTGAGAGAATACACGGTTGGAATACTGTTAATAAAGAAAGATATGCAAGCAACGGAGGCGCATTTATTATTGCTGGACTTTGCAGTATCGTTGCTATTTGGGCTATACTGCCCTGGTAAAACTTTACTGGAGGTTGTTTTAAAACAACCTCCAGTTCTTTACTAGACAAGAAAGGAGTTGTGAAAAAGTGGCTCAAGTGGCTTTGAAGCAACTACTAACCTTCAGGTTTATAAAAGATCAAGGATCAGAAAGAATGTTAATTTGGCCGGAAATATACACCGTTTTGTTAGGAATAGGTTATGGCTTAGGCAACTTAATTGTAATGAGAGAAGAACTTCCGGAGCTTCAGTCTTTTTGGATGCATTATGTTGTTGCACCTGGTTTGTTTCTGATTGGCGGGATATTTATGGCATACTTATCACGTATCGGTATTACTTTAGTTTGCTGGGCTATGGTTAAAATGCTAGGTGGTATCGGAAATATTAAAGGATTATCGAAAATTGTAGGATTTAGTTACGTACTCTTCCTGCCTGCGGTATTCTTCATGTTGACAGTAACCAGTGTTTCGCAAGCAATGATATTATCCATTGGTAGTATTGCATCAGTAGGACTAATAATGGGACTTATATTTCTTAGTGCTAATATAGCTCATTTGCAAAAGTTTAGCATGGTCAAAAGCGTACTATCCATATTTCTAACAGCGGTGTTTATAGGAAGCGTCTATTACTTGATGTTGCCTCAATGAAATGTGTAAGCATATGTTGACATGTTAACTAAACTATACATAGTTTGATGTTGCGTAGTATGCCAATTGTCTGGTAGTAACTTTATTAAGAACGAAGTTACTGATCAAATGCAATTGGCATTCATTTTGCTTAGTTATTAGTTACAGGTATTTTTTAAATGTTGAAAGGAGTGTATGAGATGAAAATGGGAAATGATACAGTAATTGTCAGTGCGGCAAGGACTCCTTTTGGTAAGTTTGGAGAAGCATTGAGTGCATTAACAGCAGTTGAGCTTGGTTCGGCAACAATTATGGAAGTTATGACTAGAGCTGGTTTAAGTCAATATGGCCATTTAATTGATAACGTAATTATGGGTATGGTTTTACAGGGTGGAGCAGGTCAGATTCCATCCAGACAAGCAACAATTAAAGCTGGGCTGCCTGAAGATGTGCCATCTGACACCATAAATAAGGTGTGTATTTCTTCTTTGCGTGCTATTAGTATGGCAGATATGTCCATTCGTTCGAAAGAAGCCAATGTTGTTATAGCTGGTGGTATGGAAAGTATGAGTAATAGTCCTTATATTGTGCCAAAAGCAAGATGGGGACACCGTATGGGCGATGGAAGGTTGATTGACTTAATGGTTCACGATGGCCTAACCTGTGCATTTCACAATGTTCATATGGCTGCCCACGGCAATACTATTGCAAAAGAGGTTGGCATATCCAGGGAAGAGCAGGACCAGTGGGCTTTACGAAGTCATAAAAACGCTGTGGCGGCTATGGATAATGGTAAATTAAGAGAAGAAATAGTACCTGTATTGGTACCTCGTAAAAAAGCTAAATCAATTTTGGTTGAACAGGATGAATGCCCCAGGCGAGATACTGATATTGATAAATTACGGATATTAAGGCCGCTATTTGATAAAGAGGGCACAGTTACTGCCGGGAACGCTCCGGGAGTTAATGATGGGGCTGCCAGCATACTTGTTATGTCTGGCCAAACGGCCGACGAATTAGGTATAACTCCAATGGCAAGGATACTAGGCCATACTACTGTAGCGTTGGAACCAACCAATATTGCAAAAGCACCTGGTTTAGCCACCAATAAATTATTAGAAAAGATTGGAATGACAGTCAAGGATATTGACTTATTTGAAATCAATGAAGCTTTTGCTGCAGTAGTTTTAACCAGCGAAAGAATTGTCGGATGGGATCCTGATAAAGTCAACGTAAACGGTGGTGCTATTGCCTTTGGCCATCCTATTGGTGCTAGTGGGGCAAGAATTGTAATGACTTTAATTTACGAATTGAAAAGAAGAGGCGGCGGCATCGGTCTTGCCGCAATCTGTGGCGGGGGAGCACAAGGTGATGCTTTGGCGTTAGAGGTGTTCTAATATTTATTTTAATAATAATAATTTCATGAGGAGGGCTTCAGTGGGAAACTTTAAGAGTTTATTAGTAGTAGGAGCAGGTCAAATGGGTGCAGGCATTGCACAGGTTGCATCTCAGGCTGGAATTGATGTGAAATTAAACGATTTAAAAGAAGAGTACGTAAACAAAGGCCTAGGCGGAATACATACCAGTCTGGAACGGGCTGTTAACAAACTAAAGATCGATAAGAGTTACGCTGAGTCCGTATTATCACGTATCAGACCATCTTTGACGCTGGAGGATGCTGCTGATGTTGATTTAGTAATAGAGGCCGCGGTAGAAAACTTAGCTACTAAAGCTAATATATTTCAACAGTTAGACCAGATTTGTTCTTTAGATACGGTTTTTGCTAGTAATACATCTTCAATCCCTATTACACAGCTGGCCGGATGTACCAATAGACCGGATAAATTTATCGGGATGCACTTCATGAATCCAGTTCCTGTCATGAAGTTAGTGGAGGTAATAGATGGGTTGATGACCAGTAACGAAACGAGAGAACAAATTATTCAACTTAGTCGGGAAATGGGAAAGGACCCGATAACTGTAAATGATTTTCCGGGTTTCGTTTCTAACAGAGTGCTAATGCCTATGATTAATGAGGCTGTCTATTCAGTCTATGAAGGAGTTGCCACGGTGGATGCTGTGGATACGATTATGAAACTGGGCGCAAATCATCCTATGGGACCATTGGCACTCGCTGATCTTATCGGACTTGATACTTGTCTGGCCATTATGGAAGTACTCTACGACGGCTTTGGTGATTCAAAATACAGGCCGTGTCCTTTATTAAGGAAATTCGTTCAAGCCGGCAGACTAGGGCGAAAAACTGGAATGGGCTTTTATGACTATTAATAATGTTGAGAAGAAAGGGTGGGTTCCGTGGAATTTGTTTTAAATGAAGAACAACTAATGATGAAAAAATTGGTAGCTGACTTCGCCAAACGCGAAATCGCGCCAACTGCCCAAGAGCACGACCAGAATGCTAGTTTCCCTGCTGAAATACTTAAACAGATGGCCGGACTAGATCTGCTAGGCATTCCAATTCCGGAAGAATATGGCGGAGTTGATGCGGATTTTTTAACTTATGTAGTTGCAATAGAAGAGATTTCTAAAGCCAGCGCTTCATTGGGCGTAATCTTAGCAGTGCACACATCTGTCGGTACTTTTCCAATACTTTATTTTGGAACAGAAGAGCAAAAGCAAAAATATATTCCCAAACTAGCGAAAGGTGAGATGATTGGGGCTTTTGCTTTAACAGAATCTGGCGCTGGGTCTGATGCAGCAAAAATAAGTACTGCTGCTAAATTAGAAGGTAATAATTACATTTTAAATGGATCAAAAATTTTTATCACAAACGCAGGCCAGGCGGATGTATATATTGTGATGGCAGTGACCAATAAGGGCCTCGGAACAAAAGGTATTTCTTCGTTTATAGTTGAGAAAAATACACCTGGTTTAAAAATAGGAATACCGGAAAAGAAACTGGGATTGCACGCTTCAAGCACTTGCCAAGTATTTTTTGAGGAGGCTGTTGTTCCAAAAGAAAATCTATTAGGGAAAGAAGGTCAAGGGTTTGAAATTGCTATGTCCTTGTTAGACGGTGGGCGAATTGGTATAGGCGCTCAAGCAGTAGGCATTGCGCAAGCCGCTCTTGAAGCAGCGCTTGAATATACTAAACAAAGAGAGCAGTTCGGAAATAGTATTGTGAGTTTTCAGGCCGTTCAATTTATGCTAGCAGATATGGCTACGCAAATTGACGCTGCTCGTTTATTGGTTTATCAAGCAGCGGACCGTAAAGAAAAGGGTCTTGAGCATTCTAAACATGCTTCTATGGCAAAAATGTATGCGTCTGATGTCGCCATGAAAGTAACAGTGGATGCAGTCCAGCTTCTCGGAGGTTATGGGTACATGCAGGAATACCCAGTAGAACGTTATATGAGAGATGCAAAAGCGACTCAGATTTATGAGGGAACTAATCAAATTCAGCGGTGGGTGATTGCACGCCATTTGTTGAAATAGTTTAAGAGGTGAGATTATGGAATTCCGATTAACAGAAGAACAAGAAATGCTAAGGAATATGGTCAGGGATTTTGCCATTAATGAGGTAGAGCCCGAAGCGGCCGAACGGGATGAGAAAGAAAGGTTTGATCGAGGTATATTTAATGCCATGGCTGAACTAGGATTGACAGGTATACCGTTCCCGGAAGAATATGGAGGAGTAGGAGCAGAATACATTAGCTATGCCATCGCGGTGGAAGAACTATCTCGTGTATGTGCTTCGACTGGCGTTACCCTTTCAGCCCACGTTTCTCTATGTAGTTGGCCGATTTATAATTATGGCACACAAGAACAAAAAGAAAAATTCTTAGTACCTTTAGCTGCAGGTAAAAAAATAGGCGCTTTTGGCTTAACTGAACCTTCGGCAGGTTCTGATGCAAGTGCTACGAAAACTACTGCTGTACTAAATGGTGACCAGTGGATACTCAACGGTACCAAAATATTTATTACTAATGGCGGCGAAGCAGAGACTTATGTCATAACTGCCATGACAGATAAGTCCCAAGGCCACCGAGGCATTAGCGTGTTTATAGTGGAAAAGGGTACACCTGGTTTTAGTTTTGGTAAAAAAGAAGCAAAAATGGGCATTCGGGCTTCTACAACAATGGAACTAGTATTTGAAGATTGCAGGATTCCTAAAGAAAATTTATTGGGTAAATTAGGCCAGGGCTTTAAAATAGCATTAGCAACACTTAATGGAGGTCGTATCGGAATTGGGGCGCAAGCGGTAGGAATTGCTCAGGGTGCATTGGATGCAGCCATTAAATATAGTAAAGAAAGAGTACAATTTAATCAACCAATTGCAGATTTCCAAGCTATTCAATTTATGTTGGCGGACATGGCAACCAAAATTGAAGCGGCACGACTTTTAGTATACCGCGCGGCATATCTGGAAAGTTACGACTTGCCTTTTACAAAAGAGGCAGCAATGGCGAAATTGTTTTCTTCAGAAACTGCTATGGAAGTCACAACAAAAGCTGTACAAATATTCGGAGGCTATGGTTATTCACGGGAATATCCGGTTGAACGCATGATGCGGGATGCCAAAATTACGGAAATTTATGAGGGCACTAGCGAAGTTCAAAGGATAGTTATTTCAAGTAAATTGATAAAGTAGGTGGGAAGCTTGTTAGATGGATTGTTAATGGTATACACGGGAAATGGAAAAGGAAAAACTACAGCTGCTCTAGGTCAGGCTGTCAGGTCTCTGGGACATGGCAAGAAGGTCTTCATGCTCCAATTTATGAAAGGCAGCCCCAATTATGGAGAAGTGATTCTAGCCAAGAAACTAGAGGGTCTAAGTATTGAACAATGGGGTAGGCATGAGTTTGTAGATCCCAAAAATCCTGCACAAATAGACAAGGATTGGGCACAAAAAGGTTTACTTAGGGCTAAAGAGATATTATTTTCAGATGAATATGACTTGGTAATATTAGATGAGCTTAATGTTGCAATGAACTTCGGGTTAGTGACGTGGGAGCAGGTTAAGAAGGTTATCGATAATCGGCCCCAAAGGGTGGATTTAATTATTACCGGAAGATATGCATCAAATGATTTGCTGGACAGTGCCGATCTGGTAAGTATTATTGAAGAAGGTAAACATCATTACCAAAAGGGGATTAAAGCTCGCCAAGGTATTGAATATTAATATGGAGGTGTTTCATATGACTGAAGTGAGAGATATTGAACGAAGTTACCAAAGTTGGTATGAAGAAAGATATAGTAATGCGGCAGAAAGAGATGTAAAGTTTGTTACTATATCCCAGCAACCAATCAAAGAGTTATACACTCCAGGTGACATTAAGGATCTAGATTATTTTAATGATCTCGGTTTCCCAGGCGAATTTCCCTATACACGGGGTGTGCAGTCGTCAATGCATAGGGGAAGGCTATGGACCATGAGGCAGTTTGCCGGGTTTGCAACGGCAATTGAGTCAAACCAGCGTTATAGGTTTTTATTAAATAAGGGGCAAACAGGTTTAAGTGTTGCCTTTGATATGCCTACATTAATGGGATATGATTCCGACCACCCATTTTCCGAGGGTGAAGTTGGACGTTGTGGTGTTGCCATAGATTCTTTGGCGGATATGGAGACTTTATTTAATGAAATTCCCCTGGATAAGGTTAGTACCTCCATGACAATTAATGGCCCGGCATCCATAATATGGGCAATGTATATAGCTGCAGCAGAAAGGCAGGGAGTTTCATCTGAGTTATTAAATGGTACTATTCAAAATGATATTTTGAAGGAATATATCGCTCAAAAATCGTGGATATTTCCTCCGCGACAATCCATGCGGCTAATCACTGATATTTTTGAATATGCATCCAAACATGTACCTCTATGGAACACCGTAAGTGTTAGTGGTTACCATATAAGAGAAGCAGGTTCTAATGCGGTGCAAGAGCTGGCATTTACATTGGCAGACGGCTTTGCATATGTTGAAGCTGGAATAGATGCAGGCTTAGATGTTGACGATTTTGCTCCTAGACTATCATTCTTTTTCAATTCTCACATGGACTTTTTCGAAGAGATTGCGAAATACCGTGCTGCAAGACGAATATGGGCTAAACGGATGAAGGAAAAATATGGGGCAATAAATCCTAAATCTTGGTTGTTGCGTTTTCACACACAAACAGCAGGTTGTTCGCTCACTGCTGAACAACCAGAGAATAATATTATACGCACCGCATTTGAGGCTTTGTCAGCTGTGCTTGGCGGAACGCAATCATTGCATACTAACTCAATGGATGAAGTATTGGCCTTGCCAACAGAGAAATCAGTGGAAATTGCATTGAGGACACAGCAAATTATAGCTCATGAAACAGGGGTAACAAATACTATTGACCCTCTTGCTGGGTCATACTTTATGGAAAGTCTTACAAACAAAATGGAAGCAGAAGCAGAAAATTATTTTGCCCAAATAGAGAAATTTGGCGGAGTGATAAATGCCATAGACGAAGGGTATTTTCAAAAAGAAATTGCTGATGCTGCTTTTGATTATCAGAGAGCCATAGAAAAGGGAGATAGAATTGTTGTGGGAATGAACGAATTCATTAACCAGGATGAGAAACTGACCATAGATATACTAAAAATCGATCCGAAGGTCGAACTGAAACAGAAGGATAAACTGGCTAGGCTTAAGCAGTCTAGGGATAATGAATCCGTTGAGAGATCATTACAGGCATTAAATACGGCAGCTAAATCAAATGACAATACTATGCCATTTATCTTGGAAGCGGTTCGCAACTATGCAACTTTAGGGGAAATTGTCAGTGAACTAAAATCTGTATTTGGTGTTTACAAAGAAAAACCAATGTTTTAAGGGAGGTGTTTCAATGATTAAACGAATAAGGGTTTTAATGGCAAAGCCTGGTTTGGACGGACATGACCGTGGTATAAAAGTTGTGGCTCGTGCATTAAGGGATGCTGGCATGGAAGTTATCTATACGGGTTTGCATCAAACACCTCAGCAGATAGTGGCAGCAGCAATCCAAGAGGATGTTGATGTGGTGGGGTTAAGTATTTTATCCGGAGCACATATGACACTGTTTCCTAAAATCCGTAAATTATTGGATGACAATGATGGGTCAAACATTATATTAATAGGTGGCGGCACAATAGATAAGGAAGATGCTAAAGAACTGTTGCAGAATAAGTTTGCAGATGCACTTTTCGCCTCAGGAACTCCTACCGATCTTATAATAGCCTGGATAAATGAAAAAGTTGTTTGAATATATATAATATGTTCAGGAAAATCTCGTAGAGACAGTGACTACGAGATTTTTTGTTTGTTCTAGACAGGCAAATCATGGAATACATCTTTAGTAAAGGAAGCCGTGCAGTAAAAAAAGAGAGGTGTAGATTAATGTATGTGTTTTATCTAAAAAAAAAGAAAATGTTAACTATAATTACCATTGTGGTCCTTGTTTTACTATTGTTAAGTACATGGTGGATTTTATGGCGACAGATAAACGTGCCAACAACTGCTGAACCGTATTATCAAGGACAAGATAATAAAAAACAAATTGCCTTTACATTTAACGTAGATTGGGGAGAAGATTATCTGAGTGATATATTAAAAACGCTTGGCGAGAATAACATAAAAGCAACTTTTTTTTTGACGGGTCGGTGGGCAAAAAAATGTCCGGATCATGCTAAAAAAATTGTGTATGGGGGCCACGAAATCGGGAACCATGGCCTTGAGCATAAAAGTCCCAATCAAATGAATGAACAGGAAAATCGACATGACATTAAATTAGCGGAAAAATATATAATGGAAGTAAGCGGAACAAAAACAGAACTCTTTGCTCCGGCTTCTGGGGAAAGAAAAGACCAAGTGTTGGAAGCTGCAGATAGTCTCGGTTATAAGACCATCTTGTGGAGTATTGATACTATTGACTGGAGAAAAGACAAAACTCCTGATCAAATAATTAATAAAGTTATATCTAAAGCACATAATGGGGCAATAGTGTTAATGCATCCTACGGAAGCGACTGCTTTGGCTCTGCCGTCACTAATCAAAGACTTAAAAGACAGAGGTTATAAAATAGTGCCTGTAAGCAAAATATTGCCATTAAATTAATTTTAATATTAATTATGAAGCCTGTACCGACTTGGCATAATAATGTCGGAGGCGGGAATATGCGAAAAGTTATAGTTATTTTAACACTTGCCATACTCTATACGTTTACAGGAACTGCATACGCACAAAGTCCGGATATCACAGCTGTAAGTGCAATACTAATGGAAGTGGAAAGTGGAAAAATATTGTACAAAAAAAATATTATCAAACCAATGCAGCCAGCAAGTACAACTAAGGTTTTAACTGGCATTTTGGCCTTAGACATTACTAATCCGTCTGATATAGTAGAAATATCCACAAATTCTGCTTCTGTCGGTGAAGCTTCAATACATCTTGAAGCTGGCGAAAAACTGACTGTAGAAGAACTACTTAAAGGCGCATTAATTAAATCAGGAAACGATGCAGCAGTAGCTTTGGCGGAGCATGTGGCAGGCAATGTAGAATTGTTTTCATTCTTGATGAATAAAAAAGCACGATTATTGGGTGGGACTGTCAGCAATTTTGTAAATCCTAATGGCTTGCCGGATGAAAGACATGTTTCTTCTACTTTTGACTTAGCCACTATTACTAGATATGCATTAAAGGATGCCCTCTTTAGACAAATTGTAAATACTAAGCTTGAGACTATTCCATGGTACGGTTCTGGACAAAGATATTTAAAGAATACTAATCGCTTGTTGTGGAAATACTCGTTTGTAAACGGGGTAAAGACAGGCACCACCAAGGCAGCCGGCCAATGCTTAATTGCCAGTGCAAGTAAAGACGGCATGCAATTAATATCGGTCGTATTCAAAAGCAAAGATCGGTACGGAGATACAATAAAGCTATTCAATTACGGCTTTGCCAATTATAAGGCGGAATATGTTCCCAAGGGTCAAATCTTGGGTAAAATTCATGTCGCCAATGGTACAAAAAGCTATACATGGGCAGAAACTAAAAGACCTCTTGTACTTGTATATAGCAGCAATTATAAAGGCGTTTTTGAAAAGAGGATTAACTTAACTAGGAGCATTTCTGCGCCGATAGAATTAGGCACAGAAATTGGCACCCTCTCTTTTTGGTTGGCAAATGAAAAGAAGGCTGTCGTCCCGTTGGTAACAACCGGTATGATAGAAAGAAGAAAAAAACCATAAGCAAAAAAACTAGGGGAGCCTAGTTAATTTTTTTTTTAACAGGATTTAAAATAACATTTCACGAATTAGTATATGTTTAACGTTGCAAAGGAGGTAGTGTATGTATAAAAAAACAACATTGCCTAATGGAGTACGCATTGTAACAGAAGAAATGTCTTCAGTACATTCTGTTTCCATTGGGTTTTGGATAGGCTGCGGTTCAAGGGATGAGAATGAAAAAGAAGCAGGACTATCTCATTTTTTGGAGCATTTGCTGTTTAAAGGTACGAAAGATAGAACCTCAAAAGAAATTGCTGAAACTTTCGATGCTATCGGTGGCCATTTAAACGCCTTTACTACAAAAGAATACACTTGTTTATATGCCAAAGTTTTGACAGAACATTTCCAATTAGCATTGGATGTTTTAAGTGATATGCTTTTCAATAGCTCATATAAAAGTCAGGATATTGAAAAGGAAAAGAAGGTTGTTTTGGAAGAGATAAAAATGTATTTAGATACGCCTGATGACATTATTCACGATATCTATTCCCAGGTTGTTTGGCCTGATCATTCACTGGGGAAGCCAATTCTCGGGGATTCAGATTCAATCTCTGGGTTGACTCGTGAGGAAATAGTGCACTATTTCGTGGAACACTATATTACAAATCGTTTAGTGATAGCTATAGCCGGAAATATTGAGCATGACATAGCTGTTGAGCAAATATCAAATATTTTCGCTAAAATGCCTATGGCCTCTAAAGGCAGAGAGTTTAGCGCGGCATCTAGTATCTCTAACCATAAATGTATACATAAAGACGTGGAACAACTTCAGGTATGCTTAGGAGTACCGGGACTTGCTCAAGAAGATAAGGATATTTTTTCATTACATGTTTTAAATAACGTCTTGGGAGGCGGCTTGAGTTCTCGGTTATTTCAAAAAGTTAGGGAAGATCACGGTTTAGCATATTCTGTGTTCAGCTATCCTAGTACCTATATTGATAGCGGGCTGTATACTATTTATGCAGGAACCAGTCCTGAGAATTTTGAGCAGCTAATTGAAATTATTCTTGATGAAATAAATCAGATAAAACATTACGGAATAACTGAGAAAGAATTGAAGCGAAGTATAGAACAGATTCGAGGCAATCTGCTTTTAGGAATGGAGAGTACCAGCAATAGGATGAGCAGATTGGGTAAGACTGAACTTTGTTATGGGAGAGTAATAACGGCTGAGGAATTAACGAAATCAATCAGTGGTGTTTCGTTGGAAAGTGTAAAGGCCACGGCCAATAGATTATTTCGTAAAGAGCTGTTTTCCTTAGCAACCATGGGGAAGATCGATGTATCTCAGGCTTGGGAAAGGTTGATAGCATCAAGGATATAGGGTAAGAAGGATATTAATGCTTAAACTATGAGGTTGGATTAATTACTGGGAGGAGACTTATTTGGCAAAAGTATCATTACCGATAAAAAGACTTGCTCATGGAAAAGACATACCATTACCTAAGTATATGTCTGCCGGGGCTGCTGGTATGGATTTATATGCTGCTTGTGATAAGCCAATTGAATTGGAGCCCATGGAAATAGCGCTAATTCCGACGGGTATAAGTATTGCAGTTCCGGAAGGTTACGAGGCCCAAATTCGGCCCAGGAGCGGGTTAGCATCTAAACACGGACTATCGTTAGTTAATTCTCCGGGAACAATAGATGCGGACTACCGAGGTGAAATCAAATTAATATTAATAAATATGGGTGAGAAAAAAGTAACTATAGAAAAGGGACAGAGGGCAGCTCAAATGGTCATCTGTCCAATTGTTCAGGCTGTTACAGTTGAAGTAGACAGCCTGGAAAAAACTGCTCGCGGTCATGGCGGGTTTGGACATACCGGTAAATAGTCAGGTGAGGCTAGGGATAATAATTTATCTCTAGCCTTTATTTTTTTATCATAACCGGGCCCGTCTACACATAAAGTAATTTGGGGAGGGATGTAAAGTTAACGGTTATACTTTATTGGTGCTGTTAATAATATTGTTGTTAATTGGCGCCTCCCAGAAGGCCTATTTAAAACGACAAAAGGTTGCCAAAACTAAGACTGTAAGGAGCGATAACAATACAGGTCTATTTTCAAATGCCCTTTTTGAGTTGGTCAGTGCCGCAGGAGGGGTATATATAGCTATAATTATGCTTATTACATTTTTAAAAATTCAAATACCAGAAAAATGGCCTGTGCTAGATGTTAGTTTGGACCCTATTGCGTTGGTATCATTGGTTTTAGTAGCGATACAGCCTATTATCGTAAGATTAATTCATGTTGTAAAAAGGTTAAAAAGGGAGGAAAGGGAAAATGAGACTGAGTGAACTGATCGGAAAAGAAATAGTAAACTTATACAATGGTGCAAGGCTGGGAACCATAGGAGAGTCTGACTTGATTATTGATGACTTAAGCGGTGAAATTGAGTCAATTATTCTCCCTAATAAAGGGAACTTAATTAATTTTTGGAATGAGAAGCCTCAAATGGTTATTCCCTGGCAATCGGTGAAAAAGGTTGGAACACAAGTAATTATTGTGGAATTAGATGAGTCATATGGCAAAATGCACAAGTATTCCCTTTAGTTGACATAACTATGGACATATGGTAGTATAAGAAAAAATAAAAAGAATTGCCTCATCTCTTCCGAGGTGGGGTAGAGGCGCAGTGAGCCATGAGTAGCCATAACGTTCTTGAGGTCTGATTAGTTATGGTTAAAGGGGCCATTGCCGAAGTTCTGGTGGTTGATCTCACTACCAGTGCTGGGGTTACATTGAATAAGTGTAACACTGTCACTAACAACAATGCCTAAAGTTGTTGGTGGAGAACTATCTCACATTTTTGGTAAGGGAGGGGGAATCTATCTGTGCGTACGCTACTGAGTTTTTCCTTCAGTAGTTTTTTGTTTTTATAAAAGTGGTACCTCGAGCAATTACAATTTTCTTATCTTTTGCTAACATATATAACGAGGTACCACTAGCAATCATACATAAAGGAGGCTAAGATTAATGGCTATTGACGTTGTGGTTACTGGAGCATTGGGTAAAATGGGGAATACAATCATGAAAGCGGTCTATAATCACCCTAATACAAATTTAGTTGGAGCGGTTGATGTTAAACAAGGAGATTCAGTTGGTAAAATTATTGGTGCAAACCTGGATCTGTTAGTAGAAAATGACTTGGCTAACGTCCTTAAGGAAATAAAACCTCGAGTATTAGTTGACTTTACGAGAGCTGATTCGGCTTTTAATAATGCATTATTAGCTTTAGAGAATGGGATACACCCGGTGATTGGTACAACAGGCCTTACTGAAGGTAACATTGAACATTTGCATGTCATGTGTGAAGAGAAACAGGTAGGAGCTATAGTTTCTCCAAACTTTGCATTGGGTACGGTACTAATGATGCGCTTTGCTGAAGAGGCAGCAAAATATTTTAATTATGTAGAGATAGTAGAGATGCATCACAATAATAAGATAGATGCACCATCGGGAACCGCCATTGCGACAGCAAAAAAGATTGGAAACAGCTTAAGTAAAAATCCTAAAGAAGCTAAAGATCAACCTCATAACTTGCTTGGAAAAGTAATTGACGGGGTGCCAATCCATAGTGTGAGGCTGCCTGGATTGGTTGCTCACCACGAGGTTATGTTCGGTGGCAAAGGAGAAACACTCACTATAAGACATGATTCTATTAGCAGGGAATCTTTTCATGCCGGATTAATTCTTGCTGTTGAGAAGGTAATTAATTTAAGAAGGTTGGTGATAGGCTTAGAAAACCTACTATAAACAACAAAGTAAAAAATCCATATGACAAGCACTAAACCTTCTCTGATACATATAGTGGTAACACATCATTAAAGAATGCAGGGAGGGGGAAGAGTGTCCCATATTTTTAGCGGAATATCAGTTGCAGTTATAGGTGGTGACGACAGACAGCTAATATTAATAGAAGAGCTGTCGAAACTAGGTGCTACTGTTAAGGTGATAGGGTTTCCAAAAGAAATGCTGCCAGATAACGTTGTGCACACAGACGAATTGGCGTTTGTCTTAAAGGATGCAAATGCGGTCATTCTAACTATGCCGGGAACTGATAATAACGGATTAATTCGTGGAGCTAATTATTTTAGTGATAACCTTTATTTAACGCCTGAGCTTTTGAGCTCTTTACCTCACAATACGCCTGTTCTAGTGGGTGTGCAAAGTGATTACTTAAAGTATTGGGCTCATCAGTTATCATTAAAGATGATTGAAATTGCCAATAAAGACGAAATCGCAATTTTGAACTCCATTCCTACAGCTGAGGGTGCGTTAGAGATCGCAATGAGGGAAACGCCCATCACAATTCATGGCAGTAAGTCATTGGTAATTGGCCTTGGAAGAGTAGGGTTGACATTGGCAAGGCTATTGCATTCCATGGGTTCTAAGACATTTGTTACGGCCCGACGCAGTTCTTGTTTGGCAAGGGGTTATGAAATGGGCTTGAGTCCGGTGGACTTAAGAGATATCAAAGGCTGCCTCCAGCAGATGGACTTCGTATTCAACACAGTTCCGGCATTAGTTTTAGGTTATGACGAATTGTTGAACATAGCCAAACCAACCCTCGTTATTGATCTTGCTAGTACACCTGGCGGAGTTAATTTTAAAAAAGCCGATGAACTAGGTCTTAAAGTGATATGGGCCTTAAGTTTACCAGGGAAGGTTGCACCAAAGACTGCAGGGGAAATATTAGCGCAAACGGTACCTAGAATTATTTTAAAAAATCTTCCGTAATAGGAGGTGCTTGTCATGCAATGGAAAGGAAAGAAAATTGGTTTTGCCTTTACCGGGTCTCATTGTACCCTTGAAAAAGTAATGCCATACGTCCAAGAACTTGTAGATGAAGGCGCAGATGTGGTGCCTATATTGTCTGACAGTGTTCAAACAACGGATACCCGGTTCGGAAAAGCTCAGTATTGGAGAGACCAAGCAAAAAAGATTACAGGTAAAGAGCCGTTGGAGACAATTGTAGATGTTGAACCAATAGGACCGGAAAAAATGTTGGACTGTCTCATTGTGGCTCCTTGCAGTGGAAATACACTTGCAAAGTTGGCTAACGGGATTACTGATGGTCCGGTACTAATGGCCGCTAAAGCTCAATTAAGAAATCGAAGGCCAGTGATATTAGCAATTTCAACTAATGACGGGTTGGGCTTTAATGCTAAAAATATTGGTATTATGGTAAATACATTAAATGTCTTTATGGTTCCTTTTGGTCAAGACAGCCCGGCTAACAAACACCGGTCTCTGGTAGCCAAAATGGAACTACTTCCTAAAACTTTAGAAGCAGCCATGCAAGGTGAACAACTGCAACCGATGTTGATACAATATTAGGCTTGATAGACAAAATCTATGCACTAGGATACACTAAAATATATATTTTATTTAATGAGGATGTTCGGAAAGATACTCATCAATATACGTTTTCCGAACAGATACTAGATAAAAAAGTAGAGGAGGATATTTATGAAGAAATATAATGTTGCTATTGTTGGCACAGGAGCTGTGGGAAATAAAATTTTAGATGTGTTAGAGGAGCGGAATTTTCCGTTAAACAATTTAAAATTACTTGCTACGAGCCGTTCCGCCGGCAAGAATGTTGCATTTAATGGTAAAACTTACACAATAGAAGAAACTAAAGCAAGCTCATTTGAAGGCATTGATATTGCACTATTTGCAGGAGGATCGGCAAGTAAGGATTTTGCTAGTTATGCTGTAAATTCTGGGGCAGTTGTAATTGATAATAGCAGTACTTTTAGGATGGACCCCGAAGTGCCTTTGGTGATTCCTGAGGTGAATCCTGAGGATGTAGCATGGCACAAGGGGATTATTGCTAATCCAAATTGCTCTACCATACAGATGGTGGTCGCTCTAAAACCGTTACATGATAAAGCCGGGATCAAGCGGGTTGTTGTCTCCACATATCAGGCCGTGTCTGGAGCGGGCGCTGAAGCAATGGAAGAATTGCAGGCGCAATCGATGCAGGTTTTAAATAATGATAAAGTACAGGTAAATGTGCTAGCTCATCAGATAGCTTTTAACTTGATACCTCATCTAGATGTTTTTCTAAGTAATGACTACACTAAAGAGGAAATGAAGATGGTAAATGAAACCAAGAAAATACTAGGCGACAAATCAATTGAAATAACTGCGACCACTGTAAGGGTTCCTGTTTTTAACGGGCATTCAGAAGCGGTTAATGTGGAGTTTAAGAACCCCTTACCAGCAGATATGGCAAAAGAGGTACTGTCTAACACGCCTGGTGTAATTGTCATTGACAATCCGAAGGATTCTCAATACCCAATGCCCGTCTTTGCTGATGGGAAAGATGAAGTCTTTGTGGGTAGAATCCGAGAAGATAATTCAGTGGATTATGGCTTAAACATGTGGGTAGTATCTGATAATCTACGTAAAGGTGCTGCTACAAATGCTGTGCAAATAGCAGAGTTGGTTATTTCATAAAAGAAATATAATAATTAGTCTTCGAGGTGGAGTATGAAAGTAATTATTCAAAAATTTGGAGGGTCGTCCGTTGCTACAATAGAGTCTAGACAGGCAGTTATAAAAAAAATTGCTAAAGCAAAACAAAACGGCTACCAAGTTGTGGTGGTTGTTTCTGCGATGGGGCGCAGTGGCGATCCTTATTCTACAGATACATTAATTAATTTAGTTAAGCGTTCAAAGCAAATGATTAAAACAAAAGAATTAGATTTATTGATATCATGCGGAGAAGTTATTTCTGCAGTTGTCTTATGTTCAGAAATTGAGGAGGCAGGTTATTCTTCCTGTTGTCTGACAGGACCTGAAGCGGGTATTATAACTGATGATAGTCATGGTAATGCGCGAGTATTGGAGGTTCATCCCGCCGAAGTGCAAAGAATGCTCACTCAAGGAAAAATAGTTATTGTCACTGGTTTCCAGGGAAGGACAGGAGATGGTAAGATTTCTACCCTGGGCAGGGGAGGTAGTGACACCTCTGCTGCTGCAATCGGCGTAGCTTTAGAAGCTGAACGAGTAGAAATATATACTGATGTGGATGGTGTAAAAACCGCAGATCCTCGTATGTTTGATGATGCCAGAACTTTAGATCGGATAACTTATAATGAACTTTGTCAACTTGCTCATGAAGGGGCTAAGATTATTCATCCCAGGGCTGTAGAAATTGCCATGCAACAGAACATTCCTTTAAAAATATGTAATACTTTTAGTGACCATCCTGGTACTCTTGTGACATCCGGGAAGGCTATTTATGAACAACCTACCCAGATTAAAGATAATATTATTACCGGGATAGCACATATTTCAAATATAGCGCAAATTAGAATTAAGATTGAAGGTGCTGCTAAAAAGAATAGCAATGTTACTGAGGTATTTAAATTAATGGCAGATGATAATATTTCTGTAGATTTTATTTATGCTTCTTTGGAAGAAGTGATTTTTACGGTCAGACAAGAGGTATTAGAAAAAGCTGTATGTATTTTAGAAGAAAATAAGATTGAACCAATGGTTCGTGAAAACTGTGCCAAAGTTGCAGCGGTTGGTGCAGGAATGACTGGTGTTCCAGGAGTAATGGCAAATATTGTTTCAGCCTTGAACGAAAATAGTATAGAGATATTACAATCTTCTGATTCGTATACAAGTATTTGGTGTTTGGTAGATCAAAAGGACCTGAAAAAAGCTATTCGAGCGCTTCACAGCCAGTTTGGACTACATGAAAGGGCAGATCAGAAGGCAGAATAAATATTTAGGAGTGGATTAAATGAGTAAATTTGGAAAAGTGTTAACCGCAATGGTTACTCCTTTTGACGAGTGCGGCAAAATTGAATGGGGTAAAGTAAAATATGTAGCTAACTACTTAGTTAATAATGGTAGTGATGGTATCGTGGTATGCGGAACGACTGGTGAAAGCCCTACTTTAACTGAAGATGAGAAACTAAAACTCTTTGAAACAGTTCTGATCGAAGTAGGGCATAAGGTTAATGTTATAGCAGGTACAGGAAGCAATAATACTTATGAGTCCCTGCAACTGTCAAAGAAAGCGGAAAATATCGGTGTGCATGGTGTAATGTTAGTAGCACCTTATTATAACAAACCTTCTCAGGAAGGTATATACAGACACTTTAAACATATTGCCCAGGAAATCAACTTACCCGTAATGCTTTACAATGTTCCCTCCAGGACCATGACTAACATATTGCCTGACACAGTTGTTAGGCTATCCAAACTTAAAAATATTATTGCTATTAAAGAAGCAAGCGGAGACATGGACCAAGTGAGCACTTTGCATAATAGGTTACCTAAAGATTTTTCGATTTACAGCGGCGACGATTCTCTAACATTACCTATGTTAGCGTTAGGGTGCCAGGGAGTAGTGAGTGTTGCAAGTCATATTGTAGGTAAGGATATCCAAGAAATGACCAATAACTTCTTAGTAGGCAACGTATCAGAGGCATTAGCAATACATAGCAGATTATTTGAACTTTTTAAGGCATTATTCGTAACAACTAATCCAATTCCCGTAAAAACTGCTTTGAACTTAATGGACTTTGATTTAGGCAATTTTAGATTGCCATTGATTGAAGCAACACCAAACGAAAAGGAACTTATAAAAAAATCATTGATAGACTTGGGCCTAATAAAGTGAAAACTAAGCATCAGATGGGGTTTCATACCCCGTCTGATGTTTAGTTAAGCTATCGGATAAAGTAAAATGTTAAAAATACTAAGAGTATTCCTTTTTGCTCTTAGTATTTTTTTGTTATACTATGTAATAATAGTAGATAAGTGCTTGTGCAATAATTGCTCTTTCAGTATAATATAATCTAGGGTCTTCTTGTTTGGCAACATAATATATTTTACATTGTCTGTAATGTAGAAGTTGCTTTATAAGCTGCAACTTCTATATTTTATAAAATGGCCGGGTGGTAAGTGGGTATTTGTTTTATTATGTTTTTCTTTGGTCGGATGAAAAACGAAAATCTAAATTGCATGGAGGTGCATATATGGCGGATGAAGGAAAACTACAGCTAATTCCTCTAGGAGGTCTAGGGGAAATTGGTAAGAATATGATGGCTGTAAAATATGGTGATTCTATCGTCGTAATTGATGCGGGCTTAATTTTTCCCGAAGATGAGATGCTTGGTATTGATGTTGTAATACCTGATATTACTTATCTGCTTGAAAACAAAAAATTAGTTAAAGGTATCATTCTTACCCATGGTCATGAAGATCACATTGGAGCATTACCCTATATCTTAAAGGAATTAAATGTCCCTGTATGGGGTACCAGGTTGACATTAGGATTATTAGAAAGAAAACTGAAAGAAAGTGGTATTTCAGAGAAAAATGTAAGATTGAATCAAGCAAAACCGAGGGATACACTAAGCGTAGGTCCGTTTAAAGTAGAATTGTTTAGGGTTAGTCACAGTATTGCGGATGCTGTTGGTTTAGCAATCCACACGCCGATTGGTACATTAGTGCATACTGGTGATTTTAAACTGGATCAGACCCCGGTTGATAATGACGTTACAGACTTTGCCAAATTGGCAGAATTAGGTGAACAAGGCGTACTAGTTCTTATGTCCGATAGTACGAATGTCGAGCGGCCGGGATATACCATGTCTGAGAGGCGTGTTGGACATACATTTGATGAAATATTTAGAGAGGCTCAGGAAAGAATTATTGTAGCTAGCTTTGCCTCTAATATTCACAGAATACAGCAAATAATAACTACTGCGCATAACTACAGTCGAAAGGTTGCAATCGTCGGCAGGAGTATGTTGAATGTAGTGAGTGTCGCATCAGATCTTGGCTATTTGGATGTCCCCGAGGGGATAATAGTGGAATTAGATGAAATTAACCGTTTGCCAAAAAGTAAAGCAGTAATAATTAGTACAGGTAGTCAAGGCGAACCTATGTCTGCTTTAACTAGAATGGCAAAGTCAGAGCACAAGGGAATTGAGATTGTTCCAGGAGATACTGTTGTAATATCTGCCACCCCAATTCCCGGAAATGAAAAAATGGTTGCAAGAACTGTTGACCACCTCTTTAAGCAGGGGGCGGAGGTCATACATGAAGCAGTATCGGGAATCCATGTTTCGGGACACGCAAGTCAAGAGGAATTAAAGATGATGTTAAATCTTGTCCGACCTAAATTCTTTGTTCCCGTTCATGGTGAATATCGCATGTTAGTAAAACATTCCAAACTGGCTGCAGAGTTAGGCGTTGATCCCGAAAACATTTTTGTTGCAGAAAACGGCCAAATATTGGAGTTTACTCAAAAACGCGGGCGGATTGCAGGGCGAGTCCCCTCGGGGCGAGTTTTAGTGGATGGCTTAGGCGTAGGAGATGTAGGAAATATTGTCCTTAGAGATAGAAAGCAATTATCTCAAGATGGTATTTTAATAGTAGTAGTAACATTAAACAAAGAAAATGGACAAGTTGCAGCTGGCCCAGATATAGTATCCCGAGGATTTGTTTACGTAAGAGAATCAGAAGAACTTCTAGATGAAGCAAAAATACGCGTTACACAGGCGTTAGAAAAATGTTGCGGTGGAAAAACCTCAGATTGGTCCACAATTAAATCTAGCATTAGGGACACATTAGGGAAATTTCTATTTGAAAAAACGCATCGGCGGCCAATGATTTTACCAATCATCATGGAAATATAAGGCATATTACTATTACTGAAATACGCAGCTCAACAGTTGCGTATTTTTTTCTTAGTTATACAAATACTAGATATGCATATTAATTTAGGAGTGATAATTTATGAATAATGATTACTTGAAAGAATCAATGACAACTACTCCGCCAGTTACGCCTACAACTATTCCCCAACAGCCGTTACCTCAACCCAATCGAAGGTCAAAAAAGGTGAAAGGCACTCCCAAGAGCAACAATATTAAAGAGCTGGGTACTACTGAGATACCAGGTAATACAAGCAAAATACATTGTATTACCATCATTGGCCAAATTGAAGGACATATTGTGATGCCAGCTCAGAATAAAACTACTAAATACGAACATATAATTCCTCAATTAGTAGCTATTGAACAAAATGACAGTATTGAAGGCGTTGTTGTAATGCTGAATACTGTTGGGGGTGATGTTGAAGCAGGCTTGGCCATTGCCGAAATGCTTGCAAGTATGAGCAAGCCGACGGTTTCCTTAGTTTTGGGAGGAGGACACAGCATAGGGGTTCCTATTGCGGTATCTTCTAACTACTCCTTTATTGCAGAGAGTGCAACTATGACTATTCATCCAGTTAGATTAACTGGCTTGGTTATTGGGGTGCCTCAAACATACGAATATTTGGACAAAATGCAGGACCGTGTCATAAATTTTGTCACTGCGCACTCGAGTATTGCTGAAAAAAAATTTAGAGAACTAATGTTTACAACCGGAGAGCTGGCTAGGGACGTAGGATCGGTAGTTGTAGGCCAAGACGCAGTTAAATATGGCTTAATTAATGAAGTTGGTGGGATGTCAAGCGCGGTAGGAAAAGTGAAGGAACTAGTTGAAGCAAACAAGAAATGGAGGCATTAATATGGTAGTTTTATACACCACTATGCCTTTAGAAACTATCTTTCCGGCTGATATAAGCGAACGGAAGATAATCCACCAAGGTAACCAAATGGTAGAAATAGAACCATTTGATTACAACAAGGCAAGAATTGTACGGGTGATTAGCACAGACCCCCAGGATTATATGGAAGAAAGTTTGCAACCGGGAACTATCATTTAGGATTAGAGCATCGGAGAATTCCGATGCTTTTCTACAATCTATAATAGTCAAGCATTTTTGCTTATGGTATAATGTATCCAGCATAATTATAGTACATAACAAAGGAGCGGTAAGATTGGAACTGGCTTTTGGTTTTCTTGGGGGTTTAGCGCTTTTCATTTATGGCATGCAAAACATGGGAGAAGGTCTGCAAAAATCGGCTGGCAATAGGATGAGGAAAATTCTCGAAGCCTTAACTAATGTCCCTGTCATTGGAGTATTGGTTGGTGCCTTGGTAACTTCAATAATACAATCAAGTAGCGCAACAACAGTTATGGTAATTGGTTTTGTCAATGCAGGCTTAATTACTTTAAAACAATCTATTGGGGTAATAATGGGAGCAAATATTGGGACCACCATAACAGCTCAGTTAATTTCTTTTAAATTGACTCATTTTACTTTAGCTATTATTGCGTTTGGTTTTATTCTTAATTTTTTTGCTAAAAAAAGAACAATAAAATATCTTGGACAAGTACTCTTAGGATTTGGACTATTGCTTTTAGGTATGGACTTCATGAAAGATGCAATGGCCCCACTAAGAGATTACCCTGGGTTTAGGGAGTTCATGACTAATTTTTCGCGGTATCCTTTATTAGGCTTAGGTGTCGGCATAGTAATGACTGTTGCTGTCCAGAGTTCAAGTGCTACAATCGGTATACTAATTGCAATGGCCAGTCAGGGGTTACTTCCGTTATATGCTGCATTACCAATATTGTTGGGAGATAATATTGGCACTTGTATTACTGCTTTACTGGCTAGCATTGGAACAAACCTAACAGCAAAGCGGGCAGCTTTAGCCCATGTGCTTTTTAACTTGGTAGGTAGTCTGATTTTCCTAATAGGGATGAAGTATTTCTATAGTTTGGTTTTATACATTTCTCCGGATAACATATCGCGCCAGATAGCAAATGCACACGCCTCTTTTAATATTATGAATACATTACTGTTTTTGCCGTTTATAGGGGTATTTGCTAAATTTATAGAAAGAATGATACCTGGAGATGTCGTAAGGCAGGAACCTGGTGCAATTTATCTTGATCATAGGATGCTAAAGACCCCGGCTATTGCACTTTCACTTGCAACAAAAGAATTAATTAGAATGGCTGAGCTATCAAAACAGAATGTCATTGATGCCATGCAAGGATTTATACATAATGATGAGAAAAAATTAAAGGAAGTTTTTGAGAGAGAGGATATTATTGATAACTTGGAAGAAGCTATTACTGCCTATTTGGCTCATATTTCTCAAAAAGGCTTAAGTCCAGAGTTATCAATCAAGCACACAGGTTTACTTCATGCAGTAAATGATATTGAAAGAATTGGTGACCATGCGGAAAACATTGCTCAGATGGCGTCTAGTAAAGCAGATGACAACATACATTTTTCAGATAAAGCCATAATAGAATTACGAGAAATGGCAGATTTAGCTTTAGGTACATTTATGGCAGCAATTGAAGCATTAGAGAAAGATAATAAGATTGCCGCTCAAAAAGCCGTAGAAATGGAAAACGATGTTGATGTAAGAGAAATGCAGTTGAGACGCAGCCATATCGGACGGTTAAACCAAGGAGAATGTTTAACCGCAGCTGGTATTGTCTTTTTAGATATTATTAGTAATCTGGAAAGAGTGGGGGATCATTCTCATAACATTGCCACTGTTGTGCTTGGGGATATTTAGTGAGGAGTTGTTCAAATGACCATAATTGATGCAATAGTACTGGGGGTCTTGCAAGGAGTTACTGAATTTTTGCCCGTTAGCAGTTCAGGCCACTTAGTTATTTTCGGGCATTTTATGAAGATCAGCACCCCTGGCGTAACTTTCGAGGTATTGTTACATTTTGGGACATTAATTGCCGTATTGATATATTTCCGCAAAGATATTATTAATTTGCTGAAGCATCCTAAAGATAAATATTTATGGTTAATTTTTATCGGTATTATTCCTGCCGGAGTAATTGGCGTGCTATTTGAAAGTGCTTTTGAAAAGTTATTTGACTCGGTGACAATTGTCGCTTTGATGCTTCTGGTAACAGGACTAATATTATGGGTTGGAGAAAAACTGGGCAATGGCAGCAGAGGACCTAATGAAATGAATATTAAGGACGCATTAGTAATTGGTTTTGCCCAAAGTTTAGCCATTATACCGGGTATTTCCCGAGCCGGAAGTACCATTTCTGCTGGTTTATTAATTGGCTTGAATAGAGATACAGCAGCAAGATATTCATTTTTAGTAGTTATTCCGGTAATATTTGGCGCAACTATTCTTAAAGTAAAAGACTTAATGGAAGTAGGATTGCAAACTGAATATCTGGCACCATATGTAATAGGCACAGTTGTCTCAGGTTTAAGTGGTTACTTTGCTATTGCCATCCTGTTGAAAATGCTTAATACTGGAAAACTTCGAGTTTTTAGTTACTACTGCTGGGCGGTAGGATCTATTACTCTTTTATCAGTAATTATCTAAAATAGGGGCTGCCTTAGGCAGTCCTTATAATATTAAAGATTGCATTTTAGTAAAGGAAATACTTCTTCTATGGAGAAAGAATGTTCTAGAGGTGACGGCTTTAATGTCTAATTTGTTTCCCCAAATTAAAGATGAGATTAAAAACGAAATAATCGGTATAATACTTGTAGGTTTTGCCATATTTTCTGGAGTCAGCTTATATGCAGTGGCGTCGGGGGAGATTGAAACCTCTAAAGCTATAGGTACAGTCGGTGCTTTTTGGGTCAGGATTCTCAGCGGGTTGAGTGGGAGAGGCCGGATATTCCTTCCAATTGTAATTGGGATACTTGGCATAAAGCTCATGAAAGACCGCGACCTCAATGCAGTTGCTCAGAGGCTGCTTGGCGGTTTATTACTATACTTGTCGGTGCTTGCATTTTTTCACCAATCATTTATTATCAGGGGAGAGTACCTCCTTGCTATGAAGCAAGGGCTAAGCGGTTCCGGTGGAGGAGTAATTGGTGCCTTGGCGGCCGTAACTCTTTATGCTTTATTTGGCCCCTTGGGTTCCGAGGTAATTCTAATTACTTTAAGTATAGTTTCACTGTTACTTATTACCAATGCTTCATTACTAAGTATTGGTAATAAGATAATAATAATCTTACTGACGATATACCGATCAGGAAGAGACAAGGTTGTTGATTTTATTTTTACTGTAGAGGAAGAAGATATCGTCAGCAAGTCTTCAAAGAAGAAAACTAAAAAACGGCAGGGGAAGATGGCTAATACGATGGAACCAGTTATCTATGACCATGCGGAAATTAATAATTCCTCAAAAATGGATTTTGCGGAAGACAATGAGTCATTAGAATTAGGAGAAGCAGTTGTTCCATCGATTGATAAGCAAAATACCTCTAACGCGTCGGAGAAAACTCCTAAAACAGAACAAGGAAATATTGGCAGCGATTTAGGTGAATATACATTGCCTTCAACAACGATTTTGCAACGATCTATGAAAGTAAAGAATCCTAGAATGAATAAGGATATTTCAGACAAAATAAAACTTCTTGAAGAAACACTGCAAAGCTTTGGAGTAAAAGCAAAAGTGACACAAGTAAGTCGCGGTCCTGCTATTACTCGTTATGAACTGCAGCCTGCACCTGGCGTTAAGGTTAGCAAAATTGTTAATTTAGCTGACGATATAGCATTGAGTTTGGCTGCTTCCGATGTTAGAATTGAAGCGCCTATTCCAGGTAAAGCTGCAATAGGTATTGAAGTACCTAATAATCAGATAGCGACCGTTCACTTCCGGGAAGTTTTAGAAACGCCTGAATTTCAACAATCAACCTCGAATCTAACTGTTGCATTGGGTAAGAATATCGCAGGTAACCCCATAGTAGCCGACTTGAGTAAAATGCCACATTTGCTAATTGCTGGCGCTACCGGTTCAGGTAAAAGTGTCTGCATGAATTCATTAATTGGGAGCCTATTATATAAAAGTAAGCCTAACGAATTAAAATTTTTAATGATTGACCCTAAGATGGTTGAGTTGACTGATTATAACGGTATTCCCCATCTGATATCCCCTGTGGTTACTGATGCAAAGCGTTCAGCGACGGCGCTGCGCTGGATGGTTAATGAAATGGAAAATCGCTATGAATTATTTGCTGGAGCCGGTGTTAAGGATATTGATCGCTATAACAAGTTAAAAGCTAAGGAAAATCCGGATGACACGCCTCCTGCGTTGCCCTATATAGTGGTATTGATTGATGAACTTGCAGATCTCATGATGGTAGCACCGGCAGATGTTGAAGATGCAATATGCCGTCTTGCTCAGATGGCCAGAGCAGCAGGTATTCATTTAGTTGTCGCAACTCAAAGACCCTCTGTTGATGTTATTACGGGTGTGATAAAAGCTAATATCCCTTCACGCATTGCCTTTGCGGTTTCATCTCAAACTGATTCCAGGACTATTTTGGATACTGGCGGTGCAGAAAAATTAATGGGTCGGGGCGATATGCTGTTTTTTCCGGTCGGCGCCGCAAAACCGCTTAGAGTACAAGGAGTTTATGTGTCAGATAATGAAATTAACTCCTTAGTGGGATTTATCAAGAAACAGGGTAAACCAGAATACCAAAAAGAGCTTTTCGATAAGAAAGAAACTAAAGATAATAAGGAAGAATTAAATGACGAATTATTACCGGAAGCTGCAAAACTGCTGATAGAAAGCGGCCAAGCCTCAATCTCCATGTTGCAGCGTAGGTTGCGTATCGGATATACTAGAGCAGCGCGCCTGATTGATATTATGGAAGAGAGAGGAATTGTCGGCGGTTACGAAGGAAGTAAACCCCGGGCAGTGTTAATGACACTGGATGAGTGGTATCGCTCTTTCGAAAAAAAAGAATGAAAGAGGCACCTGCAGGCAATAGTACTGATAGCAGCCACTATTCCACGCATAGTATTAGTAGGAAAGAAGTGACATTCATTGAAAGATATTTCAATAGAGGACGCGTTAAAGATGCATACTGTATTTGTCGATCTGCGTTCGCCCAAAGAATTTGATGAAGATCATGTGCCGAATGCTGTTAATATTCCTTTACTAAATGATGAAGAAAGACATTTAGTTGGTACAGCGTACAAACAGGACGGAAGCACCATTGCAAAAGAAATTGGTTTAGAATTCGTAGCGCCTAAGCTGCCTCTGATTGTAAAGGAGATAAAGGAACTCTACAACCATAATCCGGTAGTTATCTACTGTTGGCGAGGTGGCCTCCGAAGTAGATCCCTGACTCAAGTACTTAATCTTATGGGTATATCAGCATATAGGTTAACCGGAGGGTACAAAGCATTTCGTAAACATGTCTATGATTTTTTTCAAGAAGAAATGCCTTATAAATTTGTTGTTCTTCACGGATTAACCGGAACAGGGAAAACGGATATTATACTTGAGCTACAGAAGTTGGGGAAACCCGCAATAGATTTAGAAGGTCTGGCTAATAATCGCGGTTCGGTCTTTGGCAGTGTGGGTTTAGGGGCGCAGTATTCACAAAAGAAATTTGAAACAAAACTGTGTCAGGCTTGCAAAAGTATTCAGCCAGGTAGTTTTGTAGTAGTTGAAGGTGAAAGTAAGCGCTTGGGAAGAAACTTTATTCCGGATTCTTTCTTTGAAGCAATGAACAACGGAATTAACGTTTTGGTGTATGATGAGCTTGAAAGAAGAATAACTAGAATAGTAGATGAATATAAAGAGGATACGCAGGAAAATACCGATGCAATTTTGCATGCGATTTCGTGCTTAAAAAAACGATTGGGGAAGAAAGCCATATCTACTTTAAGTGAAATGTTACTGGCAGGAAATGTACATTCCGTTGTTGAATACTTATTAGTTAACTATTATGATCCTCTTTACAATTACCCTAAAAAATTTGAAAATGAATGTTCTATTTCTCTCAGTGGTACAGATCCACAAACCAGTGCTAGAACCCTAGTTAGCTATCTAAATATATAGGGAGGTATACCCGGTGGGCCAAATTGGTGAATTACTAACTCGAATAAGAAAGAAAAAGGATCTTTCTCTAAGAGAAGTAGAGCAGGCGACTAAAATACGCATAAAATACCTAGAGGCACTAGAACAAGAGAATTTTAATGAGCTGCCGGGAGAGGTTTATGTGATAGGTTTTCTTCGTACTTATTGCCGATACTTAGGGTTAGAAGCTGATGTTATTGTTGAAGAATATAAAAAACAATTTGGTAAACCGGAAAAACCCGAAGAAGAAATAGAACCAAGTTCTTCTTACTCGGGGAAAAAATTACCATATAAATTGGTTATTAGCATTGTTTTAGGCGTCATACTACTATTTTTGGTGGGTTCACTATTAATCAGCAAAATGTACTTTCAATCCCAACCGGCATCTGCGCCAACCACTAATGAAAAAACATTGAAGGAAACTGATAATCCTATAGAAAATCAAGCAAGCCAAGGGAGTCAACCAAAAGACAATTCTCAGGGAAATAATGTTCAAACACCCGCAACTGGAAATAGTTCTGTCCCGGTAAGTCAGGTTGTCAGCGTTAAATTAGAAATAGCAAAGGGAAAATGCTGGGTCAAGGTTACTTCTGATGAGCAAGTAGTGTTCACAGGTACGTTGGAAGGTCCGTTTGTCAAAGAATTTACTGCAAAGAATAAAATAAGAATAGTTTTTGGTAATGCTGGAGTGGTTAAACTATACCGAGACGGTCAAAATATTGGAAAAATTGGTGAAATGGGAGAAGTTGTAACCAAAGTTTTTGATAGAGATTAACAACTTTATTATTCTGCTAAAAGAGGGGTTTCATGGTTAAGGTTGCTTTAGAAACGTTAGGTTGTTCAAAAAACATGGTAGACAGTGAGAACATCCTTGGTTACTTAAAATCCCAAGGATTAATTCCCGTAGATAAGTTTGAAGAAGCAGATATTATAGTAATAAATACCTGCGGGTTTATTACTCCTGCCAAAGAGGAATCCATAAATACTATTCTGGAATTAGCAGCGTATAAGGAACGCAATAATAAGGTAAAGCTTGTTGTTACGGGCTGCATGATTGCAAAATATGGTTTGGAACTCTTAAAGGAGATTCCTGAGATTGATGCTGCTGTTGACATTAATAATTTAGATTCTATATTGCCTTTGGCAGGAAAGAGTTATGTTCCTGGCAATAATTTAGAATTGAAACGCATCTCTCAAACCGGTAATTTTGTACGATATTTAAAGATTGCAGAAGGGTGCGATAATTTATGTACTTATTGTACTATACCTGAGCTAAAAGGAAGGTATCAAAGCTCTTCAAAGGAACAATTAGTCATTGAGGCAAGAGAGTTAATAACGGAAGGTGCTAAAGAACTTAATCTAATTGCTCAAGACATTACTAGGTACGGAATAGACACCACAGGAAAACATGAACTGGCGGAACTGATAAAATCAATAAGTAACTTAGAAGGAGAGTTCTGGATACGCTTGCTATATTGTTATCCTACAGACATAACACCAGAGCTAATAGATGTTGTTGCTAATTACCCAAAAGTTTGCAAGTATCTAGACATTCCGCTACAGCATGTCTCGACTTCGGTACTTAATAAAATGGGGCGTAGAGGCTCCAAAGAAGAAATAATTGAATTAATACAGAAATTACGAAGTAGAATACCTCAATTGTCAATTAGGTCTACTTTTATTGTTGGCTTTCCAGGTGAAACTAATGAAGAGTTTGAAGAACTTTTAGATTTTCTAAGAGAGGTAAAACTAGATTGGGTAGGTGCGTTTACATACTGGCAAGAGACTGATACCCCTGCTGCAAAACTGCCTAATCAGATACCACAACGAATTAAGGAAGAGCGTTACCATAAACTGATGGAGGTTCAAAGAGTACTTACGCTTAGTAAGAACCGTTCATTAATAGGATCAAGATTACCTGTGTTGATTGAAGATAATTTTGACGATGAAGCACACTATAAAATAGGTAGGTCTCAATATCAGGCACCAGAAGTGGATGGGCTTGTTATTGTAAAAACTACTAAAGAATCAGGGAATTTTGTAGAAACTGAAATAACAGATGTCAACAATGAATTCGATTTATTAGGGGAGGATATTAATGAATCTTGCTAATAAATTAACAATAGCCCGTATTTTCTTAATACCTGTGTTTATGATTTTTTTACTTACACGTATTGGATATGGTGAATATATAGCAGCAGGAATATTTATCGTTGCTGCTAGTACTGATGGATTAGATGGTTATATTGCTCGTTCTAGGAAACAGATTACAAAATTAGGTAAACTGCTTGATCCCTTAGCAGATAAATTATTAGTTACTGCTGCCTTAATTTCTTTAGTTGAGCTGGATAAAATACCTGCCTGGATTGTAATCTTAATTATCGGTAGAGAATTTGCAATTACCGGTTTGCGAACTATTGCAATGGGAGAAGGAGTAGTAATTGCAGCAAGTAAACTAGGCAAGTTTAAAACAGTATCTCAAATTGTTGCTATAGTAGCTATCCTAATTAATGATTATCCTTTTAATTTAATTAATGTACCCTTTGGTCAAATTGCTCTTTACGTAGCAGTATTCTTTACCATCGCATCGGGCATAGATTATTTTTTAAGGGCAAGAAAGACTCTTAATATCAACGCAAAATAATTAAAGCGTACATAAAGGTTAAAAGGGGGGCAACCTCCTTTTTTTAGTGTTAACTTCCATTGATTTCATAAAGAAACCCTTATATTTACATGATATACTAAGAACAGTGATTATATATATTGGGGTGATATATTATGAAGATAGGTGGTTTTAATCTACTGAAAGTGGTGGTTATCTGTCTGGTTACTTTGGGGCTTTTACTGGGAGTACAGTATGTATATATTCACTTCATTTATGAAAACCCCTTAGTTGAGCAGTTAAATAATATCAATGGGGTAAATAATTCTACATTCGTAAAGGGAGATAACAAAGAGAGAATCATAATTGAAATGGATAATGTGGATAATTTGATGGAAACTTACCAAGATATTTCTCGTGTTGCAGAACAACTAAAACAACCTCATGAAATCGTCTTAAAAGATAAACCCAATGCAAAACTGAACAAGACTTGGTATGAAGGACAGGTTGTCGTTTATGAAGGAATTAAAACAGGTCATTTTGTAATTATGAGAGAACGCATGGAAGAGATTGCAAGTTCGCAAAAACTTACTGCAAAGGTATTTATAGGCGGGAGTATAGTATACGTCGAATTATCAGATGCCGACAATTATATATATAGGGTTATTGACTTTAAACTTGGGGGTGAACCTGTTGCTTAAAGACTTTGTTCTAGGCAGCAGTATAGCCTGTTTAGTTTTTCTAGGTTTAGCAGGATACGAAATTTTACCGCTGCTATTGTTCGGTGGAATGATAATAAGCTTCTATTTTCTGATTGGCAAGAAAGGAATGTTCAAGAACCAATTTAAGGAATATACCTGCGCGGTTGAAGTAGGATTTGATGAAATTGGTGGTCAAAAAACCGCAAAGCAGGAATTAAAAGAGGCATTAGACTTTATAATTCATTCAGATGACACTAAAGAGCTTGGCATAAGACCTTTAAAAGGAGTTCTATTAACTGGTCCGCCAGGAACCGGAAAAACATTATTGGCTAAAGCTGCTGCAAATTATTCTGATGCTATTTTTTTAACTGCTTCTGGCAGTGAATTTGTTGAGATGTACGCTGGTGTAGGCGCGCAACGGGTAAGGAAACTGTTTCAAAGTGCTAAAGGGACCGCCAAGAGTCAAAAGAAAGATCGGGCAATTGTATTTATAGATGAAATTGAAGTTATGGGCGGGAAGAGAGGAAGTCATTCCAGCCACTTAGAATACGACCAAACATTAAACCAACTATTAGTTGAAATGGATGGGTTAAAAACCAATGAAGAAGTGCGGGTGCTGCTTATTGCAGCAACCAATAGGGGTGATATGTTGGATGAAGCACTGTTAAGGCCAGGTCGCTTTGACAGACAGGTGCAGGTATCATTACCTAGTAAAGAAGGAAGAAAAGAGATCCTGTCAATTCACGCACGGAACAAACCTTTGGGTGTTGATGTGGATTTTGATAAAATAGCCAGAGACACCTTCGGTTTTTCCGGTGCGCATTTAGAAAGTGTCATAAATGAAGCAGCGATTATGGCATTTAGAAATAAAAAGAAAGTAATATCTCAAATTCATTTAATGGAAGCAGTTGATAAAGTGATGTTGGGAGAGAAACTAGACCGAAAGCCTACCCAAGAAGAATTAAGAAGAGTGGCCGTACATGAAACTGGCCATGCAATAATTAGTGAACTATTAAACTCAGGCTCTGTATCCCATTTGACCATTACACCAAGAGGAAATGCTTTAGGTTATATGCGTCAAAGTCCTAAGGATGATCAATATTTGTTTACCAGAAATCAGTTGGAGCAACAAATCCAGGTTTGTCTGGCTGGGGCTCAGGCTGAGATACTTATTTTTCATAACAGCAGCACTGGTGCCGGTAATGATTATCAGCAAGCAGTGAAACTGACTCATCAGATAATTGCTTCTGGTTTGTCTAGATTAGGAGTAGTTGATCGAGATTATTTGAGTAGAAATAAACAGCATAGAATTTTGAGTGAAATCATTGAGCAACAAACTGTTTATGTAGAAAGTGCTTTAAGAGCCCATCAACAAACTTTAGTAAGGATTTTTGAAAAATTAATTAAGGATGAGTATGTTTCTGGGGATGATTTAAGACAATTAATAAATAAAAAGGTAAGCTAAAAGTAGGCTATGTTTATTAGGCCTATTTTTTTTGCAATCTGAAGGCTAAACAATATTTTGAGTGTATGCGACTACTATGTTACCTTTGCGAAAGCTTCAGCATAGTCGGCTATTTTTGTATAAGTAGGTTTTCCAAACGCAAATACTAATATTATGTTCAAAATATTTTGGCAGGGAGTATTATTGAATGTTAAAAGTTAAATTCATACATAAAAAATATATAACAAATGCATTAATGGCAGTAATTGGTGCTATTATTATTGTAAGTGTTTTTGGTCAAATGAATTTTCATGTTGAGGCGCTTGAATTTTCTATCAAGCTTCAAATTTTTGACCATGGCTTGACGGAATTAGTGATCCCACCAATTGGTAAAATCAGTGCAAAAACTCATGATACACCCTTGAAATTTGTAATTTCTCTTAAAAATATTGATATGGAACTAGTACAGAAGTTATTTAGCGAATCTCTTCAACAGCAGCATTTAATTGACAAGACTCAGCAGGAGTTAATTAAAGTAACAAAATTATTTGTGTTGCGTATCTTACTGCTAGCAGCGCTTGGAGGCATGTTTGGTATCTTTTTGCTAAGACGAAGTAAACCGGTGACATACGTCAGAGGCGCCATTATTGGAGCTATATTAATGGGAATTTTGTTTCTGGGGACGTATAATACATACGACACGGACAGCTTTTTAACGCCAAAGTACGAAGGCATTTTACAAGCAGCACCTTGGATGATAGGTTTAGCGGAAGAAGCTATTGGCAAGCTCGATACATTAGGAGATCAAATGCAGGTAATGGCAAATAATCTTTATGATCTGTTTGAAAAGATTGATACTTTAAAACCATTAGCTAGCAATGAGGGTACATTGCGTCTGCTTCATATTTCTGATATACATAATAACCCTGCTGGTTATGATTTTGTTCAGCAAATTGCCAAAAATTTTAATGTGGCGGCTATTCTAGATACAGGAGATATTTCTGATTTTGGAACACCGCTTGAAGCTCAGTTAATAAAAAGGCTGGAGGGCTTAGGGGTTCCTTATATATTTACCTCGGGGAACCATGATTCTCCGGATATCGTTAAGGCGATGAATGCTTTGTCTAATGTTCTGGTATTGGATGGTGACGTTATTGATCTATACGGTTTACGAATATTAGGAATTGGTGATCCTGCCGCCACTACAAGCAATATTACTCCACCAAGCATAGAATTAGCTGGCGAATACATCCGGAAAATCGAAGGGATCTTAGTGAAGGAAAAAATTCCAATAGACATATTAATGGTTCATAACCCCGGAATTGCAAAACATTTTTCTGGAAAATTTTCTACGATATTACATGGGCATAACCACCAAATAAAAATATTAGAGGATAAAGGAACCTATATTCTTGATGCTGGGACATCTGGTGCTGCAGGTATCAGGGGATTACAAACAGTGAACGAATTGCCATATTCTGTTATACTATTACATTTCAGAAAAGATGCTGATTTAGTAAAATTAGTTGCGGTTGATAGCTTAAAAGTCTATAACTTGAAGAGTGGTTTTAGCCTAGAAAGAACGCTACTTGAACCACAGGTAAAAAAGAAGGAATTGGAGAATACTGAATAGAATTCTTAATGAGAGCCTTTGCAATGAAGATATTCACTAGGACCTTTAAAAAGAAAAAAAAATTACTTTTAAAAATAGTAATTGACAGTGATTGCCAGGGGCATTATAATAGTAGCGAACACATGTTCTTTGGGAGAGTGATTAAAATGAGTGAAAAAGAAAGAGCACTTGAAATGGCGTTGGGGCAAATCGAAAAACAATTTGGTAAAGGCTCAATCATGAAATTAGGACAGTCGGCAGGAAGACTTAATATTGAAACTATCTCGAGTGGTTGCTTAGCTATCGATCAAGCTTTGGGAATAGGTGGTTTACCTAGAGGAAGAGTAGTTGAAATTTATGGCCCGGAGTCTTCCGGTAAAACCACGGTTGCGTTGCATGTTATAGCAGAAGCTCAGCGTAAAGGGGGAACAGCGGCTTTTATTGATGCTGAGCATGCTCTAGACCCTACCTATGCAGGAAATTTAGGTGTAGATATTGATAACTTGCTAGTTTCACAACCGGATACTGGCGAACAAGCCTTAGAAATTGCAGAAGCTCTAGTAAGGAGTGGCGCTGTCGATGTTGTAGTTGTAGACTCTGTGGCGGCTCTAGTACCACGTGCAGAAATTGAGGGCGAAATGGGTGACGCTCATGTTGGTCTGCAGGCTAGATTAATGTCCCAGGCCCTGCGTAAACTAGCTGGAGCAATTAGTAGGTCTCATACCATTGCAATCTTTATCAATCAAATTCGTGAAAAGGTTGGGGTGATGTTTGGAAGCCCAGAAACAACCTCAGGAGGCCGGGCTTTAAAGTTTTATGCTTCTGTAAGAATAGATGTTAGAAGAATTGAGACATTAAAACAAGGTCAAGAGATGATAGGTAATAGAACCCGTGCTAAAATTGTAAAAAATAAAGTTGCTCCACCTTTTAGACAGGCAGAATTCGATATTATTTACGGAGAAGGTATTTCCAATGAAGGCTGTATTTTGGATTTAGGAGTAGAGTATGGGATTGTCCAAAAAAGTGGCGCATGGTTTTCATACGGAGATGAAAGATTGGGCCAAGGTCGAGAAAATGCAAGAAAATATTTTAAAGATAACCTGGAGGTTTCTCAAGAAGTCGAGAAACAGGTACGAACCGCAATGGCTGAAAAACTAGGTATTGCAAAACAAGAAGATAAATTACAATCAGACGAAGAATAACCGTAATTATCATGTCTTATAATAAAGCTTTTAATTATGCGCTTAGATTATTGAACCGCAGATGGTATGCTGAAAGTGAAATTGAGCAAAAACTTAAGAAAAAGGATTATAGTAAATTTTGTATTAAAGAAGTCATTCAAAACTTGCGTAATGAAAATTATATTAATGATAATCGTTTTGTGGAAAGTTGGATCCGGGATAGGATTAATCTGAAACCTATGGGTAAGGTTCGAATTCGATACGAATTGTGTAGTAAGGGAATTAATAAGCAAATTATTGACGAAAAATTATCCTTATTGTTGTCTGAAGATCTGGAGTATAAACTAGCATTGAACTTAGCCCGAAAAAAGATAAATTCTAGATTGGACACAACAAAAGATTCTGCTGAATGGCTTTATGGTTTTTTAATGCGGAGAGGATTTACTACATACACCATATCTCAGGTGGTTAGAGAGCTTGACATGACAGAAGAAAAATAATAAAATATGTATGGAAGAAACTAGGTTTAACTCTCTGCCGTGTGCGGGTTTATATAGAATTGTAGATTGAGTTGTAGATTAAAGTATGTATAATGGTGTAATATGTTGTTTGAGAGTAAATTTATCAAATTAATATAACACTTTAATCTTAAAATGTCTATAGACTATATATTAGCCCGTTGTAAGGTGTTCTATAAGGCCGAGTTTCTTGAACTTGGTCTTTTTTTACTGAAAACGTTTATCTATTCGTCTTTAATGAGAGCGAAACGGCAGCGGGGATTTTTAGATAATAATTGATTAAGGAGGTGGAGAGCATTAATATTCAAGAAATTTTAATCGCAATTGTATTAAGTATTATTGGTTTTGGTGTAGGTTATATCGTTAGAAAAAAAATAGCAGAAGCGAAGATAGCATCTGCTGAACAGGCTGCAGAAAAAATTGTTGATGATGCAAAAAAAGACGCAGAATCAAAGAAGCGTGAAGCCTTATTAGAAGCAAAAGAAGAGATCCACCGTGCTAGGAGTGATATGGAGAAGGACAACCGTGAAAGAAGAAATGAGCTACAGCGGTTGGAACGACGACTAGTACAAAAAGAAGAAGCTTTAGATAAGAAAACGGATGCGTTAGAAAAAAAAGAAGAAATTCTACAGCAAAAGGATAAAGAAGTGGACAAGGTTCATGAGCAATTGAAAAGTATTCACAACAAGCAAGTTGCTGAATTGGAAAGATTGTCTGGATTAACATCGATGGAAGCTAAAGATATTCTGCTTGCCAATGTTCAGGAAGAGATTAAACATGAAACAGCAATAATGATTAAGGACATGGAGGAACAAGCAAAAGCGGAAGCTGAAAAGAGAGCCAGAGAAATTATTACCTTAGGTATCCAACGATGTGCAGCAGATCATGTCGCGGAGACAACTGTCTCGGTAGTTGCTTTGCCTAATGATGAGATGAAAGGACGGATTATTGGACGCGAAGGAAGAAATATCCGAACTTTGGAAACTCTTACTGGTATAGATTTGATAATTGATGATACGCCAGAAGCGGTGATATTATCGGGATTTGATCCTATCCGAAGAGAAGTTGCCAGAATTGCGTTGGAGAAATTAATTTTGGATGGAAGAATACACCCAGCCCGTATTGAAGAAATGGTTGAGAAAGCACAAAAAGAAGTTGAGCAAACCATAAGAGAGCAAGGGGAACAAGCAACTTTTGAGACTGGTATTCATGGGTTACATCCGGAGTTAGTGAAGTTATTAGGCCGTCTTAAGTACAGGAGCAGTTACGGTCAAAACGTATTAAAGCATTCCATTGAAGTTGCGCACCTTGCATCTGTTATGGCATCTGAACTTGGAGTAGACCCTCAGCTGGCAAAAAGAGGCGGTTTATTACATGATATAGGGAAAGCTGTTGACCATGAAGTTGAAGGGCCTCATGTAGAAATTGGTAGAGATCTAGCAAAAAAATATCGTGAGAGTTCGGACATTGTTCACATTGTTGAAGCTCATCATGGTGACGTTGAGGCAAGAAGTATTGAAGCTGTATTAATACAAGCAGCGGATGCTATTTCTGCCGCTAGACCCGGTGCTAGAAGAGAAACTTTAGAAGCATATATTAAAAGACTAGAAAAATTGGAAGAAATTGCTGATTCTTTTGAGGGCGTAGAAAAAGCATATGCGATTCAAGCTGGTAGAGAGATTAGAATTATGGTTAAACCAGAACATGTTGATGATGCAAGTTCTGCTGGCGTTGCTCGTGAAATCGTTAAGCGTATTGAAACAGATTTAGAATATCCAGGTCAGATTAAAGTGGTTGTCATAAGAGAAACCAGAGCTATCGATTATGCAAAATAAATGTTAAATAGCAACCCGCATCCTCTAAAGTGCGGGTTGCTTTTTTGTGCGACGGGCAGTCGCATCTATTGCGGCATAAACCGCAACGAGTTACCATTAAGGACATCGGTGACGATACTTAGGTAAACACGAACTGAGAGTCCGGAAAGTAACTCTCACGAAGGTGAAAGACCTTCCTTGGGGACGCTGGTATAACCCAAGAAGCCTAATCTATGGCAGTATCGTGAGGTGCTGTCTGAAGGAGATGCGGGAAATCGAGAGACCCGTAGGCGAGAGAACAGACCCGAACGCGAAAGCGTAAGCACGAGCGGCAGGGTAAGGCGACG